>DATJCX010000036.1:0-1804 GCA_035497735.1 Brumimicrobium sp. | reverse complement strand
GCAACACGGAACCATTCTTTTCGACTCCACACTACCCAATTTATCACAAGCTTTAAAGCTAAACCCATTAAAGTATCAGGACAAGGCAATAAAATCTATCAGTAGTCGCGTAACAAATATTTCGGAACATCTCACCACTCCTGTTTCGCTAAAGGAATTTGAAGATCGCATTATCAATCATGTGCGCAATATGTACGCATATTCAGAAATCTATGAACTAACAGATTCTGATATTGATGCCATCAATGAGCTGGTTGAAAAAAAGTACGGCACCTGGAACTGGAACTTTGGGCATTCGCCAAAATACAATTTCCAAAAAGGAATAAAAACCAACGGTGGCCATATTGAAATAAATTTGGAAGTTGAAAAGGGTGAAATTAAAAAGGCCAAGATATTTGGCGATTTTTTTAATACCCGAGATGTGAGTGAGCTGGAAAACTTACTGATAGGTGCACCACATGAAGAAGAGCAAATAAAGAAACTATTGACAACTATCGGGATAGAGCATTACATGACGAATGTTACAGTAGAGGAATTTATGGAAGGTCTGTTTTAACCCGTATAATCCTCTACCGGGCGTTTAATCTAATCTATAAAAATTCTTATAATGTTGTACAGATAAGCTTTTTTCTTACATTTGTAATATGTTAGTAAAGTTATATGAAGAAAATCCAAATCAACGCATAATAGATCAAGTTGTTGAAGTTTTGCGTAATGGAGGTATCGTTATTTACCCGACGGATACGCTATATGCGTTTGGATGTGATGCTTTAAATGTGCGTGCGGTGGAAAAAATTTACGCTTTGAAAGGAGTTGATCCGCAAAGAAACAATTTATCCATTATTTGTTACGACCTCAGCGATATAAGCGAGTATGCAAGAGTGGATACAGCAACATTTAAATTGTTGCGCAAAAATCTTCCCGGACCTTTTACCTTTATTTTGAACACTACTTCTACCCTACCCAGAATTTATAAAAACAAAAAAACGGTGGGCATACGCGTGCCAGATAACAATATTATCAGAGAATTGGTGTTGCAATTGGGAAATCCCATTTTGACTACAACCGTAAGAGACAAAGAAGACGAGATATTGGAATATGCAACGGACCCGGAACTTATTCACGAAAAGTGGGGAGAAGTTGTCGACATAGTTATTGACGGCGGTTATGGTGGATTGGAACCCTCAACTGTTGTAGATTGCACTGGAGACTTGGCAGAAATTATTCGTCAGGGGAAAGGGGAGTTAATTCCTTAAATCTTATGAATTAGGAATTAGATGTTAGGTCTTAGTTCTTAGTTCTTAGGAAGTTGGTGAGAGATTGATGGTTTGCGTGAAATTTCAAAAAGCTAAAAGCTAACTGCTAAAAGTTACACTTCTACAAGATCAGCGACTTATAAAAGTTGAAAATACTGTAATGTGCGAAACTAAACCGTTTGATAATTGTTTGTACCAAAGTAGAGGCATTGCATGAAGTCAGATAGCTATCGCCCAATACCTAAAAACTAATAGCTGTTGTCATTAAACTATTGAATATAAAATTGTTCTAACATTCTATACAAATTAAACACACGATAATTATGAGAAAACTAAGTTCTCTTCTATTAATAACACTCACACTGTTGTTTGTTATTACTTCTTGTTCAGATGACGATGATCCCATTGTTGTACAAGGTGACCTTATATCTGCAACATTTGATCCTGTAACTATGAAGTTTACTTTAAATTATAGCAAAGGATCAACCGAAACAGTTGATGCAATAATTGATAACAGCGTAAATCCACCTACAGCAACGGCTACGTTG
>DATJCX010000035.1:0-1562 GCA_035497735.1 Brumimicrobium sp. | reverse complement strand
GACCTGGGAAAGGATGACGGTGAATCAGATGAGGCTCCATGCCCATCTCAAGTCCTATTTCTCTTACCTCATCTTTAAAAAGCAATTTCAAAGGTTCGCAGAGCTTTAGGTTCATTTTTTCGGGAAGTCCACCTACATTATGGTGGCTTTTGATGACAGTGCCAGTAATAGAAAGCGATTCAATTATATCTGGATAAATAGTACCTTGTGCCAACCATTTGATATCCTCTAGATGATGAGCCTGTTCATCAAAAACATCAATAAATCCTTTACCGATTATTTTTCGCTTTTCTTCAGGATCGACGACCCCTGCTAGCTCTTCATAGAAACGATCTTTGGCGTTTACCCCAATTACATTTAATCCTAAATGCTCATAATCTGTCAACACATCTTCGAATTCATTTTTGCGAAGCAATCCATGGTCAACAAATACACAAGTTAAGTTTTTGCCAATGGCTTTATGAAGCAGTACTGCAGTAACAGATGAATCCACACCTCCCGAAAGTGCCAATATAACTTTATCATTACCTAGTTCTTCTTTCAAACTCTTGACAGTTGATTTTACGAAAGAGGCTGGAGTCCAACTTCTCTTACAACCACAAATATTCAAAAAGTTAGAAAGGATCTTTACCCCTTCTTCTGTGTGAACAACTTCAGGATGAAACTGAACTCCCCATGTGGGCTCATCTTTAATATGAAAAGCTGCCACTTCAACATCTGCCGTAGAAGCAGTAAGTTGGAAGTTAGAAGGCAACTTTGTTATGGTATCTCCATGCGACATCCAAACTGTAGAAACTGAATATATGTCGTCAAAAAGTTCATCTTGTGCTGAAGTGGTTAATTCAGCACGCCCATATTCTCGCGAATCAATTGTTGTTACACTTGCTCCTTCAGATTGAGCAATGAGTTGCGCTCCATAACAAATACCTAATACCGGATATTGTCCTCTAATCTTTGATAAATCTGTTTTAAAAGCTTCCTCATCGTTTACTGAAAATGGACTACCCGACAAAATAACTCCTTTCACAGTTTTATCTCCAAACGGAAATTTATTATAAGGAACTATTTCGCAATATGTGTTTAGTTCTCGTATTCTACGACCAATTAGTTGAGTAGTTTGAGAACCGAAGTCAAGAATAATTATTTTCTCGTCCATAATCTATCATTTTTTTTAGGATGCAAATATAAGAAAAAAACAACTCACATTTAATTTTGTGTTTAGGTAATGATTTTGATATAAAGTTCAGCTTTTGCAGAAATCAACACTAAATCTGAGCAAAACGATCCAATAGTTCTGTTGTTTTCTGTTATTAGTTAAACTAAAACAAGCAATGATTTATTGAACCTAATTACTTAGGACAATATTATTACCCCTAATAATACATTACTTCAGAAAAATGAGCGTGTTTTTTATTCCTACATATATATAAATCGAATATTTTTATGTAAGTTTGACAGTTAGAACTATACGAACAACAATGAAATTATATAAATTATTATTTATACCTTTTTTATTTCTTCCAGCATTATTATTTAGTCAAGTTTCCGACGAGGCACAAATG
>DATJCX010000034.1:0-23389 GCA_035497735.1 Brumimicrobium sp. | reverse complement strand
GACTGTGGGAATAATATTGATGTAGTTCAAACAATTACCATCCACGATGATACCGACCCAACAGCAAGTAATCCTGCACCACTTACAGTTGCTTGTTTAAGTGATGTTCCAGTGGCAGACATTGCTGTTGTTACTGATGCAGTAGATAACTGTACAGCTTCACCAACAGTAGCATTTGTTTCTGAAAGTTCAGACAACAACTCTTGTAACGGAGAAGTAATTACCCGAATTTATAGTGTAACTGATGATTGTGGAAACAATATTAATGTAACGCATACAATTACCATTGATTCTTATACACCAACATTCACTGTTTCGAGTACAGACCCAACAAACTGTGGAGGAAACAATGGAACAATTACCATCTCAGGTCTTGACCCTTCTACCAGCTATGAAATGAGCTATGATGGAGAAGCTGCAGCGGTAATTACTACAGATGCCTCAGGGGAATATGTTATTACTGGATTAACAGCAGGTTCTTATACTGGATTTACAGTTTCTGATGCAGATTGTATTGCTTGTAGTACAACAGAAAACATAACGATAACATTAACAGATCCAAATCCACCTGTAGTGAATGCAGGACCAGACCTAGAAGTTTGTGCTGGTGAAACAGCAACTTTAACTGCAATTAATCCTGATGGAGCAACAATTACTTGGGATAATGGAGTAACAGATGGAGTTGCGTTTGTACCACCAGTTGGAACAACAACATATACCGTAACGGCTGAATTAGCCAACTGTTTTTCTACAGATGTTGTTACAGTAATTGTCAACCCACTACCAGTTGTTTCAGCTGGAAATGATATAGAAGTTTGCGACGGAAGTCAAGTTGTTCTATCTGGAAGTGGAGCTAACACTTACGCATGGGACAATGGTATAACAAATGGAACTGCATTTACGCCGACCGTAGGTACAACCATCTACACTGTAATTGGAACGTCGATTCATGGGTGTGAAGGAACAGACCAAGTAGCAGTTACCGTTCTTCCAAATCCTGAAGTTTCATTTACAGCTGATGTAACCGAAGGTTGTACACCATTAGAGGTTAATCTGACAAGTTTAACTCCAGGAAACTCGAATGACTGTCGTTTCATTATTAATGGAGTTACAGAGTTGACAGGTTGTGATGTGAATTACACATTTACTTCAGCAGGATGTCATAATATCACTTTAGAGGTAGTAGATGAAAACGGATGTGTAAGCGATTCAACAGCCTTTAACTATATATGCATAGACGATTTTCCGACTGCTGACTTTAGTGTAAATCCAACTGAACTTTCGAACTTAAATAATCATTCTAGTTTTACAAATCTTTCAACTGGAGCGACATCATACGACTGGAACTTTGGAGACGGTGCATTTAGTAATGAAACTCATCCAAATCATTCTTATCCAATAGAAGATGATGCAGAGAAATTATATACTATAGAATTAATTGCTTATAGTGAACTAGGATGTTCAGATACCGTTTATTATAAACTACCTTTTATCGAAGAATTGGTGTACTTTGTTCCAAATTCATTTACGCCAGATGGAAATCAATACAATGAAGTGTTTAAGCCAGTCTTTACTTCTGGATTTGATCCATTTGATTATAATTTAACAATTTATAATCGTTGGGGAGAGTTGATTTTTGAAAGTAATGATACAGAATATGGATGGGATGGATCCTATGGACTTAAAAATCCAGAAATTGTACAAGAAGGAGTTTATGTATGGAAAATACAATTTAAAAGACATAATAATGATGAAAGAATCGAAGTAGTTGGACATGTTACGTTGTTGAAATAACAAACTTCAGGAGGTTCTATCTCAATTAGCGTGCTTTGAGTGCTTTTATCTCATACAACTATCTGGAAGTCTCTTACCCCCTGGGTATTTAACAGATGGCTTTTCAGAATGAAAATATATGTTTTTAAAGAAAACTCCTGAAACATTTGCTTCAGGAGTTTTCTTTTAATATCAAGTTGAATATCAGTCGATTTCAAAAGTGATTTTTACATTTATTCTAAATTCCGTAATTTTATCACTTTTTACACTTGCACTCTGTTCTTTAACATAAACCGACGAATGTTTTTAATACTTTTACTCGCTTCTGTTTTGGACAATCTTGACCGTAAGGTTTACGACTTATCTACCGAAAGTAAATAACAGATAACAATGGATTTAAGTCATCTATCTCCTGGCGTATATATGGTACTTGCTAAGGTAAATTCAACAACTCAAGTGAGAAAAATTAGAGTTCAATAAGCTCGATTATTTTGTCGTAAAGAAGAAAGTAGGCTTATTGACCACTTTCTTCTACAAAACCAGGCCATCTGTGCATATATTTGATAAAGTCTTCGCCTAGACCTTCTTTTCGCAGGTATTCCTTTGAAACGGGAGACCCTATTGGTTCAAACAGGGGGTTCTCGATGACCTTAGCAGGGAAGTCATGGTGAAGTATGGCGGAACGACCAACGGTAACAAAGTCTAATCCTGCTTCCAATGCTTTTTGCACATCTTTCGCACTTCTAATCTTCCCAGCAGCTGTAAGGAGAACGTTTTTTAAATCTAATTCAGTAAAGTAACGCAACAAAGGTTTGCTTTTAAACTCCTCCTCTTCAGGCAACTTGAAAACATCCCACAAGGACATGTCTAAAAAGTCAATTCTACCTTCATTGATGAGCCGTTTGCATACTTCTACAACTTCGGGAAGGTACATTCCATATCTTTCTGGAGAAAGTCTAACTCCTAGCAAAAAGTTGGCCCCGCAAGCCTCTCTAATTCCATTAACAATTTCAAATAAGAGACGTGATCTGTTTTCCAAGTTACCACCGTATCGGTCCGTTCTTTTGTTAAACTCAGAACTTAAAAACTGTGTTAATATATAACCGTGAGCCCCATGAACTTCGACGCCATCATACCCACATTTTTTCGAACGAAGTGCAGAATCAATAAAATCATTTTTCAGTTCTTCAATTTCATTCAAAGACAATGCACGCGTACCAAACTCTTCGTTTACAGAAGGAGATACAGGAGTTTCATTTATCAAATCCGTAGGTGCTCTCATTCCAGCATGGTGCAATTGAATGACAGCTAGACTACCATAAGAATGAATAGAATCCACCAATTTCGTGTGACCCAACATAAGATTATCAGAAAATATCCCCAATTGTCCAGGAAAGCCTTGTCCAATTTTCTGAACATGAGAAGCACAAGTCATCACCATTCCAAACTGACCTTTTGCTCGCATGGTTAACCAATTGAATTCATCTTCAGAAAGCGTTCCATCTTCATGACTTTGCGTATTCGTTAGAGGAGCTAACATGAATTTATTTTTCATAGTTACACCGCATGGGAACAGGACAGGATTGTTAAGCGTTTTTTTCATCGTGAATTGTATCTTTTTAAAACTCGTTAATATATGAATAAATGAAGGTTTTCATCTATAAAACAACAACCAACTTTCCGCTAGCATGCCTTGTTTCAACCTTTTCTAAAGCTTTTAATGCGTTCTCAAAAGAATACTTCTTTTCAATGATAACTTTTATCTTTCCTTTAGAAACTTCTTCTACCAATTCACTCAACTCTTTTGTTGTGAAGAATTTATGTCCCATTTGACGAATGGTAATCCCACGTTCAGAATTCAGATCAGTATTATATCCAGAAACGGTAATTAACAACCCATTTTCCTTAACTAATTGAATACTATCGGCTTCTGTTCCAGGCTGAATTGCAAGTGCGGCAGTTACACCACCTTTAGACCATTCTTTCACTTTTTGAATCCAGTCTTTATCTCTATAGTCAACAGTTTTATCAGCCCCTAATGATTTCATATAGTCCTGATTACTTGCTGAGGCCGATGCTGCAACGAGAACTCCTTGTGCTTTTGCCAATTGAATAATAAAAGTTCCAATCGCACCAGAAGCACCAGCAACAAATAATGTATCCCCTTCTTTTAATTCGAGTTCGCGCATGCTTTCTAAAGCTGTTTTTCCAGCGATAGGAATAGCTGCGGCTTGCTCAAAAGTCAAAGTACTTGGCTTTTTTACTAAGCTCTCTGATTTTGCAACTGTATACTCAGACCAAGTTCCACCTTGAGCTTGCAATGCAGTTGTATAAATCATATGTTCTCCAACTGAAACCCCATTGACCTCACTGCCTACTTCAACGACAGTTCCAACACCTTCAATTCCTATTGTGTAGGAAAAGTTGATTCCTTCTGGAAGATAATATCTATCATGAATTCCAACACCAAATGCTGCCACTTTAATCAAGACCTCCTTGGCTCCAAATGCAGGAATAGGCATCTCCATTAATTGAACTTCTTGCGTTGAGGCTGATAATCTTACAAAAGCTTTCATCTTTTTCATATATATGATATTATATTGTTAATAGTACTGTTACTCAAAGATAAGAATATGATAAGATATGCTTTTATCCTTACTGTTTAGAGTGAAGAATTCAAGAATTGAAATTAACTATAAAAACTAATTCCAACAACACCTATCATCAATTGTACACAAAGAAAAATGCCTATTACTAAAAGCAATAGGCATTCTATATTATTTGTTAAGGTCAGAGTTTTAAACTTACTGACTTTATTTTTCTAACTTCTTCTGGTTAAATATTGGCTTTTAGACTAACGTTTCAGAAAAGTATCAATTATTTTCTTTCAACAATTACATTGATGGCTTCCCATCCTTTGTTATTTCGTTGCTTTTCGAATTGCACTTTATCACCTTTGTTAGGTTCTCCTGAAATATTACTTCTGTGCATGAAGATATTCTCTCCCATGTCATCTTTAATAAATCCGTATCCTTTTTCATCATCATAAAAGTTAACAACTCCTGTTAATGGTTCGTCGTCTCCTTCTTCTTTTGGTGGAACACCAATAACGATGTCTGTTGCAATAATTTTCTCTTTTGTAGCTGGATCTGGTGGCGTGTCTCTCAGAATTCCATTTTCATCAACATAAGCAATCATATCGCTCCATGCATCAGGCTTAACTTCTCTACGAGCTTCTCTACGAGCCTCGTTGTCTTTTTTCCTCTTTTGTTTTTTCTTTTCTCTTTCTCTCTTACTAAATGTTTCTGCCATATTTTGTTTTTGAATTTACTATACTGTATGTGATCTACCTAAGTTTTTTAAAACTTGTGCGTGACCTTTTACCGCTGCAAAGAATGTTTTATTCACGTGATACGGAAGTTCAAACTCTTTTGCTGTTTTAGCGACTATTCTACTTATTCTCTTATAATGTACGTGACATATATTTGGGAATAAGTGATGTTCTACTTGATTTGTTAATCCACCAAAATACCAGAACATCAATTTGTTTTTTGGTGCAAAATTACTTGTTGTTTGCAATTGGTGAACATACCAATTGTTATCCATTTCCTCACTTTCGTTTGGTTGAGGGAAATTCATATTTGGAACTACGTGTGCCAATTGAAAAACAACGCTCAATGCCAATCCTGCGATTAGATGCATAATTACAAAACCTAAAAGAATCCACCAAGCGCTAAATGGAGCGAAAACCATTGGTAGAACTAATGCGTATGTAAAATAAGCTAACTTCATTGGAATAAGCTTTAATATCTGCATACGTAATTCCTTTTTCGTTTTAATTAAACCCATTTTGTAATAATCAAAAGTCTTTAGGAAGTCTTTTGCTGTAATCCAATACAGCGTTAATATACTGTAAAAAAACCAAACATAATAATGTTGGAATTTTTGGATTTTATAACTTTTTCCATGTGGAGAAAATCTAAACAACATAATGGGTGCTGAGATATCCTCATCGTGACCATGAATATTGGTAAATGTATGGTGAAGCACGTTGTGTTGTAATTTCCACAAACTACTGCTACAACCAACTAAGTCAAGGGTCCAACCCAATCGCTCATTAACATTTGTTTTTTTCGAATAACAACCATGATTTGCATCATGCATGATACCCATACCTATCCCACCCATTCCTATAGCACTAACTACATAAAGCATGATCGCTAACCATGGTGCAGTAATTAATCCTAAATTAAGGAGTACGAAGGGAACAATGTAAATAGTTAAAAACAAAACTGTTTTCACAATCATGTTGGTATTAGCACGCTTACTAATATTGTTCATCTTAAAGTAAAGATTAACTCTACGTTTAAGAGTACTTGAGAATTCCTTCTCAAATGTTGGGGAAAATTTTAAATATTTGATAACTTTATATTTATAAGTTAATATAACTTTGCTGAAAAACTTAATGAATTGAATTCTTTAAATCTGATATTGATATAAAAAGCACGTGTTTAACGTTGCATTTTAAGGGATAACACTATCAATCAGTGGTGCAAATATACAACTAATAATCCGATAACAAAAGAAATTTATTTAGATTCGCAAATATATTACCCTTTATTAACATAATATTTTAAGACATAGTTTTGTTTTTCACCCACTTGCCTAAAAATATACGCTTAATATCTCTTTTAGCAAAACGCGTTTTCAGTCATCACAACACATTAAAACAAGCAAAAAACTGTTTTTCATCAACTTTCATTTGATATATTTTATTCAAATATCTTTAAAAAAAAAGTAAAACAGTTAATCACCCATAAGCGAAAACAAGCTCAAATTATTTCTATATTTGCCGAGATAATGAATAATTAACTCTGACTCATTAGATTTCATAAAAGGAAAAATGAAACCAATATTTCAAACATCTAAAGCTTCAAACGCATTTATGTAATTGCTTTTGGCTAAAAATATTAATTCTGTACCAAATTCTAACAGTTAGGGTTATAACTATATAAACTTCGAAATATGAAAAACTTACTTATTCTTTTCGCAATACTAAGTGCCTCGATCGGATATACACAGGACTTAAAAATCAAACACAATCAAGGAGGTTTATTCTCCGTTGGTGTACGTTCTACAATGAGCGTCTTTGAACACAAAACACTTGGTGTTGGAGGTTTGGGACTAGGCGGACAATTCCGACTTCAACTTTCAAACTACATCAGCACAGAATGGTTTGCTGATTATATGCGTGGAAATATCGACAATCTCGCTGAACGTTCCGACTACCATATCGGATGGAGTGTGATGGCTTATTTTACTGACAAAGTAGCACCACCTGTAAAACCTTACATTGTTGTTGGACATTGTTTCGACAAAACTGTTCTTATAGATAATGCAGATAGAGATCACCGTATTTCTAAAGGAAGTTCGGCAATTCAAGCAGGTGCTGGAGTGCATTTCAATTTAACAGAACGATTTGATATCACTTTTTTAGCGCAATACATGTTCCATTTAGGTGCTGATGTGCATGCGCATGTAGAAAACGGCGAAATCATGCTACACAGAACACAAGGAACTGGAATTGAAGGACATCTATTATTAAATTTAGGTATTAATTATAAAATAGCAGACTTATGGGGAGCTGGAAAAAAGAAAAAGTAGTAACATCAATAGTTGTTTTATTCTTAGGCGTTTTTACAACATTCGCGCAAACAGAAAAAACGGAACGAGAACTGTATATCAAAACAGGATTGCTATCTGCTTCGGCAACACTCTCTCCTACTGATATGTTAAATAGAAAAGAAATCAATTACTATTTGACAGGTTTCATGGAAGGAAGAGTCCACGAAAACATTAGCATCCGAGGTGATATTCACTATTTATTGCCAAATGCCGACAGTAAGTTTCTAAAAAACAACATTCGCCTTGCTTTGGGAATTCAATATGGTTTTCCTATTAAGAATTTTGAAGTTCACATGGGGTTCGCACCAGGATTTGGCGTTATGACTTCTAATGTAAACACTGACATTCACGAATTTGTACCAACAGCTCAACTAAATATTGGAGCACGTTATTACGTATGGAAATACTTCCACTTCTTTGGAAATATCCATTATATCCATTCGAGAATGAATAAATTAAACAAGGTCAACGGGATGGCAGATGAAATGGTTTACTCTGTTGGACTGGGATTCAACTTCCAAACTTTAAAAAAGAATAGATAAAATAGTCTTTGAGACATAAATTACGTCTTGATAAACATTCTGAAAACTATTTTATTGAATGAAAAACCAATAAAGAAGGAGTCTTTCAAAGAGAAGTAGTAATTTAAAAAGTCGTTTTTTTATAAAACTCTCTTTTTATTGCGACACACTCTGTCACACCACTACTCTATCTTTGAAATAAAAGGTGAAATATGAAAGAAATAAAGGTTTTAGAAACCAAATTAGCAGAAACTTTAGAAAATAAGAGACTAGCCATATTTGAAAAAGAATACGGCTATGCTCTAGAATTAGGGGAACAAGAAATAAGAATTCTTAAAGAAATAGAAAAGCTTAAAAGCAAAAAAGACGCTTAACTTTTGTCTATTCCGTATATTTCCGAAACGATATTAATTTAATACCAACGTTTGCTTTTGCTTTCTGTTGGTCTTTTCTTCTTATCAGCTGGCTTCTTATCAGTTGGCTTTCTCGTAGAACGATCAGGTCTTCTTGACACTTGCTTTTTAGGCGCCGGCTTACCATCATGTGCATGCGATTCTTTCGACCAAGGATAAGGATGGTCTTCTATTGTTTTCACATCAGAACCAGTCAATTTCAAGATGTCTCTCCAATACAACTTCTCTTCTGCATCACAGAATGAAATAGCTAAACCAGTATTTCCAGCTCTACCAGTTCTACCAATTCGATGAACATATGATTCTGGAACATTCGGCAAGTCGAAGTTGACAACAAATGGCAATTGGTCGATATCAATACCTCTGGCAGCGATATCCGTCGCAATTAATGCTGTTAACTTTTGATCTTTAAATTCTTCTAAAACACGTTGTCTTGCATTTTGCGATTTACCGCCATGAATAGCAGCAGCGTTTATACCATTTTTATTTAAAAACTGAGCAGCTCTGTCCGCACCATGCTTTGTTCTAGTAAATACTAAAACATTGTCTAGGTTTTCATTTTTAATTAAATGCGCTAAAAGATTTCTTTTGTCAGCTTTTTCGACAAAGTAAATTTCTTGCTTAACTGTTTCTGCTGTTGAAGAAACTGGCGCTACACTAACGAATTTAGGATCTTTCAAGAAACTATTAGCCAATTCTCGAATGGCTGTAGGCATAGTTGCTGAAAAAAGTAATGTTTGTCTGTTCTTTGGAACGAGTTGAACAATTTTCTTAATGTCGTTAATGAACCCCATGTCAAGCATTTGGTCGGCTTCATCTAACACTAAAAACTGAATATCTCTCAAACTCAAAAGACCTTGGTTGTTTAAATCTAATAAACGACCAGGCGTAGCTACAAGGATATCAACTCCTTGTCTTATTTTTCTAACTTGTGAACCTTGTGTAACTCCACCAAATATAGTTGTCTGAGTAAGGTTTGTATATTTTGCGTAATCTTCAAAGTTTTCACCAATTTGTATGGCTAATTCTCTTGTTGGCGTTACCACCAAAACTTTAATTTTCTTCTGTTTTGCACCTTCATTCGCTTTAAGCAATTGTTCAATCATTGGAATTGCAAAAGCTGCAGTTTTACCTGTACCTGTTTGCGCACAACCTATAAGGTCTGAACCTGCTGTTATAATTGGAATGGCTTGTTGTTGAATTGGAGTGGGACTCTCGTACCCCATCTCATCTATTGCTTTAAGAATATTTTGATTTAGTTTTAATTCTTTAAATGTCATGTATTTATTTTAATATTACTGCAAATATACGCTATTTAAACTAGTTACACAGATTTAATTTTTCGGAGAGCTAAGAAAAGAGCATCAAATAGAGGATTAGCAGCGCTTAAGCGTACAGTTGATAGACTTGCAAAAAACACAATAATTGCCAATATTTTAATTCAAACTCCTTTTAGTTGAATCTAAAACAGTTGATTATTTAAAATATTTTTATTAAACTTGACTAAGAATTAAAAAAAACTGTCTTTTTTTTTAAAAGATGAACGAAAGACCGAGAATAAAAATAGTGCCTTCATCGATCGACAAATTAATCGATTTGCTTGCTTGGATATTACTGGCCTTAATTTGGGTATATATATTTATGAATTACGCAACTTTGCCAGACGTCATTCCAACACATTTCGACGCTGGTGGAACCGCTGACGACTTTGGAGCTAAGGAGACAATATTTCTTATCTCTTTTGTAATTACCGCCTTATTTACAGGACTTTCAATACTTATTAGATATCCACATACTTTTAACTACCCTATAACGCTTACAGAAGAAAATACATCCAAAAACTATGCCTTAGCGACACGTTTAATAAGACTTATGAAACTCATGCTTACAATTATTTTCGCGTTAATTATTTGGAAAACAATAGCCATTTCGAAAGGAGAACTGGAAGAATTAGGAACATGGTTTTTACCAGGTATTTTAGGACTGATATTTTTACCGACTGTTTGGTATTTGATAACTGTTAGAAGAATAAATACTTAACAAATATCTTTTCTAAGTTTACAGAAAACAAGCTTAACTCACTAAAGACTAAAGTCCTTGCTCCTTTTGCTGTTCGATTTCTTCTTCACTTTTAATATTCTTTCCCAGTTTAACCAAGAATATAGACTGCACAAATAATACCGCTAGGAAAACAAATAAATATTGCAGAACAAAAGGGTTTGCTTCTTCTTCAAGCGCATACTTTGCAGCCGCTGCAACAGACAAGAAAGTCATCATTTGAAAAGTTGTCATAAGTAAAAAACGTTGTCCAAAAGATTCAGGGTATTTGTACTTTCCGAGTAAAGCGATGGCTGATCCCGAATAAACAAGAACGAACATCATAATCACAAGCAAGAGATATAGTTTTTGTGGAAGAATAAGTACTCCCATAAATCGTAAAAGGCTGTATATACCTAGAACAACAACTGTCAATATTGAAATATTCAATAAATACTTTATTTTGTGATCCATCTTAAATGATTTAAAAAACAAGTGCAAATTTAGTATAATTTACCTAGAAAACTTAGTTTATCCAAAACCAATGATACAACAGTGAATTGGGGTAAAAAAATCAATATTTGAGTTTCAAGTTTTTAACTAACAATTCCATGTGGAAAGCAATTCTGAAAATGCAATAAAAAGGCTGAAATTTTACTTATCTTCGTAAACTAATTAAATGTCTCAAAGAAGAATGGCTAAAGGAAACGTACTCAGACAGAAATCTGAAGAAAAAGAAGTGAAAAGTGTTAGGAAAAAAGATAAAAAATCTTCACCTATCTCTTCGATTCGAAATAAAATAGATAAACGTAAAACTAAATCGATAACAGGAGCAATACTTTTGCTGCTTTCAGTATATTCCTTTATTGCCTTCACTTCTTACCTATTCACATGGAAAGCAGATCAAAACTTATTAATTTCTAATTCCTTTTTCAATTTCATTTTTGGAGATTCAGAAATACAAGTTGAAAATTGGTTAGGGAAATTTGGAGCATGGGTTTCACACTTATTCATGTACAGATGGTTTGGTATAATTTCTTTTGCATTTAGTTTCCTGCTTTTTATCACAGGAATTAGACTTCTTTTAAACATTCGACTATTGCCTTTAAAAAGAACGTATTTGGTTTCTTTATTGGGAATTTTGTGGTTTTCTATTTTCCTTGGTTTAATGGCATCTAGCGTAAATCATCTTGGTGGAAGCTTTGGGTATAATTCAAAAATTTGGCTGAAATCTATATTTGGGATTTTCGGAGCCTTCTCATTAATGCTATTGTTATTGTTCATTTTTGTAGTTACGGTTTTCAACCCTGACTTTAAAGCATTGTTCCAAAAGTACTTTTCTAGAACAGCTGATTCTTCTTTCGATGAAGAAAGTTTAGAAGAGGAAGATGGGAAAAACGATTTCAAACCTATTGTTGACGATTACAGAAAAGAATTAGAGGATGAGGATGAATATGATGATGAGGAGGAAGACGACGAAGAGATAGTTCTTGTTACCCGTAAAACCTCAGATTTAGAATTAGAAAACGAAGAAGAGGAAGAATCGGAAGACGATAAAGAAGAAGAGTTAGAAGTTTTAAAAGCAACTAAAAATGATGACTTTGAAGTTGTTACAACGCCAGTTAGGGAATACGTAAGCGATGATGAAGACTTCTCTATCGAAGTGCCAGAGGCTGAGAAAGAACTCTCAGAAGATGAAGTGAATACTATACTTGAAGCGCACGGTCCATATGACCCGAAGCTAGACTTGTCACGCTATAAATTACCTCCAATTGATCTTCTTAGGAAGTTTGACAATGAAGGTACTGGGGGAGTTTCTAAAGATGAATTAGAGCAAAACAAAAACAACATTGTTCAAACATTAGCGAACTACAAAATTGACATTTCAAAAATTAAAGCAACGATAGGTCCAACCGTTACCCTTTACGAAATCATTCCTGCTCCAGGTGTTAGAATTTCTAAAATAAAAAACTTAGAAGATGATATCGCATTGAGTTTGGCTGCATTAGGAATTCGTATTATCGCACCAATTCCAGGAAAAGGAACAATCGGTATCGAGGTTCCAAACAGTTCTCCTGATATCGTGAGTATGCGTTCGTTAATCGTTTCTGAGAAATTCCAAAACTCAAACTTTGAATTACCAGTTGTTTTAGGAAAAACGATTACCAACGAAACCTTTGCTTTTGACTTAGCGAAAATGCCTCACTTGTTGGTTGCGGGTGCTACCGGACAAGGTAAGTCTGTTGGATTAAATGCTATTTTAGTTTCTTTACTTTATAAGAAACACCC
This sequence comes from Brumimicrobium sp., assembly GCA_035497735.1. Taxonomy (GTDB): domain Bacteria; phylum Bacteroidota; class Bacteroidia; order Flavobacteriales_D; family Crocinitomicaceae; genus Brumimicrobium. The sequence goes on along the minus strand of DATJCX010000034.1, from coordinate 10,671 downwards.
TTCTGAAGTGAAATTCGTGTTAATTGACCCGAAAAAGGTAGAGTTAACATTATACAACAAAATTGAACGTCACTTCTTAGCCAAATTACCAGGAGAAGAAGATGCGATTATTACAGACACTTCTAAAGTGGTAAACACGTTGAACTCTCTAACAGTAGAGATGGACCAAAGGTATGACTTACTAAAAGATGCACAAGTTAGAAACATCAAGGAATACAACGCTAAGTTTATTGCTAGAAAATTAAATCCAAATGACGGTCATAGATTTATGCCGTATATCGTTGTGTTAATTGATGAGTTTGCAGATTTAATCATGACTGCTGGAAAAGACGTAGAGCATCCTATTGCGCGTTTAGCTCAGTTGGCCCGTGCAATTGGTATTCACTTAATCGTTGCTACGCAAAGACCGTCTGTAAACGTAATTACAGGTATGATTAAGGCTAACTTCCCTGCCAGAGTGGCATTTAGAGTTCTTTCCAAAATTGACTCTAGAACGATTCTAGACGCTTCAGGCGCCGATCAGCTAATCGGTAAGGGAGATATGTTGATTTCTACGGGTAACGATTTAGTTCGTTTACAATGTGGATTCGTTGACACTCCAGAGGTGGAAGAAATTTGTGACTATATCGGAAGTCAGCAAGGATACACAGATGCTTACCAACTTCCAGAGGCGGAATCACCAGAAGGTGGAGATAGCAACTTTGCTGAAGATGACGATTTAGACGATAAGTTTGTAGAAGCAGCGCATGTTCTTGTCCTGCACCAACAAGGTTCAACGAGTTTAATTCAACGTAAACTGAAATTGGGATACAACAGAGCTGGAAGAATTATCGACCAGTTAGAAGCACACGGTGTTGTTGGTCCATTCCAAGGAAGTAAAGCTAGAGATGTACTTATCCCAACAACAGAAGCATTGGATGAATTCTTACAAGCAAAAGGAATTAATTAGCCAAATAACTGTTTATTACTGAATACGATTTATATTTGTAAAAATTTTCAAACGAACTTTATTATTGGCACAGTTTCTGATAACATAACAGATAAAATAAAAACAATGAGATACTTATTATTAGGAATACTATTTTTAACGAGTACAGTATTCGCTCAATCAGATCAAAAGTCTAAAGAAATATTAGATAAAATTTCAACTGAAATCAAAGGGTTAAAGTCATTCTACATGGAGTTTGATATGAGTTCAAAAAATTCATCAACTGGAGAAAACACCAACCAAAAAGGAACTGGTTATGTCAAAGGAAATAAATACTTTGCTACACTTGGTGATTTGACACTTATCTCAAACGGGGTTAAAAGCTGGACCGTTATCAAAGACGAAAAAATGACTTACCAAAATGACGTTGATGAAGATGATGACGATGCAATCACTCCGAAGAAACTAATGACTATCTGGGAAAAGGGATTTAAAAGCAAATATGAAAAAGAAACAACTATCAATGGTAAGAAAGTTCATCAAATTAGCTTATTCCCTACAAACCCAGGGAAAGTTAATTACCATACAATTACTTTATTTGTAGGAGTTCAAGGAAATGACCTGTACCGTGCAATCATGAAAACAAAAGATGGTGGCGTAATGACTTACACAATCGGTAAGTTAGACAAAACTGCTACTGTTGCAGACAGTAAGTTCGTTTACAACCCGCAAAACTATCCAGGATATCAATTGATAAGAGATTAATAATAAACATTCAATATGGAAAAAGGGAAACATTAGTTTCCCTTTTTTTATTTCGTATCTGAAATATTTTCTTTTATAAACGACTTTTTCAACGAAGTAGTATATCAATAAATTGATTGTAGAAATTAACCTCCTACTCGCTTTGTTTTATAGCCTAAACTATTCAGCCTATCCATAATTTTATCTCTAAAGTTTCCTTGGATTAATATATCCCCGTCTTTAGCGGTACCACCAACTCCACAAGTTGACTTCAATACTTTCGCTAAGTCCTTCAGATCTTCTTCAGTACCGACAAAACCTGCTACAAGCGTAACCTCCTTACCTTTTCGTTGCTTTCTATCAATAGAAACACGCAGCATTTGCTCAGCATTGGGAAGCGTTTCTTGCTCTTCATCGTTCTCCTCATCATAGTTGAAATCAGTATTTGTACTATACACAACTCCTATTCTATTATTGTTCTTCTTGCTCATCTTATTTTTTCTCTTCTGATATTAATTGCAAAAGTCGTAAAATTGACTGAATTGATTCTTGATTTGCCTTAGAATTTATCGCTGCATTAACTTTTGTCTTCTCTTGTTCGGTTAAATGCCAAGACAAAGAAATACGGTTTTGATATTCTTCTCTTAAATTAAAAGTCACAACATTCACAGGGAAATCAACCGAACGCACCATCGTGGACATTAATTCATCTTGATTGAAATCTTGCATCTTTAGGAAGTTTCCATACATATTTCCAAAAGGCAAAATAAAACGTTTATACAAACTCACATTTTGAGATTTGCTATCCATTAAGTCCTTTTTATTGTCTCTAATTCTTAAAATAATCACTCCACTCGTATTGTTTTTAATCCATTCCCTTAAAGTTAACAGATAGTGTGTTGTCAGTTTATAACCATAATTATCTCTAATTCCGGCATCCATAATATACATCTCAGGACTTGTCGGCATAGAAATCATAGGCATGATATACGGGAAAGTCGCACTCATTCTCAAAGCGGTCGTAAAGTTTAAATCTTGAGGTCTGTTTTTCTCAAAGAGCTTTAAATACTCAATGTTCTCAGTACTATGCGAAAGTCCAATTTGATCATCCAAATAAGCCGTAGACTTTAAATAACCATGCTGCTGGGACCCCACAATCAATCTTCTACCATCATTAATAATAGATGGTGTCAAAATCATCGTTGGAATAATCGCTTGTCTTTCAAAGTTCTCATATCCACCTAAGGTTCTATTAAAAGCTCCGTCCAAATTATCCATCAATTGTTGCTCAAACTCATAGCCTCTATCAACGATGTATTCATGTCCGTTAATCTCCTTTCTAGTGAACCTAAAAAACAAGTCGCTAGTGGCAAGAGAAAAGGATAATCTATTCAATAAATCTTTAGAAATATTATCTAGGTATTGTTTGTCCAACCTGGATTTTATCAAACTATCATTTTCCATCAAAATCAAGTCTCGATAGTAGGCTGCACCAACCATTCCTCCAGAGGCACCTGTCATCATTTGTATGTGTTCTGAAACTTCCTTTTGCGTAATACTATCCAACACTTGCAAAACTTTAAAGGTCCACATAGCGCTTCTAGATCCACCACCGCTAGAATTTAAAACAATCAGTTTCGGCTTATCCTTACCCGTTTTTTTCTTCCAATTCTCAAGTGTAGCGATATAATTATTCATATCCCTTTGAATGATAGAATCATCAAGATCTTTTTCAAAAAGAGCTACTTGATCATATTTTATCAGCTTATCTTTCTCATAAGATAAACCATAAGCATAACTTTTAAATTGGAAAAAGTTCGTATTGGTATTTAGGTAATTAATTAAGATTAAAATCAAAAACACAAAAGGAATTGTCCAGGATTTAAACCAAGAAAACAAAGCACTCACCAACATAATGATGATGGTTAAGAGCATCATTATACTAACTCCAGCAGGCAATTGAAATACTGCATAACCTCGAAACAAACCGATTATAGCAAAAGATATAACAAGAAAAATCTCAAAAATAGATGCGTTAATATGATTTTGAGCGAATACCTTATTTAGAATATTCACATCATAATGGGCACTGCTTCGAGAACGTTTAATTCTAAAATCGGAATTGAGGTAGTAAAACAACGCATAAGTATTCACCATAAAAGGCCTATACCATGTTTGGTGACGGTGTAATGTTGTTTGAATATTACTTGACTCTCCATGAAACTCTTCTTGCTTTTTACCTGTAATCTTGAATAAGTCCTTATTCGTAGGAATAAAATACAAAAGAGACAAAATAAAAAAGCCTAAAGCACCACCGTTTAGCGACAATATAAAGAACATTATTTCAGCCGTATCAACATACTGACTACCCTTTTGAAATGAGTAAATATTCACTGATATGTTGATCATAAAAGCAAAAGGAATTAAGCTATTATTGAGCAAAAACTTATAAAATGGTCGATACAAAGTGGCGATAAAAGAGTATCTAGGCCCTATTTGAATATAACTATAAATATGATAAGCCATTATAAAACCACCAATTCCCACCCCTAAAAACAAGAATGCCAGCGAACTGGTATGCCCCATGTATTCTGGGGATAAAAACAAATAAGGTAATCCTAAACCCTGTCCGAGCTGATTATTAATAATAGCAAACAGAAACGCCCAATACAAAAGCATAATTAAGTTATACCTAACATGCGAAAAAAACAAATGGAAGGGAAAGAATTCACCTACTTTTGTTAGAATATTGAAAAATCGTTTGCGCATGACTTTTGAATTACTGTATAAATATAGAAAAATTCAGCGATATCCTAGCCGTGCGCCTTAATAAAGTCCGTAACTAAATATGCAAGTGCTTTACCCACAATTTTATCTTCTTTATCATTCATAGGTGCACCCTCAGGAAGATGTAAGTATGCAATATTATCTATTCGTCCCATTCTATTCAAATACACTCTTGCTAATTCAATAGGAATACCAACAGGCGAAAAAGCACTGCTCGGCATTCTTTCAATTGTATCCATATCTAATTCTACACCGATATAATCCTTTGATTCAGAAAACAGTTCATATAAATTAACGAAATCTTGATCATAGTTCCTATTTCCGAAGATATAATCTTCATGAAATGAGTAATAATGTCCATCTCGATTCAACTCATTAATAATTTGCTGACTATTATAACGCTGGTGCAAACCTAAAACGGAATATTTTTTAATTAATCCAGATTGAAAAGCATAAGAAAATGAATTTCCTGAATGTCTTCCCTCTAGAATTCGATAATCAGCATGGGCGTCTAAATTGATAACTTGAAGCGATTTGTTATAACGTTCACTAGAAAACTTCATTAAAGGGTATGCATTATTATGTCCACCACCAATTAAAATTGGAATTTGTCCTTCCTTTATGTTTTCAACCAATAATTGATAAATAAATTCATCTAACTCTCGAACGATAGTCCTCATTTCAAGCACTTCATCATTTCCTTTTAGAACAATTACTTTCCCTAGAAGGTGAATTTCATCACCGGCCAAAGATTCCGTTGCTTGCATATTTAAAAAGGTAGAAAGGAAAGCTGAAAACCCATTTTCTGCACCACCTTTTCCGTGATTTGCCCTCGGACCAAAAGATTCTTCCACACCTATAATAACATACTTAGCGTCTTCAAGATTAGAAAGGGTAAAACCCATTTTCATTTCTCCTTCTCTTTTGAAAGACATATTTCTAAGATTTCCTTGTTTAAACTTTTCAAAAGAAAAATATTCTGATTCCATATTGTTATTTTTTATCAAAGAATAAATCTACAAATTCTTTTGGAGGCGTGGTCGGCTTCATGGTACTTTTATTTACAAAAACCAACATTGTATCTGCAGTCACCAACAACTTTTTACTTTCATTATAAATTTCATATTCAAACACCAAACGAACACCCTTTTGCTCGGTGATTTTAGTGACAATTGTTAATAAGTCGTCATAGAAGGCAGGAGAAAAATATTTTATATTGAGCGTACTTACTGGTAACATATACCCCATTTCTTCCAGCTGCTTATAGGTCATTCCGAGCTTTCTTAGAGCCTCAACTCTTCCAACTTCAAAATATTGGGCGTAATTTCCATAATAGCAATACCCCATCTGATCAGTCTCTCCGTACCTTACACGTAGTTGAGTTTCAGAACTATAAATGCTTTCCTTATTTATATTCATTTTTTTTTACTGTTTAGCGCTTAAATTTATTAAAAATATACATATCTTTAACCACTAGAATTGGTATTAATAAATACTGACAATTTAACACAACAGAATTTATGATTTCTGGCTTAAAATAGAATAATTTCGATAATATTCATTATAAAAAAAAAGTATTTTTAAAAAATCATCAACAGTAAAATATTTTACAATTGCAATAGGCATTTGGTTTTTTTTTTAACTTTTTTATGTGAATATTTGTCAAAGTGAAAAAGATACAAGAAATCAATTTTCTTAATACATATTATATAAATTTTAAAAATCTTACTAGTTAAATGAGCCAACTGCATGAACAAAAATGGGAAGCATGTTTGAAAGTTATAAAGGACAATATTCCTTTACAAGCTTTCAAAACTTGGTTTACTCCAATTGTACCAATTAAACTTGAGGACGACATATTAACTATCCAAGTTCCCTCTCACTTTTTTTACGAATGGTTAGAAGAGCATTACATTACGCTTCTTAGAAAAGTTATTAAAAAGGAACTAGGAGCTAATGGAAGATTAGAGTACAGTATTATAATGGAGAGAAATACACCAAATTCAACTCCTTATACTGTTAGAATACCAACTTCAGGAAAGACTTCAACAAGAAACAATCCTGTTTCCGTACCTTTAATGGTAGGAAATGATTTTATAAAGAATCCATTTGTAATTCCTGGTTTAAAAAAGATAGATGTTAGTTCTAATTTAAACCCAGCATATACTTTTGACAATTTCGTAGAGGGAGACTGTAATCATCTTGCAAGATCTGCAGGATACGCGGTGGCAAGTAAGCCAGGTGGAACAGCTTTTAATCCATTGTTATTATATGGAGGTGTTGGTTTAGGAAAAACACACCTCGTTAATGCAATCGGAATTGAGATTAAAAATAAATTCCCAAATAAAATTGTTCTGTATGTAAACTCTGTAAAGTTCGTACATCAATTTATCGACGCAATTAAAAACAATACGAGTAACGATTTCATTCACTTCTATCAAATGATGGATGTGTTAATCATTGATGATGTGGAGTTCTTCTCAGGTAAAGAAAAAACGCAAGACGTATTCTTCCATATCTTTAACCACTTACACCAAAACGGTAAGCAAATCATCTTAACATCTGACAAACCACCCGTGGATATCCAAGGAATGGAGCAAAGATTATTAAGTAGATTGAAATGGGGATTATCAGCTGACTTACAAGCACCAGAACTAGAAACAAGAATTGCGATTATTGAGAAAAAAATATACGCAAATGGAATTGAACTTCCAAGAGAAGTTATTGAATACTTAGCATACAGTATCAATACAAACGTTCGTGAAATTGAAGGAGCATTAAACTCTTTAATTGCACAATCTTCTTTAAATAAAAAAGCAATCACTTTAGATTTAGCTAAAAAGATGATTGATAAGTTTGTTAAGAACACAGCTAAAGAAGTTTCTATTGAATATATCCAGAAAGTTGTTTGTGACTATTTCGACATTGAAATGGAAACATTGAAGTCTAAAACTAGAAAAAGAGAAATCGTTCAAGCAAGACAAATTGCAATGTACTTCTCTAAGAAGCTAACGAAATCTTCTCTAGCAAATATTGGAGCACACTCTGGAGGTAGAGACCATGCCACTGTACTTCATGCTTGTAGAACAGTAAATGATCTTTCAGAAACAGACAAGCAATTCAAAGCTTATTTAAACGATTTAGAAAAGAAATTATCTATACAGTAATATATCTTAAAGCCGTTAATTAATAATTAGCGGCTTTTTTTATTGCAAATATTGAACCTTAACTACACTACTGAATCAACGACAAATAAAATAAATACTTAAAAAAATGTTAAAAACAAAAAATAAGTATATATTTGACTCTAAATACTATAATTATAACTAATTCTTATTCAGCACACAACATTGATTTACTAAAAAAGTGTAAACTTTTTAGTTCAATGGGCGTATAAGGAGAAGTACGAAAAATGAAATCTATGAAACAATTAACTACTAAGACTCTTCAAGGAAGGAGTGTCCTTCTTTTGTTACTCATTTTTATTTCTGGTGCATGGTCTAATCATTCATATGCCTCATGCGACTTCGATAGAGGAACTATTACATCAGCGGTAGCGCAAGCATGTGCTGGTGAAACTGTCACTTTAACACATGGGAGTTATGATAGTGCTATTAATCGACAATGGCAGAAATCTGTTAATGGAGGAGCTTGGACGGATGTTGGAACGGTAAACGCTACGACTTATTCCGAAGTTATTCAAGAAACAACAACCTACCGTGTAAGAATGACAGACGATTGTGATGATACAGGTACTCAATACACAGCAAACTTTACAATCACAGTTCTGACCCCCGTCGCCGATGCTGGACCAAATAAATCGATAGCCTGCGGTTTGGGCGGAACCTTAATTGGAAGTCCACCACCCAACGGACTGTTTACTTATTCTTGGTCGCCCACAACAGGACTATCAAATCCCTCGGTCGCCCAGCCCTTTGCTACTCCTACTTCAACGCAAACATACACTTTAACAGTAAGTTGCGGAAGTAATTCAGCAACTAGTCAAACAACAGTAACTGTTGATCAATTCCCTATTGATGCAGGACCAGACAAAAGTATAGCATGTGGTGGAAATGTAGAATTGGAAGGAGATATCCCAATTCTAGTACCTTCCACCCCACCACTAGCAAACTCAAACTGCGTAGGAACTTCAGACCCATTAGATGATGACCATATAAGTATGGTACGTTCATCTGGAGCTTTAATAGATTTTTATAATCAATTCAATGGATATGGTGCTAATGGATATACAGATTATACCAACAGATTCAGCGTTGTTGCAACACCAAACTCTACATTTACTTTAAGTTTTACTACAGGAGATTATAACAATGGTGTTAGAGTATGGGTGGATTGGAATAATGATGGTATTTTTCAAGAATCAGAATCTGTTTATTCAGCAGGTCTTCAGAATGGATACCATACGTATTCTACCATAATAAATGTACCAGCTAGCCAGCCGCCAGGTGAATATAGAATTAGAGTGCGAGCAGTTTACAATACGATACCAGAAGCAGGAGACGCTTGTAAGAATTTTGACTATGGAGAAACAGAAGATTATATACTACGTGTGGCAGAACCTATTGGATCACCTGAAAACGTTTACGAAGCAAACTTCAATAGTAACGATAATGGTTTTACAACAAATGCAAATGGATTTGTAAGAGCAACAACTTTTACAAATGGAGGTGAGACTATAACGAATGGAGGAACAAATTTCTTCTACCTTCGATCAGATGGTTCAGGAAAACCTAGTCCATCATGGTTACAAAGCCCCCCATTCTCAACTGAAGGATATGAAAATTTAAAATTCAGTTTTAGACATTACTTTAGACAGGCATCCCCTTCTGATAACTCAAGAATATTCGTTCGTTTTTCAACTGATGCTACCAATTGGACTGACTTAGAAGTTTCTCAAAGATTTGAAAGTAATTTTAGAATTGGAACTTATAATAATTTTGCAACCTACTCTGTTGTCTTACCAAAAGAATTTGAAAACAAGCCTACAGTTTACACTCAATTTTATTACATACATTCGAATGACTGGTCTTGGTCGATCGATGATATAATTGTAACTGGTTACAAAATTCCAATTCCTGAACTATCTTGGTCTGGTGGACCAATTGTTAGTGGCGAGAACACTTTAAATCCTATTGTCAACCCAAGTTCTACGACAACTTATACTTTAACGGTAGTAAATGGCATTTGTACTTCTACAGATGATGTAGAAGTTACAGTAAATGCACTGCCAGTTGTGTCAATTGACCCAGTTTCAGACCTTTGTGAAGACAATGCAGTCATTACCTTAGTAGGAACACCAAACGGTGGAACTTTCTCTGGAAATGGAATTACTGGTGATGATTTCGATGCTAGCGTGGCTGGGATTGGAACGCACACAATAACATACGAATACACAGACGGAAATGGATGTGAGAACTCTGCAACGACAACTATTGTAGTAAAAGAAGTTCCTAACTATACAGTTAACTTCACCAACCCTACAACTTGTGGAGGTGATGAAGGAACAATTACTCTAGCTGGATTAAATGCAGGTGATAGTTACGATGTTAACTATAACAACGGAATCGCGGTTACTTATACAGCTGATGTAAATGGTGAAATCCTTATCACAGACCTTGAGGCTGGTACTTACACTGACTTCGAAGTAACACTTGATGGTTGTCCAAAATTAGATAACACGATAATTACTTTGGAAGATCCTGATGCACCAACGGTAAACGCTGGAAGTGATGAAGTACTTTGTGAAAACGAAGAAGTTACTTTAACAGCAACGAATCCTGATGGAGCAGTAATCACTTGGAACAATGGAGTAACAGACGGAACACCGTTCACTCCTACTGTTGGAACGACAACTTACACAGTAACTGCGGTTCTGAATGGTTGTACTTCAACAGATGATGTAGAAGTTACAGTAAATGCATTACCAGTTGTATCAATTGATCCAGTAGCTGACTTATGTGAAGACAATGATGCTGTCATTATAAAAGGAAATCCTGATGGTGGAACATTCTCTGGAAATGGAATTACTGGTGATGAATTCGACCCTAGCGTTGCTGGAGTTGGAACACACACAATAACATACGAATACACAGACGGAAATGGATGTGAGAACTCTGCAACGACAACTATTGTAGTAAAAGAAGTTCCTAACTATACAGTTAACTTCACCAACCCTACAACTTGTGGTGGTG
>DATJCX010000033.1:0-1918 GCA_035497735.1 Brumimicrobium sp. | reverse complement strand
TTTTCAGGATTCTAAAAGTCGCTTCGATCTCACGTATTGTATTGTAAAATTGCCAAAGATTTTCCTGGGTGTTATCTGTCAAGGAAGTGCGAAGGAAGTAAATCCCACTGCGTGCATTGATATCAACATCTTGTTTTACAGCCCAACTCATGGATGTTGCAATCCTGAGTTTAGCTGTTTGTATTTCATCTTTTTTGCTTTTTGTTTTCCTCTCAGCTAACTCTTGGATAATCACTTCAATGTCAAAATATCGTGCAATTGATGGATATTTTTGCTTGAGCTTGCCGATGCGCTCATGTACTTTGTCAGCTTGTTTTACACCACCTTTTTTAGATAGGCTCTCTGCTATTTTCTGCATCCCTTCTTCAAATCGCTGCAGGAACTGCTCGTTCATCGACCGCTCTTTGAGTTCTTTGGTATGACTTTCTACTTTGACGTAATAGTCTGTGTTTTTATCTGATCTTACTGGGCAGAGCTCTATCTTTTGCTTTTTGTTGTCGGTTATGGTAACTGTTGAGGCATTTGCTTCGAGTATGTAATTTTTCATTGTAGATCGTGTAACACAGAGATAATCATAACTCTTGCCCATTACCATTTTCAGATTATCCTCTGTGGCAATACCTGCATCCATCACTATGAGCGCTTTTTTGGTAGATCCAGAGGTCTTAACACGAAGCTTCTCAATCATTAATTCCAATGACTTGGGATCAGACATATTGCCCTCTAAAATGGATGAGTATTTGATAAAGCCTTCTGGATTTACCACTAATGCCAAAACAACTAATTTAGCATCGGTGCGTTTTTCTTTGCTACGACCAAACTTTGCTAATTTACTCCCCGTTTTCCTACCTTCAAAATAAGTATTTGTCAAGTCATAAAGCATAATTCGGTCTTCAATATCAAACAATTCATTGGTGCGAATCGAAAGAAATTGTTCTATGGCTTCTTTTTCAGCATAGAGTTTTGCACTTATCTTATAGAGTCGATCTTTGGTTATTTTTTCTTTTTCAAAGCCGGTTACTTCACACACAGCAGAATTCTCTTTTATCCACAGCGAGGTTTTTAATTCAGATGCCGGATATACAGCACGGCTAATGATATGTGTCAGGGCCAATCGTATATCAGAATCCTTCCAGCCTTGTTGCTCCAGAAAAGTCGATATGCGCAACTGATTAAGAGCTTGAAAGCAAAGCCATTCAGATCCTATCTCTCGTACATCTTTGCTTCTGATACTATTAAGATCAATCCTTTGATAATCCTTTCCGCTAAATCGCAGTTTGGAATTGGGCTCTTTCTCAGGGACATCAATACGCTTTTCTGTGACCATCCTGTTGTAAAACAGTTCAACATAATCCAAAACAACCAAATCATCACTCACTGGCAAATCAAATAGGAGATTGCCAACATTGGAAACTTTTGCAGTGAGAATTTTCTGTATTAAATTCAATTGATCAGGATTCAAATCATCTAAAAATCCAGTACTCAATAGCGTACGAATGCAAACATTACCATTGTGATTACGGTAACTTTCAACTAAACGATAATAGCCGGACAGCTTTTCCGTCTCTGGGTTTTTACGCATGGAGATCTTGAAATACATATTTACAAAGTAAACATATAATATCATGATTATCAATACCCCCCTGAGCACTACAAATGGATTTCAAAAATATGCCCAGCTTGATTCTCAAGTAGTTGCTGAAAATGGGTGATGAACAGCACGATGAAACGTAGAAAAAAAGGACCTTCTAGGATCTAATTTAACTAAATATTTAACTTTTCAGAGAAGGAAGCTGCAAGATGGGTTAAGTCCTTTTTTAAGTAGAAAAGCATATAAAGCGCTCACTTTTATAGCTTTTTTGCCTGTTTTTACCTTCCACAACGTATTACATTCCCACTTTCCGTTGCTTTATTACCA
>DATJCX010000032.1:0-1667 GCA_035497735.1 Brumimicrobium sp. | reverse complement strand
GGTGAAGGCGTAGAAGGCGTTGATAGGTTTTCGAAAGTGTTTATAACAAAAGAGTCCCCATCATTTTTTGAGCTAAATACAAAGTTGTCCTACGTAATTGATATTCATAATGATGTTCAACTTGAATTGAATACAGGAGTGCAAAATATATTCAACGCTTACCAAAAAGATTTTGACACTGGCGCTGGACGTGATAGTGACTACGTTTATGGCCCAACCGCTCCACGCAGCTTTTTTGCTGGTCTGAAAATGAGCTTTTAAAAAACATTTGGTTTATTAGTTGGAAGAGGATGTCTGAATTAAGGAATCCTCTTTTTCTATATAAGAAGCAACGAGTTTTTCAATCTTAATATGCGATTTACATGTTAATGCTCTATTTTCAAATACTTCAGAATAAATAATTGATTTCATCCAACTTTGCTCTTCTCCATTTACTGTCTGCTTATTAATCAGTTAAGTAAAATAAGGGTATAAACATATAAAAGTTGCTATTCCAACAACGTTCTCCTGTAATCAAAGACCATAAAATTAATAGAGGGGTTAAAGTGGAAACTTTAACCCCTCTGCTAATTTACTAATACATACAATTACTTAGCTTTTTGCTCAAGCTTTAAAGTCATTGTTGGTTGTTCTTTTACCTCATCTGGACCGAAATATTGAATTGGACCTGGATATATATAAGATGTTTCCATAGCCCATGTATCCCGATTCTTCGCAAATTCTTTAAAAGGAGCACCCTCCAAGTCTACTAATGCTTTTTGAATTACAGGTTTCATTTCACCATGTCTACGTTCCATATTGAACATCATAGTAATCGGAATACCGCCTGCAATCCATTCTTTAGCAGGAGATGTTGTGTTTCTTACAGATGCCATATAACCAGTTTTTCCTGCAGCTATAAGAAGAGAAGCTGTATATCCTAAAGAGTAGCAGTAGTCAGCATCGAAGTTTGATGGTGCAGCACAGCGACCTTCATAGCCAAAGAAATGGCTAAGAGTTGAAAACTTGCCATCATATTTTCCTTCTTTCTTCCATTGCTTAAGCTTTTTGTCAACCATTTCACTCAACAATTTCTCTGTTTCAATCAAAGATACTTGTACGTTTCCATGTGGGTCACGGTCTAATGTTAATTGACTAGCAACTGTTTCGGGCAAGCTTTCATATATTTTCGAATTTTTTTCTGATAGCTTATGAATAATATAGTCTCTTCTCATTGAACGGCGAATTGAGTCAAACTCAACTTGATTATGAGCAAGGAAATCATTTAATTCCTCAATCAAATCCTTCATAGCAGGGATAAATTCAATTAATCCCTCAGGAATCAAAATTGTTCCGTAATCCTTACCTTTAGCTGCACGTGCTGCGACAACTTTGGCAATGTCTGTTACAATATCATCCAGAGATTGGTTTTTAGCTTCCACTTCTTCGGATATAATACAAATATTAGGTTGTGTCTGCAAGGCACATTCCAAAGCGATGTGAGAAGCTGAGCGTCCCATTAGTTTAATAAAGTGCCAATATTTACGTGCTGAATTACAGTCGCGTTGGATATTTCCGATCAACTCTGAATATACTTTACAAGCAGTGTCAAAACCAAATGATGTTTCGATCAACTCATTTTTTAAGTCTCCATCAATTGTTTTTGGACAGCCTATAACTTGTACTCC
>DATJCX010000031.1:0-24666 GCA_035497735.1 Brumimicrobium sp. | reverse complement strand
TTACATTATATCAAAAGGAATTGACAAGAGCCGTATCTCAGGAAAAGGATATGGATTGTCACGTTTAAAGTACAGCAATGCTGAAATTAATAAAGTTAAAACAGAAGAAGAAAAAGAAGCGTTACACGAGAAGAACAGAAGAACAGAGTTCATTATCGTGAGAATGAAATAACGTGAGTATTCCAATGAAAATGAGTATTCCAATGAAAAAAGACTGCCTAGGCAGTCTTTTTTCATTGAATATTAAGTGAATTACTTTTCTGGATCAAACTTAAGCGACTTACAGTCTTTAGCTTTTTCTTGTAACTCATGTGCTAGCATATATTGATAAGCCGCACAAATCTTGTCTCTTTTCTTAAGAGCGTTATCAAGACTGTCCTTTCCTTCCTGTGTAGCTTCTCTGTCAAAGAAAGAGGCTGATATTTTGTCTGCTTCCGCTCCAGCTTCTATACATTCACAAAGTTGGTTTTCTGAACTGCATGAAGCAAGACTCGCTACAGTGATTATTGTAATAAATATTTTCTTCATTATTCTTCTGATTTATCAATTACTTTCGGAATTCTAAAATAATCAGAGTCTTTTTTAGGAGCATTTTTTAAAGCCTCCTCATGTGTAATTGTTTCTAGCGGAATATCCTCTCTTAACACATTGATTTCATCTGTTAAATAAATTAAAGGTTCAACATCATCTGTGTTTACTTCTTTTAATTTATCCATTAATCCTACCATTTTTGCTAGATCCTTCTTGATCTTTTCTTTTTTCTCTCCTTCAAAAGAAAGTTTCGCTAGGTTTGATAGATGGTCAATTAAATTATCTGTTATTTCCATTTCCTTGTTATTATGCTGCAAATTTAATTATTCTCCTTGTAAAATAGAAATAATTTGCTGATAAGCTTTATCTTTTATTGTGTTCATCTCCGAATTCATCACCTCTTCCTTGCTAATAAGCGGATGCATATATACTTTGGCGATACCAGGTCTGGCTGGATGCCAAAAGTAAGTAGGGTCTGAAAGTAGTTGATAGTTGTTGATAAATGTAATTGGTAAAATGGCGCACTTGGATAGTTTAGCTAACTGAAATGCTCCATTTTTAAATTCGTGAACGATAGAACTAGGGTCTAAAATACCTCCTTCTGGAAAAACGACAATACTCCATCCGTTCTCCACTTCATTTTTAGCTTGTATAAGCGATTTCGCAGATTTTATGCTGCTGCTTCTATCAACTGGAATGTTTAGTTTTTTAAAGAATGTTTTAACTAAAGGATAATTAAGAATTTCACTCTTCCCCATAAATAGAAAGCGATTCTTCGGGAGAATGCTATACATTAAGAAAATATCGAGATAAGAGGTGTGGTTTGCTACAATGACAAATGGCTCATCAGTATTAACCTTGAAACCTTTGATGTCAACAGCATAAAAACAAAAAATCCGAATACATCTGGCCCAAATGACATTTACCTTAAAAGTCGCAACCTTCCATTCCTTTCTCAGTAAGAGAATGCTCAAAATCGGGTAGAAAAAGGCAAGGGTAACAATGAAGACTAGACCAATATATAGCTTCCATAAGTTGAAAAAGAGACCTTTTACTAGCTTCATTTAGATTTAATACTTTGTTTTTATTTTACGTCAAAGATAAAGAATAGAAAAGGTATTTAGTAAAATAGCTGTTTAATATTTCAAAATCTGTTTGAAAAGATTATTTTTGCTTACAATATTACCCGTTGAACTAAACCGACCAAGTCGGTAATTCCCTAAACATTCCATAACTTTTAGATTTCATTTTAAAAATCAAAAGTTATGGAAAATAAATTTTCCCCGGCCATTGCGCTGCTAAATCGAGAGATGGAGATTCGCAATTACAGCGATAACTCTGTGAAATCCTACTGTGAGACAATGCAATCTTTCGAATTGCATACAAACATAACCTTGGACCAGTTGACTAGCGAGGATTTAAAACAATACCTCCACTATCTCGTAAAAGAGAAGAAGGTCTTGTCGGTAACGCAATTTAAAAACAAACGATATGAATGACTATTTTTTTAATCTTTATACGCGCAAAAAAGCGCTTAAAAACTACTTTTCAATCTCCAATCACAATCCGAATGAATACGTTGTCCATAGCACTCAAAAACCTCTCTAACCTCACTATTACTTAGGCTTCGTTCAACTTCATTGTATCATCAATTTTCTTTATTTTAGTTTTATTGGTTTCATTTTCAAGAAAATGGGAACAGTTATTATTTTGTTTCAGATTTTAGGTATCTTTGAAAGAAAAATAACGATACAATCGTATAGAGTTATAGGTCAGCTAAAAAAACATTACAATGAAAAAGACAATATACATATTCACATTTTTGGTTTTATTAAGTTGCGGAGAATCAAACTCCAAACAGAAAACAACTGAACAACCAATAACATCCATAACAAATAACACTAAGAAGTCATTAAAAAAGAAAGATGACACTTTGAAGTTTGAAGCAAGAAAAGAGTTGGGAGGTGAAGAAAGTAGTTATAATCCAGAAAAATACAGACGAGAGTCTTTAAATATGAGTTTTAAAAACGCAACATTATTTAGTCTTGCTGACACTATAATTGCAGATTTTAATGGAGACGGAATTAAAGATAAAGCTGTATACGTAAAAGAAAATGAGACATCAGGAATTATAATATTTCACGGCAAAACAAATGAAGAGGTTAGGATTGGTTTTGGTAAATCATTTGCTCATTTGACAGAATTTGATTGGATTGACTATTGGGGACTTGTAAAAGACAGGGAAACGAGCGAAACAATTTTCGAGGATAATGGTAATGGAGATGTTATTGGAAGCAAAGATGTTATGCTTCAAAATCCTTCCATATTTTTGGGTGCAGACGAACAAGGTGGCGGATTAATAACTTTTATAAATGGTAAATACGAATGGATACACCAAACTTGCTAACAACAAAGCCGACCCGCTAACACAGCCTTTGACGGTCAGCCTGTAAAAACCTTCGATTTTTACATTCATGTAAATGAAATGTTTGTATCTTCGATAAAACTATTAGCAAACAGGCCGCCGCAAAGCGCCAAAAACGTTGTGGCAAATTTGAGAAAACAGAAATATGGAACAAACCATAATACCAGTCGAATCAATTCGAGAAAGAGATGTTGACTTAATTATACTCGAAGAATTATCCACTGACAATTCATTTTGTGAATGGTTTATTAGAGAATTAGACCTTCCCGACTTGACTTCTGTAAATGGAGCTTGGAGAAGCATTTCAGCTTTTGGACTTGGAGAAACAGACATCCTATTTTCCTATAACTCAAATGACGAAAAAATATTTGTACTCATTGAAAACAAATTGGATGCTTCATTTCAAAATGAACAATTCAATCGGTACATAAACCGTGCAGACGAATATTTGACTAAAAAAGAATGTGATAATGCTTTTGCTATCTTGATTGCGCCAAAACTTTACTGCGAAAATCAAAGTGACTTTGAAAATTACTTGTCATACGAGAAAATTGCCGCAAGACTTGAATTTGTTGGGACAAGAAGGAATTTGTTCAAAAGCAATTTGTTGCAAATCGCTACTGAAAAATTAAGACGTGGTTATCAACCTGTAAATTCCGTTCCAGTCCAAGTCTTTTGGCATTCCTATTGGCGATATAAAGAAGAAAATTTGCCGAGTTTAGTAATGAAAGAACCTGACATCGTCCCTCACAATAGCGATTGGCCAATGCTCTTTGACGACAGATTAGAAAATATAGTTTTTTATCATAAACTCGGACAAGGAAATACGGATGCAACTTTTAGAGGATTTCCCGAAGAAGTTGAATTTAAAATAAAAGAACAAATTCCTGAATGGGCAGAATTTAAAAAGCATAGTAAAAGTTTTTCAATAAGAGTTTATTCAGGGAAAATTGACAGAACAAAGGATTTTAATAAACAAATAGATAATGTAGAGAACGGATTAAAAAACCTTGAGCGAATAAGAAATTGGATTATCGAAAATAAAAACTTGCTACAACACGAGGCTATAAGCAATGCTTAATTTGTGCTTAACCCTAAAGCAGTCGTATATTTATAAAATGAGTACTGTCCCCAAAATTATTGCGTTTTTTTGCCGCACTGCTCATAGCCTAACCGTTGAACTAAACCGACCAAGTCGGTAATTCCCTAAACATTCCATAACTTTTAGATTTCATTTTAAAATCAAAAGTTATGGAAAATAAATTTTCCCCGGCCATTGCGCTGCTAAAACGAGAGATGGAGATTCGCAATTACAGCGATAACTCTATGAAATCCTACTGTGAGACAATGCAATCTTTCGAATTGCATACAAACAAAACCTTGGACCAGTTGACTAGCGAGGATTTAAAACAATACCTCCACTATCTCGTAAAAGAGAAGAAGGTCTTGTCGGCAACGCAATTTAAAAACAAACGATATGAATGACTGTTTTTTTTAATCTTTATACGCGCAAAAAAGCGCTTAAAAACTGCTTTTCAATCTCCAATCACAATCCGAATGAATACGTTGTCCATAGCACTCAAAAACCTCTCTAACCTCACTATTAAACTTAGGCTTCGTTCAACTTCATTGTATCATCAATTTTCTTTATTTTAGTTTTATTGGTTTCATTTTCAAGAAAAGGGGAACAGTTATTATTTTGTTTCAGATTTTATGTATATTTGAAAGAAAAATAACGATACAATCGTATAGAGTTTGAATATATAAATAGATTAAAAATTTATTATGACACGCGTACTAACAGGGGTTCAAAGCACGGGAGTGCCACACTTAGGAAATTTATTAGGAGCTATTTTACCAGCGATTTCAATGACTAAAAAAGACGATACAGAATCTTTCATATTCATTGCAGATCTTCACTCTTTAACAACAATTAAAGATGGTGCGACTCGAAGAGAGAATACTTACGGTGTTGCTGCAGCTTGGCTTGCCTGTGGTTTAGACCCAGAAAGAACGGTGTTCTATAGACAGAGTAATGTTCCTGAAGTAACTGAGTTGACTTGGTACTTAATGTGTCATTTTCAATATCAACGTTTGACACTTGCACATGCTTTTAAAGATAAGGCAAATCGAACGGAAGACGTTAACGCTGGTTTATTTAATTACCCAATGTTGATGGCAGCAGATATCTTAATGTATGACGCTAACCAAGTTCCTGTTGGGAAAGACCAAATACAGCACGTTGAAATATCGAGGGATGTTGCTCAGAAATTAAATAACAGCGTTGGAAAAGACTTGTTGGTTTTACCAGAATCTGTTATTCAAGAAGAAATTATGATTATCCCTGGTACTGATGGCGGGAAGATGAGTAAGTCTAGAGATAATTACATCAATATTTTCTTGCCAGAAAAACAATTGAGAAAGCAAGTGATGAAAATCGAGACGGATTCTACAGCAATGGAAGATCCAAAAGACCCTACAAATTGTAATGTTTTTATATTATATAGTTTAATTGCTACTCCAGAACAAAAGGAAGCATTGGCAAATAAATACAGAGCTGGAAACTTTGGTTACGGTCATGCTAAACAAGAATTCTACGAATTGCTTTTAGAGAAATTTAAAGTAGAAAGAGAGAAGTTTAACTATTATATGGAAAACAGAGATGAAGTGGATGCGATTTTAAAAAGCGGTGCTGAAAAAGCAAGGTTAGTTGCACAACAAACACTTTCTCGCGTTAGAAAAGAACTAGGGTACTAATTACAGATATTTTTACAGGCGTTAATTGAAAATTAATTTGATTAAATATACAATTAACGCTTCTAAATATTTATATTTGAGATACTTTATGAAAAATAACAAAACCATGCTAAGAAAACTATTATTTATTTTGACGATTTCACCTTTGTTTTTTGGGTGTACATCTGATATTAATGAAGACAATGTAATAACTGCGAAGGGAGGAGTTAGATACGGAGGAGAATTTCGCTTTATGTCAAGTGAAAAAGTTGAATCTCTTTTTCCTTTGGCAACAACTGATATCTATGGTGCAAGAATAGTATCACAGATTTTTGAAGGGTTACTAAAAATCGATCCAGCGAGTACCGATTTGATTCCAGGAATTGCTAAAGAAACACATATTGATGAGGATTTAAAAGTTTATACTTTTAAGTTGAGAGATGATGTGTTCTTTCATGATGACGCTTGCTTTCCAGAAGGTAAAGGAAGAAAGGTAACAGCACATGATTTTAAATACTCCCTAGAATTCGCTTGTTCTAATGACGAATTAAATCAATTGCCATTCCTATTAAAAGACAAAATCAGTGGCGCTGACTCATACTATAAAGGCGAAGCGAGTGAGGTTGAAGGAATAAAGGTAATAGATGATTATACTTTAGTAATTGAGTTGAAAAGCCCATTCTCAGTATTTGAAAAAGTATTGACACATTCAAGTTTAGGTGTTTTCCCTAAAGAGGCGATGGATAAATACGGAAAAGAAATTTATGCTCACCCAGTTGGGACTGGCGCTTTTGTTCTTGATGAAATGGTTGAAGATAAAATCGTTTTAGCACGTAATAACAAGTATTGGGATAAAGATGATTTTGGTAATCCACTTCCTTTCTTGGATAAGATTACAATGACATACAGCCAAAACAAAACGGATGAGTTGTTGTCTTTTAGAGCAGAGAAGATTGATCTAGTAATGGATATTCCAGTTGAAGAAGTGCAAAATGTTTTAGGTACATTGCCAGAAGCTCAAGCAGGAGCGAATATCAAACACAAAGTAGATTCTAAGGCAAGTATGAGTATTACTTACTATGGATTTGCTACAAAGGAAGGTTTGTTTGCTGATAAAAACATTAGAAAAGCTTTCAATATGGCGATCGATAGAAAAAAGATTATCGATAACTGGTTAGAAGGGGAAGGTTGGCCAATCGTTCATGGATTTGTCCCAAAAATGAAAAACTATCCTATTGAAAAGGTTAAAGGATTCTCTTACGATGTTGAAAAAGCTCAAGACTTATTAGCGAATGCTGGTTATCCAGGAGGTAAAGATTTTCCGGAAATAAAACTATATATCAATGCTTTGGATGGATCAGGTCAGCATATTTTAGGAAAGGCAGTTGCTACTTCTTTAAAGAATAATTTAGGAATTGATGTAACAATCGAATTGGTGACTTTCATGGAAAGAGAAGAATTGGTTTCGTCTGGTGATGCGATTTTCTGGAAAACTGGATGGGTTGCAGATTATCCTGATGCTGAAAACTTCTTAAGCTTATTCTATGGTGGTAACATCGGTGAAAAGAATGCTTCAATGAATCCATTTAATTATAATAATCCTGTTTTTAATGGGATGTATGAAAAAGCATTGGTGGAAACGGATGAGACTAAAAGGAATGAATTATTTGCAAAATGTGACCAATTAGTTATTGACGATGCGGTAGTTATGCCGTTGATTAATGATGACTTTATCACCATGGTAAATATGAAAGTGAGAAAATTTGTTACCAATGAGATGGAACAATTAGATTTTTCTCGTATATTTATCAAAGAATTAAATACAAGTATTAACAAATAAACTTCCTCTCAGCTTGCAAGAATGAGAAAAAATTGAACCGCATCTTTATAGGTGCGGTTTCTTTTTTATCGGTATATTTGAACTT
Source organism: Brumimicrobium sp. (assembly GCA_035497735.1). Lineage (GTDB taxonomy): Bacteria > Bacteroidota > Bacteroidia > Flavobacteriales_D > Crocinitomicaceae > Brumimicrobium. The sequence goes on along the minus strand of DATJCX010000031.1, from coordinate 17,049 downwards.
TAAAAATTAAAAAGCATCCTAAAGTGAATTATAAATGAAGCATCTGTTGACATCGACTATCATTACTTTAAACGAAGAACGAAATATTGGTCGTTGTATTGACGCTTTAAAAAAAGTGTCGGATGAAATCATTGTTTTGGATTCTTTTTCAACTGATAGAACGGTTGATATCTGCAAAGAAAAAGGCGTGCGAATCGAACAAAGGAAATGGGAGGGCTATTCAAATTCTAAGAATTACCTCAATCAATTGGCTACCCATGAATATATCTTCTCAGTGGATGCAGATGAAGTATTGGATGAAGAACTGATCCAAGAAGTTGCTAGAATAAAAAAGGAGGGATTTGAAGGTGTTTATTCGGTGAATAGGTTAACTAACTACTGTGGCACTTGGATAAGGCATTCGGGATGGTATCCGGACGTTAAAACCCGTATATTCCCAAAGTCAAAGAGTCATTGGTCGGGTGCTTTCGTTCATGAAGAACTTATAATCGAAGGTCAGCCAAAACCAAAGTTGCTAGCAGGACATCTTTTGCATTATTCTTATTATTCAAAAACAGAACACAGAGCCAGAGCAGATAAATATTCTGCCTTAACAGCCCAGAAAATGTTCCATCAAGGAAAAAGGGTAGGACCACTGAAACCATATGTTAGTGCTTTAGGAAGATTTGTTGCAATGTATTTTATAAAAGCAGGCTTTTTAGATGGAAAAGCAGGTTTCACTATTGCACGTATTTCAGCACAATCCAATGTCTTTAAGTATAAAGAATTAAGAAGGCTTCAGCATGAAAAACATTGATTTAACGAATAAGACAATCGCTATTAGTCGAACGGATAGTATCGGTGATGTGATTTTAACATTGCCTACCTGCGCTTGGATAAAACAAAAAAATCCAACAGCAAAAGTTTTGTTCTTTGGGAAATCATATACCTACGAGATATTAAAATGCTATCCATTTTTAGATGAAGTTGTTAATATAGATGAATGGAAAGACAAGTCTGATGCTGAAAAGATAGAAAAAATAAAAGCGCTTAATATTGATGTCTTTGTTCATGTTTTTCCGAATAAAGAATTGGCAAAACTCGTTAAGAAAGCTAAAGTGCCAGCTAGAATTGGTACTTCTCATAGACTTTTTCATTGGACAACTTGTAATATTCGCCCGAACTTCACAAGAAAGAACTCTGTGCTTCATGAAGGACAATTGAATTTCGAACTGTTAAGACCAGTTGGCGTTAAAGAGTTACCTTCAGTTTCAGAACTTAAATCTATGTTGGCTAACTTTTCACCACAAGCTCCATTGAATAATTTCTTAAAAAGAGTTCTTGACAATGACAGAAAGAAAGTTGTTTTACATACTAAGTCACAAGGTTCGGCTGTAGAGTGGCCAATTGAGAAATATGTTGAATTAAGCAATCAATTAGTCGCTGATAAGTATTGTGTGTACTTTTCGGGAACAGAAAAGGAAGGTCTGCTCTTTAGAAAGTTTTTGCCAGAAAATGAGTTTATTATTGATGTTTCCGGAAAGAGTAATCTGGGAGAGTTGGTTACATTTATTTCTAAGTGTGACGTCTTGGTAGCTTGTAGTACTGGACCGCTTCATATTGCTGCAGCATTGGGAAGGAAGGCCATCGGATTATATACTGATTTACGTCCTATGCATCCAGGTAGATGGGCACCTTTAGGGGAAAATAGCCTTGCATTAACCATTAATAACGAAAAAAATCCCAAATTGGAAGATATCAACCAAATTGAGATTAAGGATGTGATTAAAGCAATCAAAAAGTAAGACCCTATATTAATAAGAGTCTTACACTGATTTATCTTTAGAAGAAATTACTCTCTGTAACCTTTTTCAGTTTTAGCTTTATTCTTGTATTTACCCATAAGGTTAACCCAATAAGCCATACCTCCAATTATTAAGGCAACAGCAGCGTAATTAAATATATTTCCAATATGATCAAAAATGATGTCTGTAGTCCATAAGATACCATCTCCTAATGCGTACATAAAATCTGTGTAATTCATAATCTCTCTTTTATATGTTACAAATATAATATTTTTCTAAATGTTTTAGCCTAGAAGACGATAATTATCTTCGTATTTCTAACTTTGTAATTATTAAGCGTTAATACATGATAAAATTTTTCTCTGGTAACCAGTCTATTGTTCTCATTTTGATACCATTATTCGTAATAGTACACTTGTTATTGGATGTTTATTTCCCAATCGTTGACTATACGAATTTTGAACAAGAGAACCTATGGGGAATTAATTTCTATGCTATCCCTCCAGTTTTAACGAAGATTTTAGCTTTCATTCTGGTCTCACTCAACGCAATACTCATTAACTTTGTTTTTAATAGTCTAGAATTTTATGATAGGAATACATTCCTGCCAAGTATCATCTATGTGCTTATTGTTTCCTTATTTCCATCTAGCATTTATTTTAGTGAAGACTTGATCGGTCATTTTTTTTTCATTCTTACCTTCTTTCAAATTTTAAATATTCAACAAAACGATGATGCCCGAAGTTTGGGCTTTTTCAGTGGCTTATTGCTAGGAATTGCCTTCACTTTTATACCCTTGTATGGTGCTTTTTTGTTGGTTGCACTTATTGTATTGTTTAGCATTCGCCCCTTTATGATTAGGGAACATCTCTTGGTTTATTTCGGATTCTCAATTCCTGTAGTTTGGTTGTTTTTCGTAAATTCGAATTGGATCAATCAATTATTTGAATTCAATGGAACAAAGGATTTTTTCGATTTGAATGATTACATAATGATTGCTTTAGGAGTTGCGCTTTTATCATTAATTTTAATGGGCATTAGGGGAATGTTGAGCCGAAGCAAAAAAAGCTCTGTCAAATTCAAAAGATTGGTTCGCGTATCGACTTTTAGTTTCTTTTACTTCTTTACTGCTGGAATATTTTTATCCATATTTCACCATACTTTCTCCTACTTTATTGTAGGAAGCATTGTGCTGCCTTTTATAATCCCTTATGCATTCCTTAATTTAAAACATAGTTGGGTTTCTAACTTCTTCTTTTATCTTTTGGTCGCAGTAAACGTAATTAAATTCTTTTTTATCTAAGGATATAAATTATCTCTTAATTTTGTAGTGAACGAATAAAAGAAGTTTATTATGAAATTTGGTGTTGTTACCTTTCCTGGTGCTACCTGTGATACTGATATGGTTTATGTTCTACAAGATTTGATGGGACTTGAAACTGTAGCGCTATGGCACAAAGAAGAAGACTTAAAAGGTGCCGAATTTATAATTTTGCCAGGTGGGTTTTCATACGGCGACTACTTAAGGTCAGGTGCAATTGCTAAACTTTCTCCAATCATGAAAGCGGTTATGAAACACGCCGAAAGAGGAGGGTACGTAATGGGAATCTGTAATGGATTTCAAATTCTTACGGAAGCTGGAATGTTAGAAGGTTCACTCTCGCATAACATTGGACAAAAGTTTGTTTGTAAAAACGTTGAACTAAAACCTATTAGTCAAAACAGCATCATAACCAAAGGAATTGATTTTAGCAGAACATACACTGTTCCAATTGCACATGGTAAAGGAAGGTTTTATGCACCAGAAGACAAAATCAAAGAATTGCACGATAATGATCAAATTCTTTTTAAATATGCCTCTAAAGAAGGAGTAGTCGATTTAAGTTCTAATCCAAATGGCGCTGTTGAAAATATAGCTGGTATTCAAAATAAGAAAGGGAATGTGTTGGGAATAATGCCACACCTAGAAAGAGCAACTTCTGATATACTAGGAAATATAGATGGACTTATTTTATTCGAAAATATTCTCAAGAACATTAAGTAAGCTTTTTATTATATTCTGAAAAAGCAAGAAACTCCATGTTTCCAAGAAGTTTCCTGCCTATAATCCTAAGAATATTTAAAAAAATCATAAAATACTACTAAAATCGCAGTAATTTTAAAACGAACAAAACAAAGGTATAAATCTTTTTGTAATTAAAGACAAATAAGTCCTTAATTGTTTGGGGAAATTTTAAAATGTTTTTCAAAGTGCCTATTCCAAGAGCTTTACTTGAACTTTAAAGAGATAATTATTTTTCTTTTGGGGAAATCTAATGGTTTAGGGAGATTAAATTTGAATATTTTGTATTTTTGACACAATGAATATTCAAGAATTAATACAACGTCGATTTTCTGGAGCTTTAAATAACGAAGCAGAGTACATTGAACTATTGGTTCAAGTTTTTGTAGTACTCGTTTTGGGACTCATCGTTTGGCGCTTAATGGTGGTTTTTCAAAGGAAAAAAACGGCTAAAAGAAAAAAGAGTACTTATTTTGATAGTACCTTCTCCAAACATTGGAAAAAATAATGTTGAATTAATTTGAAAATTGCTTAATACCATAAAATGAAAGACAAAAGAGTTGCTGTTGTAGGAGCAGGGTTAGTAGGTAGTCTATTAGCGGTCTTATTGGCCAAAAAAGGAATGCAGGTGGATGTTTTTGAAAAACGTCCTGACCTTAGGAGAGCAGATGCTATCAGCGGACGTTCCATCAATTTAGCACTATCTGATCGTGGTTTTAAAGCGCTGAAATTAGCGGACTTTGAAGCTGAGATTATGGAGATAGCTATTCCAATGTATGGCAGACAAATGCACGACATTGCCGGAAATTTAAGTTTCCAGCCTTATGGTAAAGAAAATCAAGCAATTTACTCTGTTTCTCGTGGTGAACTGAATCGTTTGTTGATGAACTTAGCAGATAAATATGAGAATATTCACTACAGATTTAACCATGCCTGCAAAGGAATAGATTTAAAAACAAACACCATCACTTTTGAGAATCCTACAAGTGGTGAATTAAATGAATATACCTATGATCATATCTTTGGTGCAGATGGAGCTAATTCGGAAGTAAGAAGAGTGATTGAAAAAACGCCTATGTTCAACTATTCGCAAGAATACTTGGCGCATGGATATAAAGAGTTGTTCTTCCCTGCGGAAGAAAATGGCGGATTTTGTTTTGAAAAGAATGCTTTGCATATCTGGCCGAGAGGTGAGTTTATGGTGATTGCCCTTCCAAATTTAGATGGTAGTTTCACAGTTACATTATTCTTCCCAATGAAAGGTGAGCTTTCCTTTGAAAGTCTAAATACACCAGAAAAAGTTATTGCTTTCTTCGAAGAATATTTCCCTGATGCATTGGATAAAATGCCTGATTTAGGAGAAAGATTTTTCGCTAATCCTACTTCGAATTTAATGACTGTTAGGTGTAGTCCATGGAATTATGAAGGAAAGGTTTTGCTAATCGGAGACGCTTCGCATGCCGTGGTTCCTTTTTATGGGCAAGGACTGAATGCAGGAATGGAAGATTGCACCATTTTCTTAGATACATTGGAGAAGTTAAACAATGATATGGAAAAGGCTTTTGAGATTTTTGGAAAAGAAAGGGTAAAAGATGGTAACGCAATTGCAGATTTAGCATTATACAATTACATCGAGATGCGTGACTTGACAGGAGATCCTGATTTCTTGTTAAGAAAGAAGATTGAACGTAAGTTTAGCGACTTGTATCCGGATAAATGGATGCCTTTGTATTCTCGTGTTACTTTTAGTCACCATCCTTATTCTGAAGCTTTAGAAGAAGGAAACAGACAGAGAAGAATTATGGATGAGGTAATGGAAATGCCAAACATTCATGAAAAATGGGACGAACAAGCGGTAATTGATAAAATTTTAGCATTGATATAATGAAAAATATAGCCTTTCTTTTGGTTTTGATTTTTGTCGGAATAAGTTCAACAGCGAATGCTCAATATGTAAATAAAAAGAAGAAAAAACAGTTTTACGGCAATCAACGTCTGCAACAACCATTGTATAGATGGGTGACAGGGGATTATTCAAAACATGGTTTACAGTTTTCTTTTGGACCAACTTATACCTTTACCAAACTGAAGAAAGACGAAGGAGAAATTGAGATTCTTGCTGGTAATGGTGATGTCGATACAACGGTTCACTTTTTAAGAGAACCTAAAAGTAAACTCGGTATTTTTGCCGAAATCGGAATGACGCATATTACAAGAAAACCAAGAAAAATCATTCATTATTATGACTGGGGAATTGGTTTTAAACTGTTCGGAGGAGGAGAAGTTACAGAATCTACGCTTTATAATTTTCGTGACTCTTTGATAGGTGCTTTTGATGGTCGAGGGGATTTCTATAATGGCTATTTGTACGGAAGATTTGATATGCACAACGTTTTTCAAATCAATCCTTATATGTTCTTAGATAATTCTCTTGGTGTGAATGTCGACTATATGTTACTGAAAGGAAATAGAGACTATGATGGCTTTCATATTCCTGTAGATCAAAAGTTTCAAGGAGATTTAATGGCGCAGTTACACTATTCTATCGGATTGGGCTTTAAACCACGTCCAGACAAAGGTTTTTTCTTTGTTCCAAGTATTGAATTACCGATTTTAGGAATGCATGAATGGAATAAAGGGGCGCCACAGATTCATTGGTTCTCTAGTAAATACTATCCAGCGATGCTACGTTTGAAGTTTGTATGGCTGTTTAAAAAGGCTGCTTCTTGTCCTCCTGTAGAAATCAATGATTCTGATAGACAGCGAGCAAACGATTTTAAAAACAGATAGTTAAATCATTATCTTTTTTCTTGGAAAAACGTTTTCATTAATTTGCCACATTCTTTTTCTAGAACTCCTCCCACAATTTCTGTGTTTGGATGAAAAAGATCAGTGTAGCGATTGGCGCCTCTCTTTTCGTCAAATGCTCCGAAGACAATTCGACTGATTTGAGACCAGTTTAAAGCGCCAGCACACATTACACAAGGCTCTAATGTCACGTACAAAGTACATTTCTTAAGGTATTTGCCACCTAAATTTTCCGCTGCCGAGGTAATGCACTGCATTTCTGCATGGGCCGTAACGTCGTTCAATTGTTCGGTTAAATTATGACCTTTTGCAATGATTGTATTGTCGGCTACGATGACAGCACCAACGGGAACCTCGTCTTGGTCGTAAGCGTTTTTCGCCTCAATTAAGGCTTGTTTCATAAAATATTCGTCGTTGAACGGATTAATCATGGTTATTTATTTTCAAGATGTAAATTTAATAAAATCAATTGGAATAGGAGCTTCTACTTCATTCAGATATCTCAATTTGAAAATCCTCTATAATGTCCATGTTTGTAGTGATTCCTTTTGTTTTGTCCTGATAAAATATCAAGTAAAGCAAAAAGAAAATGACGGCTATATAAACTAAGATTCGAATGAGAACTCTCCAGTTTCTGCCTAAACTTTGATAACGTTTAAAGTCAAATTCTTTATTCATTTTGATTTCTTTGCAACCTTTTTTACAAATGTAACGTATTAAATATAAGAAACACTGCTAGATAAATTGTTAGGTTATGAAAATTATGAAATGTCCAACCTGTCAAAATGAATTTGAAGGTCGAAGAAACAAAAAGTTTTGTTCTGTAGTTTGTAAAAATCAGTTTCACAATGAAGCTTATAGAAACGCAAACGATGTTGTCTTAAATATGAATAAGATTTTACACAACAACAGAAAGATTCTAAAGAACTTATTTAAAATCTATCGTAGTTCATCAGTTCCAATTAGTGTCCTAGAAGCTCATGGATACAATAGGAAATTTCACACCCATCTATTTGATGCGCCATCTGGTGCTAGATACACGATGGTTTATGAAATTGGTTTTAAGAACAACTTCGATAATCAAGTGAATATTGTAGAATTAGACGAAGTCTAGTTTTTCAGTAAAATTATTGTCCAATAAGTCCTTAGCTTATATAGAATTCATTTTTAATTAGTCTAGGGACTTTAAAGAGTTGGTAGAAATCTTCACAATCTCTTCGTATTGCTCTGGAGTTAAGTCTGAATGGAAATAATCGACTGGACTAACTTTTTGGCCGTTCTTCTCAACTTCATAATGCAAGTGAGAACCAGTTGACTTTCCAGAACTTCCTACCAGACCGATAAGTTCTCCTCTTTTAACTTTGTCTCCTTGTTTTACCTTGAATTCACTAAGGTGAGCGTATCTCGTTTTGTATCCATATCCATGGTTGATGACGATTTCACGACCATATCCCCAGCTGTTTGTTTGAACAGTTTCAACAACTCCGTCACCGGTAGCGTAAACATCTGTTCCATTCTCTGCTGTGAAGTCTAACCCCCAGTGCATTTTCTTTGTACCGTAAATAGGGTCAGTTCTCCAACCATACCCTGAGGCTGTTCTTTTTAAATCCTTGTTGCTCACCGGCTGAATAGCTGGAAGAGAAGCCAATCTCTTTTCTTGGTCCTTGGCTAATTTTGCCAATTCCTTAAATGAAATGCTCTGTGCATGTAACTTTCGCTCTACTTGGTCTAGCTTTGCAATTGTCTCTACCAATAATTCACTATTTGATTTCTTTTTTAAAGAAGCATAAGCATCACTTCCTCCAACTCCCATTAAACGTAATTCTTCTGGAAATGAATTTGCTCCTAATGCTGTTCTGTATAAATCTTCATCTCGTTGTTGGATAATATCAGCAACTTTATTGATGAGACTTACTCTTTTTTGAACGTTCTTGTATTCTGATTTAAGTTCGGTTAACTCTTTTTGAAGCATTTTTTCTTTTGGAGACTCAATTCTATAAGCAATAAAGAAACCAAAGAATAAACTTAAAACAATTGTTGGCGCAATGAAAATAAGTCCACGAAGTATGCGTTCCCCAACAGAACGACGTACTTTCTCGTAAGATAAAGTATTGGGATTAAATCTGAACTTAACTTTTGACATTATATATTTGTGCTTAACGTGTGCAAAATTAGGTAAATAATCTAAATTTGCAAAATACATTAACTTTGCTTAACATTTAAGCAATTAACATTTATCTAAAAGATCAATGAAAACTAAAGAAATAAGACAGGAATTCCTTTCTTTTTTTGAAAGAAAAGGACATGCAATTGTACCGTCAGCTCCAATGGTGATTAAAGATGACCCGACATTAATGTTTACAAATGCCGGAATGAATCAATTCAAGGAGTACTTTTTAGGAAATGGTGACCCGAAAGATAAAAGAGTAGCCGACACACAAAAGTGTTTGCGTGTTTCTGGAAAACATAACGACCTGGAGGAAGTGGGAGTAGATACTTACCACCATACAATGTTCGAAATGTTAGGAAACTGGTCTTTTGGAGATTACTTTAAAGAGGAAGCTATTGAATGGGCCTGGGAATTACTGACTGACGTTTTCGGAATAGATAAAAACAATCTATACGTTACAGTTTTCGAAGGTGATGAGAAGGACGGCGTTCCGCGTGATCATGAAGCATACGACTTTTGGAGAAAATGGATAGCTGAGGATAGGATTATTAACGGAAATAAAGATGATAACTTCTGGGAAATGGGAGAGGTTGGGCCTTGTGGACCTTGTTCAGAAATTCACGTTGATATTCGTTCTGCTGAAGAAAAAGCAAAAGTAGATGGTAGATCATTGGTTAACCAAGACCACCCACAAGTGGTGGAGATTTGGAACCTTGTATTTATGCAATTCAATAGAAAGGCTGATGGAAGTTTAGAAAAATTGCCAGCAACTCACGTTGATACCGGAATGGGATTAGAGCGTTTGGCAATGGTACTTCAAGGTAAACAGTCAAACTACGATACGGATTTATTCCAAACCTTAATCAATCAGATAGAAAAACAATCTGGCTTTGAATACGGAAAAAATGAAACAACTGATATCGCTTTAAGAGTGATTGCTGACCACGTTCGTGCAATTGCGTTTTCTATTGCTGATGGACAGTTGCCTTCTAATACGGGTGCTGGTTATGTGATTCGTAGAATTTTACGTAGAGCAGTAAGATATGGATATCAAACATTAAAAATGAATGATTCCTTCTTAGCGCCTCTAAGTAAAGTTTTGGTAGAAGCAATGGGAGATGCTTTCCCTGAATTAGTGAGAAATCAAACCTTGATTGAAAAAGTAATCGAGGATGAGGAAATCAGCTTCCATAAAACATTGGACCATGGAATTAAGCGTATTGAAAGAATTATCGAACAACAAAAGGCAAATGGTTCAACTGAAATTTTAGGAGAGCAAGCTTTTGAGTTGTATGATACTTTCGGTTTCCCGTTTGACTTAACAGAATTGATGGCGAGAGAGGCTGGATTGACGGTTGATGAAGTTGGTTACGAAAAAGCTTTACAAGAACAGAAAAATCGTTCCCGCTCTGCAACAGCTGTGAAAACAGACGACTGGGTGGAATTAGTAAAAGACGATACAGAAGAATTTATTGGATATGATAACTTAACTGCTCAAGTAAAATTGACGCGTTACAGAAAAGTATCTCAAAAGAATAAATCATTCTACCAATTGGTTTTCAATATGACACCATTCTATCCAGAAGGTGGAGGACAAGTTGGAGACCAAGGATATATTGACGCAGGGAATGAAAAGATAACTATTTTCGATACGAAAAAGGAAAACAACTTAATTATTCACTTAGCAAACGAATTGCCAAAGGATACTTCTGCGACATTTACAGCGGTTGTGAATAAGAAAAAGCGTGAGCTATCAGCTTCGAATCATACCGCAACTCACTTATTGCATCATGCTTTACGTAGCGTATTAGGTGATCACGTTGTTCAAAAAGGTTCTTTGGTGAATCCAGAGTATCTACGTTTTGACTTTTCTCACTTTGCTAAAGTGACAGATGAGGAAATCAGTAAAATAGAACAAATTGTGAATGATATGATTCGTCAAAACCTAGCGCTAAATGAAATGCGTAATACGCCAATCAAACAAGCAGAAGAATTAGGTGCGATGATGTTGTTTGGAGAAAAGTACGGTGATACAGTTCGTGTAATTCAATTTGGTGACTCTAAAGAATTATGTGGAGGAACACACGTTCAAAGTACAGGAAACATCGGCTGGTTTAAAATTACATCAGAAGGTTCTGTTGCTTCAGGAATTAGAAGAATAGAAGCTATTTCAAATGTTACTGCTGAAAAGTATATCAATGGTAAACTAGAGGAATTAAGTGCTGTTCAAGCCTTGTTTAAAAACCCGAAGAACACCATTCATGCTGTAGAAGAAATGATTAGCGCGAATCATCAAATGCAAAAGCAATTGGAGCTATTTGAAAAGGATAGAGCGAAATCTGTAAAATCAGAATTGAAAAGTAAAATCACCGAGAAAAATGGAATTAATGTTCTTGAAGCAATAGTTTCGCTAGACGGAAACGCAATTAAGGACATCTTATTCCAACTGAAAGGAGAAGTTGAAAACTTATTCGCTGTAATCGGAGGTGATAATGAAGACAAGTGCACTATTAGCATTATGATTTCTGACGACCTAGTGAAAGATAAAGGACTTCATGCTGGAAATATTGTAAGAGCGGTTTCTAAACACATCCAAGGAGGTGGGGGAGGTCAACCATTCTTTGCAACTGCAGGAGGTAAAAATCCAGCAGGATTAAAAGATGCAATAGCAGAAGCTTTGTCAAATTTATAGAAAATTGACCCTGAAACTTCAGGAGAAATACCAATAATAAAAGGAAACTGTCTTACAAAAGATGGTTTCCTTTTTTTTATAGTATTGAATCCCGGCAAAACAACACAGCAATTGGCCTGTCTATTATAGTAATTATTGGATGTTTCAAAATTGGATAAAGAGCAAGGCGTTTAAAATGAGAACGATAAGAACATACATTAGTATGTGAATGAGTTCGATATTTTAAAACAACGCGGCAATTTGCCAATTTTGAGACATCCTACTTTTTGGTTGAAAGTCTCCCAATAATTCGGCCATTGTCAATAACCCAATTCCCGTCAGCATTTTGTTTTAGCTTATAATATTCTCTAACGCCATGATTCCAACCTGGGTTTTGTTGAATAATTTGAATTCTATTTTCTTCAACTTTAGAAATAATAGCCACATGACCGTATTGATTAAAGGCAGTAGGTTTATAGATTAAAATATCATTTTCTGTTGGCTTTGTTGAGCTTGGATTATTGTATTGAATTAGGTTTCTAGCAGGATTCATTTCACCGTCGCTTAAACTAGAGTTGTAAAAGTCTTTTGCATGTCCGTAACTGTCCGGCATTTTGTGATCTAAATGAAGGTAATAGTATCTTTTGATAAACTCTACACATTGATATTTCAATCCCACATTGTAACCATCTATGATATTTCTTCCTTCAACATTTGAAGTTGAGCCATTGTAGTAAACATAGATACCGTTTAAACTATCGATTATTTGTCCAACTTCCAGACTTTGATCTGTACTCAATATACCATGCTCTTCCGTTCTAATATGATTCGTGTTGTAATTCATATACTTTTGGAATCCCCAGAAAGAAAAAGCTAATAATAAAGTTACTAGGATAAGCGTAAAGGTCCATTTATGTTGTTTCATAATTCTGATTATTAGACTTTAAAATGATAAAATTAAGAAATATTTCAATTTCGCTTCTGTTTGTCGTCACTTTGCCATTGTTTAGCGTATATTTTATGCGCTATATATAAAAATGAATTTATTCTATAATGAGAACGGCTTTAAGCGGTAAATTTGGTAAAAATACTTTGTTATGAAAAATATTTACAAAACTTACACTTTATTATTGTCCTTGCTGTTTTTTGCAAGTTATTCTCTTGCAGCTCCAGGCGATACGACTTGGGTACAAGCAAATGATGTTCAACTAGACTATTATAACAACTTTGACCAAGAAGTTGTTTTCCCAGATGAAACTAAAACATACAGAAAAATCTTAATGTACTTTGATTTAGGAAAGTATAACTGTCCTTCTGGTGAACAATATTGCCATCAGTGGGATTACACAGTGTTAAATTATATTTTAACGGAAACAGATACGGTAGAAATTAGTCGTTTAATTACTCCTTTCGCTACAGCTGGATGGGCACGATTTGCAGGAAATTGGAAGAAGTCTTATGTTTTTGATGTAACTGATTACGAACGAATCTTACATGGTGATTCAAAAGTGAGAATTCATTACTCTGGTTATTCAGGAGGGTTTACTGCAGATGTTAAATTCGCATTTATTGAAGGAACACCAGATAGAAATGTGATAGGAATGGAAACTGTTTATGATGGTTCATTTCAATATGGAAATACAAGTAATCCAATCAATTCACAATTCGATTTAAAGTCTTTTACAACTCCGGTAGGAACAAAAGATGCTGCAATGAAAGTATTGATTACTGGTCATGGAAGTGATAACAATCAATGTTGTGAATTTAGATCTTCAAACTATCAATTAGAATTAAACGGAAGTCAAATCGCTAATTACACGATTTGGAAAGATGATTGTGGTAAAAACAATTTGTATCCACAAGGAGGAACATGGATTTATGATAGAGCAAACTGGTGTCCAGGTGAACAAGTTGCACCGGTTAAACATAAATTAAGCGGAGTTGATGATGAAGGAGTTGATTATACTGTAAGAATGAAGTTTAACAACTATACAGGTAGTGGAAACTTAGGTAGTTATTCTACATCTGCAACTATTTTTTACTATGGAGACTTTAATAAAGCAACTGATTTATCATTAGAGAAAATCATTACGCCAACGAATGCTGACGATGAGTACAGGAATAACCCAGGAGGAACTCAGCCAGAAATCTTAGTTAAAAACACTGGTTCAAACGCGATTACTTCGGTTAAATTCCAATACGGTGTTAAAGACTCAACAGCTCAAGAGTACTTATGGACAGGAAACATTCCTGCACTAGAGGAAAGAAGAATTGTTATGGATGAATTAACAGCCTTAAAGAATTTGACTTTATCAGAATTTAATGGACAAGCTGGATTTTTTGTGGAAATAATAAAAGTGAATGGTGCTGTTGATGAAGATGCTACCAATAATAAGTTAAAATCAACATTTACTGTTGCACCTGTATTGCCAGGAGATTTAGTTATCGACTTCAAGCCAAGTAACATAGGCGCAAATGGAGTTTTAAATACCTTCCCTGCAGATGCTTCATGGGAGATTTTCGATCAAAACGGAAACGTGGTTCACTCTAGAGTTAATAATACTGGAACGACACAATATTTAGATACAATTTCATTTGATGAGGTGGGTGTTTACAAATTGAAAATCACAACATTGGGTTGTGGTGGATTAAGCTGGTGGGCTTATAGTCAAGGTTGGGGAGGATACCAGCCAGGAAGCTTTAAGTTGAAGAAAGCTACGGGGTCAACAATCATTATGGATGGTTATAAGTACACGGGAACAGGAAGACATGACTTCGGATGCGAGTTTGAATACTACTTCTCAGTTGCTGAGCCAGGAACATTGGCTTTAGAGGAATTAAAAATCAATAACGATGATATTAAGGTGTACCCAAACCCTGCAAAAAATGATATCAATATCGAGATTAATCCAAATGCAAAAATTAAGAACGTGAGCCTAGTAAATGAATTAGGAGAAGTAATATACAAATCTGAAATAGGAGGACCTAACTTAGTTATCTCTACTTCAAAGATTAGTTCAGGTGTTTATACTTTGTTATTTGACAATTCAGGACAACAAATAGCGAAAAAAGTAATTGTGACGAAATAAGTAAGAATTCAAAAATAATTAAGAAAAAACACCTAGTTTTAATAAGCTAGGTGTTTTTTTTTATCTTAAAACACACCTAAAAACCTGCTTTTTATCATAAAATCCGAAAAAAACAAGAAAGTTATTCGGTCATAACCATTTCATATCATTACCTTTATGCCTTTATTAAAATAAAACATTTCTATGATTATGAAGGTTGGTATTCCAGTGGAAACATCCCCAGAAGAATTGAGAGTAGCTGCTACGCCGAAGACGGTAAAGCGACTTCAAAAGCAAGGGTTTGATGTTTATATTCAATCAAGCGCTGGTGTTAGAGCAAATTTTTCAGATAATGAATTTGAAGCAGCAGGTGCAAAAATCGTTTCTTCAGCTGCAGAAATTTATGGCGACTCAGATATTGTTTTAAAAGTAAAAGAACCAACTTTAGAAGAGGTTGACATGATGCGTTCTGGTTTAGTACTCTTGAGTCACCTATGGCCAGATCAAAACATGGAGGTTCTTCAAAAACTAGCAGATAAAGGTGTGAATGCTATCGCGATGGACGCAGTTCCTCGTATTTCAAGAGCACAGAAAATGGACGTTCGTTCTTCTATGGCAAACGTAGCGGGATATCGTTCTGTAATCGAAGCATCATATCATTATGGACGTTTTTTAAACGGACAAATTACAGCAGCAGGTAAAGTTGACCCAGCAAAATTCTTAGTTATTGGTGCAGGTGTTGCTGGTTTAGCAGCAATTGGAGCAGCCAATTCACTAGGAGCAATTGTTCGCGCTTTTGACACAAGAAAAGAAGTGGCAGAGCAAATTGAATCAATGGGAGCTACTTTCTTAACTGTAGATCTGGATGAAGACGGAGCAACAGCTTCAGGTTACTCTAAAGAAATGAGTAAGGAATTCATCGAGGCAGAAATGAAGTTGTTCTTAGAGCAAGCAAAAGAAGTAGATATCATTATTACAACGGCTCAGATTCCAGGAAGACCAGCTCCAAAGTTGATATTAGATTATCACGTGGCAGCAATGAAGCCAGGGTCAGTTATTATTGACTTGGCAGCTTCAACAGGTGGAAACTGTGAATTGACAAGAGACGGGGAAATATATACAACAGATAACGGAGTTACCATCGTTGGAAAATTAGACCAACTTCCGAATCAAGCATCACAATTATACGGAAACAACTTATGTCACTTTTTAGATGACATGGGGAAAGCAGAAAACTTCAAGATTGATATGGAGGATGATGTTGTTTCTCGGTCTATGGTGACGTATGAAGGGAAGATTAACTGGCCTCAAAAGCCATTACAGGTTAGTCCATCGGCAGGAGGAGGTGCTGCGAAAACAGCAGGTCCAACACCAGAAGAATTAAAAGCAATTGAACAAGCAAAAGCTAAAAAGTCTGCAATTTCTACTATCATTGGTTTAGGAGTTGTCGGTGTATTGCTTTTATTAATTGGTAAATTTGCACCAGAAGAATCAGATTTCTTACAGCATATGACTGTGTTTGTTTTGGCTGTATTTGTCGGATGGCAAATTATCACCAATGTAACACATGCCTTACATACACCATTGATGTCAGTTACAAACGCGATTAGTGGTATTATTGTAGTAGGTGGATTGTTGCAAACTACAAACGATTTTGGAAACCCAATTACTATTATTGCTTTTGTAGCAATCTTATTGGCTACCATCAATATCGTCGGAGGTTTCTTGGTGACGCACCGAATGTTGAATATGTTTAAAAAATAATAAATACTGAAAATTCTAGGAAGAAGGAAATCTGACTATAATTTCAAATTTTAAGGAAAATGATAGGACACGAAATACAAACAGCAGCATATTTATTCGCAAGTATTCTGTTTATATTAAGTTTAGGAGGATTGTCTTCGCAAGAGACTGCAAAACGTGGAGTTTTGTACGGAATTGTGGGAATGATTATTGCATTAGCAGCTACTGTTTTAGGACAAACTGCTGAAGGGCACGTTTACATCTTGATTGCAGTTGCTATTGCTTCTGTAATTGGAGTTGCCTTATCTAGAAAGGTAGAAATGACGGCAATGCCTCAGTTGATTGCAATTCTACACAGTTTTGTTGGATTAGCAGCCGTTTTGGTAGGTTTTGGTTCTTACCTTGACCCAGAAGCACAAGCTTTAACAGGTGCTTCAAGAAACATTCACATGGTGGAAGTTTACATTGGTATCTTTATCGGAGCGTTAACTTTCACAGGTTCAATTATTGCCTGGGGAAAGTTAGACGGTAAAATCAGAAGTAAAGCGTTAATTTATCCGGGAAGACATTTAATAAATATTATCTTAATTCTTGTAACAATTGTTGTCGGTGTACTCTTTACAAACGCTGATGGTACTGAAGGAATGATGTACTTATATATCATGACGGGTATCGGTTCCTTTATCGGAATAATGATGGTTATGGCGATTGGTGGTGGAGACATGCCGGTAGTAGTTAGTATG
>DATJCX010000030.1:0-23601 GCA_035497735.1 Brumimicrobium sp. | reverse complement strand
CCAGACAAATAATCTTCAATAATTAGCCTTTTTTCATGATCCGAAAAATACAACTTGTTGTTGCGCCATTGTCCTAAACTGGGTTTACTTTCTTCTTTCATTTTACACTTTTTTGTGTAAACCTATTTTAGGACAAGTCATACCAATCCATCACTGACATATACAACGCTATTGGCTCCCGTGGAGAATTTTCTCACCAAGAAGCCAATGCGCTCATCAATGACATTAAAATCTGTGACCCAGCGGTAGGTTCTGGACACTTTTTGGTTTCTGCCTTAAACGAAATGATTGCCGTTAAGCATGATTTAGGCGTTTTACACGATAGAAACGGTAAATTATTGCGCGATTATGATGTATTGATAGAAAACGATGAGTTAATCATCACCGATTACAATGGGGAACTCTTTGAATACCATCCTCAAAGTTTAGAAAGTCAGCGAGTACAGGAAACGCTGTTCCATGAAAAGCAGACCATCATTGAAAACTGTTTATTTGGTGTGGACATTAACCCCAATTCTGTAAAGATTTGTCGTTTGCGTTTATGGATTGAACTCTTAAAGAATGCGTATTACAAAAATGCGACGGAGTTAGAAACACTTCCCAACATTGACATCAACATCAAATGTGGGAACTCCTTGATTAGCCGTTTTGATTTGGATGCTGACTTAGGCAAGGCATTGCGCAGCAGTAGATGGAGCATGGATAGTTACCGTATTGCCGTGCAAACTTACCGTAATGCTGAAAATAAGGAGCAAAAGCGCGAGATGGAGCGTTTAATTGCGGATATCAAAGGAGATTTTAAAACAGAAATTTCACAAAACAGCAAGGAGCAACGCTTGTATGATAAAATTAGCGCAGAACTCTACGAAAAACACATGGCACCCAAGCTTTTTGAGGAGACACTCTCTAAATCAGATAAAGCCAATATCAAAAAAGAACGTGAAAAATTAGAGAAAAAAGTCACTAAGCTAAAAGAGCAATTAGACGAAATCAAAAACAATAAAATTTACGAAAATGCTTTTGAATGGAGATTTGAATTTCCAGAGGTGTTGGATGATGATGGGAAGTTTGTAGGCTTTGATGTGGTGATTGGGAACCCGCCTTATATAAGGATTCAAGGTTTAAATGATCTGAAATCCTATTATAAAACTATTTATAAAAGTGCTAATACTGGTAATTATGATATTTATGTACTCTTTATTGAAAAATCTATTCAATTAATTAATAAAAATGGTTTTATCCAGTACATTCTTCCACACAAATTTATTATTTCTGATTTTGGTAAAGGGATTAGAAAGCTATTATTGGATGGTAAAAATATTTCTGAGATAATCCATTTTGGAGAAGAGATGATTTTTGAAGAAGCCTCAACATACACTTGCCTCCTCCAATTATCCAAGAAAACCGACAGTTATTTTAATTTTAAAGAGATTTCACCTATTCAGTTAGAAAATAAAAGTAGTTTTAGCCAAGTGAAATATAAGGAACTTAATACCGAAAAACCCTGGTTTCTAGATTCAAGCAACTCTATCATTAATAAACTATATAGTTATCAATTTAGTTTAGATAATGTATTAGATTCAGTTTTTTCTGGAATTCAAACAAGTGCAGATAAAATCTACATAATAGAAGGAAAAGTAGTTGGAGATTATGTTGAAGGATATACTAAAGTAAGTGATGAGAAACTTTTATTTGAAAGAAGTATCCTAAAAAATATGATTAAAGGTGATGATATAAAGAGATATTCAAATTTAGAAACCCTTTCTTATGTTATTTTCCCTTATATTTTAGACGGGAATGAAGCCAAGCCAATTCCTGAAGAAGAGTTAGAGAGTAAATATCCAAAAGTATATCAATACCTGGTTGATAACGAAGGTGAACTAAGAGGAAGGGAAAGAGGAAGAATGGATATTAATGGAAAATGGTTTTTGTATAATTATCCTAAGAATTTAGTTCAAAGTAATGAACAAAAACTTGTTTCACCAGACATAACTTATAAAATGAACATTACTGTTGATGATGGGGAATTTTGCTTAAAAAATGGTGCCTATGGAATACGAATTAAAAAAGATTATCAGAAATACAAAGAATCATTAATAGGTATTTTAAACTCTGAACTTATGTGGTATTTTCTTACGAAAACAGGAAATGTATTAAGAGGAGGATACTTCCGTTTCAATAAGAAGTATGTATTACCTTTTCCTTGGGTTATTAATGATTTTATTTTGTCTAATATTAAAAAAACAGTGAAGAAAATTTTTATTTCCAAGCAAGAAAATCCATCAGCCGACACCACCGCTTTGGAGCGCGAGATAGACGTTTTAGTTTATCGCTTGTATGGTTTAACGTATGAGGAAGTTAAGGTTGTTGATGAGGAATTTTGGATGAGTGAGAGTGAGTATGAAATGATTGAAAATTAGATTAAAAATGGCAACTACCACTTTACCTAGGCTTCTAAGTAACATTTACAAATTGGATAACTACTTTTATGAAGGATCAGATTTCGAAAAATATATTGTCGAGTTGGTAAAAGATTTTAGCAGCGATTCAAATCATCACTCTTATTCTTTATTAAATCTTAAAAATGAATACCTGAGTTTAAAAAAATTTAAAGCAATGCTTTTTATAAGTGAGGATGAAGAGAGAAAACCTGATTGGTTAGAATTTGTTAACGATATAATTGCTGAAGAGGAAGAAGTAAAAACTAAACATTTAACTCGTAAATATCCTTCATTCCTAATCTTCTTCTACAACAACTACTCTATTTATTGTGTAGCAAAAGGATCTGGACATTATGTTATAAAAGAACAAATAGTACCCGATTTTGGTATACAAGTTTTAGAATGTTTGCTTGATGATAAGCAGACTGAGCTTCGACGTGCAAGTGAGCGAGGTGTTATCGGACCAGTCCTTCAACGAAGTCGTTTTTTTAGAGGTAAATATAATATTACTGACGAAAGAAGTATAGGCATGTATTATAAAAATATAGACGCATTTATAGACAAAGATAAATTGAAAAAATATTTAAATTTTACAACAGATAAAACAGCGCTTGTTATTGGTGGCAAAGATAGTTTAGAAATAAATACAGCGCTAAACATCAATGAACTGTATCAAAGAATATCAAAAATAGAAGAATTATTAATATTAAAAAAACAAGGGAGGTTTAAAGAACTAAACAAATTTAAGCGTGTTAGTAATTCTATTTTAAATCGAAAAAAGAACAAGTTAAGTCCAAGTATAATCGAAAGATTAGAAGATGAAATAGTTGAAAGTCTTCATAATAAATTAAAAGATGATACTTTTGATTTGGAAATTTATCATCCAAACATGATAAGATTCTCAGAGGAACAATCTTTCACTTTTATATCTAGTTTAAAGCCTGACGAAAAACGAATCGTACTTGATACTTCATGGAGCATTACACTAAAAAGAGTGCTAGAAGAGTTTAATTTAAAGACCTCAGAAATGAGTGAAAGGGATTTTTCAAAAGTCATCTATAGTATTATTGGTTATTTCGGTAAGGGTAATGATATTGAAGAAGGAAAGTCTTTAATCACATGGATAAACTATGATGCGATTTTAGATGGTACGAAATACTTCTATCTTGATGGTGCCTGGTTTACATTTGTTGAGGATTTTAAAAAACAAACCTCAAATGATTTAAAAAACCTACTTAACAAACTAGATTCACAACCTGAAGTTTTAAAAAACTGGGAGCTTATTAAGAAATTAGACGGAAAACTATCTGTAAGTGAAGAAAAATATAACTTGAGTTACAGGGATGAGGATAATCTAGTTGTCTGTGATAGAGCTTTACTAAATAATATAGAAATATGTGATTTTTTTGAAGTTGATGGTGATAAAATAATACTTTATCATGTGAAAAATGGTTTGGGAACCTCTACAAGAGTGGTTTATAATCAAATTATGAATGGCGCGATTCTTTTGAACAACTTACGATTAAGTAATAAAAAGGATGAAATAGATAAATACTTTTCCGCAATTAAGTCGAAGAATTATGTTGGCAAACAAATTAAAAGGAGTTTAATCGATAAACTATTAATTGCAAAAAACATTGAGTTCTGCTTAGTTTATGCTACCAAAAGCGATAAGAATAGAGAAGAGGAACTAAATGATACACAGTCTTTTATTGCTAAACTTTCTATTTTACAGTGCGAACATGACTTAAGAACAAACTTTGACTTTAAATTTAATTTGGCAAAAGTTCAATTAATAAATCCGTAAACTATGAAAATAGAAATCACAACCTTGGTCTTGACACTTTTTGGAGGAGCAATCGGTTACTATCTCAGACACCTAATTGAAAAGAGAAAAGACTTAAATCGTCAAATAACTCAAGAAAGAAGAGAACATTATCAAGAATTTGTCAATCTTATAATAGATGTTTTTGGAAACTCAAAAACTGGCAAGTCAGAACCAGATGAAAAGGTATTAAAAAAGTTATATAACTTCTATAAAAGATATGTTTTATATGCTTCACCTGAAGTGATTAATTCATTCTCCGATTACTTCCAATATCTTTATAGAGTAAATTCAGAAGAACAGAAAATGGATAATAAATTACACTTTAAGAAACTCTCTAAAATCATGTTTGAAATGCGTAAGAATTTAGGACTGAGCAATAAGAAATTGGGAAAAGATGGAGAAAATTTATTTAGAGCTTTAATTAAAGATTTTGATGAGGTTATGAAGTGAAAATAATTCTTTTTAAATTGTAAAATGAGTACACCCAGAAGACATCATTATGTTCCTAGAGTTCATATTAGGCATTTTAAAAAACTAAATGGATACCAACTATTTCTTAAAGAAGAAAAAGAATTACGCAACCCAAAATCAAGTAAACACATTTTTGTGAAAAAAGACTTAAACACATCAGGAAAAGAGGACGGTGAAAAAGATTTTACTTCATTTGAAAATGAAATAACAAAAAAGTGGGATAATAATTACAATAAATATCTAAAAGATGTCGAATTAAATCTCAATACACCACACAAAATTGGAAATGAAACTTTGTTGTTCTTCTTTGAATATTGCTTAATAGGACGGATGAGAAGGTTAAAACTAGATTTGAATGTTGAAGATATTATAAACCCGTTCAAAGAAGGTTTACCAGAATATATTGATTTTTTAAAGACAGAAGATGTCCAAAAAAAAATAAGTAAAGAGAATCTATCAGATTTAAAACGTATTGTAGAATCTTTTACCAAAAATCTGTCTAAATACGAACAAAATCAAAAGCAAGTCAAATATTCAGCATCTATTCCCTCAGAATTCAAGATGTTGTTGCCTAGTTCATGTTATTGCATCCTTTATCACACAAAAGACAATTCATTTATTTTGCCTGATTGTACTGGGGTAGCATATAAATCAGAACACACCTTTAACTGGAATGGAATTGATTACAACAAAGTATCTTTTGTTGGTATACCTCTTACACCTAATTTGTTTTTAGAAATAAGAAATTGTGATGTTTTTGATGAAGGGAGCAATTTCTTATATCAACCTGATAAAAGAGAAATCAATACAATCAATCAAAGACTATTTGATTTTGCTTTTACACAGGTACTTTTAAGCAATCCGGAGGCAATAAAATCTATACTGAACAATCAAATTTAGATTTATTATGATAACAAAATTAAATTTAGGAGGGGTAATCATGAAATATTAGGAGAAATTGACTATCTTTGCAATTGAAAGTGCCTTTACATACTTGATATGTAGGTGCACTCTAAAAAAAGAATTCAAGGGCTCGCATGGCAACATGCGAGCTTTTTTTATTGTGTTTTTTGTAAGTGGATTTGATAAGTATTTAAGATAAATAGGATATAAAAAAGAAAATAATATTATTTAAGAATTCTTTTCCGCCTTCTCTTAATCACTCAAAAGCTTTTCAATATTTATTTTATTTTCGCTATCTAATTCAATATTTCCATCATATATTGCCAGTAACCTTTCATCAGTAAAAGTAAAAGTAAAAGTTCTTTCTTCTTTTCTAAGGTGACAATATGCTTGAACCATATAGCCCTTTAAAATCTTATCATCTTCTTTTTTGCCTTTTACAGTGAAGTCATCAATATTTAAAACTGAAATAAAACGTTTGGTAAACTTTCCTTTAAGATTTTTATAATGAATATAATGAGTTGCACCATTTATAATAGGTCTGCTTTTTAGTTGTTTTTTCTTTTCGTTATCTTTAACCGTACTTCTCTCTGTATCTAAATCGAGATACCTAGTTAAAGAACGTCTAATTTTATCCTTTATAATTCGTTAAGAAATCAACCAAAGTACGCACTCCCGTTCCCGTTCCTCCGTTTCCTTTATAATCTCTTGCTGATTCCATCCAAGCTGGACCTGCGATATCTATATGTACATAAGGCGCTTTAGCAAAATGCTCCAAGAATTTCCCTGCTGTGATTGTTCCGGCAAAATGTCCACCGATATTTTTCATATCTGCTATACTTGACTTTAATAAATCCTTGTAATCATCCCAGAATGGCAATTGTGCTAAACGTTCGTGTACTTTGTATCCTGATTCCACAATAGCTTGCATTGTTTTTTCATCATTCCCCATAATACAAGATGCAATATCTCCCGCCGCTACTAAAGCCGCACCTGTCAATGTTGCCGCATCGATAATCACCTCCGGATCGTATTGCGTAGCATAGGCAATCGCATCTGCTAAAATCATACGACCTTCTGCATCCGTATTCAACACCTCAATCGTAGTGCCATCATACATGGTAATAACGTCTCCCGGTACATAAGCATCACCGCCTGGACGGTTGTCTGTTGCTGGAATTAACCCAATTACGTGTACGTCCAATTGATTTAAAGCAGTTGCGTAAATTGTTCCCGCCATACAAGCAGCACCTCCCATATCGCTCTTCATCGAGTCCATTGAACCTGCAGTTGGCTTCAAACTCAAACCTCCCGTGTCGTAAACTACTCCTTTACCAACTAAAACAATTGGCTTTTTGTTTCTAGCATTGGCTGGCTTGTATTCGATGATGGTAAAAGTTGGTTGTTCTACAGAACCTTTATTTACAGCCAATAAACCACCCATTTTCAACTCCTCGATTTCCTTTCTTTCTAGTATTTTTACTGAAAATTGAGCTTCTTTCCCCAAAATTTCAATTTCTTTTGCTAATTGTGTAGCCGTTAGGAAATTAACAGGTTCGTTGACCATCGTTCGTGCCCAGTAAACTGCTTTCGTGGTATGGTTTAAGTCGCTAATTTGCTTTTCCTCAAAGTCTCCTTTTACTCCAATCGTCTCCAAAGCAAACTTCATCGTTTCTGCTTCTTTGAAGTATTTTAAAAACTGATAATTGGAAAGTGCAACTCCCTCTGTTAAAGCCAAAGTAGCATCTCCATTCCCAACTACTGTAAGGTTGTCCACCTTCTTGTCTAGTTGTTTGCGAATGTTAAACCCTGCCAAACGCATTTTCTCTAACTTATCATTCTCTTTCACAAAAAAGAAATATTGATTTCCGATTTTAGCAAAATCTTCTTCCGCTTCGCCTGCTAAAAATGTTTGAACAAAGTCATTTAAGACTGCTGGAATATTCGTTGGTTGGTTATCTTTTTCCAAAACAAAAGCAAGATTGCTGTTTGCTTTAATTTCACTTTTAAGTTGTATCATTATTTTTGTTTTTTATAAGCACAAAGGTATATTTTTTAGACGCGACTAAATACTTATAGTCGGAGAATCTATAATAAATAATATTTCAGTTGGAGTTACCTATTCAAAAACTTCCTTTACTCTTCCTACTTCTCCTGAAGTTAAGCGAACTTTAATTCCATGCGTATGTTTTGGCGCACTTGTTAAAATCTTCTCAACGATTCCTTCTGTTAAAGCACCCGTTCTTTGGTCCTTTTTCAAAACAATGCTTACTTCTGCTCCTACTTTGATGTTTTTGCGTTCGGTTCCGTCCATTTTTCATTAATTAAGCTGCAAATATACAGAAATCCCCTCCATTCAGCCACAAAACTCAGCGCAACCGTCAATTGTCTCCGCCTCAGGTGGATTAATTATCAATTGTCACCGTTCATTCTACCACAAATTTCACTGCAATCGTAAATTGTCAATTGCCCATCATCAATTGTAAATTGATTTTAAGTATATTTGCTTCAAATGAATATAGTCGAAGAGATACAGGCACCTATAAAATATGAACTTCAAGAGTTTGAGGTACATTTTTTGGAAAGTATGAAGGCGAATAATCCGATGTTGGATAAGGTAACGCATTACATTATTAAAAGAAAGGGGAAGCAAATTCGTCCAATGTTTGTATTCCTGGTGGCTAAAATGCTGGGTGAAGTTTCTAAAGACACCTACACTGCAGCATCTTTAATCGAACTTTTACATACCGCAACCTTAGTACATGATGATGTAGTTGATGACGCCAATGAAAGACGTGGTTTCTTCTCTGTGAATGCCCTTTGGAAAAATAAGATTGCTGTTTTAGTTGGTGACTTCTTGTTGTCTAAAGTGTTGTTGTTGAGCATTGAGCAAAAGCAAATCCGTTCTCTGGAAGTTGTCGCAAGAGCAGTTCGAGAAATGAGTGAAGGAGAATTACTGCAAATTGAAAAAGCAAGACGTCTCGACATTGATGAAGCGACTTATTTTGAAGTTATTCGTCAGAAAACAGCTTCCTTGATTTCAACTTGTTGCGAAGCGGGCGCTATTTCTGTTGATAGAGAAGACCAAGCGGAAAACATGCGCATCTTCGGTGAGAAAATTGGTTTAGCCTTCCAAATTAAAGATGATATTTTCGACTATGGTACTCCTGGGAAAATTGGGAAACCTACTGGAAATGACATTCGAGAGCAAAAAATGACCTTGCCCTTAATTTATGCGTTAAACACCGTAGATAAAAAGACAAAAGGAGAATTGATAAACATTGTCAAACGCTACAACGAGAATCCGAAGAAAGTTAGAAAAGCGATGGACATCGTTATTAAAAACGGCGGAATCGACTATGCTTACAATAAAATGATAGAAATAAAAGAGGAAGCACTTGAATTGCTGAAAAGTATTCCAGATTCACCAAGTAAAAGCGCCTTAATTTTATTGGTAGAATATACCGTAAATAGAGAAAAATAAGACCTTTTTCTTCATTTCGAAAAGCAACACTATTTTTATGTGAAAAATAACTATCTTTTTGTCTTAAAAAGGTGACTTTTTCGTTTAAACTCTTTACTTTTGTGACTTAATACAAATTTTGTCATGAGTAACATTAAAATCAAGAGCGCAATTATTTCTGTTTTCAATAAAGACGGATTAGCTCCAATCGTTAAAGAGCTAGGTAATCAAGGGGTTACGATTTATAGTACAGGCGGAACTCAAACTTTTATCGAGGAGCAAGGAGTGAAAGTAGAAAGAGTTGAAGATTTAACTTCTTACCCTTCAATTTTAGGAGGTCGTGTTAAAACTTTACACCCGAAAGTTTTTGGTGGAATTTTAAACAGAAATGACAACGAACAAGATCAAGCTCAATTAGCAGAATTTGAAATCCCTTCTTTTGATTTAGTAATTGTTGATTTATATCCTTTCGAGGAAACAGTTGCTGCAGGAGGATCGCATGAAGATATAATAGAAAAAATAGATATCGGTGGGATTTCTTTGATTCGTGCAGCTGCAAAAAATTATAAGGACGTTGCATTGGTGTCGAATAGAAATCAATACGCTGACTTCTTGACAATTCTTACAGAACAAAACGGAGAAACTTCAATTGCGCAAAGAAAAGACTTAGCGGCAGATGCTTTTAACGTGAGTTCAAACTATGATACACATATTTTCAACTACTTTAATGCAGATGAAAAACCAGTATTCAAACAAAGCATCACTGAAGCACAAATTCTAAGATACGGAGAGAATCCCCATCAAGAAGGAATTTACTACGGAGATTTAGACGCTATTTTTGATAAATTACACGGAAAGGAACTTTCTTACAACAATTTATTAGACGTAGATGCTGCAGTTTGTTTGATTGAAGAATTTAAAAATGACAAGCCAACTTTTGCAATTCTAAAACACAACAATGCTTGTGGAATTGCAACAAGAGATACGATAAAACAAGCTTATGTAGATGCATTAGCTGGTGACCCAGTTTCTGCTTTCGGTGGAATTTTAATTGCAAATACGAAGATCGATGCTGAAACAGCAAAGTTAATCGACGACTTATTCTGTGAGGTGGTTATCGCTCCAGCATACGATGAAGCAGCAATTGAAATACTTAAAGCAAAGAAAAATAGAATTATTTTAGTTCAAAAAGCTTTCGATTTGCCTAAGAAAATGTTCAGAACTATCTTGAACGGTGTGTTAGCACAAGACCGTGACAACATTTCAGAAACAGAAGCAGATTTTACAGTGGTAACAACCTTAGCTCCAACAGAACAAGAAAGAGCTGATTTAGTTTTTGCTAATAAATTAGTGAAACACACAAAGTCTAATACAATAGTGTTAGCGAAAAACGGACAGTTACTAGCAAGTGGAACAGGTCAAACCTCAAGAGTTGACGCCTTGAATCAAGCGATTCACAAAGCAAAATCATTCAACTTCGACTTGAAGGGCGCGGTGATGGCTTCAGATGCTTTTTTCCCTTTCCCTGACTGTGTGGAAATCGCTAATTTAGAAGGTATAAATACCGTTGTTCAGCCAGGAGGGTCAATCAAAGACCAACTTTCAATTGACTATTGTGAAGCAAACAAAATGGCAATGGTTTTTACAGGAAACAGACATTTTAAACATTAAGATTTAAATTTTAAGATATAGTATATAATTTTGGTTAAATTTGAGAGTTACTATATGTAATGGTTATCAAAAAAGGACTACAGAAGAAACAGTATGGGATTATTTAGTTTTTTAACACAAGAAATTGCGATTGACTTAGGAACGGCCAACACGCTTATCATCATGGATGACAAAGTGGTCGTTGACGAACCTTCTATCGTAGCCAAAGACATTAAGTCTGGAAAAATTGTTGCAATCGGAAAGAGGGCTCAACAAATGCATGGTAAAACGCATAAGTTGATTGAAACCATTCAACCATTGCAAGACGGTGTTATTGCTGACTTCCATAGTGCCGAACAGATGATTCGTGGAATGATTAAAATGATCAAGAAGCGTAAAAGTTTGTTCAACACATCATTGAAAATGGTGATTTGTATTCCTTCAGGAATTACCGAAGTTGAAAAACGTGCGGTAAGAGACTCTGCTGAACATGCAGGTGCAAAAGAAGTGTATCTAATTCACGAACCAATGGCCGCAGCAATCGGTATTGGAATTGACGTAGAAGAGCCGATGGGTAACATGATTATCGATATAGGTGGAGGTACATCTGAAATTGCAGTTATTGCGCTTGGAGGTATCGTAAGTGATAAATCTATTCGTACAGCCGGTAACGACTTTACAAAGGATATCGAAGAATATATGCGTCGTCAACACAACATTTTAATTGGTGAGCGTACTGCTGAGCAAATTAAAATTGAAATTGGTGCCGCGTTACCAGAATTAGACAATCCACCAGAGGACTTCGCAGTTCGTGGGCGTGACCTTATGACGGGTATTCCAAAGGAAATCATTGTTAGTTATGTTGAAATTGCTCACGCTTTAGATAAGTCTATTTCAAAAATTGAAGAGGCAATTTTAAGTGCTTTAGAGATGACACCACCAGAACTTTCTGCAGATATTTACAAAACAGGTATCTATTTAGCTGGAGGAGGTTCAATGTTGAGAGGTCTAGATAAACGTATGTCAATGAAAACAAAGTTGCCTGTACATATTGCTGAAGATCCGTTAAGAGCGGTAGCAAGAGGAACAGCAATTGCCTTGAAAAATGTTGATCGCTTCCAATTCTTAATTAGAGATTAAAAGAGTAGAGTAGTGCTATGCGAAAACTGACAGCATTTCTCAGAAGATTCAGGGTATTCCTTGTTTTTTTAATCTTGCAAATTCTCGCATTGTCAACGTACTTTTCAATAATGAGTTATCCAAGAACAAGGTTCTTTAACTCTTCATCTTCTATCGTTTCTAGAATGCTTACGTGGGAAAGGAACGTCACTAAATACCTTTATTTAGACCAAGAAAATGTTCGTTTACAAGAAGTAAATGCTGAATTAGAAAGATTATTACCAAGTAATTATATTCCCATTGATACAAACGTATCTATTATTAATGATACGGTACGAAAACTAACTTTCGAACGTATTCCAGCGACTGTTATCAACTCCTCACACGCTTTTACTAACAACTATTTTACGATTAATGCCGGAACAGAAAAAGGCGTTGAAAGAAAAATGGGAGTTATCTCAAATGAAGGTGTTGTGGGAATCGTTTACGATGTTTCAAAACATTATGCAGTTGTTAAATCTATTTTGACGGAGGATATAAACATCAGTGCTATTATTTCAAATTCGAATGCTTACGGACTGATTAAATACAGCGGAGAAGACCCAAGGAATGTGAATTTAACGGGAATTTCCAATGATATAAAAATTGAAGACGGAATCGGTGTTGTTACAAGAGGAAGTGGTGGATATTTCCCGCAAGGAATTCCTATTGGAACAGTTGAAAAACTAGAGCCAATTGAAGGGAAACCGATGTGGGACATTACCGTCAAACTAGCACAAGACATGAGAAGCCTAAGGTATGTTTACGTTGTAAAGAACCTCTTACAATACGAAATTGATGAATTGGAAAATAACATACAAGAATTAAAGAATTAGAATGAAGACCATTTTAAATATTTTTAGAATTATTCTTTTAATCCTTGCACAGGGTTTGATTTTTGGGCAATTGTCTTTCGGTTACGGAATTCATCCCATGGTTTATCCCTTGGCGATTGTTTTACTTCCATTTAATGCCAAGCCAGTATGGCTGATGGTAATCGCATTTTTTATTGGAATGTCTGTTGACTTTTTTATGAATACTTTCGGTCTACATGCGAGTGCTGCTGTATTAGTTGCTTTCCTTAGACCTAGTATTTATCGTGCATTTTCTCCGAGAGATGATTATGATATTCAAAAAGAACCTACTGCAAAAGAACTTGGGTATTCGTGGTTTCTTAAAGTGTCTAGCATTCTAATTGTCGTTCATCATTTCTGGTTTTTCTTATTAGAATACCTCAAAGTTTCCGCATGGAAGGAAATTATTATAAACACCTTGCTAAGTTCAATAGCAACTTTAATTATCTTTATCCTAATACAAGTGTTTTTCTTTAAAAAACCGAAGAGTGAATGAATCTGGAGAGTAGAAAAATCGTTTTTATCTTACTTTTTCTTTTCGTTGGAATCTCGTACACTGCACGTTTGTTTTATATGCAGGTTATGGATGACCAATGGATAGAAAGGGCTGCAGAGGTGGCAAGGAGAAAGGTAACAATCAAACCGCCTAGAGGAATTTTCTATGATAGAAATGGCGAAATGGTTGTGTCTAATAAAACCTACTACAACTTGATGTTTGTTGAAGACGATTTAGAGGATTTAGATACCTTAGCATTCGCTCAATTGATTGGTCTTCCAGAAGATTCTATTCAAATTCGATTCGATGAAATCGTTAAAAGTCTAGACAGAAAAACGAGAAGCAAAAAGACAGGTAATGACACCATCGTTAACGACTATAGGAGTTATTTACCCTACGCCTTTTTAAGTGAACTTTCTGCTGATGAAATTGCACGAATAGCCATTGAACTCCCCAACTTTAAAGGATTTTATGAAAGTCCAATTAGCATGAGAAGTTATCCTTTTCCAAATGGTGCTAACATTTTTGGCTATCTGAACGAAATTAATAGCGAAGAACTAAATGCAGATCGATACTTTTATAGTTTAGGAGACTTTATTGGAAGGACAGGACTAGAAAAATACTACGAACATACCCTGAGAGGTAAGAAAGGAACCAAAATTATTTTGACTTCAGCACGAGGTAAGGTAGTGGACAACTTTGCGGAAGGTAAATTAGACACCAATGCCGTTCAAGGTCCGCCACTTATTTTAGGATTAGACATTCAACTACAAGCATACGGAGAACTTTTAATGAAAAATAAATTAGGCTCTATTGTGGCTATTGAACCAGAAACTGGGGAAATATTGGCCATGGTAAGTTCGCCTACTTACGACCCGAATTTATTAGTTGGTACAAGAAACATTAAAGCGAATTACAACAAGTTGTATCAGGATTCAATGAAACCATTCTATCCACGACCTTTAGCTGCGGAATATCCTCCTGGTTCAATTTTTAAAGTTGTACAGGCATTGGCAGGGATGCAAGAAGGAGTTATCACCGAGAATTCTGGCTTTCCTTGTAATAGAGCATTGGTTGGTTGTCACAATCATCCGCCAGCTTCCAACGTAGCGCGTGCCATTCAGTATTCTTGTAACCCTTATTTTTATCAATCAAACAAGCGATTAATTCAGCAGGGAAAAGATCCAAATATATTCAAAGATGCAACGCTAGGAATGATTCTTTGGGAGAAATATATGCATAGTTTTGGAATGGGAATACGACCTGAAACAGATATTTTCGGATTGCGTTCTGGTGTTATTCCAAACGTACAGTTTTACAATAGATGGTATGGAGAATATCGCTGGGCCTTCTCCACGATTCGTTCAAATAGTATTGGACAAGGGGAGGTGAAGATGACTCCGCTTCAAATGGCGAATTTGGCTGCTATTATTGCGAATGGAGGTTATTATTACGAACCGCATTTAGTTAAAAGCATAGGTGATGACGGACCTCTTCCTGAGTTTAAGGTCAAAAAGAAAACAATGGTTGATGAAAAATATTTCGCCGTTGTTAGAGAAGGAATGAAGTGGGCTGTTAACGAGCCAGGAGGAACTGCAAGAAGAGCAATTATTAAAGATGTAATAGTTTCTGGAAAAACAGGTACTGCTCAAAACCCACATGGTGAAGACCACTCTGTATTTATGGCTTTTGCTCCTTTTGACAATCCCAAAATCGCCATTGCTGTATTTATTGAAAATGGTGGTTTTGGTGGAACCTGGGCAGCTCCAATTGCGAGTTTAATGATGGAGAAGTATTTAACTGGAGAAATACTGGATAAAGAGAAAGAAAAAAGAATTCTTGAAAAGAAGTTTGTAGAATAAGATGAGTAGCATTAGAGAAAAATCGGAAAGTTGGGATTTGTTAACGATTATTTTGGTCGTTATTCTATTGACTATGGGTGTTGTTAATCTGTATTCGGCTGCTTATAATGCTAATCATACTTCCATTTTTGATATCAGTACATTGTATGGTAGACAAATAATGTGGATAGGTATCGGACTTTTCTTTGGCATCGTTATTTCTCTTATTGAATCTGAATATATTATTAAGTTAACGCCAATTGCCTTTATTGTCGTCACGATACTATTGGTGCTTGTACTTTTTACCGAACCAATTAATGGAGCTCGCTCTTGGTTAGGTATTGGTGCTTTTGGTGTGCAGCCTTCAGAGTTCTCAAAGTTCACCACATCCCTTATGTTGGCTTATGTTATTTCTCAAGGAAGTAGTAGAAAAATGGTTTCTAATCAGTCTTTAGTCTCTGCTCTTATCGTTGTTGTCTTCACCATGATAATGGTACTTATTCAGAATGATACCGGAACTTTCTTGGTTTTTACTTCCTTCTTTTTTGTGATGTATCGTGAAGGGATTACGATGGACCCGATTATTCTGTTTTTCTTGAACAATGTTTTAGGATATAAATTCAAACAAACATGGTTTGGAGTTCACTTTATACCTGTTCTTTTTATCATTACTTTCTTTAGTATTATCATTCTCTATTTTACCGATTCCATTTATATTTATTCCTTCTTACCAGGTTACGAAGTACCAGGTTGGTTGATTCTCTTATTTTCTATTACGGTGTTGTCCCTGGTAATATTTGTTATCATTCAGCAGTTTGTTTCTGAACGTTCAAAAAGAAAGTTACGTGCTGTTTTATTCTTACTTTATTTTATTTCCATAGGTTTTGTTGGTTTGGTTTCATACACTTATCTGAATGTGTTACAAGTTCACCAAAAAGACAGGATTGACCTATGGCTGGGTAAGATTCAGGACCAAGACGGAAAGGATTACAATAGAAATAGAGCCTTAGCAGCTGTTGGTTCAGGTGGATTTTCTGGTGTTGGTTATCAAGAAGCTTTATTATCTAGTCCGCGTAGTAAGCACGTTCCTGAAAGTGAGACGGACTTTATCTTTTCTGTGTTTTCAGAAGAATGGGGCTTTTTAGGTTCTGGGACTTTGGTTATTCTCTTTACGATTTTGTTGATTCGAATTATTATGATTGCGGAACGGCAGAAGAGTCGTTTTTCTAGAATTTATGCCAATTCGGTCGCCATGATTCTCTTTTATCACTTTGCCATCAATGTGGGAATGAACATCGGTTTGATTCCTGTTATTGGTATTCCCTTGCCTTTCTTTAGCTATGGTGGGTCTGCAATTATGACTTTCCTTGTCATGATTATGATTTTGCTTAAATTAGACAGCCAAAGAAAAGAATTCCTAGAATAATGAAAGAAAAATATCATTCACTGAGTCCATTCAATCAATCCATGTCTTTATTGGTGATGGGGGTGGTTTCCTATATGCTAATTTCTGTTGTTTTTAGCTTAGTCGTTGCCCAACTTTATCCTGAAGTTCATGCGGCAAGCGTTGGTCAACAGATAAAGCAATATCCAATTCATTATATGGTCGTTTATTTCTTGCCAACGCAGTTGGGACTTATGTTAACACCAGGAATTTTGTATTTGATATTGAGTAAGAATACTGGCAAGGTTTTAAAAGCTCAGCCCTCATTAAAAACCATCATCTGGAGTTTCGCACTTTTTATTAGTGTATTTTTCTTACTTCCCTTTTTATCGGAGGTAAACATGGCTCTATTAAAGCCTCTCGGTCTTTTAGAGGGGGAATTAGCCAAGAAAGTAGCCTCAGATGGAATGTTGACCACCCTGATAGGAGAAGTTGGTTCTAATAGCTTTTATTTTGCTGTTATCACCATTGGTGTGCTGACTGGTATTGCGGAAGAATTAGCTTTCAGACGTTTTCTGTTTCATCACTTATTGCGGAACACCAATAAATTAGGTTTAAGTATATTTTCAAGTGCTTTGCTTTTTACTTTGCTGCACTTTAATTATCTACAATTTCTTCCTTTATTTGCTTTTGGAGTTGCTTTAACTTTGATGTATTACCATTCTGGAAGTCTTATTCCGGGAATCCTTGTTCACGCTTTAAACAATATCCTAAACGTTTATTGGTTGGCAACTGATTCCTATCCTTCTTGGTTAGAAGAAATAGATCTTAAACTAACAATTCCTTCAACCTTGCTATTGTTGGGACTGGTTTATCTTTTCTTAAAGAAGAAATAGTTTTATCGTTTTTTAATTTCTGTTTTGTTGCCCAATTTTTGAGTAGCGAATGCGATAGGATTAAAATCATGTAATGTCTTACGCACTGTAAAAATTATATCCATTGGAACATTCATCTGTTTCCGAGAATCATTTCTCACACCTTAAACAACATGCTATATCTTTATTGGTTTTGACTAGTTGCTCGGGTGGATACCAATCTAGAGTCCCTATCCAATTTGACCAATATTGGAACAGTTTTGTTTCAGAATGATAGGGGGGGCAATTGCTCGAAGATACTATGGACTTATCCGTACGACCAATCTCGAGAGGTTTCACATAGCTATGCTGAAACGACTGTGAAACGATTAGATTAAGTGAGTTTACTGTATAATTACAGGTAAACCTTTTACTTCTCCAGAATCCTTCAACTTTATCTTTAAAACATAAACACCTTTCTCCAATTCTTCTACTGGGATAATAATAGTTGATGTTGTGTTTAGTTGCGGATTAATACATTCCCATACCTTTCGTCCAAGTACATCAATAAGGTACAATTGGTAATTTGAAAATGAATCACTTATTGAACTATTGATTGAAACATACACTTTCTTCGTTGCTGGATTGGGGTATAGCTTGATGTCAGTGAATTTATTGTTTTCAATGACACCTAAACATGGATCAACAATGATATCTACCGCATCACTATTTTCGCAACCATTCGCATCGGTTACTTCATAAGAGACACTGTATACTCCAGCTCCAATGGACGGATCAAATATACTTCCAGTGACACTAGTTCCAGACCATGTACCTCCAAAAGGTAATCCTGACAATTGAATCGCAGGGTGATCTATGCATACTAAAGTGTCAATAATGTTTATGGTTACTATAGGTAAATCGAATAGAGTGATATCGATCGTGTCAGAATTGGTACATCCATTTGCGTCAGTAACCGAAAGGCTATAAACTCCGCTTGAGTTAACTGTATTCATTTCTTGTGTTGTTCCATCACTCCATAGATAGGATTCTCCCATACCTCCGGATAGAATAATCGAATCACCACATTCTTCAACATCATTTCCTAAATCTACATTTGGTAATGGATTAACCGTCACAGAGAAATTTGCCGGAACACTACTCCCACAACTCGTAGTTGCAATTACTTCACCGTCTATATTTCCTCCGCTCCCAATAATATAAATAACTGGGGAGGATTGTCCAGATAGAATGGTGCCACTGTTGAATAAACTCCAATTATAATTTAATGATTGAGCTGCAAGTCCGAGTGTATCAATACTAACTATAATCGTGTCGCCTTGACACATTTCTGTTGATTCTGGAATAACAATTGGTTCCAATGGAGCGTCGCTTTCAACGGTGGTAAATACCGTTGGTGAACTTATACCGCAATTAGTGCTTGCAGTTACTTCAAAGATGACGCTACCAATAAGACCTGTTGCTGTAATAGAGGTTGAATTGTTTGAAAATGACAATATCGTCCCTCCATTCGGAGAACTCCATTGGTAGTATGTGTTGTTTTGATTTGAAGCGGGTTGAACGGCAAAAATTAATGTATCGCCCATACAAGCGCTAACTACGGAAGAAACTGGGACAGGAGGGGCTGGAATGCTGTCAATTGTAATTATTTTACTATTGGAAAAG
The DNA here is from genome assembly GCA_035497735.1 of Brumimicrobium sp. Lineage (GTDB taxonomy): Bacteria > Bacteroidota > Bacteroidia > Flavobacteriales_D > Crocinitomicaceae > Brumimicrobium. Next base: position 4,572 of record DATJCX010000030.1, on the reverse strand, counting down.
CCTGTACATTGTTTATGTTTCTTAGAATTTAAAGTTATGGTGTAGGTTCCTGTATTATTATAGGTGACAGCAGGGTAAAACGCTGTTGAATCAGGGGATGTTCCTCCGTCAAGGCTCCAAGAAACATGTTGTACTTCAGCAGAGTAATTGGCAGAAAGACTAAAGCTTGACTCTGTGCAACCATCATTGGAGGAAGATATTACTCCCCAAACATTATCATCTAAAATATGTATAGTATCCCTTTTTTCCAAATAGCAATTCGCTAGAGGAGAATAATATTGGTACCTAATTATATCACTTCCAGGGTAAGCATTTCTTGGATCATAGACCGTATCTCCAATTATTGTCCAATTTGTAGCTGAAAATATTCCGCCAGCTGGTGTTGGAGTTGGTAAGGCAAAAGAGGAAGCACTTGTGCATAAGGTGTCGGGAAATACAAAGGAGTAGATCACGCTATCTGGAATTTCCTCAACATCTATTATATGACTTAAAGTAACGCTACATCCGTTATTGGAGACGATAATGTTTACGGTGGTGTCTCTCTGAATATCCTCAATTGTTACTGTGGTAGACGTGCTTCCGTCAGGCCATTCAAAATTATAGGCTCCATCGGCAGTTAAATTTAAACTCCCTCCTTTACATACATTCGTATTGCCATAAATAGTTGAGCTTGGTAAATCTTCTACAATAATATAAGAATTGTAAACCTCACTTTGACCAAAACTATTTGAAGCCGTTAATGAAACCTGATATTGACCTGGTGTAGAATATACCACATTTGGATTTTGATCTGTTGAAGTGTTTGAATTCGCTCCCGGTAAATTCCAATTCCACTGTGTAGGATTATTTATACTTTCATCCATAAAAGAGACTCCTTCGTTTAGGCATGCATATATAGGACTTGAAAAATAGGCAATCGGAATATCGGTTGGAGGGTTATCGTTAAAAACACAGCTTAGCTGAGCCGTGTTGATTCCATTGTCAGCCATCCCCGGTTTATTATATCTATTAAAGGCTGTTCCTGTTGAGGCTACAAAGTCGTTACTAAACATAAAACCGAAATCAAAAGCTGTTCCATTACCCCATACACTCACATTGTTTAGAGGGATGTTTGATCCTGGAAAAGGAGACGATGCTTCATAAAACTTAACCAGTTCGTCGGAATTTCCTAAAGTATCACACTTAAACAAATAGTATGCACTGTTAGCGTTATTTAAGGTGTCGCCACCTTGAATATAATTAATGTCAGTCCCCGTATTTAAAAGCCCCATAATTACAGTGTTTCTACTTACGTCTAGGCCTTGAAGAGGAACCGCTGCGGGTACTTTGAATTGTTTTATCCAAAGTGGATTTAAGTCATTTGAGAATTTAGCTAAATAAGCATCTTCATGTGATCCACCAAAACCGTAAACATCTGTGAGTGTGTCATTTCCAAAAACAAAATTACCTCTGAAGTTTCCGCCTACATATAAACATCCATTTTCATCTTTACGAAGATACCGTGTTCCTATGACAGAACTAATGATATGATTTAAAGCAGGAGAAGAGTTGAGTAGATTACCATCTGAGTCGTAGTGATTAATAACTAAACCTACTCTAGGTAGTAAATAAACTCCTCCATTGTTGTCGGGTTCAAGATCTGAAAAATCACCAGTAATTTCCCAGTCCTTGGTCCCGTCTGACAGAAATTTTACGCTTCTAAATTCACCATTAGCAAAGACATTCTGATCATTATCAACTTTTATGGACATTTTCCATACGGTATAGGTATCCTTAAATTGTGTATTCCATTCCAGCATCCCATCTGAATCATATTTTGCAACAATTGCTGAGTTTGATAAAATCTGGTCTGTTTGATATCTTCCATCACTCGAATATAGTCTTGTTTTAGCTCCAGTTCCTTGAAAGCAAATGACATATACATTTCCTAGTGAATCTGAAGTCAGTTTCCCCCTCCCCATGGAAGAAGTGCTTCTCAAATAAGTAGCCCACATCGGAACGTTTTTATCATTGTGTTTAATCAATGTATAGCCTTTATCTACACCAACAATTTCTGGGGTATTTAAATGTAAGGTGTCTCCGTTATTTGAATAAACCACATTGTTACTATTAAAATTATGATAATACAACGAATAGATATTATTGTCCTTATCTCTTATGGTTGAACTTAAAGAAGCTGTATTGTTACCACTGAAATTTATAGCCATACAGTTATTGCTTTGAACAGGGGAAATACTATTTAATGTTTTTTGCACGATTTCTGTACATCCAAGAGGAGTAGTGTACTCTAATGATACGTTATGGACCCCTGTCGAGGTAAAAAAGATATTTGTTGGATTTTTTAAGTTGCTCGTGCTTTGAGAGGCATTGTTTCCAAAATTCCACAAAAAAGTTCCGTCCGGATATTGACTATTATTAATTAATTCAATTTCTTCATTTATTTCAGGATTGAAAGTATTGCTTGTCCAAAAAACTTCAGGATCTTGTACTTCAATATGAATAGAAGGGTAGCTTGTTTTACAACCAAACGGGGCCGTTGCTTTAATATGAAAGGTTCTACTTTCGGTTAAGCTTGGGGTAGGTATAGCAAGGTCTGAGCCGTTTCCTATCTGTGGCGTGCCAATAAGAGTGGTGCCTTCATAAAGTTGATAGCTTATGGCGGACTCAGAGTTATAAACCATGATGTCTGTTTCTGTATCAACGCATATTGTGTCATCAATTGATGCGACATTGATTGCTGCATCTGGATTCAATACTTCAATTTGCGTACACCATGTTTCCGTATTTGAACCGCAATCGGTGACCTCTTTGGTTCCTTCAATACATATAGTGGAGGAGGCGGATATAGGGCCTGTATTAAAGGTCAGTACTCCACCAACTCCTTCTTTTGGGTAGCCTACTTGAACGCCGTTCTTTTTTAGCAAATAGTCTATTCCATGAACTGAATTTACAGAAATCTGAGTAGATTGTCCAGCGCATAATTGAGTTACTGCAGCAGAGCTGTTAATTGTAAAGTTTAATGATTCTTTTAATTGGACAACATACGTAAGGGTATCATAATCGGTTCCATTTGTAGCAATTAACGAAAGGGTGTCGAACTGATAAACGCTCCCGGTATAAGGCTTAGGCGGGACAGTAGTGTGCGTATTAAAGTCCGTACTGATAAGGCTATCATTTAGCATCCATTCGTAAGATAATGTAGGGTCTCCATCATTATTAAGATAAACAGTAGAGTCATTACATATATAGAGAGAAGGGATACTGAAGTTGGCAATGGGTTTAAATGATTCACTCCCTGTTGAAGTATGTAAGAATTTTCCATCATTCCCAACAACATATCCATTATCACTATCTACAAAAAATAGATCGTTCAGTCTTGATGAGGCATCATATTTTTCCCAAGATACACCACCGTCAGTGGTATGATAAATTATTCCATTGCTTCCTGTAATGTATCCATCAATGTCAGTATTAAAAAACACAGAAGTCACATCAAATTGATTGGGTATGCCTATTAAGGGAACGTCCGTCCATGAATCTCCGCCATCGATGGTGCGCATCATTTTTTTATTGATTCCTACGATATAACCGTTAGTGGTTGAATTAAAATGAATTGCGTTAAAGTCTTCACCTGCATATGTTGTCGATGTCCAAGAGGTTCCGCCGTTTTTGGTTTGTAAAATATACTCGTTTCCAATAGCGATTCCATTAATAGCAGAAGTAAAATGGACGTCTATTAGATTTAGATTACTAGGTACACCATTCGAAACTAAGTCCCATGAAACACCGCCGTTGTTGGTGCGTAAAATTCGACCATTGGACCCTACTGTATAACCAATGGTAGACGAAAAGAAATGTATTTTGTTTTGAATTCTTGGCCACGTCCCCGTTGGGAATACATTTGCATACGACCAGGTTACTCCACCGTCAGTAGTTCTTAAAATAACCTCATCATTTCCCATTAAAATCATCCCAACCGCAATAGCTTCAGTATTACTGATAAACTCTATATCATATATTATGGAACCTGAAATATAATTGTTAGCTTGATCTACTAACTCTATGTTTTGCCATGTGTTACCGCCATCATCAGATTTGAATAAGATGCTACCATAACCCGCATATATCAAGTCTGAATTATAAACACCTACGCAATTAATATCATATGAAGTATTGACAGGATATTGATTCCATTGAGATTTTGCATTTGATAAAATACAAGAAAAAAGTAAAGTGATGAATAACTTATGTAGAAGTGTGTTTTTTATCATTTTAAAGGCATTACTAAATATTTTGTGAATCAAATATAACGTAAAAATTCTTTACTTTGTGAAATAAATGTGATTGAAAATGGAGTTCATAGATTTTTTGGGGGAAATGTTGGGCATAACTAAGGATTTTGCCGTAACCAAAATTGAGAAAAACGAATTTGAGAAAACAATTAATATTCATATAGAGTATTTGCCTAAGACCTATTCAAAGAGTGGAAAAGAGTACGCTATTTACGACCGCACTCCTGTTCGCAAGTGGCAACATTTAAACTGGTTTGAATACAGATGTTATTTAATTGGT
>DATJCX010000029.1:0-13163 GCA_035497735.1 Brumimicrobium sp. | reverse complement strand
ACTTAAACAGTTTTCTTCTTTGAAATTACGTTGAATGCGATTCACAATTTCGTTATCTGAAATCCCTTTATTGGCAAAAAATTGAAATGCTTTTTGTACGATTGAAACCGTAGAAGTATTCTTGATTTTTTCTATTTTTCGTTCCGAAAGGTCTTCGATTAATTGATGAAATTTTACTTTGTTTTCTTCCGATTCCTTAATCGTTCGTTTGGCTTTGAATAAGATAACGGGTTTTAGGTTAACATTGTGAGAAGTAGCCAATTCCTGACGGTACAAATTCAAAATTAGTGCTTGAAGAATACGTTCTTCTTCCTCATAATGCGAGCGAATTAGATTGATTTCTTTGGAGTATTTGTCAATTCTGAATTGTGCTAAATCGTATTTGTAAAGTACTTTATTCTGGTATTTTTCCACAATTTCTTTACTGGAATAATCCAAAGTAGCCGTAAATTCCAACAAAAGATTATCAAAATTGGATTGATGAATTTTCTCCACCGTATCTTCCCAACTGCCAAATAAATTCCCACTTTTTGTTCCTGCACTCAAATGATGTGCTTCGTCGGCAATTAAAACCAGTTTTTTATTTTCAAAATCTTCATAGGTCAAGCTGTTTTCTTTAGTGTTGTTTAAATCAATGTGTAATTGCTGAATTGTCGTAAACTTGATATTGATGTTTTGCTCATCGGCTTCTTCAAAATTATCTACTTCTTTGATTAAAATAGACTGACTATCAATCACTATTTTATTGCTAAATAAATACTTTGAAGAAAGCGGATTTAGAAAGTTATCTTTGGTTTTCTGAATGATGTTATTGGAGTTCACAAAAAACAGAAAATTGCGGTATCCTTTTGCGTATAAATGCAAAATTAAGCCTGCCATGACCATTGTTTTACCACTTCCCGTTGCCATATTGTAAAGTAAGTGCATTGGTTTATCAGGTTTTCCATCAAAATTTTCTTGCTCCAAATACAAATATCTTTTGAAAGCTTCTTCTTGATATAAACGGATATCGTATTTCAGATTGCCGCCGATGTGACTTGGTAATTTCACCTCCGCCAACGCTTTTCGGGCAAATGGATTGTTAAATATTTCGTGTAAAAATGCCATAATTTAAAAATTGTCTTAACCAGGATTTTTAAGATTTAAAAGATTACCTGGATTTGGTGAATAATTGTTTTGATTAGCTTTTGTCTTTCCTAATATTAGCTTAATAATCATTTGTTTTACAAGTTTATAGGATTAAAAAGATTGCCTGGATTTAGTGAGTAATTGTTTTTAACTGGTTTTTATATCCATCTGTTTCCAAGATTTGTTAAATAAACGTTTGAATTGCAGGCTTTTTGCTCCGAAATTGATGAGTAATCCTGTTTTTAAATTATAAGCCTCTAAATAATTCTTTGCTTGTGCTAAATGCACATCTTCGAGTTGAATGACAGCTTTTATTTCGACAGCAATTTCATCACTTATTAAAAAATCAACTCTTCGAGTTCCCACATCATAACCTTTATAAGATAATGGCATTTCAAACTCTCGTTGATGTTCTATATTTCGGAGGTGCATTTCAATAGATAAAGACCGTTGGTAAACGACTTCTTGAAAACCATTTCCTATTACACTATGAACTTCCATTGCACAGCCTATTATCTTATGGGTAATTGCATCTTGCTGTTCTTTCGTTAAATATTTTAGGTTCATGTTTCTTAGTTTTATTCATTAAGATAGTAAATTTTATAATCTTGACAATTGTTAAATCTTACAAAACCTCTTATCTACTTCTATCCAACCAATTCTTCAAAACTTATAAAATCCAATATTCTCTCATCCCACTCTACTTTTCACCTACTTCCACCAAAACAATAATCCTACTCATCCTCAAATCGTTCAAAATCCATTGTCAATTCCTATCCAACCACAATCCTGCCCATCCTCAAATCTTGTAAAAATCACTTATCTACCACCTCTCCCAACCACAATCCTGCCCATCCTCAAATCTTGTAAAAATCACTTATCTACCACCTCTCCCAACCACAATCCTGTCCATCCTCAAATCTTGTAAAAATCCTGGTTAAGACGTTTTTCCTCCTCCGTACATTCAAACATTTCATCCTCCAATGACGATCGATTGACATACAATTGGTTTTTATCTAACAACTCACACAAATGTTGCTTTTGTTCTGCCAAGGTGAGTGCTTTAAATGCTTCAATATGTTCTTCTTGTTTTTGAATATCTACATTGTAGTTTAAGAAAGACTTGCTTTTCATCTGCTCCCAAACTTGTAGTAGCTCTTCTGTGTTTTTGGCTTTTTCGATTTGCTCAATAAAAGTTTGATTGTATTTTTTGAGTTCTAAGTAAACGAAAGAACCACCGCCTTGCCAATTATATGCTTTAGACACACCAGATTGTTCGCCATTTACGACATTTAAAAGCCTTTTAACACTATCATTTTCTCCATAATCTAATTGCTCTACTCCTATAAATTGACGATTTGACTTTTGTGCAACAGCAGCAGTTGTTCCACTGCCGAGATGATAATCTAAAACAATATCATTTTCGTTTGAGGCCATTTCAATTATTCTTGAGAGTAATAATTCTGGTTTTTTTGCAGTAGGGAAACTAACCCCTCCTTCATTTTGAGTGTTTTGGAAATCAATATCCCACCAAAAATCACATAATAACATACCTAAATCTTCAATAAACTTCTGATTCTGGTAAACTTTTTTTATACCCTGTTTTAAGGGAGTAATTACCTGTCCATTAAAATATAACCCTTGTGAAACTCCATTTTTAAAATGTTCATAAACGATATCTTCTTTTGTCCTAGACATCTTTTCTGCGTCTTTATTTTTATGTGATTGTAAACGACAAATTTTATCAGCATTTTTAAGATAGAATTTCTTGAAACTTTGATTATTTATATCTATCTGATTATTACTTATTTTTTTATCTACTATTCCTTGTTCTAAAAGAATGTCAGTCAGATTCTTTAGTGTATATGAGGTTTTATTTTTAATTAAATATTTCGAATAATGAGTGTCCCACCTATCCCTTATTGTATATTGTGGATTAAATGTTGCAAGTACAGTCTTTCTATAAACTAATATCAAATCTTTTTGCTTGATAATTGTTTTTTCTTTATGTGCTGTTTTTGTGCCACTCGGAGTTGAAGATTTTACAGAAATAACATTTATAAAATTATTAACGCCAAAAACCTCATCAGTTAGAACGCGAGCATAAGCTTCTTCTATATCATCTAGATTTATAAAAATTAAACCATCATCTCTAAGTAAAAGCTTTGCTATGCTTAGTCGGTTTCTCATAAAAGTCAGCCAGGTAGAATGATTAAACCTGTCATTATACCCAAACGAATCATTTCCTGTATTAAATGGCGGATCGATATAAATTAGCTTTACTTTTCCTGCAAATTCTTGTTTGAGCGTATGCAAAGCCAATAAATTATTGCCTTTGATAATCAAGTTATCTGTAATTGTTCCCTCTTCGTTTCGATTAAATTGGTCTAATGGTTTTTCGCCAGTTTTATCAAAACGCTTAGCATTGGTCAAAACCTTAGGTTCTAACAATTGGGTAATTTCATCTTGTGCCAAAATCTCATTGAAGAATATTTCTTCTCGTTTGTCCTCCTCTCTGCTTTGTCCGCCTTCCAAAATACAATCTTTAAAAGGCCATACCAACGCAACTTCATTTCGCTGTTTCAGGTATTTTCCACCAATGGTCAAACCTACTTTGTTTTTGAATTGGGTATAACTGTCGTTCAGGTAATTTTTCTGCTCCAAAAATTGAAGAAATAGAGCTTGGTTAAAAACGGTTACGCCCGCAATTTCTTTGAAGAAATAATCTTTTACGGTTTTATTTGCCAGCAAAAGAGCAATGAGTTCTTCATCAAAATTCTGTGCTTTATTGATGACTACCCATTTTTTGAGTTCACCGTTATCAGAAACGTAATTGGGTTCTATTTTGAGTTGAGATTCTAAGGTTTTGTATAATTTCATTTGCCTGCATATTAAAAAAAAGAAGCGTGCCTTTGCATTTACACTTTCTCTTTCTGGAGGGTTCTGCAAAACCTTGACAAAATTGAAAGACAGCAAAGAACACGCCTATACAGGCGCATTCCTATTGCTACTTCTCTTTGTCTTTAAATTTTGCAGATTTTCCAGAAAAGAAATTAGCTTAGTAACGCTAAATATTTATATGTTGTTTATTTTTCTTTTAGTTCATTTTATTTGTTTTTTGTTGTTGCTAATATAAAGAATTTGTTGGGTTTAAGGATTTTTGATTATAATTTATTTTTTTGCATAAACATTCAAACTCCTTTTTTAAACCACATAGTAACATAGTTCTTTTTCTATGTATCTATGTGGTTAAACCCTACAATAAACACTATCTAGTATTCCACGAAAATAAGAAACTTTATTGTTTACGTAAATGTTTTATTTGAGATTCTGCCGAAAACAAATAACTACACCCTCACCAATCGCATCAATGGCTCAAAGGAATACATCGCAGCTCTGCGTCCGGCGGCTTCTTCTCTTAAAACTAAATAACCATTGTCAACTAATTTTCGAATAATCAGCACGGCAGTAGCATTGGGGATTTTGGTAGTACTGACAAACTTATTGTTTCTAAAAACAGGATAAGTGAAAATGAAATCCAAAATTTCCATAGTCCATTTGGATGAGAGCAGGTCTGAAAATTCAGTTTTAGTTGTTTCGTAAAGGTTTTTAATGCTTTCTGCTATTTCTAAATTTAAAATAGCTTGACTTTCAACCGCATTCAGGAAAAATTTAATCCAATTGTTCCAGTCATTTGTTTGCGAAACATTCCGCATCTGCTCGACGTACTCCTCTTTATTTTCTTCAAAATAACCACTGATATAGAAATGAGGTTGAGATAGGATTTTTTCACGCCACAAATTAAGCGTAATCAACATTCTGCCTATTCTACCATTACCATCTTTAAAGGGGTGTAAAGCCTCAAACTCCAAGTGCATAATGGCTGTTTTTATCAATGGAGGCAAATCGGATGTATCTAAAAATTCAAAAAGTTTTTCCAAACCTTCATCTAAATTCTCAGGTCTTATTGGAATAAATTGAATTTCTCTTCGTTGTTTGTCTGCTAAGTAATTTTGTGCCTTTTTAAATTCTCCGGGAGATTTATTGGCCCCTCTACCCAAATACAATAATTGTTGGTGCATTTGTTTGATAAAACTAAGAGAAAAACTATAACCACTTTCTAATGCAGATTGTGCATTTTTCAAGGCTCTTTGATATAGAATAGTTTCAATGACATCTGCTTTTGCAGTAGCAATATTTTCTCCCTCGTGGTCGGCTTCATATTGAAGTATTTCATCCATGGTACTGATTGTCCCTTCGATTCTCGAGGAAATTACGGCTTCTTGATTTCGCAATGGAGCCAATAAAATTTCAGTATTGTGCAAATTTTTAAGCATTTGGTCAAATCGAGCCAAAGCATCTGTAGCTTTTACGAGTTCCTGAATAAACGAAGGGTAATCAATGTTCTTGGGAGGGAAATTGTCGTAATGGTAATGAACTGCTTTATCTAAATTGTAATCCATATCAGCTGTTTTGATTACAAATATACCTAAAATAATGCAATCTAATGATCTTGATTACACAAAACCACTTCTTTTACAACACAAATAAGTTTGATTGCAATTCTTGAATACTAATTTCGTTGCTTACAAGAAACAGGCGAATCTTGTAAACAACGTGTTTTGATGACATATTTTGTAAACAAAACCACTTGTTTACAAAAAACGATAGAATCTTGTTATCAAGTTCTTATTACGCAGTAAAATTCTCAATAAATTCAATTGGGTCTTTTCCCGCTTCAAACTTTACCACTTCTTTCATCTTAATACCAAAGCTTTTTTTAACCCCATAATAACATAGTTTTTTCTATGTATCTATGTGGTTAAATTCCTCACTAAACATCCTCTATTTCTACCTTCCTAAAAAGCATATTCCACAATGTCTTCAAGTATTTTTCTTTACAACTCCTGAATTATCGACCGAATTTCTCGAATGGCATATAAGGGAATGTTGATTAACCAATCTTCCTTTCTGAAATGAGCCAAAGACGTTCGAATACTCAACTTAGGTTCAAATTGCTGGTGATAGCTTTTTAAAGATTTTGATTGTAGATTTTCTTCTGCTTTCACTTCTAGCGGATACAGGTTTTGTTGGTGTTCTATAATAAAATCAACTTCATTGCTCGAAGTATCATTCGACCAATAATTTGGATGAAAAGATGTCTAATTCATATTTTGTAAATCAAAACATTATAAATCTGTAAAGTGAATTGCTCTAAATCTGTAAAGTAAAACATTTAAAATTTGTAAAGTAAATTACTTTAAATTTGTAAAATTACTTATCTTTGTATTTTAGAAATGTATTAGAATGAGTTACAAAGAGCGGATAACAGATACGGAATTGAAGCGAAAATTGGAATCTTCCGGTGCAGTATTGATTCGTGGAGCAAAGGCTTGTGGGAAAACGGAATCGGCAAAGCAATTAGCCAACAGCATATTGGAGGTGGACAGAGATGAGCAGGTATCGGCTTTGATGAATATTGACCCAAAACGCCTGTTGCATGGTGCCACGCCGCGGCTGATAGATGAATGGCAGGAAGAACCCAAACTTTGGGATTATATCCGTCATGAAATAGACGAACGCAAAAAAACAAATCAGTTTATTCTCACGGGTTCGTCAAATCCTGTAGAATCTATACAAATGCACTCGGGGGCGGGTAGATTTACCATTGTGGATATGCGAACGATGTCATGGCAGGAGATGGGATTTTCATCAGGGAAAATAAGTCTAAAAAGACTGTTTGAGGCAGATAAAATAGAGGTTTACGATGAACGGACAGATATTGAGTTCATTGTTGAAAAATTGATAATCGGAGGTTTTCCCACACTTTTAAACAAAAATATAACACAGGCTACCGATGTTAACCGTGCTTATGTAGAACTTCTTGCAGAGGTGGACATGAGCCGTGTATCGGATACAAAACGCGATCCTGTAAAAGTGAGGAGTCTGCTGCGTTCACTTGCCCGTAATACGGCTACGCTGGTCGATATTTCAACACTAGAAAAAGATATCCGTCAAACGGAAAATAATGATATTTCCCGTCCGACCATTTATGATTATCTCGATGCTTTAAACCGGCTGATGATTATCGAAGAACAGCCTGCCTGGAATACGCATATTCGTTCGTCAGCATCGCTTAGAAAATCGCCCAAACGCCATCTTACAGATATTTCCCTTGCCGTTGCAGCATTGGGTATGGACAAAAAGAAGTTGTTAAACGATCTGAATTTCACCGGATTTTTATTTGAATCCTTGGTAACACACGAGCTTCGGGTTTATGGACAAGCCAATGACGCAAAAGTGTATCATTACCGCGACTCCAGCGGATTGGAAGTGGATAGCATCGTGCAGAAATACAATGGAGATTGGTGTGCTTTTGAGATAAAACTTGGTACCGGTCAAATTGAAGAAGCCGCCGTCAGTCTGAAGAAGTTGGTTTCAGTTTTGGACACCAAAAAAACATCCCCACCCCAATCCCTCAACATTATCACCGGAACGGGTATAAGTTACACACGACAAGACGGAATAAATGTCATTTCATTGGCTTCTCTCGGTATATAAAGATGAAACAAAACCTGAAAATAAAATTACTACTCGTTGGAGCATCATTTTCAACGGTGTTTTGATGAAGGTTTATCGTTTATTCAATCATGGAATGCTAAAATCTTTTTGAGAGGGCCTTAATATGGATAAGGCTAGAATAATTTTGTCCCTCTTTTCCTCCTTTCGTCAATTCATTTGCCAATTTAACCAAATAACGAACTTTTTTGGTCAATGAATTTTTATTGATAATTTAATTTTTTCTCTTTTTCTTTATAATCATTCAAATTCCTTTCTTTTCTGAACCACATTGTGACATAGTTTTCCTATGTAACTATGTGGTTAAAAATTGAGCGTTTGTTTATCCGTCCCCAAACCATTAAGCCATTTACAACGTCTATCTTATTATAGAAAAATTGAAATCATTTAAAAGTGTGAATAAAACACTTAATAGTCTCTTTTTTAAATATATATGACTAATTACCCATTGTTATTTGGAAGTTAATATTAATTAACATATATTAGCCTATAATAATAAAAACTACTGTTATTATGAAAAATGAAATCTACAATAAATGGCGAAAAGCCCTGCTTGGATTTTGTTTGATTACCTCTTTTTTAGTAGGTAATTCATTCAACGTTCTGGCGCAAGCACCACCAGGAATATCTATTTCTTGGGACAAAGAAGTCGGTTGTCAAACCTATGAATTAAATAGAGACAAAGAAGGCTCAGTATTTATAGAAAATATCGAACCCTCAGATTGCATTCGAGTCTGCGAGAATAGCGACGTTATCTACACCTTAGCGAATATACCTCCTACGGCAACAATTGTATGGAACGTTGTTGGAGGAACGACTACCAATAATAGCTCGAGTTCATGTTTGGTTAATTGGGGAACTGCGGGAACAGGTGCCTTATCCTTTACAGTAACGGATGGTAATAGCATTACAAGTAAAACAATTTGTATAGAAAAAGTTGTATCTCCTACGGCATTATTTGATGTAGTTCCGTTGGGGCAAATACCCATCTCCGTCTGCGCTGAACAGCAAGTTTATTTCACTAATTTATCATCCACAAACAATGGAACTAATTTAGTAAGCCATTTATGGGATTTTGGCGATGGAAATACTTCTACAGCTTTCGAACCCTCACATACTTATACAAATTCAGGAAATTATGCAGTTACATTAACCGTGAAAAACGAATGTAATTGTACAGACACCTATAAAATGGAACTGATTGTAGACAAAAAAGGATTTGAAATATCCTGTCCAACAGTCATTTGCGAAGGGCAATCTGGTATTTATTCCGTGCCTGAATATGTGTCAGACCATTGCGGAAGTGATTCTAATTGGTCAGTAATTGGTGGGCAAATATTATCCCAGTCTAACAAACAGGTTGAAGTCTTATGGGATGATGTAGATGAAAGCGGTTTTGGTTATGTTACCTTTAACCCTTCTGGCTGTGATTTAGAATGTACGTTTCCAACGACTGTTAAAGTTCCTGTGATTCAAACAAATGGTAAGATCCAAGGAATAGAAAGTATTTGTATAGGTGGGCAAGGCAGGTATAAATTACCTCAATGGCCTACTACAGAAATTGAATGGGAGATTATTGGAAATGTAGGAAATAACATCGGTCAGATTTTACAAACAGATCAACGCAACGAAATTATTGTTGAGCCCTATATGACAGGAACGTTTGTGTTAAGAGCTACTTATACAAACACATTGTTAAAATGTAGTGGAGAGGCGGAATTTGTTTTTAAAGTTGAAGAACCATTAACGGTTTCTGGTGCAAGTGTTTTATGTAAAAACAGCACAGAGATTTACACTAATTCCTCGGGAAATCCTGTGAATTGGACGCTGACCACTAATATTGGAACTGTAGTCACTACGCAAAATAATGCAGTGAATTTTAATTACACTTTTAATCAAGCTGGAAATTATATTTTAACTGCTAATCAAACAGGATATTGCTCGGGCGAACAAAAAACAATCACTGTTCTTGAAGTGCCAGATATGCCTACTGGTGTTATAGGTGATTTATACGTTTGTCCTAGCGCTCCATATTCCTATTCTGTGCAAAATCCAGATCCATCAAGCAATTACTTTTGGAGTATTGACCCCATGTATGGTTCGTTAATAGGATCTAATGAAGGGGATGAAGTAAATATTACTTTTACTGGAACCTTCCCAGCAGAAATATCAGTTTACAAAAAAACAATTCATCCTGTTGAGTGTGAATCTGATCCTTTGATTGTTACTATTCATCAAATTCCTATTGATGTAGAAATTTCTTCTGATATGAATGAAGTTTGTGCAAATTCTTTGGCTGTTTATAACGCTTATGAATCCAATTCAACTAACTTATATACAGATGGAGATGATTATATATGGAGCTTTGAAAATGCTTCGCCAAGTACTATTTCAGCAGCATCGTTAGGGAGCGTTTCGAACGGACAAGGGACTAATTCTATCGAGGTTACTTGGAATAATGTTAGCGTAACTACAACAGTTGATTTGGTACTAGAAGTGGCTAAGTGCAATACGACTACTCAGGTTACAAAACAAATCACGCTGTATCCACAAACAGAGATTGAACTCTTAGCGACTCCTAACCCTGTTTGTGCAGGCAGTTTGTACCCCGTTACTTTCACTGTGCAGTCGGCGAATACCATGCCTTTAGCAGGTACTGAAATAGTGACTTGGGATTTAGGAAATGGTACTTTTACGACTCCGCCAGGACAGTTTACTTATACCACTAATTTAGTAAATAATTCGGTAGGGAATATTGCGCTTCCTGTAAGTGCTTATATAGCGAATGGAAGTTGTGGGCAGTCTAATACGGCACATACTACAGTAACGGTTTTGCCTAATCCACCTGCGATTGCTACTTTAACTAGTAGTGCTAATCTTTTTTGCGATTCGGCTGATGTTTATGCAACAATAACCGTTTCTTCAAGCACAAGCGGCGTTACTTTTCAATGGTTTAAGGATAATGTGCTGATTCCTGGAGAAACTTCTACGTCGATTAATATAACGCCAACGATGATGGGTGCTGGAAGTTATACTTTTCAAGCTACGAATACCAACGGATGTATAGCGGTGTCTAATCCTGTGGGGCTGTTTGTGAAATCCTGTGATTCGGTAAATTGTACCATGCCTTATGTGGTTCAAAATAATGCTGAATTAACGGCTTGTGGAGAAATTACGTTTTCAGGAACTGCTACAGGACCCATTATAAGTGAAGAATGGTTGGTTTTAGGACCTTCGCTGAATGACTACGTTATTAATGGAAATGTATTAACAGGAAAACCAGGGAATTATAAAATAATTTATGATGTGAAATACCCTTGCTTAGAAAGCGGAGAAGGCATCATTAGGAAAGTGAAAGACATTGTCATTCCTTATGAACCAGCGTTTTCTTATACTGTTGAATGTAATAGCAACAACACTTTTAACGTGAATTTCATTGACGAAAGTAATTTCTATGCGCCAGTAAGTCCGCAAAATGTACGCTTTTATTACAAACTAGCGAGCGCATCGACTTTTATAGGACCGATAAGTTATGACCCAAGTTTGACTGTCTTTGAAATAAGTAACTTGCCAGCTGGGAATTATACTTTCAAACAAGAAGTAGATGGAAATTATCCCAATACACCGTTCTTTATCTGTGAAAAAGAATATACGGTTAATTTAGAGGGAGTAGAATCAAGTACAGCAATAATTCTGGATAATGATCCTGTTCCATGCCACAACACAGCCGTTGGATTTAGTTTATTTCCAAGCTCTCCAGACATAACTGTTTTATGGGATTTTGGAGAAGGTGCGCAAAATACCATGTCATCGCCTAAAAGAGTATTTAGCGTTTCCGATACTACTTATAATGTATCTGTTGTGGTAACGAATGCTTTAGGATGCAGCGCTGAGTTTACAAAACCAGTCACTATTCCAAAAGAATGCTTCTTTGGGGATATTGTATCGACGCCGAGTCCGGCAACAGTTTGTAAAAACGAAACGGTGGACTTGACGTATATTCCAAATGGAGACAATTGCGACGTGGTAACTTACGTTTGGATGAATGGAAATGTGCCAGTAAGCGGTGCGCCAAATAATGCAACATTGACGGTCGGTACTTCGGGTTTTTATTGGGTGAAGGTGAAAAGTGCAGATGGATGTGAATACTCATCGCCAACGCAAATAAAACCTTTGTTTGAAACACTGCCTACTGTCAAGCTCTTAGGGGAAAGTACAGTGTGTGTAGGTAGCGACATCAAGTATAAAGTTTCCACCAATGCTTCCATCATCAGATGGTACGTAGCAGGCAATCATTATGTGCAGTTTGACGATTTAACAGAGGCTGATTTCACTGGATTATTAGCCTTAGGCAATCATTCAGTAACTGTTGAGGTAACGGCTGCCAACGGCTGTACAAATACTGCGACAATGAACATGAGCGTAGAAGAGGCGTTAACGAATATCACCTTTGATATCGTATCTTATAGTTGCAGTCCTGCTCAAGTAACCATTCAAGCGATACCGAATCCTGCTAATCCAAACATTATCTATAATTGGAGCAACGGGGCGTCCACTCAAACGATTACAGTACAGGATGGCGGACCTTATCGCGTGACGGCTTCGCTCGGAGGATGCAGTATTTCCAGAGAAATAGACATTCCTAGACATCCAGAAAGCTATATGTGGATTTATCCAACTGGCTGTTATACAGACTGTCGTGCTGAAAAGGATGGATTCAATAGCTATTTAATAGGGCCAACGCTACCGTTGCCTTCTTGGAGTTGGAATGAAAGTGGGACCCCTGTTCAATCAGGATCAGGGACCTATCAATCTCCTTTTTCCTTATCCGGAAGCGGTGTTTATTCTTCAACGATCAATACTGGACCTTGCGAAATGGAGTCTGCATCTTTAGATTATACCTTGAAGGACTGTGAAGAGTGCAAAATTAGAGAGGTAGAAATTAAAGAAATAGTGCCAAACGAAACGCCTTATTGTTCCTTTACGTTTAACATTGTGATATATAGCGGTTTGCCTTTTCCTTTTCAAGCTACGCTTTCTGATGACTTCAATAATGTATTGATTTTACCTTCTTCCTTTACGATAAATCCAGGAATGAATACCTATCAATTTACAGTGATTCCTCAAAGTCCATTTAATGGTGGGATTACCAACTGGACGATACAAGGTTCCGTACTTACAGATGAGGGATACAGAGACTGTGTCTATAGGCTACAGGTGAGGGTTCCTAAATGCAAGGAAGGTTTTAGCCCAATAGAAATCCGCGCTAAGGACAGAATAAGGGCGGAGCTTGAAGAAGAGCTATTGCAAGTATATCCTAACCCAGCTAAAGACGTAGCTACAGTTAAGTACGAACTTACTTCTTCTAATGCTTCTTTAGAAGTATATGATTTATTAGGTAAGAGCTTATTTAAGCAAAACTTAAGCGTTGCTAAAGGAGAAGTGCGCTTAAACAC
>DATJCX010000028.1:0-4719 GCA_035497735.1 Brumimicrobium sp. | reverse complement strand
GTAACCCAACTTTGCTGCATTGATAATCTCTTCAGCATTTGGAAGAGCCTGTTCCTTAAAATAAGTAAACTGTGCTACATACTGCTCATATTGCCTTAAAGCATTTGTAAATTCCGTTTTTAGCTGTTGTTCCTGCCATTGAGCATTCAGTTCCAATGATTGTTTCTGGTAATCAAGAGAACGAATTTTTGCCTTGGTAGCTCCAAAAGTCAATGGAATAGCGATACCGACTTCAAACGAATTGAACCGCTGATTTCGGTCGTAAAAACGCTCTATACCATTTCTGGTATGTAAACCAACTGCAGAAACATTGTTATACCCTACTGTAAAGTTGGGTAATCCATTTGCACGTTCAACTCGTTTATTTTGCTCGATTATTTTAGCTTCCTGATACAATAATTGAATGCTTGGATGGTTTTTAATAGAATTACTGTCAATAAAAGATGTTAGCAACAAGGGCTCATAATTAGATTGCGGAACTATAATAAATTCTTCTTCCGTTTGCATTAGATTCTTAAGGAACTGATACGTATTTTGTTTTAAAATATCGTTTTGTTGTAACAATAGATTGATTTCTCCTTTTTTAGTAATAGCCGTATTCACGTCTAATTTACCTATATCTCCTGTTTTATATCTTAATTCGGCAACACGTATAAAGTCGACATAGATTTTATCCAAATAATTCAAAACAGAAGTATTATGCTCTAAATATTCCAACTGATAATAATATGACCTTACTTGTTTCGTTAATTCATTTTTTGTCAATTCCTTCGACCATTCCTGACCTTTTACTTGTTCGTTGATTAGATTTTTCTTTGTTCCAAATAGTGTCGGAAAAGGTATTGTCTGCGATATTTTAATACCATCATTCTTTTCAAATCCGTCTGTGTTTCCATACTGAAAATTAAAATCAGTCATAGGCAGTTCATAGGCTGTACTGCTGAGTTTTTTGACAGATTGAGTATCAAGGTCTTTAGATCGAAGTTGAGAATTATTTTCTAAAGCTATTTGGATAGCTTTATCTACATTTATCGGGCTTTGTGCCATAATATTCTGCGAGATTCCTAAGAATAAAAACACTAACAATACAGGTTTTATATCTTTTATTTTACTATTTTTCGTTGGTTTATTCTTTTTCATAAACACAAGGTATAACAGCGGCAGCACGAATAAGGTTAATGCAGTTGCCGAAATCAGTCCTCCTATAACAACGGTTGCTAAAGGTTTCTGTACTTCTGCTCCGGCACTTGTACTTAAAGCCATTGGCAAAAAGCCCAAACTTGCTACGGATGCTGTCATTAACACAGGTCTTAACCTTGTTTTAGTTCCTTCAATGATTCTTGGAATAATATCATTCCAACCTTCTTTTTCCAACCTATTAAAAGTAGCAATCAATACGATACCATTTAGAACAGCAACACCAAACAACGCAATAAATCCAACACCTGCTGAGATACTGAATGGCATATCCCGTAACAAAAGAGCGAATACGCCTCCAATAGCACTCATCGGGATGGCAGTATATACCAAAATGGCTTCCTTGAATGAATGGAATGTAAAATACAAGAGAATAAAAATCAGCAATAGTGCAATAGGTACAGCAATTAACAGTCTATTAGTTGCTTTTTCTAGATTTTCAAACTGACCGCCGTAAGTAAAGTAATAACCTGTCGGGAGCTTGACCTGTTCTGTCAATCTATCTTGTATTTCATTAACAACGCTAGCCACATCACGTCCTTGAACATTAAAACCTACATATATTCTACGCTTTCCATCCTCACGACTGATTTGCGCAGGACCTAATTTGTAATCAATGGTGGCAACTTGAGAAAGCGGAATCTGATCTCCGTTTGGAAGCGGAATAAAAAGATTACTTACATCTTCAATAGAACTGCGGTGCTGCTCGTCAAGGCGTACTACCAAATCAAACTTACGCTCGTTTTCATAAACTACACCAGCAGATTTGCCGGCAAATGCTGTACTAACAATATCGTTTATATCCTCTATGTTCAGTCCATAGTTAGCTATTCGGGTACGGTCGTATTCAATATTGATTTGAGGAAGACCTGCTACTCGTTCTACTTGTGGGGCTGTTACCCCTTCAACTGTTTGAATAATAGCATTAGCTTTATTGGCATAAATTAATAGACTGTCGAGATTTTCTCCAAAAATCTTAACTGCAACGTCTTGACGAATACCTGTCATTAATTCATTGAAACGCATCTGTATAGGCTGGTTAGCTTCGAAGAAGACCCCCGGAATCACTTCTAATCGTTCCATCATTTCATTTGAAAGCTCGTCATAAGATTTCTTTTTTTTCCATTCATCCTGAGGTTTCAAGATAATCATTAGGTCAGTCGCTTCTGGAGGCATAGGATCTGTCGGAATTTCTCCTGCACCTGTTTTTCCTACAACCATTTTCACCTCGTCAAACTCTTTTATTATCCGTGAAGCTTGCATAGAAGTTTCTAGGCTTTGACTCAAAGATGTTCCTTGTGGTAAAATACAATGAAAAGCAAAGTCGCCTTCACCCAATTTTGGAAGGAACTCCCCACCCATTCGTGAAAACATAAATATACTTATCGTAAATAATCCAACAGCCACAGCAATAACTACATATTTTACCTTTATAGCTTTTTCTAATAATGGCCTGTAAATACCCTGAAGATAGTTCATCATTTTATCTGAAAAATTCTTCTTGGTAATTGGTTTCTTTGACAAGCACAAAGCACTCATCATAGGTATATAAGTAAAAGATAAAATCAAGGCTCCTAAAATAGCAAAACCTACAGTTTGTGCCATTGGCGTAAACATTTTCCCCTCAATACCAACCAATGTTAGAATTGGAATGTAAACAATAAGAATAATGATTTCTCCGAATGCTGCACTTGTACGGATTCTTTTTGCCGATTGAAATACTTCTTCATCCATTTCATTTTGGGTAAGCACGTGCTTCGTTTTTCGAAGTCCTAAATGGTGCATTGTAGCCTCAACCACAATCAGGGAACCGTCTATAATCAGTCCAAAATCAATCGCTCCCAAACTCATCAGATTAGCACTAACACCAAATAACCGCATCATAGCTAAAGCAAAAAGCATTGATAATGGAATAGCTGACGCTACGATTAAACCCGCCCTCATATTTCCAAGAAAAAGTATTAACACGAAGATCACAATCAACGCTCCTTCAATTAAGTTTTTTTCGACTGTACTAATTGCTCGTTCAATTAAGTCTGTCCTGTCCAGATAAGGTTCAATAACAATATCATCTGGCAAAGAGTTTTGAATAACAGGAATTTTTTCTTTAATTCTTTTTACTACTTCCGCAGTATTTTCGCCTTTCAACATCATCACTATTCCTCCTACAGCATCTACTTCGCCGTTATAAGTCAAAGCACCATAACGTGTAGCGTTTCCAAACTTTACCTCGGCTACATCTTTGATAAAAACAGGAACGTTGCTCGTATTTTTAACAACAATGTTACGTACATCTTCAAGTGATGTCACTAAACCAACGCCACGAATAAAATAAGCATTAGGTTTCTTATCGATATAAGCACCTCCCGTATTTTGATTATTCTTTTCCAATGCGGTAAAAATATCGGAAATACTAACTTCCATTGCCTTAATACGATTAGGATCCACCGACACCTCGTATTGTTTAAGTAAACCGCCAAAACTATTTACTTCGGCTACTCCGGCAGTACCATAAAGCTGACGAGCTACAATCCAATCCTGCATTGTCCGAAGATCCATTGCCGAATATTTGTCTTCACTTCCTTTTTTTGGATGAAGAATATATTGGTACACTTCACCAAGACCTGTACTTACAGGAGAAAGTTCTGGTGTTCCGATACCGTCCGGTATTTGTTCTTCTGCTTCTTTTAACTTTTCGATTACCAACTGACGGGCAAAATAAATATCTACTTCGTCTTTAAATACAATAGTTATAACCGAAAGTCCGAATCTAGAAATACTTCTTATTTCTTCTACATTTGGGAGGTTAACGACACTTTGCTCTACTGGAAATGTAACTAATTGTTCTACTTCCTGTCCCGCTAGTGTTGGACAAAGCGTAATGACCTGAACTTGATTATTTGTAATATCAGGCTGGGCATCAATTGGGATTTTAGTGGCACTCCATACCCCCCAAATGATGAGTAACAAAGTCATAAGTCCTATTATGAATTTGTTCTTTACAGAGAATTTTATAATATTATCTAACACTTTATATTACGATTAATGAAAAATTAGTAATGATAAACGGTAATGAATAGTGGTTTAGACAATACAAAAAGTATAGTCCAAAAACTTTAAAGTCTAATGCTTTAACATTAAACACTAATCATTAACCCATTAAGAATTAAACATTAACCTTAGGAGGTTGCCATATTTCCCCAAAGTAGCGGGGTATTAAGATAGTTTTGTAATATACTTTCGTTTTAGAGAAATCGAAAGTTTTTATCTTTTCTATATTAAAAGTATTCAACTGAAGAACAATCCCTGAAACAATTCCGCAACAACCACATAAACAAAATGGAGTACATAAATCCTGTCTTTCGGCATGATCATGATCATTTAAATTATTTGTATTGTTAAATTGTGAGCTCTCAGCAACTAAATTATTTTCATACGCATCAGCACATGGTACTATAAATAATACCATCATATAAAGTGCTATTATGTAAGAAAAGACTTTCATGTTATTTTACAAATTTA
>DATJCX010000027.1:0-5423 GCA_035497735.1 Brumimicrobium sp. | reverse complement strand
CAAAGCAAATTGGAAATTAGGCAACGAAATTGTGCCAGGAAATACAGGCTCTTCCATTGGAAATTCACTTTACGAAAGAGAAGGCTCAATGAACGGATTTGAAGAACGAGTTGCAATGGAAATCGGAACTTCCTCAAATGTTGCATTTTGGCATAGAAACTTAGAACGTGGAAAAGGATTTTACATCAACGGATTTAAAGCCAACCACTACCCGGACTTTATTATGCAGACAAAATCGGGAAAGACGATTTTAATAGAAACCAAAGGCGACCATTTAGACGGTTCAGACAGTGAAGCAAAATGCCGACTTGGAAACGAATGGGAAAGACAAGCAGGAAATGACTTTGCCTACTTTATGGTTTTTGACAAGAAAGAAATTAAAGGAGCATATACGTTGGACAAAGCAAAGGAATTGATAAGTAAAATGTAAAGCCCACGCTATTTGTAAGCACATTTAAAAGCCGCACCAGCCAACGCAAGACAGAAACGACATTGAAAAACGAGATGAAAAAAGAACACCGAACGCACAACAATGGCTATACATAATGCGGGGAAATTGCTGATATGAAAGCAATTACATTAAACAAACTAACTGCTAAACGAAAAGTGAAGTGCCTTGAAATCCCGCACTACGCATAACCAAGACCGTTGGCGGTCAGGCTATGACGACACAAACGACAAACAACGAAACGAGGTAATAAATGAAAGAATTAATAATATTGACAGTAATTTCAGGACTTGCGTTTTTTGTTTTTCTCGTGATACTGATTTTGGGTTTTACGAAAAAGAACAAGAAACTAAAACTTACTGCTTTAATATTATTTTTTGCATTTATCGGTTTTACAGCTTGGACAGGTTTTAAGTTTGTAAGTAAGACCTATAACAAAGTAGCAGAACCATTCAGACCTGATTACAAGGACATAATTAACGAAGCAAGAAACAATATACGTGACGAAGAATGAAAAGAAAAGCGGCATATAACAAATAAGGCTTAAACGCTACGGAGCTTTAGCGGAGTTGCGGTTTAAGCCCGTGTTGACAGTAGCTTTCGCTATGCCACGGCTTTCTATGGGGATTCAATAAAACAAGTTTGTTTTTTTGTGGTTAAAGTCTGCTTTACAGGCATTGACTTTTTGTTGAATAGGTGTTTTATTTTTTAAAAACACAGGTTGTTAATCGGTTTTTTTTGGGTTTTTAATCAACATTCAACCCTTTTCCTGTCATTTTCTTCACTTTTGGGAATAACATTCCCGCCTCGCTATTTTTCGAGTTTTTATGCATTGATTTTTAGCTTTTTACGTAAATTGTTAGTCGGTGTCTATTTTTAGATAATCGAAAAATTAAAGCTCACTAGATTTATTGGATATATAGAAAGGGTTTGTATATTTGAGCAAAACTTAACAATAAGTACTATGAATATAAATCCTTTTGAGATAGTAGAAACGAACGGCAAACGGTTGAAAACGGGTTTGTTATTGGTTTTCAATAGGGTAGATGAAAATAATATAGTGGATATATACGCAATGCGTATATATAATTGTTCTATGCAATTAGAAAAATGAAGAGAATAACTTTCATAATAATTTCGCTAATGATTTTTTCATTTGACATCTATTGTCAAGATTTTAATTGCGCGAAATATTTTGAGAAATACTGTAAAAACCTTAAATCAGATTCAATAAGACTCCCTAATTATACTGCTGGATATTTCTACTCTGGCAACAACCAAGATTCTACCATTGTATCAATTCCCAATTGTATTAATGACTTAGATGCATTCTGCTCAGGTGTTAGACAAGCGTTAGAAGCGGATAAATTATCAATTAGGCAAGTCGGAGATCCTGGCCATGTGAGTGCATGTTCATATGCATCTTACGAAAACCATGGAGTTTACCTAACTATGACAGGAGACATTATAGATAATGCCGGAATATTTGATGAAAATTCTGGGTTTAATTTTATAATGAAACAACGTATTCAAGATAGTTTAGGAATTGAAGTTCTGAGAAATCTAGGCAAAAAGGATAGTACATGGTTAGAATTTAATGAATCACAAATGAAAGTTTTGTTTGAAGTCATGACCATAGAAACCAAAACAGATTCTACAATCTTTATAAAAATTAATGAATTAGAACTTAGAGGAACTGAATTTATAAATCTGAAAGGAGTGGTTTTTACAGATGCATTAAGCAAAGTAAATTATTCATATGAAGATATGCTGAAAGGAGTTGATATGAAATCAAGAGGAGATAGAAATAAAAGAGCCTTTTTAATGATGGATTTTGAGGGTTATTCGAACCCAAAGTTTTGTAAGAGTAGGTTTAACTCAAGGTGGACTATTCCCATCAAAATAAATGAATAATAAAAGCATAGAACAATGTGTATAGTGCATACCCTTCGGGTTACGCACCATACACTAATCGTTGGTGGCAATGCTAAGTAACGACACAACAAGACAATGAAAAACGAATTAGACGGATATGTTATATATTGTAAGGACTCTGACAGAGATACACCTTTGGGTGTTGTTTCCGACAGTTATGACTGTCAAGCTCTTTCCGACTACGTTCCAACTCGTTTAAAAAATTTCTTAGTCGAAATCGAAGACAAAAGATTTTATAATCACAATGGTATAGACTTTAAAGGTGTATCAAGGGCTATTGTTGAAAATTTAAAAGCAGGGCGTATAGTTCAAGGTGGTAGCACAATTAGCCAACAATTAGCAAGAAATATCATTCGTGATACTCGAAAGACAGTAACAAGGAAATTAAAGGAGACCATTAAAGCAATTCAGATTGAAAAGCAATTTACAAAGGACGAAATTTTGAATTTGTATTTCAACAACGTTTACTTTGGCAAAAACATTTGGGGTTTAAGAACTGCAGGACTTTATTACTTTGGGAAAGAAGTCGAGAAGTTAACGCAAACGGAACTACTCTATTTATTGACTATTTTACGGGGACCAAATTACTACAGAAAAAGACCTGAAATTACCCAAATAAGATATAAGACAATAAACAACATCTTGCTTGAAAGGAAAGTAATTTCAAAAAGTAGGTTTCAAAAAAATATAAAATCAAAACTGACGATTACCGAATCTCATCTTTCAAGTTTTAAAATTGCTGCTATCCCTTTTATAGCTAATCGAATTGACGAGAAAAGAAAGACCATAATATCTTCCATTGACTATAAAACTCAAGAGTTCGCTAGAAAATTTGTTGCTGAATCAAAATATCCTGTATCAATTATTGCGTTGAGAAAAGGTAAGATTGTTGGCTTTGCTAGCAGTTATGGTACAGACTATCCTTTTATTTCAAAATCCAATGTCGGCTCAACTTTAAAACCATTTTTATTTTGTCACTTAAGAGAAAATGGAATTTCGAAATTTGAGAAATTTGACGCATTTAATAATAATTTAGATTGGAAAGTAAGGGAAGTTGGTTATTACAAATCACAGCTTAACATCCAAGAAGCATTATTTTATTCAAACAATAATTCATTTTTAAATGCGGCAAGTAAAGTTGGATTTGAGACTAATTTAAAATTCTTGTCAGACATTTTTAACAAACCGGAGACAGATTTCTTTCCTTCAAGCGTTTTAGGTGCAACAAAAAGTGGTATTTCTTTATATGAATTAGCTCTAGCTTACTCCAATTATTTTAATCCCACTAGTTTAACTGACACCAAAACAGAGTGCCTTTCAATTCTTAACAATGTATTTTACGAGAAGTTAGGTATTAGAATTGAAAATGCCTTTCTTAAAACAGGGACTACAAATGACAACAAAGAAAGGTTCGCTGTTTTGGGAAATGCTGACTTGGTTTACGCCATTTTAAGAAATGAAAATGCATTAAATGATTTATCAAAAGAAGGAAGTTTTATGAATCAAATTTCAAGGAATGTTTCTTCAATGTTTAAACCTAATTTGAACTTTGTATGGATATAATGACAATCATAAAAGAAGCAAATCCTAACGTTGTAATATTCCTATTGACAACATTTGTTGCCTTTATTTCTTGGCTTGTAAAGAGTCTTGTAGAAAAGCCATTGACTGAATCTAAGAACACTTTCACAAAATATTTTGACAAGCGAATTGAAATTTTAACCGAAGTAAAAACACGGTTAAATTTTATTGCATACTTTCCCGAAGGTGATGAAAACCTAGATTACAAAAACCAGCTTCAGGCAATACTTCTCACAGACGGCAAAGCAGCATATTTAAGTAAAGAAGTATATGACAATGTTTTAAGAATTGCAATAGACCCAAAGACCGATGAAAAATTGCTCTTGGCAACAATTAAAAATATTGACGAAGAGCTTTACAAGAAGATTTCAAAGGTTCAAGACGAAATTAACTTTTATAGACGCTTTTCAAATTACAGCCCTTTAAAACGCTTTGTCGGCATAACATTGCTTTCTTTACAATATGTCATTTCATTAACAACAATAGTAGCTTTCTTATTCCTAATTACATTGACATTTTTAGAAGGTAATTTTTATATTAAAGCTGGTGTAATTCTGACAGGAATACTTGGACTATATTTGATTGATAAATGGTTAAAGAAATGAAAAGCACAGCCACCAACAGCACCTACCCAAAAGTGGCGGTTCAGTGGTTAAATCAAGCTTTGTGCTTCTATCAAACTTTGTGCTTAACCGAAAGTTTAGTGCTTCGAAATCGCCTACTTTTCATATACCATCCGTCAGACTGTCTAAAAACCCTCCTCTTTATCAACATCCTAACTGTTAGTAAGTTGTATCTTTTCATTATTGCCAATTAATTGATTTTCAGTATATTTACACTATGAAATACATCATAGTAAAAGACAGGAATCAGTTTGAGATGTTCTGTCTAGAGGAGAGTGTAAATAAGGACAATGAGGTTCGATTAATCGACCTTTTTGTGGAAAGTTTACCTTTAGAAGAATACGGTTTCATTGAGGAAAATAGAAATCCACTAGGTGGAAGACCCGCTTATCATCCAAATACCTTACTCAAATTATATATTTATGGATACATGAACAGAATGCGTTCTTCCAGGCAATTAGAAAAAGAGTGTTATCGAAATCTTGAAGTAATGTGGCTGATGGGAAACCTAGCACCTGACCACAACACCATTTCTAATTTTAGAAGAGACAATCCCGATGCAATAAAAAAAGTGTTTAGGGCAACTGTTGAGCTCGCAAGAAACTTTGAACTCATTAATAGAAAACTGCTGGCAAAAAACAAAAGTGTTTTCCGTGCTCAAAACTCAAAAAAAAATAATTATAATCAAAAGAAGATAGACCGACATTTGGCTTATATTGAGGCAAAGCTTGATGAATACAATCAGATTCTATCGAGTGAAGATGGTATTTCGGCAGGCTCAATAACCCAAGAAGAAAAATAAAAAACACAAGAGAAGATAAATCAACACCTCAAAC
>DATJCX010000026.1:0-41920 GCA_035497735.1 Brumimicrobium sp. | reverse complement strand
TAAAACAAGACAGTTTGTTTATACTTGATATAAAACTAAATGAAAATTTCGTAAGAATAACAGTCCCTAAAAATTCGGACTTTGAATTTCCTGACAGTTCAGCCAAAACAGAACCATATAAATTTGGAGACTTCAATGCAGTTAAAAAAGAATATTTATCTTATATTTGATTCACAAAATATTTAGTAATGCCAAAAAGATTTACCACTTCAAGTCCAGGATACTTCTGAATAAATTCCTCATATTTCAGTGATTCTATTTCTTTATCATTCTGAATTTCAAGTTTGCCTTTCGCCTTTTCCAAAAGCATTTCATACACCCAAAAAAGCGTAATAAAGTCATGGAATTCAATTTTCCCACCAATGTTGCAACATTCCTCCATCACTTCACCTTTTTGAAATTCTTGATCTATCTTGTACAAGGTCTTCAATGCTAATTCCTCTCCAGAAAGCGCTTCTTTCTCTTGTAGTTTCTCATACTCTTCAGTAGAAATTACCAATGCTGGAAAATCAGAATTTCCAAAAATTTCAAGTTGAATTTTATGCAATAAAAAACGCAAGTGATAAACATTAGAAGGAACAAGTCTATAGGTGCCAATGGTAATTGCAACAATACCCGAAGCATCATACAAATTCGTATAATTCAAATACGCTCTCAAAGTAGGATTCTTTCTGTCTTCGATAAACTCCTCCACATCCGTGGACTTATACATTGCAACAGGTCCATTTTTTGTTTGAATTACCTTATACCAACCATTGCGACCAGTCTTCATCTCTGTCATAAACTTTGCTACTCGTTTGGTTAATAATTTCCACCACCTCGTCTAATCTCAATTCGAAATAATCTTCTTTTGAAAAAAAACTCATTGCCAAGCTAGACTTCTCTGCTTCACTTAAGGCTACAAAATCCTTTACTTTTTGATAATAATAAATGTCTTTTCTGACTTCTGAAAGGTCTTTAGTCATTACTCCAATACTTTTTCCATAAAACTAGACCTAATTATCCAACTTAAGCGTTTTTGCTCCAAAAAGAAGTTTGAAAATTGATAAAAATCAGTTGATGTAGTAAATAAAACGACAATTCTAATAAATAAGAAAACAAGCGTATTATATATTTCATAAAGCAAAACAGACAAAACAACTAAATACAGAACAGATATTTGTTTGAAAATTGAACCTTTTGTGATCGATCTCTAGATTCAACAAATAGCGAAAACTTGCTTTATATTCCACAAAACAACTCTCAAATATCAATAAAAATCCTTAACTTCACGCCAAATATTTCAAGTATGACGAAAGCAAATTGGACAACCATAAAAGAATATGAAGACATTACTTTTAAATACAGTGATGGCGTAGCAAGAATAGCCTTCAACAGACCTGAGGTGCGCAATGCATTTCGACCAGAAACAGTTGATGAAATCTTAAATGCCTTAGTTATTTCCCACGAATCGCAAGAAATCGGGGTTGTATTAATTAGTGGAGAAGGACCATCAACAAAAGATGGCGGTTGGGCATTTTGTTCAGGCGGCGATCAAAGAGTTCGTTCAAAACGCGGATATCAAGGTTTAAATGGCGTAATGAAGTTTAACATACTAGATGTTCAGCGTCAAATTCGTTTTATGAACAAAGTCGTGATTGCTGTTGTACCAGGTTGGGCAGTTGGCGGTGGTCATAGTTTACACGTTGTATGCGATTTAACATTAGCAAGTAAGGAACACGCTATCTTTAAGCAAACTGATGTTGACGTGGCAAGCGTTGATGGTGGATTTGGTTCTGCCTACCTAGCACGTCAAGTTGGCCAAAAACGTGCGCGAGAAATATTCTTCTTAGGAAGGCCATATACAGCTCAAGAAGCCTTCGACATGGGAATGGTGAATGCCGTTGTTCCGCATGATGAATTAGAGGACACTGCGTATGAATGGGCACAAGAAATCTTGACAAAGAGTCCGACCGCTGTTAAAATGACAAAATTTGCTTTCAACCTCATCGATGATGGGTTAGTTGGGCAACAAGTATATGCTGGAGAGGCGACACGATTAATTTACGGAACGGAAGAAGCTGAAGAAGGTAGAAATGCATTTTTAGAAAAGCGTCCACGTGACTTTAGTAAATTCCCAAAATTCCCATAAACATATACCATGAGTGACTTAAAAGAAGTTTTGTCTAAGCGTTTTGGCGCACATCGTGTGAAGGATTACGTAAGAAATGAGGACGATTACATTGATTTATTAAAAATCGATATTGAAACGACTTATCCAGTTACAGTCTTCATGACCAATGGAATGTCCAACTACAAAATGCCTGTTAACGAAAGATATGCAGGACGAGAGTTTAACGAAATATATTTCTGTTTACCCGGTTATTGGAAAATAGAAGATAGAGACAATCCAAATATGAATTGGCCGTTTGAGGTCATTCAGAAACTGGCGAAAAACGTAATAGAGAAAGAAACTTGGTACGGTCCAGGTCATACCATAACGAATGGAAATCCAGCGAAGGAAATCTCAGAAACCATGAAGCAAGAGTACTTTCTACTGGCCGACCCGATCATTTTAGAAGACTTCTTTCAGCCGATGGTAGTCAATGGAAATAAAACCCATTTCTTAGCCATCATTCCGTTATTTTATGAAGAATACGAGCGTAAGATGAAATTCGGATATCCGAAATGGATTAAGAAATTCCGTGGAAGAAATGGAAACGAAGTACTCGATGACTATAGAGAATCCGTTCACAAAAAGAAGTGGTTTTTCTAAAGCGTCTGATTCACTTCGTCGATATAATTTAATAATTCTTCTCTTCCCTCCTTTGATTCACTGGAGGTAACAAATATTGGTGGCAGTTCCTCCCAATCTTTAAGCATTTCCCTT
Source organism: Brumimicrobium sp. (assembly GCA_035497735.1). GTDB lineage: Bacteria > Bacteroidota > Bacteroidia > Flavobacteriales_D > Crocinitomicaceae > Brumimicrobium. The sequence goes on along the minus strand of DATJCX010000026.1, from coordinate 39,051 downwards.
TTATAGGCTGCTAAATTCTTCTGGACAGCATTCTTAGACAATTTATCTGCTTTGGTAAAAACCATTGAGAATGGAATTCCATGCTCACCACACCACGTCATAAACTCAACATCTATTTTCTGTGGTTCCAATCTAGCATCTAATAAAATGAAAGTATTCACTAAATTTTCACGTGTTAAAAGATATTCTTCAATAAAAGCAGTCCATTTTTGAATGTTACTTTTTGACGTTTTCGCATATCCATAACCAGGCAAATCCACTAAAAACCATTCCTTATTAATTAGAAAATGATTAATTAATTGAGTTTTCCCGGGCTTTCCAGAAGTTTTCGCTAAGTTTTTAACCTCTGTTAAGGCATTGATAAGGGATGACTTCCCAACATTTGATCGACCGATAAATGCATATTCGGGTAGGCTATCGCTTGGACACTTTTTAACATCCGAATTACTAATAATAAACTCTGCAGACTTGATATTCATATTGAAGATTTTATACAAAGTTATTTTTTTAAACTTATTCGATGAAATAATTTAACCGAATAGATAAAAATAACTATATTTAGCACAAATTTTTAATGTAAACGAACCTTAAAAATTAGTATTAACAAGTAATAACCAGGTGAAAACAATTATAAAGGAGATAATTTGTCGTTTAAATTTTGAAATTCAAAACATAAATTATTTCTTTGCAAATTGAATTAACCTTAAAAAATAGGAAAAATGTCTGATATCAAATCAAGAGTTGTATCAATTATTATTGATAAGTTAGGAGTAGAAGAAGCTGAAGTTACGCTTGAAGCGTCTTTCACAAATGATCTAGGAGCTGATTCTCTAGACACTGTAGAGTTAATCATGGAATTCGAAAAAGAATTTAACATTGCTATTCCTGATGATCAAGCAGAAAACATTCAAACAGTAGGACACGCAGTTTCTTACATTGAAGAAAATGCGAAGTAATATTCACAAATAGTATGTTGCAATTTTAAATTTAGATTCATTTTTATGGAATTAAAACGTGTTGTAGTAACAGGAATGGGCGCATTAACGCCAATTGGTAATACATTAAATGAGTATTGGGAGGGCTTGTTGGCTGGAAAAAGCGGAGCAGCACCGATTAAGCATTTCGACGCTTCTAAATTTAAAACGCAATTTGCTTGTGAACTAAAAAACTTCAATGTAGAAGATTTCATTAACAGAAAAGATGCGAGAAAGTTAGATAACTTCTCACAATACGCCATGGTTTCTTCAATGGAAGCCATGGCTGATTCTGGACTAATGGAATCAGAACCAAATTTGGATCGAATCGGAGTAATCTGGGGATCTGGTATCGGTGGATTAAAAACTTTCCAAGATGAACACGAAGAGTTCTTGAAGGGAGACGGAACACCGAAAATCAACCCTTTCTTTATTCCAAAGATGATCGTTGACATTGCTTCAGGTCATATTTCTATACACTACGGACTTCGTGGACCAAACTATGTAACTGTTTCGGCATGTGCTTCTTCAACAAACGCAATTATAGATTCATACAATCTAATTCGTTTAGGAAAAGCTGATGCTATGGTAACTGGAGGTTCGGAAGCTGCTGTAACGGTTATGGGAGTTGGTGGATTTACAGCAATGAGAGCACTATCAATGAGAAATGACTCTCCTGAAACCGCATCTAGACCTTTTGACAAGGATAGAGATGGATTCGTATTAGGTGAAGGAGCAGGTGCTTTAATTCTTGAAGAATACGAACATGCAATCAAACGTGGAGCAAAAATTTATGCAGAAGTAGCTGGTGCTGGTTTATCTAGTGACGCTTACCACATTACTGCACCTCATCCAGAAGGGATTGGCGCGAGAAACGTTATGATTGAAGCACTTAAAGATGCTGAATTAAAACCAGAGGATGTTGATTACATCAACGTTCATGGGACTTCAACACCGCTAGGTGATATTGCAGAAACAATAGCAATTAAATCTGTATTCGGTGAACACGCATACGGTTTAAACATCTCTTCAACTAAATCAATGACTGGACACTTACTTGGTGCAGCTGGTGCAGTAGAGGCAATTGCTTGTATTATGGCGGTAAAGAACGACATCGTTCCTCCGACAATTAATCACTTTACTGACGATCCAGAAATTGACAGTAAATTGAATTTGACTTTCAATAAACCACAAAAAAGAACGGTAAACGTTGCGTTATCAAACACTTTTGGATTTGGAGGTCATAATACATCTGCTATTTTCAAAAAGTTTATTAAATAATTAGGCTTTGATACGATGGTTTTCATTTCGCTCTGATCCAAAGAGCAAGAATGAACTCAAACTTATTCGATATTTTTTAAAAAAGTTTGGGTATAGGCCAAAGAACATCCAGTTTTTCAAAACTGCATTAACACATAAGTCTATTTCTAATATTTCTAAAGAGCTTGAATCTAATGAAAGATTAGAGTTCCTAGGCGACACCATACTGGATGCTGTAATAGCAGATTTCCTTTATCACAAGTTTCCAGATGAAGATGAAGGCTACTTAACGAAAGTAAAAGCAAAAATAGTTAGCCGTAAAAACCTTTCCAAGATTGCACAAGATATGCACCTACATGAAATGCTCATCTTTCAAAAAGGAAGAGGAATCAATGTGGAAACCTTAGAAGGAAATGCATTCGAAGCGATTATTGGTGCCATTTATCTAGATGATGGCTATTTGGCTGCAAAAAAGTCTATTTTCAACAGTGTTTTAAGAAACTACGTAGATTTGCCAACGCTACTTGAAAACGAAATCGATTTTAAAAGTCAACTGTACATCTGGGCACAGAAAAACAGACTCACAATTGAGTTTGAATTGTTGAAAGAAGAAATAGTTGATGGAAAATGGAATTATGAAGTTGAAATTTTCATCAATGCAAATCCATACGGAAGAGGAAAAGGAAGTACAAAGAAAATTGCAGAACAAGCAGCCTCAAAACAAACACTCGAACTTTTAGGATAAAATTAAACCTGCTTCAATCGAAAATATTCGATAGCCAATTCATACCCCTTTAAGCCAAAACCAAAAATACAGCCTTCAGCAACTGGACTGATTAAACTTTCGTGGCGAAATGACTCTCGAGCAGCTATGTTTGAGATATGGACTTCAACAACTGGAGTTTGAATAGCGCTAACAGCATCTCTAATCGCGACAGAGGTGTGCGTATAACCTCCCGCATTTAGAATTATGCCATCTTCGCTAGCTTCTTGTAGTGCATTGATGATTTCCCCCTCAATATTGCTTTGGAAATAAGAAATTTCTGCATTTGTAGAAAGAGTATCGAGATACTCTTCAAAAGTTTGATTTCCGTAAATACCTTTCTCTCTCGTTCCTAGCAAATTCAAATTGGGTCCATTGATGATTAAAATTTTCATATCTTTCAATTATAGTTACAATAATAAGAAATGTTCGGCGAAAAGTCAGCATATTTCATGATTTCGACGATTTCTATATTTCATCTTCATGAATTCTTTGATTACAAAAGATAATTCATTTATTTTACATTATGAACGAGTGGTTGCTATTAAGAAAAAACTTTATCAGCTATCTAAAAATCGAAAGAGGATTGGCGGAAAACTCTATTCTGGCTTATCAACAAGACTTAGAAAAACTCATCGACTATTGTGAGCCACGAGAAATAAAGCCCACAGACGTTACATTAGACCATCTCAAGTATTTTGTAGGAGACTTATATGATTTAGGACTTTCTGCCCGTTCACAAGCTAGAATTATCAGCGGAATCAAACAGTTTTTCGAATTCTTAGTACTCGAAGACATCATCAATGATGACCCTAGTGGGTTACTAGAACTTCCGAAAATTGGAAAAAAGCTTCCCACCTTCTTAACCGTAACAGAAATCGACCAATTGATTGCCGCTTTGGATTTGAGTAAACCAGAAGGACACAGAAACAAGGCCATTCTTGAAACACTGTACAGTTGTGGTTTAAGGGTGAGTGAATTGGTCAATTTACAGTTTTCAAATCTCTTTTTCAATGAAGGTTTTATGCGCGTCATAGGAAAAGGAAATAAAGAAAGATTGGTGCCGATAAGTCCTTCTGTTGAAAAGGAAATAAAACTTTATGTTCAGCATATACGCAGTCAAATGAACATAAAGCCAGGTCATGAAGATTATGTTTTCCTAAATCGAAGAGGTCAGCAATTAACCCGAGTAATGATATTTACCATCATCAAAAATTTAGCAAATGAAATCGGATTGAAGAAACAAATTAGCCCGCATACTTTTCGTCATTCATTTGCTACTCACCTGCTAGAAGGTGGTGCGAATTTAAGAGCTATTCAGGAAATGTTGGGTCACGAATCCATCACTACAACAGAAATTTACACGCATTTAAATCAGGAATATATACGCGAGGCGATACTCAGTTTTCACCCAAGAAGCAAGCGCTAAATTTTACTTTTATTCAGAAAAAGGAGTTAGAATCACTGCTTAAACATTAGACTTTTGGAATTTTCTTAGTTGATGTTAATGATATTTTGTATTTTTGAAGAAATAAATATAACTATGGGATGTACAAGTTGTGGTGGAGGTGAGGATGGAATGCCTCGCGGATGCCGAAATAATGGTACCTGTAGTTCTGGAGGATGTAATAAACTTGGAGTTTTCGACTGGCTTTCAAACATGAAATTGCCAAACGGAAAGAACCAATTTGATATAGTAGAAATACGCTTTAAAAATAGTCGAAAATCTTTTTTTAGAAACATAAAAGGTTTAGACTTAAACGTAGGAGATATTGTAGTAGTAGAAGCTTCACCAGGTTATGACGTAGGTGTCATTTCCGTGATTGGGGAACTATCCAGAATACAGTTACAAAGAAAAGAATCTGATTTTAAATTAGGTGAAGCACGCAAGATAATCCGTCATGCTTCTCAAGAAGATATTGACAAATGGGTTGCCGCTACAAAGCGTGAACAGGAAACAATGCATAAGACCAGAGAATTGGCAATTCAACTAAACTTAGATATGAAAATATCAGATGTTGAGTACCAAGGAGACGGTTCTAAGGCAACATTTTACTATACGGCGAATGGCCGTGTTGACTTCCGACAGTTGATTAAAGACATGGCGGAGGCTTTCCAAGTACGTATTGAAATGCGTCAAATTGGAGCACGACAAGAAGCTGCCCGTTTGGGAGGAATTGGATCTTGCGGACGAGAACTTTGTTGTTCAACTTGGTTGACAGACTTCCGTTCGGTGAGCACAAAGGCTGCTAGATATCAACAATTATCGCTGAACCCACAGAAATTAGCTGGACAATGTGGTAAGTTAAAATGCTGTTTGAACTACGAGTTGGACATGTATGTGGAGGCTTTGAAGGAATTCCCTTCTCCTGAAATTAGGCTAAAAACTAAAAATGGGACTGGAATTCACATTAAGACCGACGTTTTTAAGCGCCTGATGTGGTACTTACACCAAACAGACAAAGGTATTGCACCAGCTATTATTGGAATTTCACCCGTACGCGTAAAGGAAATCATAGAAATGAATAAGGATAAAAAATATCCTGAAGATTTAGCTGATTTCAGTGAGGCAACAACAGAGTTGGAAATAGAAGCTCCAGAATATTCAAATGCAGTGGACCAAGACGACTTACACCGTTTTGACGATACCTTTGCAAAAAAGAAGAAAAAGAAAAAGAAGAGTCCTACAAACAGACCTCAAGGTGCAAGGAGAGCTCAAGGTGACAATAAACCACAAGCTGCTAGCGATAAGCCAAAGAGCGATAGAGGCCCAAGGAAACCTTCAGAAAACAAGCCGAAAAAGCAACAGCCGAAAGCGAAAACTGAAGCGAAACCAAAAGCAGAAGGAGAAGTGAAAAAGGATGCTCCAAAAGCAAATAAAAGACGCCCGCAAAGGAAACCAAATGATAAAAATAATCCAAGAAATAAAAACAATGAAAGCGATAAGGCTTAGTTCATTTCTATTTTTAGCCGTTCTATTTGCATTACAAAGTTGTAATGAGAAGACGATATTTGATCAAGTGCATGACTTTAAAGACAACACTTGGACGAAAGCAGATACCGTTTCTTTCGCTTTAAATGTTGAAGACACAATAACAAAACATGAGTTTATCATTTCTTTAAGAACGACCAAATCCTATTTGTATAACAACTTATGGATGTATATTTTGGTGACTGCTCCTGACGGATCTACATCGAAAATGGCGCAAGAAATACCATTGGCTCACCCTGACGGTTCATGGATAGGAAGAGTGTCAGGAACCTTAGTAGAAAGCAGAGTACGCTTTGATTCCAAAGCCTTTCCAATACCTGGTGATTATGTCTTTAAGTTTGTGAATGCAACACAAGAAGATGAAATTCCTTATATTTCAGATATTGGACTGCGAATAGAATAAAATTTTTATTTCAAAATATTAAAGTAGCTGTCTCATTATTTGTGGCAGCTATTTTTTTTGCTTTGTTTTAAGTATTAGCTAAACCACGGACTACTTTATTACGGTAGAAAAAATAGGTGTAAAAAAATAGCCATCTCTTTCAAGACAGCTATTTATAATATTCTATTAATATCTTAATCGATTTGCATCTCAGGTACATGATCTGGAACAACCAACTCCCCTTCTGTTGCGTTTTGGATTTCTTCAACTGTTACTCCTGGCGCTCTTTCAATTAAATGAAAAACACCATTCTTAACCTCTAGAACAGCTAAATTAGTTACAATCTTAGTTACTGCACCAACACCTGTTAACGGTAAACTACATTTCTTTAATAATTTAGATTCACCTGCCTTATTGGTGTGCATCATAGCAACGATGATGTTTTCAGCAGAACCCACTAAATCCATTGCGCCTCCCATACCTTTCACCATTTTACCTGGAATTTTCCAGCTAGCAATATCACCTTCTTGAGAAACTTCCATTGCGCCTAAAACAGTTAATTGTACGTGTTTTCCTCTAATCATTCCAAAAGAAAGCGCAGAGTCAAAAAACACGGCTCCTGGCTTAACAGTAATCGTTTGCTTCCCTGCATTGATTAGATCAGCATCTTCTTCCCCTTCGTATGGAAATTGTCCCATACCTAAAACCCCGTTTTCCGATTGAAATTCAACTTGAATTCCTTCAGGAACATAGTTAGCAACTAATGTTGGTATACCAATTCCTAAATTCACATAAAAACCATCTTGTAATTCTTTTGCAATTCGTTTTGCAATTCCAATCTTATCTAAGGCCATAACTATTGTTTTAATACTAATTTATCAAGTTCAAATATAAAGCTTTCTTTTGTTTTTTTACCTATTTCCCATACATTTCGGAAGCTTCTCTTATTAAATATCAATTTACTAAGAGGTTTCTGCAACGTTTTTAGTTGCTAGCCTTTCTTACTCCTCCACAGAAAATAAAATTGAGGTCATAAAAAAAGGGTCGCCCTTATAAGAAAGACGACCCTTTGTATTGTATCTTATTTGAAAGGTTTATTAACTCATTAACATTCTAATGGATTTAGAAACCTCTGTTTTCAAATTTTGTCTTTCTACGATATAATCAAGGAATCCGTGTTCCAGTAAGAACTCAGATCTCTGGAATCCATCAGGTAATTCTCTACCAATTGTTTCCTTCACAACACGTGGTCCAGCAAAAGCAATCAATGCATCTGGTTCAGCGATATTAAGATCACCTAACATTGCAAAAGAAGCAGTTACACCTCCCGTTGTTGGGTCTGTTAAGAAAGAAATATACGGTAATTTAGCATCCGATAATTGATTCAATTTGGCACTTACTTTTGCCATCTGCATCAATGATAAACCAGCTTCCATCATTCTTGCCCCTCCTGATTTTGAAATAATCATCATCGGTGCTTTTAATGAAATAGCTTTATCAATAGCACGTGCAATCTTCTCTCCTACTACTGAACCTAAAGATCCACCAATAAATGCGAAGTCCATAGCAGCAATCACGATGTTTTGTCCATCAATCTTCCCGTAACCAGTTCTAACAGCATCAGAAAGACCAGTTTTCTTCTGTGTTGAGCTAACTCTATCCACATATTTTTTGGTGTCTTCGAACTTCAAAGGGTCGGCAGAACTCATTTTCTTATCCAATTCTTTGAATTCGCCATCATCAAAAAGGATAGCGAAATATTCAGCAGAACCGATACGTTCGTGAAAGCTACAACGCTCACAAACATGCAGATTCGCTTGATGATCGTCCATGGTAACAACCGTGAAGCATTTTGGACATTTATACCAAAGACCTTCAGGTGTTTCTTTTTTGTCTTTCGTAGAGGTACGAATACCTTCTACTTTTCTTTTAAACCAATCCATTTTTAATTCTTTTAATGTTTAAACTGATGTTTAAAGCACGATTTTATAATGTATTTACGTTATTCAGATCTTCGAAAGACTTTGTTAAACGCTTAACAAAAGCAATCTCTCCTTCTCTCAACCATTTACGTGGGTCGTAGTATTTCTTATTCGGTAAATCATCTCCCTCAGGATTCCCGATTTGAGAATTTAAATAATCAATGTTTTTAACGATGTAATCACGGACTCCTTCATTGAATGCATACTGCATATCCGTATCTAAGTTCATTTTTACTACACCGTAACCAATAGCTTCACGGATATCTTCTAAAGAAGAACCTGAACCACCATGGAAAACAAAACTGATTGGATTGTCTTCAGTATTGAATTTTTCTTTTACATACGCCTGAGAATCTCTTAAGATTTTTGGTGATAACACAACATTTCCAGGTTTATAAACACCATGAACGTTACCGAAAGAAGCCGCAATAGTAAACATATCGCTCACTTTCATTAACTCTTCATAGGCATACGCTACCTCTTCTGGTCTTGTGTATAATCTAGAAATGTCAACATCCGTATTGTCCACTCCATCTTCTTCACCACCTGTAATACCCAACTCGATTTCTAAAGTAATACCAATTTTACTCATTCTCTCAAGATAGTGCTTACATGTTGCGATGTTTTGTTCAATCGGTTCTTCAGACAAGTCGATCATGTGTGAGCTGAATAAAGCATGTCCAGTTCTTTTGAACTCTTCTTCATTCGCCTCCATGATACCATCGATCCAAGGCAATAAGTTTCTAGCACAATGGTCTGTATGTAATATCACTGTTGCACCATATTGTTCTGCCAATAAATGAACGTGTCTTGCTCCTGCAATAGTACCTGCAATGGCTGCTTTTTCGTTTTCGTTTGAAAGATGCTTTCCCGCGTTAAAAATTCCTCCACCATTCGAAAACTGAATGATAACGGGACTATTTAACTTAGCTGCTGTCTCCAAACAAGCATTGATTGAATTGTTTCCAACCACGTTTACCGCTGGAATTGCAAATCCTTTTTCTTTAGCGTAACGAAATATTTCTTGAACTTCATGTCCGGATGCAACGCCCGGCTTAATTGAATGCGTCATAGTCAATATAATTTTAGGATAACAAATGTAGTAAATATCTTTTAGAACTTGGAATAAATCTGAAATTATAGATGGGAAAGCCATATAATCTTTAGATTCTCTCTTTCCAAAATCAAGTCCTTCGATTAATTATCTTAAATTTGTTATTATTTTTATAAATTCAATTTCTCAAACTTTAAACAAAATGAATTTAAGAACATTATCATTAGGATTACTTGTTATGACAGCTCCATTGGTGACGGCACAAAAGCAACAGTTTACCCCAGAAAGAATGTGGGAACTGAAACAATTGAGTGGAGAAGTGTTGTCTCCTGACAAAAAGCAAATCATCTACAAATCAACTGTTTATGATGTGCCCGAAAACAAAGGAAACAGCGATTACATCTTAATGGATATCAAAAAGAAAACTTGTGAAAAAATCACAGGAGAAAACGCTAAGATTGAAGGAATACGATGGACAGAAAATGGAATTGCAGGAACAATCACAGAGGGAAAAGACAAAAAAATCGTTCGCTCTTCATTGAAGAATCCGAAAATCGAAACTATTCTAACAAAGCCAGCAGACGATTTACTCGATTTCAAATTTAGTCCAAACGAAAACTATATTCTAACACTTGAACGTGTTAAAACGAGAAAAACAACAGCAGACCATTATCCGGAATATTCAAAAGCAAATGTACAAGTCTATGATGATTTATTATACAGACATTGGGATACATGGCAAGATGAATACAGCAAGCAACTATTTTTATACAAAATAGAAAACGGCGTTGTAAATTCAGCGGGAATCAATTTACTAGAAGGTGAACCTTACGACGGAGTAACAAGTCCATTCGGAGGATTGGGTGATGTTACCTTCCTAGGAGAAGAAAAAGTTCTTTATTCTACTAAAAAGATGTTAGGGAAGGAATTCGCAACGAGCACAGATTCTGAAATCTATGCATACGATATCGAAACAAAGCAAACTTCAAACTGGACGGAAGCTTATCAAGGATATGACATGCAGCCACGTGTTCATGAGAAAACACAACAGTTCGCTTGGTTAAGCATGGCTAGAGATGGTTTCGAAGCAGATAAGACAGATATTATCATTAGAGATTTAAAAACTGGGAATGATAGAAATTTGACAACTGCTATCGACTTAACTGTAGGTGGATTTATATTTAACGAAAAAGGAGATAAAATTTACTTCTTAGCAGTAATTGAAGCGACTTATCAATTGTTTGAACTAGACATTAAGTCAAGTAAGTTCCGCCAAATTACAACTGGCGACCATGACTACAAAAGTCTTTCTTTAATGAATAACAGTTTGATTTCAATGCGTCAATCTATGCTGTATCCAAATGAGATTTATGAAGTAGATATCAAAACAGGAAAGGCGACACAATTAACACATGCAAATGATGAGTTTTTGGCACAATTTGAAGAGCCAAGAATTGAAAAAAGGTGGGTAACAACTTCAGATAAAAAGAAAATGTTGACATGGGTTGTATTTCCACCAAACTTTAGTGAGGAAAACAAATATCCAACTTTACTATACTGTCAGGGAGGTCCACAAAGTGCGGTGAGTCAATTTTTCTCTTTCCGTTGGAACTTTAGATTAATGGCTTCACAAGGTTATGTGGTTGTAGCTCCAAACAGAAGAGGTTTACCTGGATTTGGTCAGAAATGGAATGACGACATCTCACAAGATTGGGGTGGACAGCCAATTCGCGATTATTTATCAGCGATTGATGATGTAAGCAAGGAGAAGTATGTAGATAAGTCGCGTTTAGGAGCTGTTGGTGCTTCTTATGGAGGTTATTCGGTTTACTTCTTAGCAGGAGTTCACGAAGGAAGATTCAAGACCCTAATTTCACATGCTGGATTATTCAACATGACTTCATGGTATGGAACTACGGAAGAATTATTTTTCGCCAACTGGGATGTTGGTGGACCCTACTGGGAAAGCAAAAACGATAAAACTTACAATGAGTTTAGTCCACATAAATTAGTAAACAATTGGGATACACCAATTTTAATCTTACATGGAGGAAAGGATTTTAGAGTTCCAGAATCTCAAGGATTCGAAGCTTTCCAAGCAGCACAATTAAAAGGAATAAAATCTAAACTAGTTTATTTCCCTGAAGAAAACCACTGGATTTTGTCACCGCATAATGCGATGGTTTGGCAAAAAGAATTTTACAATTGGTTGAATGAGACTTTAGATTAATTGGAGATTGACCCTTCGATAAACTCAGGGCAGGCCATGGACGATAATATTAAAGAGCGCTTACTTTTCAAGTAAGCGCTCTTTAATTTATGTTTTAAGATGAATGACTAAATGAATTTATAATTATCAGAGTAAATCTCTAAAAAAAAAAGAAATAACAAAGTATTTTTAAAAAAATTCATTAATAATGTTTTTTGAATGCCGTTTTTCTCTTTACTTTTGCTTTATGAAAGTTATTCTAACACTTGTTTTTAGCTTATTTATCTTCTTTAATACCTTTTGTCAAATCCATTATTTTTCAGACTGTTTTAAAGGAGGAGTAGTTGGAGATGGGTATAATGCTTGGTATCACGGCGGAATTAGTCAAGTAAACTTGCCTATTCCACCTGGTTGTACCGTGAAAAAAGCCTTTTTCTTCTCAAATATATACAAATGGACGGATATTCCGGCAGTAGATAAAACAATTGAAATAAATGGATTCCCACTTGCCTTAAGCGAACAGCACAGCATAGGGAATAGTATGTATATGCATTCTCTTCAATGTCACATCTCAACGGTAGTAATGGATATAACTAGCTACATTAATCCAGCAACAAGTGTTTACACCATCAATCCTCTTTTAGACCCTAATATTTCGTCGACAGAATTTCCTTTTTTTTCTGACTTTTATATATTAGTGCTTTATGAAAATAGTTCTTTTCAGACCTCGTGCATTGATGTCTATATTAATAATCAAAATACGGCTCCGTCTGTTCAATATGCAATAAATCCAACTAACTCTATTGACCTATCTGAAGTTGTCGGATTATCCGTTCATAGCTCTCATATTTGTGACACAATTCAGGATGGTTATAAAGTTAAGATTAATGGAATTAACATTGGGCTAATTGGCGGGCAAGAAGATAATACTGCTATTGGTTGCGCTGGAGTTATAGGTTCATTTTACTATCAAAATGGCCAATTGTTTGGAATAGGAAATGACACATCTGATTCACAGATGCTAGGTACGGATGCTATTGCAACAATTCAATCTTATTTAACCAATCAAAATATCAATGTAAGCTTTGATTACCAAGGAATTGTATCACCCTATTCTAATGTGATCAATCAGCTCTTCCTCACCTATTCCTCCCCTTGCGATACTTTCTCCGTATCCGTTCCTTCAGATACAACAATTTGTTATGGCGAACAACTGCAACTGAACGTTACGGGTGGTCAGCAGTATGAATGGATAGCTTCCACGCCTTCTAATACACCCACTAATCCTGCACCTGGACTGAGTTGTTCTGATTGCCCCAATCCAATCTTCACAGGAAATAGTTCGATGGTTTACACAGTCAGAATTTGGAACGATGATAGTTGCTCGGTCGTTCGTCCAGTACGAGTTAATGTGAGTCATCCTGAACCAGTAAAATGCTATACAGGTGAAACTAAATGTGGTTTTGAAAATGGTTACATTTCAATCAATTCATCATCTAATTTCTCAGAAGGCTATTTTGCAGTGACTCCCGATGATGATACTTTGAGTAATTTTACAAACAATCATCTTGGCAATTTAAGTGCTGGAGATTATAAGGTATATTATATTGATGCATTCGGATGCAAAAGTAAAGATACGCTAGTAACAATCGAAACATATAACAATACAATAGCTGATTTTTCTGTAGATCCATCATCTGGTACGGCTCCTTTGGAAACCACCATCGAGAATCAATCACAAAACGCAACTCATTTTGAATGGTTTATGAATGGTGAGAGTACGGGGGATAACCCCATAAATATTTTCGATTCATCAGGCGAATATAAGATTGGGTTAGTCGCATGGGAGGGCGACGCTTCTTGTGCAGATACTACTTGGAAAACCATTTTCGTTTTTGATAGTTTAGTGGTTACCTTACCCAATGTCTTTACGCCAAACAATGATGGTGTAAACGACTATTTCAATGTCAAAACAAACTTAGCAGTCGGTTATCAATTAAGTGTACTCAACCGCTGGGGGAATGTTGTTTTTGAGCAGGAAGGCGAACTCGCTAAAGGAATCCATAATTTATGGGATGGAAAAACCAAAAATAGCGAACCCGTCACCGATGGAACGTATTTTTATACAATTTCTTTTAAGTTGGATAGCGAAAATGTAGATTGTGAGATAACGGATTGTGAGCTTAGGAAAGAAGGATTTGTGCAGGTTTTTGGGGAGTGAATTTCTGAAATATTTGGTTTCCAGGCTTTAAACTAATTTATATTGTCATTGAAAAGGGTGACATCTTAGATTTTATAACTACTCAAAGCAATATTGAAGATAGAGGGACTTTAAATGTCGCTAGCTTTCTAGAGAAAATCAAAGGAGAGATGAATGAAGAATTATTTAATAAAATTAAAATATCACTCTGGAAAAGATCAATCAATGAACAAACAACAAGTTAAAGAATATTTGTCAAGTTGAACATTCACGCTAAAGAAGCGTTGAAAACTTTATATCAATTCTAATTTTCAGACTAATTTCATACAGTTTTCATCCAAATAATCCAGCTACAAATCAACAAAAATGGCGATCCTTTTGAGACCGCCACTTCACTATTTTAAATAAACTAATTAAAGCCCAAAAGCCTTTTTAATATCATCAACAAAATCTAACTTTTCCCAAGTAAACAATTCTACTTCGATTGTTTTCTCGTTTGGTTTACCTTTGTTGAATGTTTTAGAAACCACCTTATTCTCACGTCCCATGTGTCCATAAGCTGCAGTTTCAAGGTAGATTGGGTTTCTTAACTTCAATCTTTGTTCAATAAAGTAAGGACGCATATCGAAAAGTTCGTTTACGATTTTTGCAATTTCTCCGTCCGTCATATCTACTTTAGATGTTCCGTAAGTATCCACAAACAAACCACAAGGTTCTGCTACTCCAATTGCGTAAGAAACTTGAACTAAAACTTCATCACAAATTCCAGCTGCTACTAAGTTCTTAGCAATATGACGTGTTGCATACGCTCCTGATCTATCCACCTTACTTGGGTCTTTTCCTGAGAATGCACCACCACCGTGAGCACCTTTTCCACCGTAAGTATCTACGATAATTTTTCTTCCTGTTAAACCAGTATCACCATGAGGTCCACCAATTACGAATTTCCCTGTTGGATTGATATGATAAGTAGAAATATTGTCAAATAAAGCTTGAATCGAAGGCTTACCTGCTCTTTTCTTCACTCTTGGAATAACGATATTAATAATGTCTTCTCTAATTTTAGCCAACATTTTTTCCTCTGTATCAAACTCATCATGTTGAGTTGAAACAACAATCGTATCAATTCTTAAAGGAACATTATCGTCAGAATATTCAATCGTAACCTGTGCTTTCGCATCTGGTCTTAAATAGCCAATTAACTCAGGCTCATTTCTTCTGATTTGAGATAATTCTTGTAAAATCCAATGAGATATATCCAATGCCAATGGCATGTAGTTGTCTGTTTCGTTTGTTGCATAACCAAACATCATTCCTTGGTCACCTGCACCTTGCTCTTCTGGATTTCCACGGTCAACTCCTTGATGAATATCTGAAGACTGCTCGTGAATTGCTGAAAGAATACCACATGAATTTGCATCAAACATGTATTCAGACTTCGTATATCCAATATTTCTAATAACTTCTCTAGCAATACTTTGAACATCTAAATATACATTTGTGTTCACTTCTCCTGCTAAAACAACCTGTCCTGTCGTAACTAAAGTTTCGCAAGCTACCTTAGACGTTGGGTCGTAAGCCATGAAATTATCGATTAAAGCATCAGAGATTTGATCTGCGATTTTATCTGGATGTCCTTCTGAAACTGATTCAGATGTAAATAAATATGACATAGTTTTTATTTTTCTATTTAGAATCGGTAAAGATAATAATACTATACATATAGATTTGGCTTTTCTCACAAAAAAATAAGAATTTAAAGAAAATATTGTAACCTTGTAAAAAACAAAAAGACAATGGCAAAACTCCTTCATATAGAAACTTCCACAAAAGTTTGTTCGGTAGCACTCTCAAATAATGGGAATTTAGTTGACTTAGAAGAAGAAAATTCTGATGGCTACATTCACGGTGAAAAACTGACGATTTTCATCGATAACATTACCAAAAGAAACAATTGGGAATTAAAAGAAATAGATGCTATTGTCGTTACAAGCGGACCAGGTTCTTACACAGGTTTAAGAATTGGAGTATCGACTGCTAAAGGTTTATGCTACGCACTTAAAAAACCATTAATCTCAGTAGATGCAGTAGAAAGTATTGCCCGAATCGCCAGCGAAACTCATAAAGACATCAACATTTGCGCGATGATAGATGCAAGAAGAATGGAAGTTTTCGCCACAATTTACAATGCCAAAATGGAAGTTATAAAACCACTTTCAGCTGACATTCTAACGGAAGAATCATATCTAGAATATATACCATTTGTCGTTTGTGGAGACGGTGCTGAGAAAGTCCAAAGTCTTTGGAACAATCCTGAAATTATCGTTGATGCGACTATTTTATCAAGTGCTAAAGGTCAGGTAGAAGTTGCTTTTAGAAAGTTTGAGAACAAGGAATTTGAAGATGTGGCTTATTTCGAACCGAAGTATTTAAAGGATTTCGTGACAACAACACCTAAGAATAAAACAGGGTTTTAAGTTAACAGTTAGTCGAAAAACGACTTTTATTTATTTTGTAGAAAAGGATGAATAGCTGGACGCAGAACAAATAAACCTGCTAAACAAAAGCCAATAGCTAAGGTGAAATCCGATGCATTGTATATCCAAAATTGATCTTCTAATTTCATAAAGCTACCACCCGTTTGCAAGGTTTTTATAACAAAGTAAAGATGAATTGCCCAACCTACGAAGAATGAAAAGACACTGATATAAATAAAATTGCTGTACGCTCTCCCTTTCACTTCTGGCGCTGTTTCTTCATTTTGGTTCAGTTTTGCTAACCCAGACAGTGCTACAAATAATAAAACAAGGTAAATCATCTTTAAAAAAGCCCGCTTTTCATATCTGAATTCTATTTCTGTAAAGTGACTCACTACTCGCTCTGAAGTTTGATCCACTGTAAATAGAAACAATCCAAAGACAAGCATTAAAACCAATGATAAACGATACTCTTTCTTTATTAAAAAACTCACTATTCTTAGGTTTTACGCTTTTTCTTCTTAGCAGCAGGAAAAAGTACGTTGTTTAAAATCAATCTATAGCCTGGAGAATTGGGATGTAAGTTCAAGTCGGTTGGCGCATCTCCTACCCTATGTTGGTAATCTTCAGGATCGTGACCGCCATAATACGTCCAGGTTCCATTTCCATGTTCGCCGTGAATATATTTGACTGTTTCAAGGGCTTTAGATTCTCCCATAATGGTAACGGTAGATTTGATATATTCCTTTACGAAGTCAGTTGTTTGTCCGTAAAAATTCTTAATCACTTGTGTATGATTTTGTGTCAACATTGTTGGTATCACATCCCACTTGGCTGAGAAGTCAAACAAAGTGAAATAGTCATCCTTTTGCGTTAACTTCCTATGTCTATCGGTACCGTCAATTGTGGAATACTCATATTCCAAAGGGTTTTCTTTGATTGAATAATTCTCAAATGCCAATCCGTTAGCAAAGTCCATTTTCGAACGATAATTAGGATCCATTCCGTCCCCATCAAACATGTATTCAACAATATCCGTTTTATGTGCGGCCAATGCAATATCAAAACTATCCGTTCCGCTACACATGGTGAATAAAAAACCGCCAAGTGCCACATAACTTTTAATCGCTTGAGCAACGGCCAGTTTCATATCAGAAACCTTTGAAAAACCGAGGTTTGCTGCGCTTGCTTCTAATTTTTCAACTTGGTCTCTATACCAAGGTGCGTTTCTATAAGCAGCATAAAACTTTCCATATTGTCCTGTAAAATCCTCATGGTGCAAGTGCAACCAATCATAGTCTTTCAGCACCCCAGTAATTACTGTTGAGTCATATACTTCATCATAAGGAATTTCTGCATAATTCATTACTAAAGTTACCGCATCGTCCCATGGTTGTTTCCCTGCGGGAGTATAAACTGCAATCTTTGGTGCTACTTCCAACTGTACAATTTCTTGATTGATTTCAGGTGAAGATATTTTCCTTTTAATATCATTTACTTGTCCGTCTGCTAGAACTTCAAAAGTAATTCCACGAATAATCATCTCATTTTCGAGGGTTTTTAACTGAGGCATCAAAAAAGAGCCACCTCTATAGTTTAAAAGCCAGTCAATTGTAATTCCATTTTCCAATGCGAAATAGGCAATTCCGTAAGCTTTTAAATGATTTGCTTGTGATTTGTCCATTGGCACCAAAAGTTGTGCAGCATTCATTTGGAATGCAAATACAATTGATACTAAAAATGAGAAAATAAATTTCATGTTCTAAATATAGCTAATAATTTAGAAATCTGGACTATCTAGACCATCTGTTGAAAAGTCAAGATCATCGTCGTTCATTCTACTTTGTCTGATTACCACTGCTCCTCCACTACCATCATCAAATTCAGTACCAATAGGCATTGCTGCCATTACATCATTATCATCTCCTGCAACTTCATCATAACTATCTAAGTTAGTGAACCTAGCGAATTTACCAACGAATTTAAGTCTAACAGTATCTGTAGAACCGTTTCTGTGTTTGGCAATAATAATGTTACCTAAACCTTGAGTTGGTCCAAATTCATCTTCTAACAAACCATAGTATTCCGGTCTGTGAATAAACGCAACGATATCCGCATCCTGTTCAATAGCTCCAGACTCCCTTAAGTCAGAAAGAACTGGTTTCTTATCTCCACCACGTTGCTCTACCGAACGGCTCAACTGTGAAAGTGCTAAAATCGGAACGTTTAATTCCTTTGCAATTTCTTTAATAGAACGAGAAATCGCAGAAATCTCTTGTTCACGGTTTCCAGGCCCTTTCCCTCCTCCTGCTGACATCAACTGAAGGTAGTCAATGATTACCACCTGAATATCATGTTTTTGTTTCATTCGACGACACTTGGCTCTCAATTCGAAAATAGAAATACCAGGTGTATCATCAATATAAATAGGGGCTTTATTCAATCGACCGATTCGCGAATAAATCTGTTGTAATTCGTGGTCGGCTAAATTTCCTTTTCTTAATTTTTCAGCATCTACTTGTGCTTCAGAAGAAATTAAACGTTTTACTAACTGCACACTCGACATCTCAAGAGAGAAGAATGCAACAGCCATATTATAATCTACAGCCATATTTCGCGCCATAGACAATACGAATGCTGTCTTACCCATTGCAGGACGAGCAGCAATAACAATCATATCAGAACGTTGCCAACCTGAGGTCAGCTTATCTAAGGCCTTTAGTCCTGTTGGAACACCAGAAACACCATCCTTATTCTCTCTCGCTTTTTCAATCTCCTCCATTGCTCCTTTCATAGCAACTTGCATGGTGTCGTAGTTCTTTTTCATGTTGTTCTGAGCAACTTCAAACAAACCTTCCTCCGCTTTTGATAATACTTCGAAAACATCTTTTGTTTCATCGTATGCATCACGTAAAATGTCATTAGAAATACTGATAATTTCACGCTGAATATACTTCTCTACAACAATTCTAGCATGGTGCTCAACATGGGCAGCAGAAGCAATTTTATTTGTTAAAGTAGAAATATAATAAGCGCCTCCAGCAGTTTCTAATGTTCCCAATTTACGAAGTTGTTCCGTAACTGTCAACATATCCACAGGAGTCGTGGAGTTATAAAGAGTTGCAATTGCTTCGTAAATCATTTGATGCTTTGGATCATAAAACGCTTCTTTCGTTTTAAGAATATCAATAGCGTTATTCAATGCATTTGCATCAATCATGATTGCTCCCAATACAGCTTGCTCTAGGTCAATTGCCTGCGGCGGGATTCTTCCAATATCCATAGGTGACTTAGTTGCTCTAGCGACACCTCTAGCTCTCGTAACTTTTTCTTCTTTTATTTCTTTCTGCTCCATATTGCAAATATATCCAAAAGCGCATCGAATTTCGATTATTCTAACATCATCTTTTTCAGTTTGTGAAAAACTATATTAATGTGCATAACTTTCAACTCAAAAAACCTTTGACAACTCGTACATTTCAAAGTTAATCGCGCCATATTTTCAAGATAGTTGTCCACATTGGTCTTCCAATTCATATTTTTACAATATGTAACATTAGTTGTTCTAATAAATAAAAATCTATGTTAAATTTGCGCTATTATTAATATAGTCAATAATATGTTCCAAACAAAACTTAATCCAACAATTATAAAACTACTTTTTATAGTCATACTTTTGTTGAGTTTAAGCGGTTTGATAAATAGTCCTGTAGCTCTAGTGATCGGTTTCTTATTTACGCTATTGCTTGGCAACCCTTTTTCTAAGTATAGCCGGAAAGCTGTCGGATGGTTACTAAAAGTCGCGGTTGTAGGTTTGGGATTTGGAATGAATGTAACTTCTACTATCGACGCAGGGAAAAACGGGTTCATGCTAACCGTATTCTCAATTGTACTCACATTATTGCTTGGATATTTATTAGGACGCCTTCTAAAAATTGACAAAAAGACAATACATTTAATTTCTTCTGGAACGGCCATCTGTGGTGGTAGTGCAATTGCTGCTACAGCACCTATTATACAGGCGAAGGAAAAACATATTTCTATTGCTTTAGGAATCGTATTTATTTTAAATTCTATAGCGCTTCTTATTTTCCCAGTTCTTGGTCATGTATTTGAATTGACGCAACAAGAATTTGGATTATGGACTGCAATTGCGATTCATGACACGAGTTCAGTTGTGGGTGCAGCACATGCTTTTGGCGATGAAGCACTACAAATAGCAACAACAGTAAAACTCGCAAGAGCTTTGTGGATTATTCCTTTATCACTCGTAACCGCATTATTGTTTAAAGGAAAAGGTAGAAATATTAGCATTCCATGGTTTATCCTACTTTTCATTTTGACAATTATTGCGAATACTTATCTGCCTATTCCAACAGAAGTTTCATTTGGAATTAAATCTATTTCTAAAGCTCTTTTAGTAGCTACATTGTTCTTAATCGGAACAGGATTATCAATTGAGAAACTAAAAGCTGCGGGATGGAAGCCTCTTTTATTAGGATTAATACTTTGGATAGTAATTTCAGTAGGTTCCTTATTGGTAATACTTCAAATGTCGTAAGTTGTTTTGTATCTCGCTTGCGATGATAAAACCTGCAAGAAAAGTAATTAAGGTTTAAAGACGAAGACAATAGTGAAAGAACATTCTTTCCTAGATGTTTTAGAAGCGATTCTAGCGTTTTCAGTTTTACAATAAGTCTTTTCAAGAAGCAAACTTCGGAGCTTAAACAAGCTATTTTTTCAGTATCAACAATGCTGACTATAAAGCATTTTCTATTCTAGAGATGAGGCAGACACAGAATAGTGGACAATACCTACTATTCCCTACATTCGTTCTGCATATTGAGCCAACTTAAACAAACCATTTTAACGCTGACATTTATAATCGCTCGATATATCTAGACGCTTACAGAAAACAAAAAAGGAACCCATTTCTGGATTCCTTTCTGCATTGTTTATTATTGTTAAACTACTCAAGCTTTAATCTCTAACTTTAGTAACCTTGAACTCTGTTCTTCTGTTTGCTTGGTGTTTCTCCTCGCTACATTTAACACCGTCTTTACATTCGTTAGTCAAATTATTTTCTCCGTAACCTTTCCAAGTTAAACGGTCTTTTGCAATACCTTTCTTAATTAAGTAATCAACTGTTGACTTTGCTCTTCTATCAGATAATTTCTCGTTGTACTTATCCGTACCACGTGCATCCGTATGTGAACCCAACTCAACTTCTAATCTTGGATTGTCCTTTAGTACCTTCACTAAGTGATCTAACTCCTTAGCAGCATCTGGACGAATATTCGATTTGTCGAAATCAAAGTAAATGTTCTTAATAACAATAGGCTCATCGATAACAACCTTATCAAATTCAAAGTCTAAGTAGAAGTCCTCCGAGTAACGTAAACCTTTTGTGTTTACTTCCTCTGACTTAGCAAAATGCTCATCTCTTGAAGCTAAAACATTGTATAGGGTTTCTATGTCAAGAGAAGATTGTACTTTTCCATCTGCTCCCGTTTGAAGAACTGTCGAAGTTTCACCATCCATGTTCTTAATTTCGATAGAAGCACCTTGAACTGGAATATCACTTCCTTTCTCATGAGCAAAAACAATCACATTGAATACCGGTGGATGCTTGATAAATTCATAGATAGCATCTGCCCCGCCTCTTGAAGAAGATAAGTAACCCGTTCTTCCATCTTCATTCAACACAAAACCAAAGTCATCCTCTGAAGAGTTTACCGGGTAGTCTAAGTTCTGAGGTTTTGTCCAACTGTTGCTTTCTTTGGTAACAAAAACATCAAGTCCACCCATTGAATTGTGACCTTCAGAAGAAAAGTATAAGTATCCATCTTGGTCCATATAAGGGAACATTTCATTCTCTGGAGTATTCACCGCCGAACCTAAGTTGACTGGTTGTCCCCAAGAGTCACCTGACTTTGTTGAAGAATACAAGTCTGTACCTCCAAAACCACCTGGCATATCTGAAATAAAGTATAAAGTATTACCATCTGCTGATAAAGCTGGGTGACCAACACTATAGTCATCACTGTTAAATGGTAATTCAGTAAGATTGCTCCACTCTCCATTTACTAGTTCGGCAGAAAGCAACTTTAAATTGTTTTCATCATTCTCGTTAACAGCTAATTTCTTCTTGTTATAGTTACTACGTGTAAAATACATCGTCTTACCATCAGCAGAAAAAACTGCAGGACCGTCATGGTACTTTCCATTTATATTACCCTCAAGTAATTTTGGGCTAGACCAATTACCTTGCTCGCTCTTTTGCATCTCGTAAAGATTTAAGTAACTGTTACCAGTCCAAGCGTTCTTCTTCTTACCTTTTGCAACCTGGTCTGCAACAAAAACAACACGCTCTCCATAAGGAGTAGCAGCATAAGAATTCGTAAAGTCAGGTAAACGAACAGGAGTCAAAGCATACAAAGTAGTATCCTTAAAACGGTCATCCAGAACATTCGTTGATGCTAAAAGAGTAGCCGCATGTGCATCATCAGGATGAGAAGAGGTGTACGTGTTTAAAACTTCTTGCGCTTCATCATACTTTCCATTCATCATTAGAACACGACCATATTGAACATAGTCAACCTGGTCTTCGTTACCTGTCTCAATTAAGCGACGGTAAACAGCTTCTGAAGATTCTGAGTCACCTACTTGGTAATAAGCATCTGCTAATTGATGGCCAACCTTCTCAGGATGTTTCTTATAAACCTTCTCATAAAATGGGATGGCTTTAGAATAAGCAATACCATCATAAAACCTATCGCCTTTATAAACTCGACCGTTTGCACACGAGAATAAGAAAGAACCTAAGAGTAGGAGAAGTATCGTCGATTTAATGTTAATTTTTTTCATAGCTAAAAGTATCTAGGGGTTTTAACTTTAATAAGGTCTCTACCGAAATCAAAACCAATCATGATTTCATGGGAACCTTTCGAGTAGTTTCTAAGTCTAGAAGTGGTGATATCATAAGAATAACCGATTCTAAAGAAACTCTTAGTTTGGTATTCTAAGATAATAGCAACAGCATCTAAAGTTCGGTAAGAAACACCAATCCAAAACTGATCGCGAATAACAACACTCAAGTTGATGTCTGCCTCTAAAGGAGCACTTGGAATGTATTTCAATAAAACAGATGGCTTAAATTTTAATTGAGCACCTGCTGGAATAACAACACCTCCTGTCAGTAAATAGTGACGACGTAAGAATGATGCCTTGGTTAAATCCATTGAAAAGTCCTTGTCCTTCTCATAAGAAAACAACGTAGGAATAGAAGCACCAACATAGAAGTTTTCTGCATAAAAGTAAGCTCCGAATCCAACCTTTGGCAACCACTTGCTATGATCTTCTTGGTACATCACATCGTCCTCATCCCAAATCTTAACATCTGTCAAACGAGAACTAAACTGAGAAGCACCAGCGCTTAAACCTAAGGATAGTTTCGTCTTAGCACCTGTCTTTATGTGGTAAGAGTAAACAGCCTGAATAAGGTTCTGTTGAGTAACTCCTAATCGGTCGTGCATCAAAACCAAGCCCAGTCCCATGTTGTATCCAGGGATAGGACCATCAACTGCCGCTACTGCAGTTTGGGGAGCGCCTCGAAAGTCTGCTCCCGTCCACTGATTACGGTATGTTAAGGTACTTGACCAATATTTGTGGGATCCCGAGTAAGCAGGGTTTAGCATTAAGCCGTTAAACATATACTGACTCAGCATCGGATCTTGCTGTCCGATTGCACTGAAGCTTCCTAGAAACATCAGTCCAATTAGTATTTTAAATATATTCTTTTTCATCGCTTTGTAGGTTGATTAGTTTCTTCTTAAATCTATAAATCCAGTTAAAGTCTTAGCACCATCTTGTGTTTGAACATTTACAACCACAAAGTAAGTACCGTCTGGTAATTCATTACCCTTGTTGTTTAAACCGTACCAGTCATTTTCATAACTATCTTGTTTATAAACAATGTTACCCCATCTGTTATAGATAGTAATATCATTCTCTGGATAAACATCTAGACCGCGAACAACAAAGTAATCGTTGTCACCATCACCGTTAGGAGTAACTCCCTCTGGCATGTCTAAGTCGTATGGCTGATCTAAGAAAATGTGAAGTGTGTCAACACAACCATTCTCATCAATTACGGTTAAGTAATAATCTCCAGCTGTTAAACCTGAAACATTACCCGTTGAAGACTCATAACCCTTTGGACCAGTCCATGAGTAATCGTATGGCATTGAACCACCATCAACTTCAATATCAATAGAACCATCAGAGTATCCAAATAAACTAACGTTGTAGCCATTACTGTGAACAAAAGCACTACCCGATACAACTAAGCTATCTGGCTGCTCAATCACAAATGGAACTGTTAATTCACATCCGTTAGCATCAACAATGCTTACCGAGTACAAGCCTTCTGTTAAGTCCATATTAAATGAATTCTCAGAGTTAGCACCATTCGACCAGTTGTAAGTATATGGAGCAGCACCTTCCTCAATTACTACTTGAGCAGAACCGTTAGAATCTCCATAACATAAAACATCAGTTGTAACTACATCTGCATACAGCGGGTGGAAGTTAACCACGAATGAACAAACTGTTTCATTACCGTGAATATCCGTTACCGTGTACTCAATTGTTGTTGCTCCAATTGGGAAAATTGAACCACTCTCTAAACCTGCTGTTTGAACTACCGAAGCAATTCCACAGTTATCAGATACTTCTGGAACTTCCCATGTAGAAACAGGGTCACATGTTGAAATATCTGCTGGACATAAAACTACTGGAGCTTCATTATCCTCAACTGTTACATCAAATGAACAGATTGTTTCGTTTCCTGAACCATCAACTACAGTGTATGTAACTGTTGTTGTTCCAACATCAAACACATCGCCTGGGTTGTGTGTAGAAGTCATTGTCGCACCATCACAGTTGTCTGTAAATGTTGGAGCCTCCCAAGTAACTACTGAGCTACACTCACCAGCTTCGTTATCAACTACGATGTCAGATGGACAGTCATTGATAATTGGTGCTTGATCATCAGCTACTGTTACGTCAAATTCACATGTTGAAATGTTTCCTGACTCATCCGTTACTGTCCAAGTTACCGTTGTTGTCCCTAATTCGAAATCAACTCCATCTAAACTATTTGAACCACTTGCAGTTGTTGCTCCAGTTAATTCGTATTCGATAGATGCAATACCACAGTTGTCTGTCGCTGTAATATCCCAGTCTGTATTTGCTTCGAAAGTACAAACTCCCGCATCAGCTACAACTTCTGGGTCAACGTTAGTACAACCTGAAATAATTGGCGCTTGGTCATCAGCTACTGTTACGTCAAACTCACATGTTGAAATATTTCCAGCAATATCTGTTACTGTCCAAGTTACCGTTGTTGTCCCTAATTCAAAGTCAACTCCTGATAATGAGTTAACACCTGAAGCAGTCGTTGCTCCTGTTAATTCATATTCGATAGTTGCTACACCACAGTTGTCATCTGCTGTAATATCCCAGTCTGTATTTGCTTCGAAAGTACAAACTCCCGCATCAGCTACTACTTCTGGATCAACGTTAGTACAACCTGAAATAACTGGATTCTCATCATCAGAATTTACAACATCAAATGAACATGTTGCTACATTTCCTGATTCATCAGTTACAGTCCAAGTTACCGTTGTTGTTCCTGACTCAAACACTACACCATCTAAACTAGTTCCGTTTCCTGATGTAGAACCTGTTAATTCATATTCAATAGTTGCAATACCACAGTTGTCTGTCGCGGTTGCATCCCAAGCTGTTCCTACATGTGTATAAGTACAAACTCCTGCGTCCGCTACAACATCTTGCTCAGCATTGATGCAATCAACAATAACTGGGTCTTGCGTATCATTAACTGTTACATCAAACGTACAGAAAGTCTCGTTTCCTGAACCATCTGTTACTGTCCAAGTTACTGTTGTTGTTCCTAAATTAAACACAACTCCATCTAAACTTGTTCCAGTTCCTGAAGCTGTAGTTGCGCCAGTTAATTCATATGATACTGAAGTAATCGAACAGTTGTCTGTAACTGTAATATCCCAATCAGTGTTCGCCTCGAAAGTACAAACTCCTGCATCGGCTACTACTGATGGATTCGTAATTTGACAATCAGCGATTGCTGGGAATTGAGTATCTGTTACGATTACATCAAACGTACAGATAGTTTCGTTTCCTGCACCATCCGTTACTGTCCAAGTTACTGTTGTTGTTCCTAAGTTAAAGTCAACACCCACTAAAGTAGTTCCACTTCCTGTTGTTGCACCTGTTAATTCGTACTCAACAGTTGAAACTGTACAGTTATCTGTTGCTGTTACATCCCAAGCATTTGTTGTTTGCGTGAACGTACATGCAGCTGCATCAACTACAACCTCTGGGTTTGTAGCAACACATCCTGCGATAACTGGAGCTTGTGTATCTGTTACAATTACATCGTAAGAACATGATGCTTCATTGCCTGAACCATCAACAACTGTCCATGTAACTGTTGTTGTACCTATACCAAACTCAACACCCACTAAAGTAGTTGAACCTGTTGCAGTTGTTGCTCCACTTAATTCATACGTAACTGAAGCAACTGAACAATTATCAAAAATAGATGGATCCCAAGCATTTGTTGTTTGCGTAAACATACATTCACCTGCATCAACTACAACCTCTGGGTTGGCTAATAAACAATCTATTATTGGGAATTCAGTATCATTTACCGTTACAGTAAATGAACATTCTTCTGTATTTCCTGCTGCATCAGTTACTGTCCAAGTTACCGTTGTTGTTCCTAAATCGAAACTAACGCCGTCTAAACTTATACCGCTTCCTGAAGTAGCACCTGTTAATACGTATTCTATAGTTGAAACTGTACAGTTATCTGTTGCTGTTGCATCCCAAGTAAGTCCCTTGTGAACGTATGTACATGAACCAGCATCATTTGATACACTTTGGTTAGATACAGCACCACAAGCAATAAATGATGGGTCTTCTGTATCTTCAACTAAAACATCGAATGAACAAGTAATTACGTTTCCTTCTTCATCAGTTGCTGTCCAAGTAACAGTTGTTGTTCCTAAGTTGAAAACAACTCCGTCTAAACTTAAACCACTTCCTGTTGTTGCACCTGTTAAAGTATATGTTACTGCTAATCCAGCACCTGAACCACAGTTGTCTGTTGCAACTGCATCCCAAGCTGTTCCAACATGCGTGTAGAAACAAGCAGCTGCATCTGAAGAAACTGTTTGATTTCCTGCTGCACCACACGTTGTGAACGATGGATCTTGGTCATCAGTTACAACTACATCAAATGTACATGTTGCAATGTTACCAGCGTTATCTGTTACAGTCCAAGTTACCGTTGTTGTTCCAACTTCAAACTCAACACCTGACAAAGTAGTTGAACCACTTGCAGTTGTAGCACCACTTAATACATAAGTGATAGTTGCTACACCACAGTTGTCATCTGCTGTAATATCCCAAGCAGCACCAGTTTGTGTAAATGTACACATTCCTGCATTTGTCTCAACTTCTTGTTGTGCATTAATACACGTTAAGATTGATGGATTCTCATCATCTGAGTTTACAACATCAAATGAACATGTTACTGCATTTCCTGATTCATCCGTTACAGTCCAAGTAACTGTCGTTGTTCCAGGCTCGAATACTACACCGTTAAGTGTTGTACCGTTTCCTGAAGTTGCTCCTGTTAAGTTGTACTCAATAGTAGCAATACCACAGTTGTCTGTCGCGGTTGCATCCCAAGCTGTTCCTACATGTGTGTAAGTACAAACTCCCGCATCTGCTACAACATCTTGCTGAGCATTGATACAATCATCAAAAACTGGGATTTGATTATCTACAACTGTAACAGTTTGAGTACATGTTGCTGTATTACCAGCAGCATCTGTAGCTGTCCAAGTTACGATTGTTTCTCCTATTGGGAAAGATGTTGGTGCGTTATTAGTTACTGTTGGGACAGAACAATCATCATTCGCAGTTGCATCTCCCAAATCTACACCAGTTGCAAAACATGAACCAGCATCCATATTTACAGAAATATCAGCTGGACAAGTAATTGTAGGATCTGTAACGTCTGGTTCAGCATTTAAAATAACACTACCTTCCATAATACAACCTAATGCATCATTCACTGTTACAGAGTATGTTCCTTCAGAAAGACCACTAATATCTTCTAAGTCTTCTTCGTATCCATTTGGACCAATCCAATCAACTTTATATGGATCTGCAGCATTTGCCACTGTTAAATCAATAGAACCATCACCTGCACCTTGGCAAGTAACATCTATAACATCAAAGTCTAATATAATTGGATCTCTTGTGATAACCTTAATTACATAGTAACAAGGGCTATTATAAGGAATAGCATAAAAGATATTTTCAGCACCTTCCACTAACGGGAATGGATTACTAGAAGTGTATTCTACAATAGTTGGAGACATAGCAGACTCGCTAAAGAAACCAATTCCAGAAGGAAATTGACCTTTAACATCATTATATACATCCAAATCTGTACTTACTCCTTGCGTATAGTTACAAACATAAACTTCTGTAACTTCTGGGATTGGAATACAGTTAGCTAATACATATGCCTCTGCGTCAACTCCAACAACTAATGGTATTTTAATTGGTTGATCAGAACAAGCTCCATCATCTTCAAACCCCTGAATGAAATCTATGTTAAACGCTGAACCAGAAGTAGCACCTACACCACTAACAGAACCAGTCATTTCAACTGTCGGTGGACAAGTTGGATTATTTAAAAGAAAACAATTTTCAGTGATTTTTAAATCAAACTCTAAGTAACCAATAAGGTCCTCTGGGTTTGGAGGCAATGGAATATTTCCAAAGTTCCAGACGATAGAACCCGTAGGTCCAACGTTAGGGTCATAAAAAGCATTTGGTGGAAGTGTTGGAATAAGACTATTATCCACCCAATTCATAATACTCGGGTCCACATAGGTAGCAATATAAGGAATAGGAATAGTAAAGACAGCGTCATTAACCTCTTCAGTACCTTTATTTCGCACTTCCAGTCTATATTTAACCACATCACCTGGCATCCCAATATACGGCTGATTTGCAGGACCACCACCTATTGATGTTGTTGAAATAATAGATTCAATATCTGGAACGTAGGCATCAACAGCCATTGCAACACAGAAAATAACATAGGTATCTTGCGTAGAACCATAACGGAAAGATGTAGAGGTTTGACTATTGGTCACTACTGAGTTATCAGAGTTATCAATATCAAACATTGCAATATCTAACCCAGTATTGTTAAGCAAACTTGGATTTCTAGCATTTCCTCCAGTATTTACTGAACTATTAAAGAAGTTTCCAGAAGTATTTCCTGAGTGACTTAAAGGAACCCAACTCGTATTTTGGTGATTACGGATTTGGAAATAATCTCCTGAAATACTCCTATCTCCTTCTCCAGCCATCAGTCCAAGTTTCATGTTAATTGGACCATCTTGAGCGGTATTGAATCCAGAAACTGGTAACTCATGACTAACTGTACTTGAAGCAACATAGGCATGACCGTCAAAAATTGTTACGTCACGCCATTTCATTTTGGAGTTTTCATAAACAACTATCATTCCCCAACCACCATAGTAACCAGTACCACCACCATTACCTTCTCTAACAGCTAAATTGGCAAGAAAGTAATTTCCTAAACCATTATCTCTAACATAACTAGTTACTTCAGCGTATGCAGAATACATATTTCCATCCGTATTACTTGGATAATAAATATCTCCCGGTTGAGCAACGACATCTACATAAGTACCGTTTTCATGTTTAAATTTAACTTTTCGCTTATTAAGTACTGTACCTACAGATTCAACTATTGCATAATAATTGGAATTATCATTAATGTCATTCCTTCTTTTTCTAAGTCCTCGAACAATGATTTGTGTTGATCCAGTATTAATTACATAAGGAGTGGTAAAGTTCACTTGAATCCATGTTGGATTACTAAACAACCCTCCTCCTCCAGTCTGCGCTGAGTAAGGAATACTCAATGGAGTTCCCCCTCCAACAGAGACAGAAACCGAGTTCACATTGGAACCAGATGTAGTATATGTAAAAACCACATTCTGTCCAGCTCCTTCAGGTGTAAAAGTATATGTAGAAACATAGCTCCCAGGATTAGTATTACTAATCACCAAGTCATACCCTCCAAAAGCATTGTTATGACGTAAATTTGCACTAGAACCAACTGTAAACTCTTCTGGACTACTACCTCCATCATGAGGTCTTCCTGTCCAATACAAACCAGCATAAATAATGTTAGTACATTCATCATTAGCATCATTTTCTCCTGAAAAGGACAATTCGGCAGAAGATGAGTTGACAGTAGTAGGATCTCCGTCAATATCCACATATTTCATAATCGAGCTATTATTACCGTCATTAGAATAGCTTTCAAGCGTCATGTTTGTATTTCCAATCATTTGGAAATCTCCCTGGATATTGTATATCTTTTTGGTTGGTGTAAAGTAAGAACTTCTTTGTGTAAAAGTTTTTCTTACTTGCCCAAGCAATGGAGTAGCAATAAGGAAAAAGAAGGCAAGCAAAGCAAGCTTCTTTAGTAGTTGTAGTTGTAAATTTTTCATAATCTAAAAAAATTAGTATTTAGTTGGGTAGGTCTGCTCTATATAAAAAAGAAATCCCTTCAAAACTTCCGTTTAAGAAGTTACTTATAAATTGTTTCTCACATTCTGATGAACCAGAAGAACCGCATAATTCAAAAGAACAATTGAAGAAAACATACTTTAAAGAGGGGAAATAATCTAGAATGTTTTGTGGAAAAGAAGTATTGTTAAAGCTTTCTAATGAAGGCATATCTAATATTATAATCTCAACGCTTGAATAGTTTTCATCTGCAGCGTTTATTTGCGCCAAAGATTCGCTATTAATGATTAAGCGTGCGGCGTTAGAATTGGTGTTGCTTGAACCGCAAACAGCTGTAGGAACACTTCCGACCGATAATCGTTCTACAGAATAAGATCCCTCACCCTGGGCGTTAACTTGTTCACTTAAATGGTAAACATTTTGTCCATAAGAGTATCCTCCTATAGAAAACGTAACTATTAAAAATAATAGATTGGATAGTAGCAAATAATTCCTCATCGTAGGTATAGTATTTTATTAATTAGTTATAGCAGTTATAGTTAACCGAGAATAACACTTTTTATTCTTTGACAAATATAAACTCTTTTTTCTTAATCTACAAATAAATGTTAAAAATAATTTTAAAATAAATCGAAAACTAAAATAAATCAGTTTTTTAGTCACACTAAACAACAGCATTTATAACTCTGATTATACTTTCATTATATAAGGTAAAATGCTACTTGTATTTATAAGGTATTTGTACTATCGCATAAAATATTTTAAAAGATAAGCTTCCATAAAAAACTAACTGAAAGATATATTAAGAAAGTGGATATTAGGTTTAATAAAATACCAGCTTTCATCATATCTTTAATTTTTAGCTTTCCAGAACTAAACACGATTGCGTTAGGAGGTGTTGCTACTGGTAACATAAAAGCGCAAGAAGAAGCCAATGCTGCGCCCGCTAAAAGAGAACCTGTTTCTATATTTAGGGAAATTGATAATGTAATTAGTATAGGCAATAAAATACTCGCCGTAGCAGTATTCGATGTGATTTCAGTAAGGAAGTTGATACTGATCAAGATAAAAATTACGATAAAGAAATTTGGTAAAGCCTCTAAATTCGCAAAGCCACTACCCAGCCAATCGGTTAAATCAGTAGAAGAAAATCCTTTCGCAATGGCTAGTCCAGCACCAAATAGAATAAGAACATTCCACGGGATTTTATCAGCCGATTCCCATGAGATTAGATTTTTATCTTTCACACCAGAGGGAACAACCAACATGAGAATCGCGCCGCCAATTGCAATAATTGTATCATCTAAAAAAGGCAACCAATAGTTCCAAATAAAAGATCTTGTAATCCAGAAAAATGCAGCACCTCCTACTATAAATAGAATTCTTTTTTCAGCTAAAGATATTTCACCCATATCTTCAACTTCAAAAGTTCGAACTGAACTCGTTTTCTGTTTTCTAATCAACAATTTATAAGTGATAAAGAAGAGTCCTATTGCCAATGGGAAGGCAAAAATCATCCACTTTAGAAAGGAGATTTCCATTCCTAAGTTTTCTTTCATTACACCTGCTAGTATAATATTAGGTGGTGTTCCAATTAAAGTTGTTATTCCTCCAATAGATGCAGCATAGGCAATTCCTAATAAAATGTTTTTAGAAAACGAACTGTCCGCATTAAAGTGGCCGATTACAGAAAGTCCTACTGGCAACATCATAATAGTGGTTGCAGTATTTGAAATCCACATGGATAAAAAAGCAGTTGCTAGCATCAGTCCAAGTAAAATCCGTTTTTCATCAGTACCTATTATTTGAATAATCTTATATGCAATTCGTTTATGCAAATTCCAATGTTCAATGGCTATTCCCATAATAAAGCCTCCAAGGAAAAGGAAAATAAAAGGATTGCCGTACGAACTTGTTGTTTCTCCTATTGTCAAAGCACCAGATAATGGGAATATCACAATTGGCAACAAGGACGTAATTACTAAATCTACCGTTTCTGTAATCCACCAAAAAGCAATCCATACAGTTCCGGCTAAAACAGCTTTCCCTGAATCTGAAAGATTTTCAATCGGCATAGTCTGAATTAGTAAATAAAACAGAGGTCCTAGTAGAAAGCTTATTTTTTTTATGTTGATTGATCGCATTTATCGTGTTCCTTGTTTTTATTTATTTCTGTATTTTACCCTTTCTAAAAAGTAGTGTGGCGTTAAACTTATTACTCCATTATCTCATACAAATATATCAAAATATCCACTATAATGCTATAACTTTTTTTTATGAGTCTTCTTGTGTTTTCAGAATTACGGACTAAATAAATCCTATTTTTGCAATAAATCATTTTTTATGAAGCGAGAGATAATTGAAACAAAAGACGGACTTAAGACGATTAATTTTCCCGAAATTAATGAGAGCTATCACTCCACAAATGGTGCTTTACAAGAAGCTCTACATGTGTTTATAAAAAACGGATGGGAAAAACTAAATAGTACATCTTATAAAGTCCTTGAAATAGGCTTCGGAACTGGGTTAAATGCAATTCTTACTTTAATTAAAAGTTTGGAGGAAAAGAAAACTGTTAAGTATACTGGTTTGGAAGCATTTCCTATTTCACAGGAAGAGGTTACAGCGCTTAAGTATTATGAAAATGATTTTATCAAAAGTCACAAAGATGAGTACTTCAAACTTCATGAGGCAGAATGGGGAAAGACTGTCAGCATCACTCCTCTTTTTACATTGCATAAACTTCACGAAAAACTAGAAGAATTTCAACCTCAAAAGTCTAGCTTTAACCTGATATATTTTGATGCATTTGGCTTTAGAGTTCAACCAGAAATGTGGTCAAAGCAAGTTTTTCAGAAAATGTATGACTGTTTAGAAGATGGCGGTTTACTAACAACTTATAGTTCAAAAGGGGAAGTTAGACGAACATTAATCGAATTGGGGTTTGAGGTTAAAAAAGTTCCTGGTCCTGCTGGGAAAAGAGAAATGTTGGTTGCTCGAAAGACTTAATCTTCCTACGAGGATAAAATACCGACAAAGTATGTTTAAAATTGTGAAAAAGGTGAAAGGAAAAATGAATTATCAACCTTTTCAATTAGAATTACGTAACTTTGTTGATTGAAAATATTAAATTATGTTAGGCAAAATCACTTTTTACACATTATCGTTACTTGTTTTAGCTTCCTGTACCACAGAAACTAAAAAAGTAGATGACCAATTTTTTGTTAAAGAAGAAGTTGATATTGAACAAGATGCTTTTAATCAATTATTAGACAACTTAGAAAAAGACCCTAAGAACATTGATTTATGGATTAAAAAAGGAAATATCTGTAAAGATGAGTTGGATTTTGCTTGTGCTTTAGATGCAGGTGCCAAAGCTTTTATGATTGACTCAACTAATATTCCAGCACGTAATCTCTACGCTTGGACTTTAATCAATAAGCCAAATGCACCCATTTCTGACATTGAACGCGCAAAGAGGCACTTTCAATATATTCTTTCTATTCAACCAAAAGACCCGGAGGCATTGGTGAACTTGGCAAATACTTTCTCCTTAACAGGAGATTTTAAGACAGCGATAAAGTATATCAATGAAGCATTAAAAATTGATATAAACTATCGAGATGGGTATGTTTTAAAAGGTTCGATTTACAAGGTTTTAGGGAACAATGACATTGCCTTATCGAGTTATCAAACAGCCATTCAAATTGACCCAAACTTCTTTTTAGGTCACCTAAATACAGGTTGGTTGTTAACAGAAATTGGAAATCATAAATTGGCATTGGAGTACTATGAAAATGCAAGCAGATTAAATCCTGAAAGTATCAATGCTTTGTATGGTGTTGCAAAAAGTTTACAAGACCTAGAAAAGTATGATGAAGCACTAGTAGAATATAGAAAAATTGAAGAACTTGAACCTTCTTTTTATGTTACCTATTTCAACCAAGGATACATAAAGCATCATTATCAAAACCAATTGGATAGTGCTGAATATTTCTACGAGAAAGTTGTTCAACGAAACCCTGAATATATTGGTGCATGGTACCAACTAGGGGAAGTTTATTACCAGCAAAAGCGTTATACAAAGGCTGCGAACAGCTACGCTGAAGCATTGCATATAGATGAAGATTTTGAACCAGCAAAACAAGCTGCTGAAAAATTAAGAAACATCAAAGTAAAATAAGTTAACATGAAGCGTTTAAATCTCATAAACGCTATTGGAGAAGCTGTTATTCCAATTGCAGGATTGCTCTTTTTTGATTGGGGAATTTACTTCATATTGCTCTTCTATTTTATTGATTTAATTGCAACAGAGGTCTTCCTTTATATCAAAGTCAATAAGATTATACAGTTTCAAAGAATTAAATTTGCGTTTTCCTTACGCTATGGACGCTTATTATTTAGCTCATTCTTGGCACTTTCAACGATAGTTCTTGCCCACATAGCAACTTGTGTTATTGTTCCCAATATCAACTTCTATGATGAATTTATCGCCTTTATGAGTTATGAAGAGATGGGCTTCCCAGTTCCGCAAGGATACATCTTATTGCCACTTGTTATTTTAGGAAACCTTCAGCAATACAAACTCACTTTTATTAAAACAGGAATTTACAAGGTTGTATCATGGAAAAGCTTAATTCTATCTAGAAGAAGAGCTTTGTTTATTGCATTAATAGGAGGTGTTTTATCAATTATAATCGCTTATTTATTTCCAATGATTCCGACATTTGTTTATGTCTTACTAATTGTTGGAATTAAGTTTTATATAGACGCTTATTTAACTTTAGATAAGCTATAAAAATAGCGATATTGCAACCACTATTAGCTGAACTCAATTATCACACTATCAAGAACGAATTTAATCCCAGTTTGTCATTTCGTGATACAATTTCGGTAAAGCCACTTTCGTTTCAGTAAAGATTATTCCATATTCCTCTAATTCTTCAAGAATCGGATCATAAATTTCTCTAATTGTTGGAATTTGAACACCTGTTAACTGAATATTACCATTTAGCATGTGTTTTGCGCAAATACCAACAGGTAATCCAACCGTATTACTCATAGAGGTATAAGTTTGATCTTCTCCGATATTTACCATCGAAGAAATGATTTCCTTATGCTTTCCATCTAATAAATATACAAATCGGTGATACATCACCAGCATATCTTTATCCTCCGGCTCTAGTCTCCATTTATCCTCTAGAATCTTTTGTAAAATTTGAGCTGGAGTAGCATCTTTGAGTCCAATTTCTCTATCATTTTTGAAGATACCTAGCCAAACTAATTTTTCCCATAAGGAGTCATCTTGGTCTATTTTCAGATAGTAACGAAGTTTTAATTCTACAGAATCGTGCGGGTGATAAGGAAGGAATGAGTTAATAAAATCTCTATTTGTCATATTTTCACTTCCCTCCATTGTGTAAGAGTCATCTGTCAAACCCAATTGCACAAAAACGTCCCATGCTCTAGAAAAGCCCACTCTTCTAAGCGTTCCCCGATAAATGGTATTAATATCAGCTAAATTATATAGCTTTCTATACTGTAATGAATTCCTATTTGCGTAACCTTCGAACTTTCCATAGCCCTCGATTTCGATTACCTCCGTTCTACGAAACAATTTATTATAGGGAATGTATTTGTATTGTCCTTCTTGAACAAATTGAGCTGCTCCACCCTGACCAGCTAAGACAACATTTCTTGGGTTCCAAGTGAATTTATAATTCCATGGATTATTATCACTCTCTTGAGCTACTAATCCACCGGTGAAAGACTCAAAGTTTCTCATTTCTCCACCTTGCTCACGAATTTTATCAATGATGTGCATTGCACTCATATGATCGATTCCTGGATCTACTCCAATCTCATTCATGATTAATATTCCTGCAGCTTTTGCCTTTTCATCTAATGATTTCATTTCTGGAGAAACATAAGATGGTGTAATCAAATTCCTTTTAAGTGCTATACAATCTTCGGCAATTTCCACATGGAAGCGTGCTGGCAACATACTTATCACTAAGTCAGACTTTTCAATCTCGACTCTTCTTTCTTCCGAACTTAAAGCATTAAAGACCATCGCTTCGGCAAACTTAGAGCCATTGATTTTATTTTCGACCAATTCCTTACTTTGATCTACTATTTTTACAAACCAATTTTCCTTTTCAGCATTTTGAATTAGGTATCTAATTAAAGATGAGGAAGATAAGCCTGCTCCTAGAACCAATATGTTTTTCATTACGTTTTTTTTTCTTTTTATGCTCAACAATCGTTTTTCAATTAACACATCACTTTTCCTATAAGAAAAGGGAGAATGATGAGTACATCAAAACTTAATTACCTAGCAAAGCAAAGAAAATTAGTTCAACTTATCAAGAAATTTAACGCATAGTTTTAAAATATGTACAGAAGTCATTTTATTTAAAACACAAAATGGAGCTAACTATTTGGTAGAGTTAGAATAAAAAAAGCGAGTTATTTTCATAACTCGCTTTTAAAATTTATATTAAAATTAGAAGCAATTGCTTTTAGTCTCTCTTAGTACTTTTTGCTTTTAATTCTTTTTCTTCAGTTTTAATCTCTTCTGACTTCTTTTTAATTTCAGTTGTTTTAGTTTCCATTCTTCCTGTAAATTTCGGGAATCTTAAATCCTCATTTTTAGAAACTCTCTCACCGTCTACATATCTATCAGCTCTATTTCCAACAACTTTATATGTAAAAGGAACATTTGATTGTCCATTTTGAAGTTCTTTTACTTCAAAACCTTCTCCTGTTTTATTTGTTACATAAACACCTTTACAATCTCCTTCTAATTGTACTAAAACACGTAGAGGATGCTTTTCATTAACAGTGACGTTCTTAGCGAAAATAGGGTCTAGTTTAATATATGCTTTACCGTTTACTAATTGACCTTGACCATAATCTTCAAATAAAATTTCAGGTGCTTCAGCAGCAAACATAATTACCTCTTCTCCTTGCGTATCTTCAACTATTGTAGAAACAGAACCGTCTCCTATAATCTTATATTCCGTTCCGCCTTGGATAGAAGCTACTTGAGAATCAAGATTTAATGTTGGTGAAATACTTGCTGAAAAATATCCAGCAGTAACATGAGTAGCTGTTAGTGATCTAGTTTTCCCATACACTCCTACTGCACTACCTGTAAATGCACCTCCACTACCATCAACTATAGAGTTATAGTTAAGCAAATTATTTCCTAAACCGATAACTCCATTTCCGTCAGTAGCAAAAGAATGACCTGCTAAACCATCTACTTCAGAAAGTCCATATACTCCAAAATCATTAGTAGATTCACCAAGAACACCAATTTCATTCAAGGAAATACCTAATACTCCAGCTTGACCGTTTGTTGTTTGTCCCCAAATCCCAATATCAGCTACAGAAGATCCAAATACTCCAGTATTATTTGTCGATTGTCCACGAACACCAGTCTCATTTACTGATGAACCAAAGACTCCAGCTATTCCTGTGAGAGTTTGACCATACACTCCATCTCCAGACTCTGAAATACCTACTACACCATCTCCAGAGTCAGACTGACCTCTAACTCCCTCTCCAGAAACTGCGTCTCCAATTATTGCTCTATCAGCATCAGCTGCAATAGAGTTAAGAACTGTATTAGTAAAAGGAGTTGTTGAATTAACAACAACTGAACCTCCTGAAAGTACTCTCAAGCGCTCTGTATTATTTGTTCTAATTGCTAAACTTTGATTATCTATAGTTCCTAAAAAGTTATTATTCACGTTAGTTCCATTATTTCCTTCTATTAACCATGCTGTTTCATCAGTCCATGTTCCAGGCTCACCTTGTGGACCTTGAACACCATCATCTCCTGCTGGACCTTGAGGACCTTGAGGACCTTGATCTCCTTGCGGACCTTGAGCGCCATCAGCTCCTGCTGGACCTGCTGGACCTTGATCTCCTTGTGGACCTTGAGCACCATCAGCACCATCAGCTCCTGCTGGACCTTGCGGACCTTGTGGACCTTGAGCACCGTCAGCTCCTGCTGGACCTGCTGGACCTTGCGGACCTTGTGGACCTTGAGCA
>DATJCX010000025.1:0-7885 GCA_035497735.1 Brumimicrobium sp. | reverse complement strand
TTATCATCCAAGTACCTTACTCAAATTGTATATTTATGGATACATGAACAGAATGCGTTCTTCCAGGCAATTAGAGAAGGAGTGCTATCGTAACCTTGAAGTAATGTGGCTGATGCGTGGTTTAGCGCCAGATCATAACACCATTTCTAATTTCAGAAAAGACAATCCCGATGCGATAAAAAAAGTGTTTAGGGCAACCGTTGAGCTCGCAAAAAACTTTGAACTCATTGGTGGAAAACTGCTGGCAGGAGATGGAAGTGTTTTCCGTGCTCAAAACTCAAAAAAAAATAATTATAATCAAAAGAAGATAGACCGACATTTGGCTTATATTGAGGCAAAGCTTGATGAATACAATCAGATTCTATCGAGTGAAGATGGCGATGCAGTAGAAAAACAAAAGGCACAAGAGAAGATAAATCAACACCTCAAACATCAAGAAAAATACCAAGAACTAGAAAAACAATTGGAAGCATCTGGAGAAGTTCAAATTTCTACTTCAGATCCCGAAAGCAGACAGCTCATTGTCCGCAAAATCCGTTGAAAAAGCCATTGAATTCTACAGAGAAATAGAAGAATTTGAGAAGGAAAATGATTGAATAAAAAAGGCCAGGACACACAAAGTATATAAAACATAGCGATTTAGGCGCTAACTCGAACCGATTTACTCTGTAATATAAGTATCTTATTTTCCAAAAGTTCGTACTAAAGAATCCACTACTTTTCTTATACCAACCCTTTACATCGCCTTTATACTTACCATTCGGAACATTTTAAAGCTTAGCTTATCCTGCCCTATTTAATTAAACTCTCCCCGTTTTCATCAGTTGTTAACACATCCGTCATATATTCAAAAAACGGTTGCATTGTCTGATATGCTTTAACCACCAAGTCTTTAAATTCTGTAGAAAAAACTTCTTCATCCGTCAAAGGTCGGCGCAATAAAAACTGCTTGTATCTTAACAATTCAATTCTAGGATGATTGATATCAAATCCCTGTGGAACAGTTTTCAATTGCTCACCATCCATACTCCCCACCAAGGCTTTCAGTTCTTTATTATTTAGAATAGTTTTCAATTCATCCTCCATTTCAATAGCTTTTCGAATACTCAATAAATCTTCCTTATTTGGACTCCAAAAACCACCACCAATCATAGATCCTTCTGGCTTTAATTGTAGGTAAAAACTTCCCCTATTGTTCGGCTGTCTTCTTGAAAACAAAGCAGCAAAGTGTCCTTTGTAAGGCGTTTTATCTTTTGAGAATCTAACATCACGGTATATTCTGTACAACTTATAGGGAGAAAAGTCATCGATACGATTTAACTCCTCTGCAATACTGCTAAAAATCGCATTCGCTTCTTCTCGTGCTAACTCATAGCGATCTTTATTTTCATTGAACCATTCTCGGTTGTTGTTCCTTTTTAAATCGTTTAAGAAATTATAGATATTTTCCATATTGCTGTTGTTGATAAAACTTTCCTATAAAGTTAACAAATCGAAAGATAGATTGTTGCAATATTAAAAAATGGTTCTTTAGAAAGTATTTCGAAAGCAATTGAGAATGATTTTATGTGAAATTCCTAAAACATCTATAAAGACAAGCAAAATAAAAACACAACAAACTACAATACAACACCTTGAAAAAATAATTAGTGTTAATAACAATGAATACACCTACCTATTCGGACCAAAACATCCTTTCAATTGTCATAGAATTGTCAGTTGATTATCAGTAAATTGTCAATAATGAATACACTGACATATATCACTTTTTTAAGACGATTCTTTCCATCTATTATCTCTATTTTTGCCTAGAAATCATTAAAAAAATAACAAAATGAGAAAATATAATTTATTTATTGTACTGGCAATTTCACTTGTTGTTGCCTTGGTTGGATGTAAAAAAGATGAAGTTGAACCTAAAGGAGAAAATGCCCTTAAAATGGAAGGTCAATGGCAATTAAAATCAGTTAACTTTTTGAGTGATGAGTTAGACTGGGACGAAGAAGTTCCTTACACATTCGGGAACTACTTTAAATATGCACCAGCGATGTATGAAGACCTAAAAGGCTTTGATTTTAGAAAAACAAAGACAGATGGGAATGAAGGATATTCATTACAATACATCAATGAAGGAAACTACAATGCCGATACAGATGCACCGTCACGTTGGTACTGGAATTACCTCAATGAAAAAACTGGATTTGAGATGCTACAAATAAACGAAGCGATGCCGCCATACAACTTCTCAATAATGGACATCACCGACATTAAAGTTAGCAACAAAGGCAATACCATCACATTTAAAGCTAAAGCTTATACGAGACTTTCGGGAGCGCCTGCATCAGAAGTGATTGTTGTTTCTGCTGAGTACAAAATGGAAAGAGGAACGGCAGTTGACAATACTGAAGTTTACATCAATGGGATTTTATTCGAATTAACAATTTAATCGTTTCGCAGTTTATCATAAAATTTGTTCTTTAAAAACAGCCGCTATTTAATCTATTCATGAGAAACATAGTTCTTGCAATTATTTCAATTCTTAGTTTTTCTTCAAGTGCACAATTTACCATTTGTGGTCATGTAACGATGAATGGAGAGAAAATTGCCGGTGCTCATGTTAAACTTTTAGATTACCAAGACGCTGTATTAACCAATAAGCAAGGAGGATTCTGTTTTACAAACGTTTCTTCTGGTAAACAAATTATATACGCAGAATTTGAAAATGAGAGTTCTATCCTACTGCCTGTTTTGGTGAATGAAAATCGTTCTGACATTCACCTGGAGATTATCCCATCAACAGAATTAGAGGGCGTAACCATAATAGGAAAATCAGAAGTAGAGAGAAGAAAAGAACATTCTATAAAAACAGAGGTTATTGATTTGGAAGCACATCAGTTATCCTCTGTTTCTGTAGAACAGCTAATGGATAGAACAGCAGGAGTAAAAGTTAGAAACAGCAGTGGACTTGGGGCGGACTCGGATGTTATCATCGGTGGATTTAATGGGAAGTCAGTGAAATTCCTAGTAGACGGTATTCCAATAAACTATTTAGGTACCAGTATGAGTGTAACGAAAATGCCGACTAATATGGCTGGTTATATCGAAGTTTACAAAGGTGTACTTCCTACAGAAATTGGAATTGATGCCCTAGGTGCAGCTGTCAATATCGTTACCAAACAAGCCAACAAAACAAACAGTTCTGTTAGTTACCAAATCGGTTCTTTTAACACCCATCGTTTAACGGCAAATGTGTTCATTAGAAATTCTGAGAAAATTTCCTTTGGGATTAGTGCATTCGCCAACTATTCGGACAACAACTTCAAGATAAAAGACCTTCCGTATGACAATCTTGAAACGGGGAAAACAGAATACATTACATCCCGACTTTTTCACAATGGATATCAACAAATCAACGGTGAGGCATTTGTAAATTTTGAAAAACGAAAATGGGCAGATTTATTTAAAATAACCTTTAATAGTTTCGCTTTAAGCAGAGAGATGCAAAGCGATTTTGCCTCTAGAAACAGGCCTTATGGAGAAGTATCTGTTAGAGAATACGCCTATGTCGTTCCTTCGATTCGTTATGAAAAGACATTTTTAGATAGAAAACTACAGGTATCTCAATTCCTCGTTTACAGCCACATTATCAACGAATTTATTGACACTCTATCAAATGCTTATTATGATTGGAAAGGCGAAAAGCATGTTACTGTTGGTGGTTCAGAAAC
This sequence comes from Brumimicrobium sp., assembly GCA_035497735.1. GTDB lineage: Bacteria > Bacteroidota > Bacteroidia > Flavobacteriales_D > Crocinitomicaceae > Brumimicrobium. The sequence goes on along the minus strand of DATJCX010000025.1, from coordinate 4,157 downwards.
AGGAATGGACCTTTCAAAATTAGCCGATCCAATCGTAAAAACAGCAACGAATAATATTACTTACCGCGGTTTATTCACTTATCGTTTATCCAATAATCAAAAATTGGTGCTAAACATCACTGATACATACATTTATCGAGTTGCAGATAATTTAAATGAGCACAACAGTAAAACCAACATTAACTACAACAGATTAATAGGCGCATTAGGCTATCAATACAATCTTTTTAGCAATCGAATGGAAGGTTTGACACAAGCTAAATACCTTATTTCTCACTCAAATGGTTTATTAGGTGATATCTTTGAAGACGCTGATCAACGTCGTCAAAACAGTGGGTTTAGTATAGCACAATCGCTAAAGTGGCAAACTTACAATGGATGGATTTTCAGAGCCTCAGCAGAAAACACCTATCGCCTACCCGATCAGTCTGAAATTTTTGGAGACAATATCTTTATTCAACCTAATTTAAGTTTAAAACCTGAGAGAAGTTTCAACGTAAATGCTGGTATTGCCTATAGTTTAAAAAAATACTTTAAAGTAGAATTAAACAGCTATTATAGGAACATAAAAGATATGATTCGTCTAAAAGAGCTTACACAATTTCAGGCAAACTATCAGAACATTGACAATGTAAGCGGTTTTGGATTTGAGATAGATGCAATTGTCACCCCTATCGATAATCTAGATGTTTCCGGGAATTTAACCTACAATGGTTTCCGATTTAGAGGCTCCAAGGACAACCTCAATCAAAACGAACACTTCGTTGACGCTCGAGTGAGCAATATGCCTTTCTATTTTGGAAACGCCAATATAAGTTACAGATTTAATAAAGTTTTCACCCAAAAAGATGAATTAAATATTTACTGGAATTACCACTATGTTCATCAATATTATCTTGATTTTATTGAAAAGCAATACGAACCAGATGGTTTTCTTGGTTTATTTGGGAAAAGCAAGGTACATACCGACCGTGTAATTCCAGTTCAACACATCAATTCCGCTGGACTAATATGGTCGATTAATTTACCAGAAGAAAGAAAATTCAGCGTTTCATTTGAGTTGAATAATATCTTCGACCATTATGTTTACAACCATTTTAAAATGCAAAATGCAGGGCGCGCTTTTTACACGAAAATCAGTTTTAATTTCTAATGCCGAGTCAAATGAAAAACTATTTTTTACTAATTATTTCGATGATATTGCTTCTAAGTTCTTGTAAAGTTGAGAATCTAGAAGACCTCATTGAGGTTCCAAAAACGAACTTCAGCAGTTACAACTATGTGTTGGCAACAGAAGATGCGTCCAATGAAGACATCACGACATTTTTTTCATTTAATTTAGGAACAATCAACCCTAATCTTAAATACGATCTCCTAGACGAAAGTGATCTATTCATCAATTCCAACCCTTCCACATCATCCGGCCAAATAGCAATGAATGAATACATTTTTACGATGGCGAGAGATAAAAACGGATATTCCTCTACTCCTGGTGTTTTTCGATTAAGATTGAATAGAGACAACAGGATGTACCTAGACGACAATTTAAGCATTGCTAAAAACAACTTATTTCCCGCACGTCAACTTTGTATTGTCAGCGAAACATTAGGTTATTTTTACGACGAAGGAAAGGATGCTTATAAAATAAAGATATTCAATCCTACAAAAATGATTTTGAAAGGCAGTATCGACTTAAAGCCAGCCATAGAAGCATTTAGAGAGAATATTACTTGGGTAGATGGTTCAAAAAACAATCTGGTGAGAACAGGTTCGGTCGTTCTAGCGCATAAAGAAGGAAAACTATATATCAGTCTTTTATTTTTAGACCAAGCAGGGTTCAACTTAATTTCGGAAGACGTAAATGAATTCTATCTGATGGTAGTTGACATGAACACCCAAGCGGTAGAAAACATAATCACCTATGAAGGCATAAAAACAGTTGGTTTCTTCTTATCGGAGAACAATTCAACTTCACTAAGCGACAACGATGATTTATATATCTGTTCATGGGGATGGAATCAATTTAATGAAGGTAATCCATCCAAAGTCATTAGAATTAAGAGTGGAGAGTCAGATTTCGACACCGATTGGGAAATAAATATCGACGAACTTTTCGGTCCAGAAAGAATAGCTCAGTCCATGATTAGCTATAAGAATAAAATCTATCTTCACGTTTCAAACGGTCCTTATTCCTTTGTCGATGCAGATGAGCCAGACAACATCACCATGTCTTATTATGTTTTTGACCCGAATAATCCTACCATGCCTGAATTATTAGACATTCCCACTTCAAACACTTCTGTTAGAATGAATATTTTCAGTATTGTTGATGATAAACTGTTCATTTCTGTTCCCAACATCAAAAGCGACAAGTTCAATGGTTACTTTTCAATAGATGAAAACGGCGTGTTAAAAAAGGAGCTAACTATTGCGAATAAATATCGACCAACGCGATTCTATAAGTTGGCGCCATAAGGGGGAGGGTTAAATGAAAAAGTTAAATTTCATGAACAACTTTATTCTTTCTGAACGCTTTAACTAAGGATAATATTTGTACAAATTAAAGTCTAAATTAAAGTGGTAGAGTTGCGTAAAGCCATCAAAAAACAAAAATAAACGCCATATCTTTTTGTAATTTACTTTGTTTTGTTGTAACTTAAATAAAAAAGTTACTCAAATGACCACTAAAAATCAACATGAAACAGGATCTTCGATTTCGTTTCTTTCTCAGAAGAAAATAAAACTGGATGTATTTGAACGAAAGATTCTTTTAAAATTGCCTAAGAACGAACAAGACATTCAGTTTATTCGCTCTATCCCCTTTTGTAAATGGGACAAGCATCATTTTCACTGGGTGATTCCAAATTATCCAGGAAATTTAGAACGCTTACATTCCTATTTTGGAAATCGCATTAGTGAATGTACTGAACATGTTTCGGAGTCAATCCAGTTTCAAAACACGGGCTTAAACACCGTTAAACGTCGAGACGAAGTACTTCTTATTCATACACAAACGAAGCGAATACGGATTATTTTTGGTTTCAACTTCACCTTAATGAACTTCATTAAAAAAACTCCTTACCATTCTTGGGATGCAAAAAACAAATGGTGGTCAATTCCCTATTCAGATATATATTTAGCACAAATAAAGGAACAAATTGAAAATCTAGGCTTAAAACCTATTTACAAAATAGAACCTAAGGAGGAACAAAAATTAAAGCGTATCTCCGTTTTTGAAATTCCCAATTACAAAGTTTGTCCTGAGGATTTCATACTTAAAATCAAAGAATTACGCTATAGTAAGAGTACCGAAAAAGTTTATAAATCAGCTTTAGAAGACTATTTAAACTATCATCACGCTATTGATATCGATCGATTGAATGAAGGACATATACAATCATTTCTCCGACATTTGGTTATGGAGCGAAAAGTTTCAATATCTTATCAAAACCAGGCAATCAATGCGATTAAGTTTTATTACGAACGTGTTTTGGGTGGACAACGGAAAACATATTTCATCGAAAGACCAAAAAAAGAAAAAACACTTCCTGTTGTGATGAGTGAAGAAGAAACCATTCGGGTACTACGCGCTATTGAAAACGTGAAACACAAGGCTATTCTGATGACTATTTATTCGGCAGGTTTGCGCATTTCTGAATGTATAAACCTGAAAATAAAAGACATTGACTCCAAGCGCATGCAAATTCGTATAGAACAGTCAAAAGGAAAAAGAGATCGTTATACCATTTTATCTGAGAAAACATTAATTATTTTAAGAACATACTTTATGGAATATAAACCAAAAGATTATTTATTTGAAGGTCAAAAAGGTGGCGCATACTCAAGCCGAAGTATTCAAAACATTTTTAAAGCAGCTGTTTTAAAAGCAAAGATTCAAAAGGAAGTTACTGTACATACCTTACGACATAGCTTTGCAACGCATTTGCTTGAGAATGGTACGAGTTTACGTTATATTCAATCGTTGTTAGGTCATTCAAGCAGTAAAACAACTGAGGTATATACACATATTACCACCAAGGGAATGGAACAATTAAAAAGTCCGATGGATTTGTTGGATATATAAATGGATTTTATATATTTGTTTAAATAAATAGCTAAAAGAATACTGATACTTTTGAAATAACAGGATTGAACAA
>DATJCX010000024.1:0-8336 GCA_035497735.1 Brumimicrobium sp. | reverse complement strand
TTGTTCAATCCTGTTATTTCAAAAGTATCAGTATTCTTTTAGCTATTTATTTAAACAAATATATAAAATCCATTTATATATCCAACAAATCCATCGGACTTTTTAATTGTTCCATTCCCTTGGTGGTAATATGTGTATATATCTCAGTTGTTTTACTGCTTGAATGACCTAACAACGATTGAATATAGCGTAAGTTCGTACCATTGTCAAGCAAGTGTCTTAGAGGAATGTGTCGCAAGTTCCTAAAATACAAATAGCTACCCTTCAATTATAACGATTGTTTTGATAAAAGATAAAATTTTGATAGTAGGGTAGAAGTGTTGTGAATGTTACATTGCTCTTTCCTTCTTAATGTTTTCGTATGCTTCCTGAACTTTCTGAAATTTTTCTTTTGCACCTTTCTGATATTCCTCTCCCATAGTGGCTACTTTGTCTGGATGATAGCGAACGGCCATTTTTCTGTATGCTTTCTTAACTTCATCGTCTGAAACCGTCTTGTCAATTCCTAAAACCTTGTAATCGCTATCTGTATCACGTTGGTACATGTTCTGAACGCTCGTAAAGTCCATGTTGGGCACACCTAATAAATCTGCAATTTTATGAAGCTCCCTCATTTCTAATTGAGAAACTTCTCCATCGGCTTTTGCAATGCCAAAAAGATAATGTAATAGTTGAACTCTAATCTCTACGCTTGTTCTGAGTTTTATGTCATAGCAAATTTGTGAAAGTGGTATGTTGTGGGGATTGTCTATAAATGTTCGTAAAGTTTGTAAATGCTCCGAGGTAAACTGGTCCCCAAATTGTTGTTTAAGATAGGTTTTAACGTAGTTTAATTCAGATTTCATGACTCTGTTGTCTGCTTTCATGATAACGGCAGATAAAGCCACTAACATCGTTGGAAAATCAAAACGTTGGGTCTGCCTTTGGTAGTAATTAAAATACTCATCAGAATTGGCAAATCGGCTGCTACGCTGCTCTTGTCCATGGTTTTTACCGGCTTTTAAGGCGTTTCCTATAAATGAACCGATGAAAAAACCAATGATGGCGCCAAAAAAACTCTTATCCGAAAGGTAATACCCTATAAATGCTGCTATCCACTTAATCAATATCTTCTGTTTTTTCTCCTTAATGTATGGAGGAATGATCTATAAAAAAAAGTAAAGGTATCAAAAAGACACCCTTACTTTTAAAAAAAATATACTAAATTAATTCTATGCTTCTGTTGACAAACTCAGTTAAAGCTTCCCCCTTTAATAAACCTTGAGATAGCATTGCCAAGTCTGTTAATTGTTTTGCCTTAGCTGTTTTTTCCTCACCTTCTGCTGCTAATACCGCTGCAACTTTTGGGTGATTGCTGTTGACAACCATGTTGTATGTTTCTGGGAATGCACCGAAAAATCCTGCTCCGCCAACTGCTTGTTGCTCCTTCATTCTTCTGATAAACTCAGGCTGAGTGATGACAATTGGTGTATCCTTTTCAGACATACTTTCAAATTGTATCTTAAACATATCTTTGTTTACTACACCTTCGAAAACAGGAATTAGCTCCTCTCTTTCTTTGTCGCTTAACTTTGAAGGAATCTCCTCGTCTTTCTTGATTAATTTATCTAAAGTGTCAGCGTCAACACGTGCAAAACTAATGTTGTCACCTTTCATCTCAGCATGCTGAACCCAATGAGATACCAAAGGTCCTTCTAGCTCTAAAACTTCGTAACCTCTATCATTGGCTGCTTTCACAAAACTGAAGTGTGCCTCTTTGCTGTGTGTGTAAAGAAAAATTGTTTTTCCGTCTTTGTCGGTTTGGGTGTCCTTTACTTTTTCTTTGTATTCTTCTAGTGTAAAGTATTCTCCTTTGGTTGTTTCAACTAAATGGAATGCTTTTGCTCTGTCTGCAAATTTGTCGTCAGATAGTGTTCCGTACTCAGAAAATACGCGTAAATCTTTCCATTTGTCTTCAAAGTCCTTACGGTCTGTGTTAAACATTTGCTTTAACTTGTCAGAAACTTTCTTGGAAATATGCGCACTGATTTTCTTTACGTTTCCATCACTTTGTAAATAAGAACGAGAAACGTTTAATGGAATATCTGGCGAATCAATCACACCGTGAAGAAGGGTAAGGAACTCAGGTACGATTTCCGCAACATCATCGGTGATGAATACTTGATTGCTGTATAAGTTGATTTTATTCTTTTGAATTTCAACTCTTTCGCTTATTCTTGGGAAATATAAAATTCCGGTTAGATTAAACGGATAGTCAACGTTTAAGTGAATGTGAAACAATGGATCTTCGAAAGTATTTGGATATAATTCTCTGTAGAATTGAGCATAATCCTCATCCTTTAATTCAGTTGGGGTTTTTGTCCAAGCTGGTGAAACATTGTTGATTTGATTTGGAACATCAACAGAAATTCTTTTTACATTTCCTTTTTCATCTTTCTCTCCACTTGGGTCTTCGATAGACTCAGATTTCGTTCCGAAAATTACTGGAATTGGTAAGAATTTACAGTACTTGTCCAAAATTCCTGCTACTCTACCTTCTTCTAAAAATTCTTTCGACTCCTCAGTGATGTGTAGCACGATGTCTGTTCCTCTTAATTCTTTTTCAACTTCTTCAATGGTGTATTCGGTTGTTCCGCTACTCGTCCATTTAACTGGTTGTGCATCGTCAAAACGACCTTTTGTGATGATTTCAACTTTGTCTGCTACCATAAAGGCAGAGTAGAATCCTAAACCAAAGTGTCCGATGATGGATTCCTTGCTTTCTGAATCTTTATATTTTTGAACAAATTCTTCCGCACCAGAGAAAGCGATTTGATTGATATATTTATCGATTTCTTCTGATGTCATTCCTATACCGTAGTCACGGATAGTTAATGTCTTTGCATCTTTGTCTAATAAAATCTCTACTTTAAGATCACCTAATTCTTGATTGTATTCTCCGGTCTTAGCCAATACTTTTAACTTTTGTGAAGCATCAACGGCATTTGAAACTAATTCACGTAGGAAAATCTCGTGATCAGAGTATAAAAACTTTTTAATTATCGGAAATATGTTTTCCGTCTCTACATTAATATGACCTTTTTTCATTGTATTGTATGTTTTTAATATTAACATGCTCTATTTGTCAATCTGTGTGCCATTGCTGTTTTGCTGACAATATGTCAAGATTCAGAATAGAAATTGTATTCATTGAATTGATTTCCTACAAAATTTGGCAGAATTTAAATATTGATGGAAATAAAACATCTATTCAGTTACCAATTTGTTGCACCTTGATTCAACGCTTCAGAAAAAATCCTTATTTTCGCACTTCACCAATATAATTGATAAACATGTCCGAAAAGAGACCGCTTATTTTAGTGACCAATGATGATGGAATTCAAGCGAAAGGAATTCGCAGCTTAATCGAAGCTATTGCGCCTTTTGGAGATATTGTAATCGTTGCACCGGATAAGCCTCAGTCGGGAACGGGACACGCTATTACAGTAAATGAAATTCTACGTTTAAACCGTTCGCCTTTGTATCCAGAATATAAGGCTTATTCTTGTACGGGAACGCCTGTAGATTGTGTCAAATTGGCTATTTCTGAAGTTATTAAAGGGAAACCTGATATTTTAGTTTCGGGTATAAATCATGGTGAGAATAGTGCCTCTAATGTTTTGTATTCAGGTACGATGTCGGCTGCCGTTGAAGGTGCAATGGATAATATCCCTTCAATTGGGTTTTCTTTGTTGGATTTTAATGCGAATGCTAATTTCGAAGCTTCAAAATGGGTGGTGCAAGAAGTTATCGAACGTGTTCTTGCTAATGAGTTTCCAAGTAATATTTGCCTAAATGTGAATATTCCGCAAATGGAAAAAGATAATATTCGTGGTATTCGTATCTGTCGCCAAGCAAACGCCTATTGGAAGGATAGTTTTGAAAAACGCCTCGACCAGTTTGGAAAACCTTATTTTTGGTTAAAAGGTGAATTTAATCGCGGAGATTGGGGAGAAGATACGGATATTTGGGCATTGGATAACGGTTTTGTGAGTATTGTACCAACTCAGTATGATATGACAGCCTACCATTCTATCGGTGAGTTGAATAAATGGAAGTTTTAATAATAGATAATTATATGAGAAGTACGCTTCAAAAATTAGATACTAGAATTGCTGGAATATTGATCGGAATTCTTTTCCCATTAATTGTAATACTCGTTATTTGGCAAACGCAAATGGGGGATAGAACTTTAGGGCAATTCTTTCGATTCCTTGGTAGTCGCTCTAGTTTACAAAACAACATTCTAATCATGTTGGTTATTCCGAATATGTTTGTGTTTTATTTCACGAATTTTAGATGGAAAATGGATAAGTTTACAACTGGACTTGTTGGTACTACCATCTTCTTAGCTTTGGTTGTTGCAATTTTAATTATGCTGTGAAAAAAATATACATTATAGCAGGAGAGGCCTCTGGAGATTTACATGCCTCAAACTTGATGAAAAGTCTAATTTCTATCGATGATACGCTAGATTTTAGGTATTGGGGCGGTGATCACATGGCTGCAGTGAAAGGCGCACCCGTTAAACATATTGCCGACCTTGCCTTTATGGGTTTTATAGAAGTGATTGCCAATTTGAAAACGATTCTAGGGAATATTAAGTTTTGTAAAAAAGATATTCTTGCATATCAACCTGACGCACTTGTTCTAGTAGATTATCCTGGATTTAATTTAAGAATCGCAAAATGGGCGAAAAGTCAAGGAATTCCAGTGATTTACTATATCTCACCTCAAATTTGGGCATGGAAACAAAATCGCGTGCATACCATTAGGAAAGTGGTGGACAAAATGTTGGTTATTCTACCTTTTGAGAAGGATTTTTACAAGCGTTTTGATATGGATGTTTCTTATGTTGGTCACCCGCTTTTAGATGCTATCGAGCAGTATAAAGAGAAAGCTGAAAAGGTGGACTTATACCAAAAACATCAATTGGACAATCGACCAGTAATTGCTTTGCTTCCTGGAAGTAGAAAACAAGAAATTAATACGAAATTGCCGATCATGCTGGATAGTTTGTCCGATTTCGTAGAGGATTATCAATTCGTAATCGCAGGAGCACCTTCTTTGGAGCATTCCTTTTATGAATCATTCCTAGAGAAATATAAGAATGTACATTTAATTCACGGGGAGACTTATGACTTGCTTTCTATTGCGACAGCAGCCTTGGTTACCTCAGGAACAGCAACACTAGAAACAGCACTTTTTAAAGTTCCAGAAGTGGTTTGCTACAAGGGTTCTTCTATTTCTTACCATATCGCAAAACGCTTGATTAAAGTGGATTATATTAGTTTGGTTAACTTAATACTTAACAAGGAGTCGGTGAAGGAATTGATTCAAAACGAATGCAATCCAACTAGAATAAAGCAAGAGTTAAAGCTGATTTTACCGAATGGCACAAAACATGCTCAGTTAATAAAGGATTACGATGATTTAATCCAGCTATTGGGCGACGGTGGAGCTAGCAAGAAAGCTGCTGAAGCAGTGATAGCGGAATTGAATTAATGAAGTTGATTTTAGTACGGTATGCTAGTTTAAGCGCTTGTTGAATTCTGCAGGAAATATAGAGTTTGACTTCATTAACATCTTAGCATTGATAAAATTCCCACTAACTCAATATAATATTGCTTAAAGCGTTTAATTTTACATCATGAATCGGTATGTGCTGTTTTTATTTTTCTTTTTGGTGACTCATTTCACTTTTGGGAATGAGATAAAAATTGGCGTTTATCGTTCTCATACTATTCAACGTATTGATTTCGCATACTTTAATGGTGCTTACAGTATCGTAGCAGATGGAACAAACTTTGGTAATCTTTCTCCAAATGAATATATTTCTATAGTTAAAATTGGTGATAGAACCCAACTAAAAAGAGGCGAAAGGATTTTAGGAAGTTTCAAAAAAATCGTGCTACAAGCTTTAACAGATGATATCGGATTAAAACTTCGTCCACGCGATCCTATTTTAAAAGAGAGAATTTACAATGATGGTTTTATCATTTCTGCTGGCACAAAGGGATTGACTGTTGTGAATGATGTTTCATTTAAGCATTATTTAGGCGGTGTGATTGAGTCAGAAGGTGGTGGTGGACAACATGTTGAATATTATAAAGCCCAGGCAGTTATCTCTCGTACTTACGCCTTGAAATACATGAATCGTCACCATAAGGAAGGATTTAATCTTTGTGATCAAGTACATTGTCAGGCTTACTTTAGTAAATTAACTCATACCAAAGCAATCGCAGTTGCCGTTGAAGAAACAGAAGGAATCTATATCGAAGATACAATTACAAATAAATTAGTAGATGCATTCTTTCATGCGAATTGTGGCGGACAGACAAGTGTTACGGATTATGTTTGGAAGGAGGATATCCATTATCTACAGCCGATTAAAGACACTTTTTGTATTCATACCCGTCAGGCCAATTGGGAGAAAAAGATACCAAAGAAAGAATGGGAAAATTACTTGGTAAAAGAATTCTTTTATCCAATTGAAGATTCCTTATATAGAGAATTTATTTTCACTTTTGAACAAACGGACAGGAAGGCATTCTATCTCAGTCCGCATCTAGGTATTCCGCTTAGGGATTTGCGCTATAAGTTTAATCTAAAATCAACGTATTTTTCATGTTATCCTGAAGGTGACTTTGTCGTTCTTAAAGGAAAGGGCTTTGGTCATGGTGTCGGACTTTGTCAAGAAGGCGCTATGGGAATGGCCAATAAAGGTTATAACTATAAGCAAATTTTGGCATTCTACTATGAAGGAATACGGTTTAGACAGTATTTTTCTGAGGTTTTCTTTAATCAGGAAACGGTAAATGAAATTAAGTTTTAATGCTTTTTTCTATTCGTTCAAATAGATCATTAAGTTTCTGTGGTGCATTTTAAAACCTTTATCTAAATACAAATTGATGGCTCTTTCATTGTGTAATTCTACTTCGAGGTACATCATCTTTAAGGCTTGTTCTTTGGCATATTGCTGAATGAAATCGACTGCTTTTTTACCCAATCCTTTTCCTCTTGCTTTGTCATTCAAATAGAGTTCGTCAAGAATTGCACTTTTTCCGCCAAACTCAAAACTAAAGAAGTAAATGATTATGATGTAACCACTAACTTCATTGTTGTCATTATAAATTAAGAAGCATTTTCCAAAATCTTCTTTTTCAATAAATTGTTCGAAATTTTTACGGGTTAATTCAGCATCAAATGGATAGTCATCGATTGCGTAAAAATCCTTCATCATTGCTACCACTGTAGTGATATTTTCTGTTTTTAATTCCTTAAAATTCGCCATTTTATTATTATTGTTTCGCTTATTTAAATTTGAATATCTCGGTTTAATTATATGGAGAACTGAAGCTATTTAAACATGTTTATGCTTATATTTACCGCAAAAATAAGAATTATGATTCAACGCGTACAAACAATGTATTTAATCCTAGCAATTTTAGGAATGGTTGCATTAACAGCTGGAATGGATGTTTTTACTGCAACTTATACTGCTGAGGAGCAATTTCAGGTTGTTGGACACGGAAATACTTTTGGTGTTCAAAAAGATATTTTTGTAAAAGGAGATTTGACTGATGCCAATTTACATCTGCTGAGAACTGCTGTGAATACAGTGGATGTTCAAGATGAAATGCTCAATGTTTCAACGTATAAATTCCCATTTTATATTTTTAGCGGAATCATATTACTATTAGGTATTTTCACTTTGATGAACTTCAAGAATTTGAAGAAACAACAAGGTTTAGCACGTGCATTTTTCATTCTTAACCTTTTAACTTTTGTTGTCTCAATTTTTTTATATAAAAGTTTGGTTGAGAATATCTTGACAGATGCCGATGGGGTAAAAGTAGTAACAGAACTAGGAACTGGATTCTATGGAATTTGTATCGCTACAGCCTTTTCATTTATGGCTATTCTAGGAATTAGAAGAGATGTGAATTTACTGAAATCTATTGATAGAATAAGGTAAGATACCATAAGAACTTTCAAAGTTTTCGCTGAAAAATTACTGTAAAAACAATAGGAAATGTTTTTCTTTCTTTTTTTTCTTCAAGGGGAGGATATTTCGAGTCTCTTACCTTTATCTTTCAATAAGAAGTATCCTTTCGCATTGGAGTTTTTGTTATGTAGTTTTTTTATCGGAGGACTGACCCGTCCTAAAAAAAGTTTACAGATTTAACTTTTATTTATTGATAGTCCTGCTACAAATTTACATTTATTTTTTAGTCCTGAAATAGTTTTACATTTGTTGTTATCAACGGAAGCAGAAATTAGCTCTGCTGAGGAGC
>DATJCX010000023.1:0-49552 GCA_035497735.1 Brumimicrobium sp. | reverse complement strand
TCAAATGTCGAACTAAGTCACATACTTTAGTATGCTCCTGTCGTTCTCATTTTTAACGCCTTGCATTATCCTCATTTTTGAAGAATCCACTACTTTTTTGCGATACTTGTTCTTTGAAAACTGGAAAAGTATATAAAATAGTAGTGGATGGGAAACTGCCTCGTTGTTTTCAAATATCGAACTAAATCACATACTTTAGTATGCTCCTGTCGTTCTCATTTATAAGACTCACAATGAGTTGAAGCATTCAATCACTTTATACATACAAAAAGGCTGTCCAATGACCAGCCTTTTCTATTCTTTAATAGTAGTATAGGAATATTAAAACAAGAAAAGTAGCGACAAACTGCCGCTACTTCACTATCCTATTATTTTTCTTAATTTGCTCCTCCTTGGTGAAACACCCAAGAACCGCCGTTTTCACATTCAAACCCTTGTCCTACCAAGTAGTCAACTACTGAACCACTTCTTGCACCTGAAGCACAAACAAAAGTTGGAGCTGTAAACTTCTTAATTTCGTCTATTCTATCAACAACCTCATCTAATGGGATGTTTATACTCCCTTCAGCATGCCCCATATTAAATTCCATTGGCGTGCGAACATCAATAAGTACTTTTTTATTTTCCATGTTAAAAATATATTTTGATTTTAAAGCACTGCAAAATTAGAGTTTTACTTCCTTTCGTTTGGTAACAAATATTACTTAGTTTTTAAATATCAATTTTCACCCTGAGCTTGTAAGAAGGCTTATTTTTCTTTAACGTCGTACTTATTAACATCCTTTTTAATCTTCAAAATCATTTGAGGATAAACATTCTTTCTATTTTCGGGTTCGATATTTCCATAAACATAAGCAACATATTTACCTTTCTTACCTTTTCTTATATAGTAAACAAAATCGTCAGGACTAATCATTTTTAACTCAATCAAAACCTTTGTCATAGCTTCTAGATTAGATGTCTCTCTGAAAATAGCGGTTTTCAAATCGCCCTCCCAATCATCTTTACATTTTTTATCCATTCTAGCTTTTGTAGCAGAATTGATTTTATTAATAGAATCCAATTGCTTATCCGTATTGTTATAAGCAACGTATTCATAGCTTACTTTAAAATCCTTACCTACAATATCTTGCGCATTTCTTTCCAATACAGGCTTTGGACGTCCTGTATCAATAAAGGTTTTCTGTCCCACAACGATGGATACAAAAAACATTGATATAATTAAACTGTATAACTTCATAATATCTAAGTATCAAGCATTAATTCTTAATCAATTTAAACACAGACTTCTTCTGTCCCAAAGAAGCTTCAAAGAAATAAACTCCAGACTCTAATCTAGAAATATCGATCGTAGTACTTTCAACTACTTTTTGTGTGCTTTCCATCACAACTTGTCCTGATGTACTTAATATTCTGAAGCCATCTAATTGCTCAATAGAATTTAGATTAACCTGAACATTTCCGTCAGTTGGATTCGGGTAAAGGGTGATGTTTTCCATCATATTTTCTTCTATACCAACACTACTCATATTAATTTTAAAAGTATAGTCTGAAATATCAAAGAAAGTACCATTCTCTGCTCTTACCATAATCATGGCTCTCTCCACTTGAATGTTTGGAACAGTGATTTCTAATGAACCGGTATTAGGTGTACTTGCAATGAATGTCTCAAAAGTTACTCCCCAATCTGTTGACAATAAAATCTCAACATTTTCACAAGAAACAGGTGCACTGTTTGTATTTGCAACATCCCATGTAATTGTTCTCTGCGTAAGTCCTGTCCAAACAATTCCATAAGCACTAGGATATAGAACTGCTAGTGGCCCAGCGTTTTCATCAATAGAAACTGTAATGTCTTGGTAATCTGTACATCCCCCTCCTGGAGAATTATCTCTTACTGTTGCTCTAAACTTAAAGGTTCTAGAAACCGATGCTAATCGTTCCCAGTTATATGAACTTGTAATGATATTGGTGATTGAAGGGAAGTTTCTATAGTTTTCTGTAGAAGGTAACATCACTCTAAAGTTGGGACCTTTTGCAGAAGTAGCCACTGGTTGTTGCGTGGATATCTCTCTATTCATTTGGTCGAATGTATAAGTTAACACGTCTCCATCCAGATCAGTTGCAGTTGCACTTAATGTAAAAGGCGTGGAAGCTGGAACATGTATATCACCTGTTGTACTTGTTATAACTGGAGCAAGGTTAATCAATGGTGTTTTAGTTGCACAAGTATGTGAATAATGACTTACAGCTAAACCAATTTGTTGTAATGAAATAGCATGAAACAATCCATCAGAATTATTTTGCACATTCGGAGGACAAATTCCTGCATAAGCCAATATCGTAGAGCCACTTCCTGGTTCCATTGCTGTTGCGTTATTTCTATTACCTGAACACGAGTTGTTAAAGGTGTGGTCTGCTCCAAATTGATGCCCAACTTCGTGTGCGACATAATCGATATCAAAAGGGTCTCCAATAGGCGCTCCACTTCCTGTTACTCCTCTTGCTTTATTAGAATGGCAAACGCTATTCAAACTTGCTAAACCGCCAGAGTTCGTTCCAAAAACATGTCCTATATCATAATTGCTATTTCCAATAGCATCGTTAATTACACCTGTGTTTTCCGCAATCATGTTGCCTGGACTACCGTTTGTATATGGGTCAGTATCCGGATCAGTAAAAATAATTAATTCATTATTCGGAACGATCGTCATTGTAATGGCTAAATCTCTTTCATAAAGACCATTCACACGGTTCATTGTAGTTACTTGAGCAGCCAATGCATTCGCAACTGTACCTCCATGGAAAATAGTATATTCTCCAGTAGCAGCGATAGCAATTCTATAGGTTCTCAACTCACATGATTGAATTCCTTTTTCGACGCTAAAATCAACTTCTAAAAGTTTATCATCATTCTGACCTTCTACACCGCATTCCCAGTCTTTGGTTGCGATAATATCGTTTCTTCCATAAAGAATATAAGCTGTTTGCAAATCATTTGTGAAAACAGCTGGGTCAATAAACAAGTCCATTCCTCCAGGAGTTAGAATCATTGCCCTAAAATAATTAGGCCCAACATCTACTTTTGCTGTTCTACCTGATTGATCTCTTGCAATTCCATCAAAAGCACGAATAGCAGGAAAACTTTCCATTAATCCTTCACTCATTGTTGTATTGATTGTCAAAGAAAAATCAACAAATTCATTTTCACCAACGGGCAGGGCTAAAAGAAATTCACTCGGATCTCTTGAAATAATTTCTTTAAACTCCTGTATATCAAAGTAAAAGGAAGTTGAAGCCGTCGTAGGAATTTGGTACCCTTCCAAACTAGCGTATTGATTTTCACTGTTTTCTCTCCATAAATTATCCTGGCTAAAAACGGTGTTAGCAAAAGCAAAAAGCGTTACAAATAATAAAAACCGAATCATATTAATATTTTTTCTTTAAAATTAAGCAATATTCAGCTATATCCATAAGCAAAGCTTACAATAAATTAACAGTCACTCTATTAATCCTAACTTTTGAATACTTCGTTTACCTCCTTGTAATGTCTTTGATTAAATTATTGTATTTTTGTATTTATTACATCAAAAAATGTTCTCATGAGATACCAAGAAAATGAATTAAGAATTACGAATAGTTTGACTGGAGAAAAGGAAGTGTTTGCGCCCATTACAGAAGGTTTTGTAGGACTCTATGTTTGTGGTCCAACGGTTTACAGCTACGTCCATTTAGGGAATTGTAGAACTTTTATTTCATTTGATGTAATCTATCGTTATTTAACACATTTAGGATATAAAGTACGCTATGTACGAAACATCACGGATGCTGGTCACTTAGAAAACGATGCTGAAGAAGGTGAAGATAAAATTGCTAAAAAAGCAAGATTGGAGCAATTGGAGCCAATGGAAATAGTACAGCGCTATACCTTGGACTTCCATAAGGTGCTTAACCAATTCAACAATCTTCCGCCGAATATTGAGCCAACTGCAACAGGACATATCATTGAACAAATCGAAATGATTTTAGATATCATCGACAATGGTTACGCCTATGAATCAGAAGGTTCAGTTTATTTTGATGTAGAAAAATACAATAAAACTCACAATTACGGTGAGCTTTCAAAACGTAAAATAGAAGACTTGATTTCAGGTTCAAGAGACTTGGATGGACAAGACGAAAAACGTTCTCCTTTGGATTTTGCTTTATGGAAGGACGCTAAACCAGAGCATATCATGAAATGGCCTTCACCTTGGGGATTAGGTTTTCCAGGATGGCACCTTGAGTGTTCGGCGATGAGTACGAAGTACTTGGGTGAACAATTCGATATTCACGGTGGAGGAATGGACTTAAAGTTCCCACACCACGAATGTGAAATTGCACAAGGAACTGCTGCGAATGACAAAAAACCTGTGAATTATTGGATGCATGCCAACATGTTGACATTGAATGGTAAGAAAATGAGTAAATCTACTGGGAATACATTATTACCAGAGGAGTTATTCACAGGAGACAATGATATTTTAGGTCGTCCTTACAATCCGGTAGTTGTTCGCTTCTTTATGATGCAGGCACACTATGCAAGTGTTCTAGATTTTAGTGCAACTGCGCTAGATGCTGCAGAAAAAGGATTCCACCGATTGATGGATGCTTACAACGAATTAAGAGAACTTCCGACAGCAAGTAATTCCACTGTTGATGTTGATGCGCTAGTTAAGAAGTTCTACGATGCGATGAACGACGACTTTAATACGCCGATTTTAATCGCTCACCTTTTCGAAGCTGTAAAACTTATTCAGTCTGTAAAAGCTGAAAAAGATCAATTAACAGAAGCAGATAAAAAACTGTTACTTGATAGCATGTCGGACTTTATTTTTGATGTTATGGGACTAACGGAAGTTTCAGAAACCAAGGATAGCAACAAGCAATTAGATACTGTAATGGAGTTAGTACTTCAAATGCGTCAAAAAGCACGTGAAGATAAAGATTGGCCAACAGCTGATGCTATTCGAGACAAACTAAATGAGGCTAAGATAGTTGTGAAGGATGAGAAGGATGGTGCAACTTGGAAAATTCAATAATTAACATTCTTTTTAAAAGATTTTTCATAAAATGTTTGGAAATCGAGAATAAGTACGTATATTTGCAGTCCCAAACGAGGGTGAAAATTGAAATATTAGATTAATATAAAGATATATCGCGGGATGGAGCAGTTGGTAGCTCGTCGGGCTCATAACCCGAAGGCCACAGGTTCGAGTCCTGTTCCCGCTACAACGAGGGACAAATCAATATTATTTTGGTTTGTCCCTTTTTTTTTGCCCTCTAAATCCTTTGACAGGCCTGCGACAAGAGTAAAAACAGTGTTAATTCTTGAGGTTAGATATTGCCTCTTTTTCGCATCCAATGAAATTCCTTCAGGAAACACTAATTTTTGTATAAGCAAACTTAAACTTACATCCTCTCCTCCCCAGTATTTACTAATGTTTCTTGAAACTTCAACACACTTTTCTATAGCATCTTCCTGGTTAGATATTTTTAAAGCTACTTTATCCAAGTATTTCATTTTATTCTTCAATTGCGTTTCAATCTCATTCTTAAACTTATTGTATATCGTCTTATCTAAATTATCAAAAACAAACTTTCTCTCTAGGTTATCCAATTTTAGTTCCAACTCTGCAATTAATTTTTGAACTTTTTTACTTTCCTCGTAAACTTCTGCATTATGTTCCTGTATTGTATGTTTAAGTTGTTCTCTAAAAACATCTACCAAAGAATTATCAAGCTGTAAAAAAGACAAGACCTCTCTAAAAATATCGTTTATTCCTTTTTTTAATGAACGAGGAGTTGAAAAAGCATTGAAACTTGTGCCCTTACATTTGTTTTGACATTTATAGTAATGTAAGTTCTTTTCTTTTGCTATGTATCCAGTTAATTTATCACCACACTCATTACATTTAACAAATCCTGTTAATGGTCTCTCAGGGCAGACCTTAGACTTTTTATAACCTGAATTATTTCCTTCTAAAATTTTCTGGACCTTCATGAAATCATTTTCAGAAATCATTTTTTCCCAGTTTCCTCTAACTACTTCACCTTCCAACATAGCATGCGCACAAATCCCGCAATAAAATGGGTTTCGCCACATAGCACTTAACTTTTGTTTGGAAATGGTGAGGCCGAATGTTTTTAGCTTCTTCAGTATTTCAAAATCTCTCAATCCTTGTAATTTCCACTTCCAGGCTTTCTGCAGCAACTTTCCTATTTCATTAATTATTATCCTTTGCTCTTTGCTGTAACGACTTATGTCTTTGACTCTTGGTCCAAATTGGTCATAACCAAATGGTACATTTCCGAGCCAATTACCATCTTTTAAAAAGGTAATCATACCTGGTACTGTAAACTCAAGACGGGTAAGGTTTTCTCTTTCTGCCTCTACCAAACTCTCAAGTAGGTCGTTTTTACCTCTTGCTGACATAGTTGACTTACCGCTTGAAGTTTCAATTAAATGAATACCCATTTCATCAACCAATTCGTGAACTACTGAAATACCTCCACTACCAGACCGAGAAAATCTACTCATCTTAAAAATTAAAATTGCTAAAGGTTTTTTCTTCGCTTTCCTAACTTTTTCAATCATATTTTTGAATTCAGTCCTAGTGAAATCACCTTTTGCACTTTCGTAAGTCCCTCCAAATTCATTTGCTATATGGTAGCCATTTTCTTTAGCATAAATACTCGCCTGTTCTTTTTGGTTTCGAAGACTACTATTGTTTTCGAATTGCTCTTTCGAAGAAACCCTAGAATAGCTCCACACCTCATTGTTTAAGTCTTGGTTCTTTTGGTATTTGCTGTATTTTTTAAAATCATTCAGTGCCATTTCTTATTATTTTATAGGTTATTATGCTTAATTGGTATAATGCCTGAGCGGCCTGTTCAATTTCTTCTGAAGAAAGGTGGGGCAATCTCTCTTTCAATTTGTCTATCAATTCTTCTTTCATAATCATTATTTTTTTGATTATGAAAAGCGTCAGCAATGCTTGGAGTCCTTAAAAGTAATTTGTCCTTGAGCCTTATTAACGAGGCAAGCAACATGACACTGAAATCCTTTGTTCTCTTCTATATCATAAGCAACGAGCTTAGAAACTTCTTCGACTAAGAATTGTGTAGTTTTCATAGTGCTGCTTATTTCTTTAACAATGAAGCAAGTGTTACTTTTGCCTTCATCAAAAAGCAAAATAATATCACCTATAACAGCCTCTTCAGTAATGTTCTCAATTGGCGTTCTTAATTCGAAAATTTGTTTTGCTTTTTTCATCTTTTATAAATTTTACCTTCCACAAACAATACTTCCACCCCCATCTTTTTACAGATTTTGTCGACCTCTATCTTGGTTAATTCTCTTTTGTTTAGAACAATAAAGTGGTGCACTGTTTTATCGACTTGGTGTGTTATCTTAATTTTCTCCATTGAGTTGATTTATTTTGTTTAGACACAGGTTATTCTTGTCTACATTTTGAAGTCATAGCTTTAAACCCAAATACAGGTCGTCAATCTCCTCTTGACGAAGGCCCAAGTATCTTCGAGTCACGGCTATGCTGCTATGCCCGAATAATTCACTCAACTTTATCAAAGAATCTTCGGAAGAGCCATTATTTTCGAAGGAAGCTCTACCAAGTGTCTTTCTGAAAAGGTGGGAACTCACTCCTTTTGTCGGGAGTCCGTACTTCTTAAATATTTGTTTAAGCTTGACGTTCACCCACTGTATCCGAATGGTTTTTGTTTTGTATTTATTCAAAAACATTAGCTCTTCCACATCTGGCTTACCCATTTTCAAATAGCATTTTTGAATAACACCCTGAAGGTCTTTGCTAATTGGAATTTGTCTTATCTTTTTTGTCTTTCCTTCCTGAATTCTAAAAGACTCTTGGTTTAATAGCTGTTCCCATTTTAAACCAAGAACATCACCAATTCTCAAAGCTGTCATAGTTCCTGTTGCCATTAGCAGGAGAAATTTGAATTCGCCATCTCTTTCGAGTTTGAGCATTAGGCCCGTAAAATCTTCCCAAGGAAGAAAGGTTGAAGTAGTGTTTCTTTTTATTTTGCTCATCTTTTTCGCTTTGCTATCAGTTTTGGCTATAAAACCAAGAATGATATATGTTATTAATTAGAGTTTTCAAATCCCTTGATAACACTGGGATTGAAGCACTATCTATCAGTATTTCACAAACTGATAGTTGAATAACGAGCAGAAAATTAAAAGTCGCAAATCAGTATTTTAGGCTATTTCAGAAGTCTTAATTCAATAAACCTTTATTTGATACATTTTTCGGTGGCGAATGCGCTTTGGGTGTAAATTGACTTTGGTCTTCAAAAGCGGTGGAAAGAGTGAGGATTAATATTGTGCTTACAAAGAGCTTTGAAAAAAGTCGACTGGTTTTTATTTTCTTTACCAATGCCGCAGCTGTTCTCTTCAATAACGAAAAAATTGTTGCTGGTTCGTCATGACAAATTTCAACTTCCTTTTTTTGCTCCTCCTCCTTTTTGATTAAAAAACTATAAATTGGTTTAGCATCATACTTGTCTTCAAAAAACTTGGTGATGTAATGTAAGTAATCCAGAATTTCCTTCCGAATTGGTTCACAATGAAATAACCTCTTCTTACTCGCACCAACCAACTCAAACCATTTTTCTTTAAGCTTTCCTACATGAATGTTCTCATCTTTAATAAGAATATGGACATGGTATTGAGGCAAATCATCAGAATACTGTTTGTAACCAGCTCGCAATAAGCAGTCGGTTAATTTCGTAACTGGCTCAATTACAATTATTGCTTCGTGGCCTTCTAAGAAACGCTCCACCAATTTATGAAGCTCCTCCTTACAAACTGGTGTTCCAGCAGGAACCAATAATGATAGTTCTAAGGAATTCTCTTTAACAAAGCCATGCTCTTCACAGTGTTTTTTAAACTCCTTATACACTTTGTTTTTTAGCTTGTTAGGTGCTACATAAATCTTGTTCATTTTTATTGTTTATTTAAGTATTAGATATAGAGGCGACCTTCTGATAACTATCTGTTTTCAGTTAAATCGTGCTCCATAAACTAATTGGATTACGAGTTTTAAAAACAAGGCAGGACCCTTTCGAAGCGGAATGGTTCGTACCTTTTATTTTAAATAGTAGAAAAAAAGCGAATCCAATATCAAGAGATATAAATCGCTTAATTAATACTGCCGAGAAAATTGGGGTTTTATGGAGGGATTCGAACCCTCAGCAAGAAAAAAATCTTGCTTCACCAGACATCACTACCTTATACGTTTTTAAAATAGAGATGTTCTATTTGATGTGAATTATTTATAGAATAATTATCATTTTAGGAGAAAACCCTTCACAGAGTATATACATGCACATGCCTGATTTTCTGGACAAATAGAACATGTTTGTCGAAAGACAATATAGCGAAAGATACTCTTCTTGAACATCTCTATTCATTAGCGCTGATTCGAACACCGCTCTTGTCGAGAGCTGCACGCTAACGTTAAATTCTTTGGGATAATAAAACCTGGTCAGTAGAAATTCCTTTGAAATGATATAGAACTTTTCTCTGGAGTGATTCCAGGAATAGTATTGGTTGCGACCAAGCCATTTACAATATGATAAGAGAATGATACTCTTTAAATTGCCTTTGGACATTTGGTTGTCCTGAAACATAGATGTATTATAGAACAGCAACTGAGCCCTTGGGTTTTTCAAAAGCTCAATACCATATAATTGGATGATTTGTTTCCTGTTAATTTTGAAAAATGGATTTTCACTCTCAAGCATTTGCAACCATTTCTTTCTTGTATCTTTTAAAACTACATCTGGAAGGTTACTAAGGATTTTTTTATCTTTTTTTGAATTTGGGTGAAGATAGATTATGTGGAATGCTAATGCTTTCGAATGATAAAACGGATATACTTCGTACATCAATTCATGTGTAATTGAAACTCCATTTTGAATTGCGTCAACTGAACTTTTTCAACATTTTTACTTTCAAGTTTTCTTGAGGAAAATATGTTAACATCAATCCATTCGTTTGAAACTTCTTTTAACTCCTCTGCGCTTCCAAAAAGTGCCAGTTGAATTTGGAAGAGTTTTTCTTTATGACTTACTTTTAATCCGACAATTTTATGAATTTCTCTGTAGAGAGGAATTAGTATCGTTAACCATTTTTGCTGATATAAATTTGAATTCTCCACAGTATCATAACGAATGAAAAATTAAAAGTCACAATTATTTATTGGCCAATGTCTTTTTGGAAACTTCCTTCCAAAACCCGAATGCCCAATCCTTTCGAATCAGATTTCGATTTTTGTATTGAACAACATCTGAGGGACCCAATAGGTCAAATTTGTCAATCGTGCGAAGCAGGGTCGTTCTCGCTAAACCCACTACTTGGCATACTTCACTCCATTCAAGGTAAAATTCTCCTTCTACTAGGACCTGTACAAGTTGTTTTTCTGATTTGTTTCTTTCCATTTTCTTAGTGCTGATTTATTAATAAATAGTCAGAACTTTTCCGTTTCTACCTAAATTCATGAAAAAATGATGGTTGTGTTTTTAGTTTATCTAAAAGATGATTCAGACGCTGTGTTGCTTTTTGTGTTGGAATGAAAAGTAACGTTCCATATATAGAAAGAGCATAAGACAAAATTCATGTTCGAACCTGGACCAGATTTTTAGCCTACCAATATTAGTCGCTTACTATTCTTCCGAGGCTTAATTTATACCCTAAAACAAAGAGCTTAATTAGGGTTGTAGATTCTCCAAATTAATACAGGGAGATGTTTCCCAACTAATTGGGATAAAAATCCAAATCATTTCTTATTTTTATCACTTAAAATTTATCGAATGAATCGACTAAATGAAATTTTGAAAAAGCAAGGGAGAACTCAAGCATTTTTGAGTCGAGAGTTGAACAAAAGTGCTAACACGGTGAATAATTGGTGCAGGAATAACACTCAATTTACATTGGTTGAGGCAAAGCGCATAGCAGAAATCCTTAATTGTAAAATTGAAGATTTAATAGATGAAGACATTAAAGAAGAGAAGAAATAGATGACAACGGAAGAACTTAAAAAATTAGAAAATGACTTATGGTCTGCAGCAACAAAGATGCGTGCAGACTCAGACTTAAAGCTAACAGAGTTTGCTACTCCTGTTCTCGGTCTTATTTTCTTGAAATTTGCGGACAACAAGTATACTGCAGTAGAACCTCAAATTGAGGCGGAGCTCAAAGCTCAAAAGGATAGCAGAAGACAGCGTGAAGTGCATGAAATTGCTATTGAGAAATGCGGCTTCTATTTACCAAAAGAGGCTCGATACGACTATCTATTAAAATTGCCAGAAAAAGAAGACATAGCACAAGCTATTAAACATGCGATGGCAGAAATTGAGCATTACAAACCTGAGTTAAAAGATACTCTTCCTCAAGATGAATATTACGATTTAACCAGAACGGATAAGAATCTTCCGAAGACGCTACTCAAGACTTTTTCAGACATTCCGTTGGATGCCTCTGGTGATGTATTTGGTAAAATCTACGAGTACTTTTTAGGCAAGTTTGCCATGGCAGAAGGCCAAGGTGGTGGAGAATTCTTCACGCCAACTTCAGTTGTAAAATACATGGTTGAAGTAATTGAACCATACAGTGGGACCATCTTCGACCCCGCCTGTGGCTCTGGTGGAATGTTCGTGCAGTCTTCCAACTTTGTGGACCAACGTAAGCAGGAATTGCACAATACGGACCCGAAAGACTTGTACGTTTATGGGACCGAAAAAACATTGGAAACTGTTAAGCTGGCGAAAATGAATATCGCTGTTAACGGACTACGTGGAAGTGTTATTCAAGCGAATGCATACTACGAGGACCCACAAGAAGCTTTCGGAAAGTTCGATTTCGTAATGGCCAATCCTCCGTTTAATGTGAAGGATGTGAATTACGACAGAGTTAAAGATGACAAACGATTTAACACATACGGTATACCACAAAACAAAGGAGCAGCAAAGAAAAAAGCAGAAGGTGATGCGAACCTGGTTCCAAATGCCAACTACATGTGGATTAATCTATTCGCAACTTCGCTTAAACCGAATGGGAGAGCTGCCTTAGTTATGGCCAATTCAGCAAGTGATGCTCGAAATTCTGAGGCCGACATTCGCCAAACTTTGGTGAAGAAAGGTTTGATTTCGCAGATGGTGACTTTGTCCAGTAATATGTTCAATACGGTGACTTTGCCTGCTTCTTTATGGTTTTTCGACAAGTCGAACCTGGTAGAAGATTTCGAAGCCGAAAAAGATAACATCAAAGTGCTATTTTTAGATGCAAGAAATGTATACCGTCAAATAGACCGTGCTCATAGAGAGTTTACCCAGGAGCACATTTGGAACCTGGCCACGATTACACGATTGTACAAAGGCGATTCTGACCGCTTTTTAGGCTTAATTGATAAATACATTCTGCAAATGAATGATTTATTGGCTCCAGCAGAAAAAGCCTATTCCGCATATGTATCTGAATTTTCAACTTTGGTTACTGCTTTAGACAAATGGTATAAAAATGCTCAATTTGACAAGGACCAAAAAGGTTTCATTGAAGAAAACAACTTAGACCAGGAACTTAATGGTCTTACATTAAGCACGAACAAGGATTTCCTTTCTTCAATTGATGTTGCTCAAAAAACCATTGATACTTATATCAAATCTGGAAAGGCTGAAAACAAAGCTCAACATAAAGTAGCAGCAGATTTCGAAAAAGTAAACGAATTGAAAAAATCTGTTCGTAAGGAGCTTGACAAAGCTTTCCGTTCTTTGGAGAAAGTATACAAAATAGCGGAGAAAGAATTGCGTGACAAGAACGATAAAAACTGGAAGGAAATACCATCTGTAAAAGTGTTGCGAGAAGGTCTGGATAAATTTGTAGAGTTCTCCAATGATGCCATGAACAAAGAGCCACGGTATACTTCGGAAACTGAAGGGAAATCAGCATTTTACTTTTACAAATCTATGACCTGGCTCCAGGAGCGATTCCCTGAAGCAAAATACGAGGATGTAACAGGACTTTGTAAAGTTGCTGGATTAGATGAAATCGAGGAACAAGATTGGTCCTTGAACCCTGGAAGATATGTTGGGGTTGTAATTGAAGAAGATGGCATGACAGAAGAGGAGTTTGAAGAAACTGTATCTCAACTGAGTTTTGAATTGGAATCTTTAACAACTGAAAGTACTTTGCTTTATTCTAATATTACTTCAAACTTCAAAACACTTTTTGTAGAATGAAAGAAGGCTGGAATAAATATAAGTTTAGAGAAGTTGTAAACTTTCAACCTTCAGTAAAACTGCAAAAAGGAGAGAGTTATTGGTTTATACCAATGGAAGACATTCAGGAAAAAACGAGTTATGTATTTCCTAAACAAAAGAAGGTATTTGATGGCAGCAGCGGAGCAAAGTTTAAAGATAAAGACATTATTTTCTCTCGAATAACGCCATGTCTTCAGAATGGTAAAATCTCCCAAGCAGTTTTGGGTGAGAATCAATCTGGTTTTGGTTCAACTGAATACTTTGTCTTCCGAGGGAAAGATAAGTTAGTTGACCAGAAATTCTTATTTTATTTTGTCACTTCGGATGCTTTCACTGGCTCAGCAATAAACAGTATGGTAGGTGCCAGCGGAAGGCAAAGGGCCGACAAAGGCTATATTAGTAATCTCGATATTATTTTACCTCCTATTGATGAGCAAAAAGCTATTAGCAATGTGCTTTCAACCTATGACGATTTAATCGTTAACAATACCAAACGCATTGCCATCTTAGAACAAATGGCAGAACAAATCTACAAAGAGTGGTTTGTGCGTATGCGTTTTCCTGGGCATGAGAATACAAAATTTGTGAAGGGTATTCCTGAGGGGTGGGAAGTCAGTAAGATAAAAGACTTTGGTAAAGTAGTCACAGGAAAAACTCCTTCTACAAATGTTTCTGATTATTATGATGGTCCATATCCATTTATTAAAACACCAGATATGCATGGAAATATTTTCATTTTAGAAACAGTGGAAACATTATCACAACGAGGTGTGGACTCTCAGAAAAGCCAATTAATTCCAGCTAATAGTATTTCAGTTAGTTGTATCGGAACAGGAGGTGTTGTTTCAATTGCTGCTGAGCCTTCGATGACTAATCAACAAATTCATACGCTCATCATTAAAAAAAATCATTTAAGGGAATATATGTTTTTTACCTTAAAAGGTCTAAAAGAGACCATTGAGTTGTTTGGGGCAACAGGAGCAACAATGACAAATTTAAGTAAAGGGAAATTTGAAAAACTATTAGTCATTAAGCCTAATGATGAATTACTGCAATCATATAGCAACATAGTAAAACCAATTTTTGATGAAATAAAAAATATTGGGACTCAAAATATTTCGCTTAAATCATCCAGAGAACTTCTTCTCCCAAGACTTATCAGCGGTAAACTTTCGGTTGAGCACTTAACTTCTAAACTTCAGGAAACGGCATGAGTAAGGAAAACCAAATAACAGAATGGAAGCAGTCTTGGCATGAAGATTATTACAAATGGATTTGTGGTTATGCCAACGCTTATGGAGGAACACTTTTCATTGGTAAAAACGATGACGGAATCGTTATTGGTGTAGATAAAGTTAAGAAATTGCTGGAAGATATACCCAACAAAACTCTTGATATAATGGGTATTATGATTAATGTAAATCAATATGAAGAGGCTGGTTTAGATTATTTAGAAATCATTGTTGAACCCTATCCTTACCCTATCAATTTAAGAGGAAGATATTATTTCCGTAGCGGCAGCACTAAGAAAGAGTTCAAGGGAGCAGCTTTAAATAAATTCCTTCTTGAACGCCAAGGAAAACGTTGGGATGGAGTTCCTGTGCCGAATGTTTCTGTGGAAGAGCTTAAGAATGAAACCTTAATTGTCTTTCGTGAGAAAGCTGCTAAGAGCAAACGATTAGAGCCAGAAGATATAGATGGCACAAATAAGCAGTTAATTGAGAGTTTACACTTAGATGATGAGGAACACCTAAAAAGAGCAGCTATCCTACTTTTTCACCCAAATCCTGAGAAGTATGTTACGGGAGCTTTCATTAAAATCGGCTTTTTCGAGTCGGATGAAGACCTAAAGTATCAAGATGAGTTACATGGTAATTTATTGGAACAAGCTGAAGAAGCATTGGATTTACTCAAAACTAAATACGATGTTGCTGCAATATCTTATGATGGTGGTTCCAGATATGAAAAATTCACCTTTCCTCAAGAAGCCATTCGTGAAGCCTTGATGAATGCGATTGCTCATAAAGATTACAGTAGCGGAATCCCTATTCAAATTAGTGTTTATAGAGATAAAATCATTTTCTGGAACGAAGGACAATTGCCTGAAAATTGGACTGTGGACAAGCTAACAAGTAAGCACCCTTCAAAACCGTTTAATCCAGACATAGCAAACACACTATTTAGAGCGGGATATATTGAATCTTGGGGAAGAGGAACCATTAAGATGATTAAAGCATGTAAAGCGCATAAAATAGCTCCACCTCGCTTTTCCAATGAAGCTCCAGACTTCCAAGTGGAACTCATTAAGTTTACCGAAACTGGATTGGCTGCAGAAGGACTTAAAGAAGAGTTGAGAGCCATTGTTTTGTATGTGCAGGAGCATGGCGCTATATCCAATTCTATTGTGCAGAAAATTTGTGATGTAGCAAAACGAACTGCTACAAGGTATTTGGGAGAATTGGAAGGAAGATACCTGATAAATACTGGTACCACTGGAGCTGGTACCAACTATGTTTTGAAAGGGGCCATAATGGGGCCAGAAAGAAGTTAATCAATGGGGCCAAGATGGGGCCATTATTTGGTTAAAAACCAAATAAAAACGCTAAAACCCTTGTTTATAAGGGGTTTTTGAGAAGAATAATGGGGCCACGACAAGGCCAAAACAAGAAAATAAAGGGGCCACAATGGGGCCATAAGTAGAAGTAAAATGATATGACATGAAGAATTTTTTGTCAGAAGACGATATAGAATTAGCAGTATTAAAGGACATGTTGGCCCAGGAACTTCCCTGGAGACAACTCAACTGTTTTACTGCTAATGCAGATGACCTTAACGATAAATCAGGTAGAACTGACAAATCGGAGGTGGTATTTAAGGATATTCTAAGAACTTACTTAGACAGACTAAACCCTGAACTGCCTGCAAAAGCCATTGACATGGCAGCGCATGAAGTCAGTAAAGGGCGAAGAGCCATGACCATGATAAATGCCAATATCGAAGTCTACAAAATGATTCGAGAAGGCGTTCCTGTTAGCTATGATAACGAGAACGGCAAAGAGGAACACGGATTCGTCAAGATAATTGACTTTGATGTTCCAGGGAACAATGATTTCTTAGCGGTCCAACAGTTATGGATTAAGGGAGAAATTGGATACCGTAGACCAGATGTAATACTCTACATTAATGGCCTTCCGTTGGTACTGATTGAATTGAAGAACAATAATGTATCTGTCAAAAACGCCTATACAGATAACTTAACAAACTACAAGAAAGAATTACCACAGCTCTTTTGGTACAATGCAATAACATTATTATCTAACGGCAGAGAAACACGAGTTGGCTCCTTCACAGCGACCTGGGAACACTTTGGAGAATGGCTCCGAATAGATGACGAGAAAGAACGACCAGATAAAAAGGAAATTCGAGAAAACAGCAACAGTTTAAGGTATACTGTCAATGGCTTGTGCACACAGCCGAAACTATTAGACTATATCGAAAACTACATTCTCTTCAACAATAATGCATTCAAAGTTTCTGCGAAAAACCATCAATTTTTAGGAGTAAATAAAGCAATAGATGCATTTTCGGACCGAAAAGAGCGAGGAGGAAAATTAGGTGTCTTCTGGCATACGCAAGGAAGCGGAAAGAGCTTTTCGATGGTGTTTTTTACTCGAAAGATTTTTCGAAAGTTCGAAGGAAACTTTACTTTTTTAGTCATAACGGACCGAGAGGACCTGGACACGCAAATTTATCGAAACTTCCTGCACATGGGAGCCTGCACAAAAGCAGATACTTCAAGACCTAAGAATAGTGCAGAACTCAGAGATGTACTAACCACCAACAAACGATACATCTTTACACTCATTCACAAATTTCGATTCGACAAAGGAAAAAAGTATCCAGTACTTTCCGAACGAGATGACATTGTTGTTATAGTAGATGAGGCGCACAGAACACAATATGCTTCATTAGCCGAAAACTTAAGAGAAGGCCTTCCAAACGCACAATTTATTGCATTTACAGGAACACCATTATTAGGCAAAGAAAAAAAGACGAATGCCTGGTTCGGGAAATATATTTCGGAATATAATTTCGGACAAGCGATTGATGATGGAGCCACAGTTCCACTCTATTATGATAAACGACTGCCAGAACTTCAAGTGGCGAATGATGACTTGAATGAAGATTTAGCCGAAATTCTGGAAGAAGAAAACTTAAATGAGCAGCAGCAGCAAAAACTGGAAGATAAATTCGCTACAACCATGGAGGTTATCACCAGAGATGACCGTTTGGAAACCATAGCTGAAGATATTGCAAACCACTTTCCGAGAAGAGGTTACCTTGGAAAAGGAATGGTGATTTGTGTGGACAAGTACACTGCAGTAAAGATGTACGACAAAGTCAAAAAGAATATTGTCGAACAACTAAAAACGCTTCGCAAAGAACATCAGGTTTGCACGAACGAAGATGAAAAACAAGAGCTGAAGCGTGTTATCAATTATCTGTCTCGAATGGACATGGCCGTTATCATCTCTGAAGACGGTGAAGAAAAAGAAAAGTTCAAAGAAAAAGGTTTAAACATTCAGTTTCACAGAGACAGAATCAACGAACTGGATGAGAATGGGAAGAACGTAGAAGATAATTTCAAAGACCCAGAACACCCGCTCCAAATGGTATTTGTTTGTGCCATGTGGTTAACTGGATTTGATGCTCCAACTGTTTCAACGCTCTACCTGGACAAGCCAATGAAAAACCACACCTTGATGCAAACAATTGCAAGAGCAAACCGTGTGGCTCCAGGCAAGCGTAATGGTTTAATTGTGGATTACTATAATGTGTTCCGAAACATCAAAAAGGCACTAAAAGATTACGGTCAAGGCGAAGAGGCTGACCCAGACCAAAATACAGGAGGAGAAAATCCAGTTGAAGATAAATCGGAATTAATAGTTCTCTTAGATGAATCTATACAAGCGACAAAAGGATTCTGCAAGAATCATGACGTTGATTTGGACAAAATACTGGCCAGCGAAGAAACCTTCTCTAAGATGGAGCTCTTTGATGATTTTGCAGACATTTTATTGGCCAAGGATGAAGTTAGAAAAGAATTCAACGTATACGATAACACTTGCTTCGGACTCTATGAAGCGTGCCGTCCAGATATTTTAAAGCATAGAGAGAAATACAGAATCGTGGAAGTGATTCATTACTTGCGTGGCGTTATTGACAGCCATGTGGGCCAGGCAAATGTGGATAGAGCACAACAAAGAATTTCAGAACTCCTGGACCAAAGTGTTCTAACCTCGGATGATGGAAATGTACTTAAGGACTCATGGGTTCCTTCTGAACAATACAAGATAAAGGGCTACAAAAAAGAATTAAACTTAGCATCAATTGACATAGAAAAACTCAAGAAGGAATTCCCAGAGAAAAAACATAAGAATATTGAGATTGCAGATTTAAAAGCATTCATTTCTCATAAGCTTGAGTTGATGCTGGAGCAAAACACAACACGAGCTTCTTTCCTGGAGCGCTTCCAGGCTATTATTGACAAATACAACTCTGGCGGAAGTATGACCGAAGATTACTATAAAGACCTGGTTGATTTTGTTGACAAAATGAAGGAAGAGGATGAACGGCATATTGAACTTGGACTAACTGAAGAGGAAATGGAGTTGTTTGACCTTATCCGTAAAGATAAACTGACCAAACAACAAGAACAGGACGTAAAGAATGCAGCCAAACATCTTTTAAAGCGATTGAGAGAAGAAAAGCCAAAGGTCCTGGTCCAAGATTGGTTTCGTGACTCCGAGACCAAGGAGCGAGTTAAAAACGCTATTGAGTTGGTCCTGGACCATGACCTACCAGCAGAACCATATGGTAGAAAAGAATTTGCAGAAGTAAGTAACAAAATATATGACCATGTTTATGTCCAAGCCAGTTTAGGTAAGGGATGGGTGGCAGCATAAACTTAATCTCTGCATATGAAGATAAAAGAAAATGTTCCAAATTTTAAAGATGCCAACACCATAGAAATTCACTATTGGCTCAAAGGTGGCACACATTTAATGGATGCCTATATTCAAAACAAATGCGAACACGAGTTTTTAGGAATTATTCGGGAAATAGCGTTAAAAGTAAATGCCGATATAATTGTAGAAACAGAACCATTTAGGGAAGGTGGTTTAAGAAGATGGTTCAAAGTAGTTTCTAAAGAAGAAAACAAAAAAGGACCAATTACTCAAGCTGCAATTGTCGCCCTTATTACAGTAATACTATCTACACCAATATCAAAGTCAATTGAAAAGGTAATTGATAAGGTTTTCGAAGATGTTGAAATGCAAGATTTGGAGAAGGAAAAAATAAAATTAGAAATAAAAAAATTGAGACAAGACCTAAATGAAACAGAGAGGAACATTGGAGGCAATGTAACAATTAAAAAAAGAAGGTCAAATTTTTACAGCAATCTTAGTGGTTATCCTGATGTGGATGAAATTTCAATAATATCTCAAGACAATTCAAAAACTATAATCAAGGAAAACAGAATAAAAAGAAATAGATTCAGTGAATTTATTCTTGTTAATGATGACATAGAACCTATTGAAATCAATAATGCAATTATAGAGATTATTTCACCTGTACTTAAGAAGGGGAACTATTCCTGGATGGGTGTATACGAGGGAAATATTATTCATTTTAAAATCAAATCAGCAGAATTTAAGTCATTAGTACAATCTGGCAAAATTCAATTTAAAAATGGCACTTCTATTGACTGCCAACTTATTATTCATAGAGCGGTGGACAACGAAGGTGTAATTAAGGTGACAAAACATGAAGTAATAAGAGTAAATTCTTACTTTGAAAATGACAAACCAGTTGAAACTCCTGAAGGAAAATCATACCGTCAAAAGAGGGAAGCAGATAAAAGCCAATATAGGTTGTTTGATGATAACAACAAGAATTAATAGGTATTAAAATTTCCGAATTTGAAACGCCAAAGGGCTTAAAAATATAACTATGCAAAATATAACTTCAACTGAAATTGAGCTAATCCTAAACCTATCAAACAGAACCTACACTGGCAACACAATAAGGTCTAATTCCATAACAATAGAAAGAGCTCGGCTTAATGAAATAAAGGCTAAATTAAGAAGAATGGCTATTTTTTTTAATGAAAGATATTCTGCTAACTACGGACCATTTCAATATGGTGGAAATGTCGGTAATGATATTTTCAGTGGTCGATTTGGAACCAAGTGGTCTTATATTCATAAAGGTGGAGAGCACAAACAATATTCTGCGCAAATAAGTTTTGTAATCAATGCACATGACGGCTGTTTAGATGTTGGATTCTATTTTGGAAGCGCTTCTGCAAGAGGAATAAGTGCTGAAAGAAGAATTGAACTCACGACTCAATTGAACAATCTGGGATTACAGTTGCAAACTTCAATAAGTAACATTCCAGAATTAAATGTCAATTTTCAAAAATTATTTGAAGATGGTTTTAAGGCAATCTATTCGAATCAAGTCGTTTCACCAGAAGAATGGGTTAATCAAATCGGTTTGAATCCTGCAGGAGCTCGAATCATAACAAAATTATTCCCTAATGAATTTGGAGCAATAGAAATTTCAACTATTGATTTAGCCGTTTCTAAAGTAATTACGTTAATGGCTGGTCTGAATCAAGAACTAACAGTTATCAACACAATTCCGAGACCTCCAAAAACACCAGCGCAAAGAGCTGAAGAAGCAGCAAGGAAAATGGAGATTGGAATAAAGGGTGAGGAGTATATTTTAGAAAACGAAATAAACAAACTCCAGGGTTTTAGAAATAGAAAGCAGAATTATCCAATTCACCAAGCAAAAATATCAGATGATTTTGGGTATGATATTTTATCTCATGACGAAAACGAGAATGACATTTTTATCGAAGTAAAAACTACTACTCTTAGTCGTCAAAATCCTATATCCCGACAATTCTACATATCAAATAATGAAAGAACATTTTACAATAATAATGTAGAAAAATATAAGCTTGTGAGGGTATATGAAATAGAAGGGAACCCAAGTAGTGAAGAAGTCAATATGTCTGAAGTGACCTTTGATTCCCTGTCTTACAAAGTAAGTTACTAATGGATTTACAATTTGTCAAAAAAGAAAATGCATCTGAGATGCCAACAGTTCTATATAAATACAGAACTTGGATAAAGCCAGAACACAAAAGGTTGTTAACTCATCATGAAATCTATTATGCCTCTCCAGATGAACTTGACGAATTGACCGAATGTAATCTTGGCAGAGATTACGACTCTGTCACAAAGGAAATGATATGGGAGTTTTGCAGACAAGAAGCCCAGAGAGAAGTTGATGCTGGGATTGTTGAAATATCCTTCGTTTTGAACAGAACAAAGGAACTTTTTGAAACAAATAAGTTTTACGATTTAGAGCATAGAGCTCATGCTGAAAAGGAATTTAGAGCTCATTTGAATAATGTGCTATCTATTTTTTGTGCTTCAGAAACCCCTATGAACGAGAGGCTATGGAATACTTTTGCGGGTTACAAGACTGGGTATTGTGTGGGTATTGACTTTACAGAGATTTATACAAATGACACAGTTTTTGGCACTTGTGGTAAAGTCAACTATTATCAAGAAAGTGACCATCCAAAAATCCCTCCTATTTCACTTTCATCTGATGAAAGGGTCCTGAACATGATGAAGCTCATGTATAATCTTCCAGATAAATTTCGGGAAGAGGATGAATTTCGATTTACCAAAATGCATATTAACAATCGAAGAGTTCCACTAAATCCTGATTGGATTAAAGAGGTTATACTTGGTTCAGAAATGGAACCGACTGCAGAAGCGGAAATAGTGGCCTTGGTGACCAAGACCTATCCCAGTGCAAAGATTAAGAAGTTATTTGTTGAACCGACATTCAATCAAATGTCAATTATTGACTACAATTGAAGTTAGTTATCAATCTGGTTCGACAATTCAACCATTTTTTAGTC
The DNA here is from genome assembly GCA_035497735.1 of Brumimicrobium sp. Taxonomy (GTDB): domain Bacteria; phylum Bacteroidota; class Bacteroidia; order Flavobacteriales_D; family Crocinitomicaceae; genus Brumimicrobium. The sequence goes on along the minus strand of DATJCX010000023.1, from coordinate 27,207 downwards.
AGTGAATTTCTGATAAAAATAAAAATGTTCAATGCTATCAATATCTTTTTTCAAGTTAGATATTTCAAACATGCAGTCTACCATTAGAACAGCAATTGAGAAATCAGTTGCTGTTTTTGGTTTAAAGAGGTTTTTTCAAGAATTAATACCCAGCCATCGCGTTCATCACTTTCTCAATTTCCTTCATCAACTGCGCATTGCTATATCCGTAGTTATTAATCGTTATCGCAAAGGCAATATTTTTCCCGCTTTTTGAAGTAACGTATCCAGCATAAGACTTGATTTTATTCATGGTCCCGCTTTTTGCCATAACGCGCCCTTGTGCAACTTGTCCCCTACCGACACTTCTCAAAGTGCCACTTTCACCAGCAACCGGCAAAGTAGCGAGAAAGTCCTTGTAGTTTTTGGACTTATACATGTATTTTAATAAAAGAATAAAATCATCAGAACTGAAACCATTGCTTCTAGACAATCCGCTACCATCTCGCATAAAAAGCTGCGTTCCTAATTTAGAATTCCAAAAATTCACAACATAATTCGTGCTAAAAGAAGAAGAACCGTTTCCGCCTTTTTCATAACCAATTAAGCACAGCAATTGCTCGGCGAAAAAATTCACACTTCGCAAATTTGTCCAATAAGCAATTTCATTAACCGTTTTCCCTTGTTGACTATGAATAAATGTCAGTTCTTTATAATTCAATAAAGTATCCAAAACATTTCTATAAGTTCGATAACCAATTGCAGGTGCAAGGACAGAAACTTCATTTTCGTTTAGTACTCTTTCAAACAATTGTGCTAACAATAATTCCGGATCTGGAATACTGGATTTTACTTGAAAGTTTGTTTTACTTCTAGGTAAACTTCCTGTAGCAAATCTTTTATTCGAAAAAGGACCACCGTAAATATAAGCGTTGTCGGCGTTTCCATTATATGTTTGAACTTGATTATCCAATTCAAAGCCTAGAATATTTGGTGTCATAGAATCTAAATACGTTGGACCGTTTAGTTGACTACTCGTTGAGAAGTGCAAATAAGTCATATTATCGTAAAGTGCAACTCCACTTGGCCCAGCGCCATAGTAATTCCCCAAATCAGACCAAGACCAGCCATCAGGAACACCATTGTAACCAAAAGCTGAACCATCGGCCAATACTTTTCCATCAACTTGTTTTATTCCCTTCTTTTTTATCAACTCTACCCAATCGATTAAGAATTTATCTTGTTCTTCTTTCTTATAGAAATAACCGCTCGCCAAAGAAGGATCCCCTAGTCCACGAATAACAATGTCACCATGAAGAATGCTATCATTATCAATAAAACCAGAGTAATAAAGCTCCGTTTTTGGTCGATAATCCTTTCCCAATAGTTCGAATGCAGCAGCCGTTGAAAATAATTTTGTTGTAGAAGCCGTAGGAATTGTTAATTTTGAATTGTGATTGGCCAAGGTTTGATCATTATCTAAATCGTAAGCCATAAAACTTATTGCAGAACTTAACAACTCTTCATTCAGTGTAAACTTATTAATAGCTTGTTGAATACTATTGTCTTCACTTTGTGAAAAAGCTAAAAAAGGAAAAAAAAGGAAAAATATAGGATATACTTTTATTTTCATGTGTATCTTTAATTTTTTATAAAAATCGACAAAATATCGTGAGCAGCCTACTAGGACTTAAAGTTTTTTTTAATCAACTGAAAAAATCGGACCAAAATCGTATAAATGCAGTTCTTCAAGAAGAAAACACTTCTGTTAAGGAGAATTCATCGATGGTTTTTGAGAAAGCTATCTTGCATTCCAATCATTCCTTAATTGAAAACTCGAAGGCAAACCAACCTTTCCTTGATGAAAGTGGAAATTATGCGCTGCTATTTAATGGACAAATCTATAATTATCAAGATTTAAAGAATGATTTACTGAAAGAAGGAACTATTTTCTTTAAAACTGCTTCCGATACAGAGATATTACTTCACCACCTGATTAAACATGGTGAAGAAGGCATAAAAGACTTAGATGGGGATTTTGCATTTGCTTTTTATGATGTGAAAGAGGATAAATTAATCCTTGCAAGAGATCATTTTGGAATCAAACCGCTGTTATATGCCTTGCAAGAAGATGAAATTATTTTCGCTTCGGAATTAAAGCCTTTTAAACATTTACTGTCAAACTGGGAAGTGAATAATGAAGCTTTAAATGCCTATTTTCAATTCACTTATATTCCAGCTCCTCACACCATCATCAAGGGTGTAAATAAGTTAATGCCCGGTCATTATTTAATCGTTAAAGAAGGAATAGTAACTAGCAAATCTTACTTTGACCTTCGAGCAGTTAAACCGATTGACATTTCGTACGAGGAAGCAACTAAAAAAGTTAAACAAAAACTAGAGGATGCGGTAATAAAACGTTTAAACACGAATAAATCAATAGGATCTTTTCTAAGCGGAGGCGTTGACAGCTCTATCGTTTCGCAGGTTTCATCTACTTTTTTAAATGAATTAGATACCTTTTCAATTGGTTTCTCAGGAAACGACTATTTCGATGAGTCTCCCTACTCCCAAAAAGTAGCGGAGCATATAAAATCTAGACATCATTTGACACGTCTTGGCAAGGAAGAAGTTGTTGCTTCTTTTAATGATGTTTTAGCTGCTTTTGACGAACCTTATGCCGACTCAAGCGCGGTTGCTTTATATTTCTTAATTCAAAAAGCAAAGGAAAAAGTAGGCATTTGTGTTTCTGGTGACGGTGCGGATGAATATTTTGCTGGTTACAACAAACACAAAGCTTTTGTAAAAAGTCAAAATCCTGGCTTTATCTTAAAAATGCTCGCTCAATATTCAAAATTCATCCCTGGTGGAACTAGAAGAGGAAAACTGTCAAATAAAGTTCGTCAATTAAAGAAATTCAAGTCATTGCTTGATAAAAGTTGGCCCAATACTTATTGGAGTTTAGCGGAATTTATTTCAACCAAAAGAAGAAATTCCCTACTAATAAATGAGGTCTCTTTCAATAGTTCTTTACCACACGGCGAGAACAATCTTCAGAGTTTCTTAATGAATGACTTGGAGTTTATCTTACCCAACGACATGCTGAAAAAGGTAGATGTTATGGCTCGTTTTCACAATTTTGAAGTTAGAGTTCCTTTCTTAGACAAGGACCTGGTGGAGTTTGTCAGTAGTTTGCCTGATGAGTACAAGTTAAAAGGCAATGTAGGAAAGCGCATTCTAAAAGAAGCATTTAAAAAAGTGCTGCCCGAGGAGGTTTTCTCGCGATCAAAACGAGGATTTGAAATTCCGCTTCATGATTGGATCAACGAAATTTGGGATGAAGTCGTTCAAAAATCGTGGTTTGAGAAATCCTATCTAGAAGCACAAAACATATTTAAATTCCCCGGAATAAACCAATTAAAAAAGGATTTTCAGGAAGGTAAAACAGAAGAAGCCACCGTAACAATGTGGGCGTATATCGTATTTCAAAATTGGTACCAACGATGGACAAAAAAATAAAAGTAGTTAGAATCATCAATCGTTTCAATCTCGGTGGTCCAACATATAATGCGACATTCCTTACTAAGTTCTTAGAAGACGAATTTGAAACGACTTTAATTGGCGGTGTTCCTGATGATGCTGAGACAGACTCTTTGCACATCTTAGAAGAATATGGCATAAAGCCTATTATTATACACGAAATTCAACGTAGTATCAATCCATTCAATGAATACAAGGCTTATAAAAAAATTAAGGAAATTCTAAAAGAAATAAAGCCAGACATTGTGCATACCCATGCATCAAAAGCTGGGGTTTTAGGTAGAATGGCAGCATTTTCATTGAACATTCCAGTTGTTATCCATACTTTTCACGGACATGTTTTCCATTCTTACTTTGGGAAAGTTAAAACAATGATATTTAAGGTAATAGAACAGTATTTAGCGAAGAAATCAACAGGAATTGTCGTTATTAGTCAGCTCCAACACGAGGAACTGGTAAATACCCACAAAGTAGTTCCAGCAAGCAAGGCGAAAATCATTCCCTTAGGATTTGACTTAAAGAAATTCCAAGAAAACAGAGCAGAAAGGAGAAAACTTATCAGAGAAAAATATCAACTACAAGAAAATGAAATAGCAATAGCAATCGTTGGACGTTTGGCACCTGTCAAGGATCATGATTACTTCCTAAAAGTAGTGGAACAGTTACTTGCTACCACAAAAAGAAAAGTGAGAATATTTATCGTCGGGGGCGGTGCTGAAGAAGCCCATATTAAAGAAAAGGTGGATGAAATTCAAAAGCGATTTCCTGCTACCATTATTATGACCTCATGGATATTTGATATTCCAGCATTTATTCCAGGGATGGACATTATCGCCTTAACTTCTAAAAACGAAGGAACACCAGTAAGCATCATCGAAGCTCAAGCATCGGGAATTCCAGTAATCTCAACAGATGTTGGTGGAGTTCGCGATATCATAGCAGATGAAAAGTCTGGATACGTCGTAAAGCGTGAAGATTTTGAAACTTATGTTGAAAAATTACGTAAATTGGTGGAGGAAGATGAAATACGAGAAAAATTTTCTACCTTCGGCGTTCAAAATGTTATGGAAAAGTATAGCTACCAACGTTTGGTAACCGATATGAGTAACTACTATAAAGAACTATTAAATAAATGAAAAGATACTATATAATTCTATTCTTTCTAAGCATTGCTTTTCTACTAGATTCATGTGGAATTAATAGTTATGTTATGCTGAAATCGGGGAAAGACGATGTGATAACTGATAGTATTCCAATAATAACCAACGAAGCATACCGCCTTGCACCAAACGATAAGTTTTCTTTACTCATTTATGTAGAAGATGGTGCACGAATTATCGATATCAGTGCAGGAGTTTACACAGACGGAAGCGGTGGTAGCAATATGACTAGAACAAACAATTCATTGAGCTATTTAGTTAGAAATGACGGAACTGCAGAGCTTCCCATTTTAGGATTAGTAGAAGTAGGAGGATTAACCATCATTGAAACACAAGAGAAATTAAAGTCACTTTACGGAGAAAAATACATCAACCCCTTCATACAAATAGAAGTGGTTAATAAACGTGTAATTGTATTCCCCGGTTCAGGTGGAACTGCTCGGGTAATACCACTTAACAACGAGAATACAACGCTAATGGAGGTATTAGCACAAGCAGGCGGAATTACGGAACGTGGAAAAGCAAAAAGCATCAAAATCATGCGAAACACCCCCAAAGGAAGAGAGGTTTACATGGTTGATTTAAGCACAATAGATGGACTTCAATATGCAGATATGGTGATGCAAGCAAACGATTACGTTTACGTAGAACCTACCAAGCGAATTGCTAGAGAATTCTTAAAAGAGGTAACACCTATTGTATCTTTATTATCTGCAGCGGTAACGATTTTTGCACTAATTATTAAGTTTAAATAATGGAATTGCAAAAACCCAAAATATCGCTTAATACTAGTTTTGATTTTCACATATTCAAACTAATTCTGAAAAAGAATTGGTATTGGACCATTCTGATATTTGCCTTTTTTGGTGCCATTGCTTTCTTGTATCTCAGATACACTAAACCTATTTATGAGTCAAAAATATTGATTCAGATTCAGAACGAAAATCAAAGTGAAGATATTTTTGGTTTCAAAGAGGTCATGGGAGAGTCTTCTTTATCTAAGGATATAGAAATTATCAAATCTCAACGACTTTTCAACAAGACAATCAATGACTTACCTTTAGATGTATCCTATTATAATAAAGGAGAATTCTTAACAGAAAATAAATACAAATCTTCTGGTTACGAAGTAATAATAGGACAAGTTAAAGACTCCAGCATCTTTAATCAACCGATATATGTTACCATTATAGGAGATGAAATAGGTTTGAGCTTCAACCATAAAGGAAAAAGTTACGAGTACAATGTGACGCCAAATGCAGTAATGAAAACGCCTTTCTTTGATGCCTTAATTACCATCGAAGATATTCAAAGATTCAAATCAGAAGTAACCAACAATAAAATCTATTTTGAAATTAACAATTTCAATACCATTGCACGAAGAATATACGGAGGATTAAGTATTGATATCATTAATCAAAATGCAAGGACGGTTGAAATTAGCTGTAGAAATGAAAATATTTCACTTGCTAGAGATGTAGTGTCAACATTAACGCACAACTTCTTCAACTATTATGATGAAATTAAGAAGGAAAGCGTTCAGAATATCTTAAGTTTTATCGATGTTCAATTAGACTCTTTATCGAAGGAATTATTAGCTTCAAAAGACAGTGTTCTTCAATATAGAAGAGATGAGAAAATTGTTGGAAAAGAAAGCGTTGGAACAATTATTCAGTCTCGTCTTGAATTGCTAAACGATGAAGAAGAGAAAGTTACAGAAGATAAACGCATACTAGAAATTGTCAAACAGAAGATAAACAATCAAGCAAATAGCCTAGAAATTTACAAAATCCTACCTGATATTATCGGGCAAACATTCGTTGGTAGTCTTACTACACAAATTCAAGACTTATATCGACTATTAGAAGAGAAAGAAAACCTATCCTATAAGATTACTGGTGATAACGAAAAAATAAAAAGACTAGAGAAGCAAATTGAATTTAATATCGAAATCATCAACAACTTGATAGAGTTAGTAGAAGACAAGAATCAAGAAAAGCTAAAATACGTTCAAGAAAGAAGACAAGAGTTAGAAGCGCAATACAGCCAATTACCACAAAAACAAATGGAGTTGGATAGATTGATGAGTATTCAAAGTCTTAACGATAAATTTTACTCAACGCTAACAGAAAAGAAGGTAATTTACTCTATTTCGAATGCAGGATTTTCTTCTGACAATAAGATATTAAATGACGCAACCGCTTCAGGAAAACCTGTTTACCCAATTAGACCTTTAGCTTATGGTATCGCTATATTTTTATCCGTTTTATTCTCAGGAATGTTAATCGTATTAAAGTATTTAACTTTCAATCAAATTAGTAGAATTTCCGATTTACAACGAATTATCCCGAAAAATGTAGGAGCCATTGGAACCATACCACATATTAAGCATGCTGGAGAATACTCTTCATTATTAGTGGATGAAAGACCAAAATCTAAATTAACGGAAAGTTTTAGAAATATAAGAGTGAACCTTTCATTCTTAAAGAAAGATTATCAAACAATTGCTGTTTCTTCAACTATTTCAGGAGAAGGAAAAACTTTTGTAGCGCTTAACTTAGCAGGTGTCATTGCGATGACTGGTAAAAAGGTAATCGTAATCGATTTGGACTTAAGAAAACCAAAGGTACACTTAGGCTTTGGCGTTAACAACGACCTAGGAATGAGTCAGCTTTTGGCGGGTCATTATACTTTAGACGAGGTCGTTATCAACTCAAGAGTTGAAGGTTTAGATTTTATTTCTGCTGGTCCTATCCCTCCGAATCCTTCAGAGCTAATTTTAAGCATGGAATTCGAAAGCGTATTGGCACAATTAAAGGAAATATACGATGTCATTATTTTTGATACGCCACCAGTTGGAATTGTTTCAGATGGTATTCGTCTATTAAGTAAAATTGACATTCCAATCTACGTCTTCAGATCGAATTATTCTAAACGATACTTTATTGATAAACTGTATGATATCGCTAAAATTGATGAAGTCAAAAACTTGAGCATTGTCTTAAACGGAGCAGATGTTGAGAACAATGTTTACGGCGGTTATGAAAGCGGATATTATCAGGATTAAATAGTATATATTTTGAAAATTACACGAACAGATATAGAAGGATTACTTATTATTGAACCTACAGTTTTTGGTGACGATAGAGGATACTTCTTTGAAAGTTTCAACTTGCAAAAATGGAAAGAACAGTTGGGTGAAGTGCCTGATTTCATCCAAGACAATGAGTCAATGTCGCACAAAAATGTACTGCGAGGACTGCATTTTCAAAAACCACCTTTTGCACAAGGAAAATTAGTTCGAGTAGTGAAAGGAAGTGTCTTAGATGTAGCTGTGGACATTAGGAAAGACTCTCCTACCTACGGGCAACATTTCAAAATGGTGCTTTCAGAAAAAAATAAATTACAGTTATATGTTCCAGAAGGATTTGCACATGGTTTCTTAACATTAGAGGACAATACCATATTTAACTATAAATGCACCAACCTTTACAATAAGGAAAGTGAAGGAGGTTTGATGTGGAACGACAAAGATTTAAATATCGATTGGAGGGTGTTAACACCCATTTTATCAGAAAAAGATGAAGTTTATGAAAGTTTTCATATATTTACTTCACCGTATTACTGAAATTAATATAAACTTAAATAGCTTGGACACTTATTACTACATTTATATCGTTTCCTTTATTGGGATATTTACCTTTTCATTTATAGTGAACAAAATTATTATTGTCAATTCTCAATCTATGGGAATTAAATACAAAAATGATACAGCTCAAAGATGGAGCACTACAGCAAAACCGTCATTAGGTGGAGTTAGCCTCTACGCATCTTTCATGTTGTCGGTGCCTGCTTATGCTTTCTTAATGAACGATTTCTCATTCTTCTCAAGTCATGAGTTTTGGGGACTATTTGTCGCAGCGAATCTTGCATTCTTCATGGGCGTTTACGACGATTATAGTTGTACGAAACCAATGTTAAAACTTTCAGTACAAATACTAAACGGATTAATTTTCATCTTAACAGGAAACGGCATTGTACTTTTCGACAACTACATTATAGACGGAATTATCACCATTATTTGGGTGGTAGCAGTAATGAATAGCTTAAACATGCTTGATAACATGGATGGAATCACAGCAACTGTTTCTTTATTTATTTTGCTTGCATGTGCTACAATTTTCATCCTTTCGGGAGCTGGCTCTTTGATATGGCTTGTGTTAATAATCGCCCAAATGGGAGCACTAGTAGGCTTTTTAGCTTATAACATCAATCCTTCTAAGATTTTTATGGGAGACGGTGGAAGCCAGTTTCTAGCCCTATTTGTAGCGTTCTTTGGTATTAAAGCAATCTGGAACTTACCTGCTGATTTCCACCTTCCAACTTGGACAGCACCTTTTTTAGTCGTTGCAGCTTTTACACCAACAATTGCTGATACTTTAACGGTTATGATTAACAGAAGAAGAAGAGGCGTTTCGGTAATGTTAGGAGGAAAAGACCATACAACTCACCACTTGGTATATAGAGGTTTCTCTGATTTTAAAGTTTGGTTTATTTTCACAATAATCAGCGCTTTTTCATTTCTATACGCTGTTCAACTAAGTTCGCTATTAATGAATGGATACTATATGCTTACCATTTTAGGGGGCGTGTTCTTTTTCGCTATATTTATTCCACTGTATAGAAACACTTTGAAATATAAAGCCCCGCAAAATTAGCTTGCCATTCTTCCTCAATTGTATACAAGTTTTGGTACTTTTGTTGAAACAATAATTATCTAAAATGGGCAAGGTATATTTTCTTCTTATTATTCTAATTCCCTTTGTTTCTTCGTGTTCCAACAAGTTAGAAGCGAAAGAGATTAAAATTCCCACAGAAAAAAAGGAAGTGAAAACTGTCAGCACCGAAAACAACCAACTAAAGTGGCAACTTCCAAAAATACCAGATGAGATAACTTTCGCAGGAGAAAAAGTTGAATTCGATGATTTAGACTTAAAAGAAAGACTGGATTACGAGCTTATCGTTAATAATTATTGGCATTCCAATACTTATATAACGATGAAACTGGCGCATCGCTGGTTACCCGAAATGAAAGCTATTTTAAAGCAAGAAGGTGTTCCAGAAGATTTAATTTATGTTGCCATCATCGAAAGTGGATTGCGAAATGTCGTTAGTCCGGCCGGGGCAAAAGGTTTTTGGCAGTTTATGGAAAGTGCCGGAGAAGAATATGGTTTAATTATCAATTCACAAGTTGACGAACGCTACCACCTTGAAAAAAGCACGAGGGCAGCCTGTATGTATTTGAAAAAAGCTTATCGAAAATTCGACTCTTGGTTCTTAGCTGCAGCAGCTTATAACAGAGGAATGAATGGAATTCAAAGAGATTTAGAGGCGCAACAAGTAAATAATTTCTTTGACTTGTCCTTAAATTCAGAAACTGCACGTTATATCTTTAGGTTATTCGCAGTAAAATTGATTTTCGAAAACCCAGAAGAATATGGATTTGTACTAACAGAAGAAGATTTATATCCTCCCTATAAAACGAAAGATATCGTTGTGGACAAAACGATTGAAAGCATTCATGAATGGGCAATTAAACATAAGGTATCTACAAAAATTGTTAGAAAACTAAACCCATGGATCATCGGTCAAAGCCTGGAAGTTAAACCAAACAATAAATGGATTGTTAAATTACCAGAAAACACAGAACAACTTCGGCTCATTGGGGGTTAATATATAGAATTGTTTATTCAAACTATGGAAGATAAAATAGAGATTTATGGTGCCAAGGAGCACAATCTAAAAAATATTGACTTAACAATCCCGAGAAATCAACTAGTAGTTTTTACTGGTTTGAGTGGAAGTGGAAAGTCGTCGCTTGCCTTTGATACCATCTTCGCAGAAGGACAAAGAAGATATATCGAAACTTTTTCGGCTTATGCTAGGCAATTTCTTTCTGGGTTAGACAGACCTGATGTTGACAAAATAGATGGCCTTTCCCCTGTTATTTCAATCGAACAAAAAACGGTTTCCAAAAACCCACGTTCGACAGTGGGAACAATTACAGAAATTTACGACTTCGTTCGATTGCTTTACGCAAGAGTTGGCCGTGCTAATTCTTACATTTCTGGAGAAGAAATGGTGAAGTACTCAGACGACCAAATCTTATCTCTTATTGCAAAAGCTTTCCAAGGAGAGAAAATCGTCATTTTAGCACCACTGGTAAAAGGAAGAAAAGGTCATTACCGTGAACTTTTCGACCGAATGCTAAAGAAAGGCTACACTAAAATGAGAGTCGATGGAGAGATAATTGATATTACACCTGGTTTAAGGGTTGATAGATATAAAGTCCACGATATCGAACTTGTAGTGGATAGATTAAAAATAGATGAAGCAGATACACAACGTTTAAAAAAGTCGGTAGAAACAGCCATGGAAGCTGGTGACAAATCCATGATGGTCATGAAATTTGATTCAGACGATGTTCGCCACTTTAGCCGTACCTTGATGTGTCCAACTTCTGGAATTAGTTATCCAGATCCAGAGCCAAACTTGTTCTCTTTCAATTCTCCCTATGGAGCTTGTCAAGAATGCAATGGACTGGGAGAAGTTTCAATCATCGACTTAGATAAAATTATTCCGGACGACAAATTATCAATTAAAAAAGGAGGTTTAGCACCTTTAGGAGAATATAAACGAAATTGGATTTTCGAGGAAGTTGACCGATTCTTACAAGAAGAAGGGTACGCACTTACAACTCCATTAAGAGATATTCCTGAAGATATTCTGAAAATAATTCTTTACGGAAGAGAATCTCAAAGAGATGAGTCAGGAAATGCATTATTGGCTTTCGAAGGAGTCGTTAACTTCTTAACAAGACAGCTAGAAGAAGACAATTCAGCGAAAATTACCCGTTGGGCGCAGTCTTTTATGAATACGAAAACTTGTCCTTCATGCGAAGGTGCTCGTGTGAAAAAAGAAGCAAGATATTTCCAAATTAATGGCAAGCATATCGGTGAGATAACAAGCATGGACATAGATGAATTGGCACAATTCTTTGAAAATCTTCCTGCGAAATTATCAAAAGCAGAAAAAATAATTGGAACAGAAATTCTAAAAGAAATTAATGCAAGACTTTCGTTTATTTTAGCAGTTGGGCTTAACTATTTAACTTTAAATAGATCGGCAAGAACATTATCAGGTGGAGAAGGACAACGAATCCGTTTGGCAACACAAATCGGTTCAGAATTAATGAACGTGCTTTATGTTTTAGACGAGCCAAGCATTGGATTGCACCAAAGAGACAACACCCGATTAATTGAATCACTACAGAGATTAAGAGACGCTGGGAATTCTGTAATCGTGGTAGAACACGACAGAGAAATGATAGAAACAGCAGATTTTGTCGTTGACATAGGTCCAGGAGCAGGTGTTAGAGGTGGAGAAATTGTTAATTCAGGAACCTACCAAGAAATTCTGAAAGGAGATTCACTTACGGCGCAATATTTATCCAATAGAAAGAAGATTGAAGTGCCTAAAGAAAGGCGAAAAGGAAATGGCGAAAAGTTAACCTTAACAGGTGCAACGGGACATAACTTAAAGAATGTCACTTTGCAAATACCACTCGGAACTTTCACTTGTATTACAGGAGTTTCGGGAAGTGGGAAATCTAGCTTGGTAAATCAAACTTTATATCCAATTCTAAATGCACACTTCTACAACGGCGTAAAAGAACCTTTACCGTATAAAAAGATAGACGGACTGCAACATTTGGACAAGGTTATCGAAATCAATCAAGACCCGATCGGAAGAACACCAAGGTCAAATCCAGCAACCTATACTAAGGTTTTTGATGAGATTAGAAGATTGTTTGCCGACTTGCCAGAAGCACAAATTCGCGGCTATAAGCCAGGACGATTCTCATTTAACGTTTCAGGCGGTCGCTGTGAAACATGTAAAGGTGGAGGATTGAAACAAATTGAAATGAATTTTCTTCCAGACGTTTATGTCGAATGCGAAACATGTAACGGAAAGAGGTACAATAGAGAAACTTTGGAAGTTCGCTACAAAGGAAAATCCATTTTTGATGTTTTGGATATGACCATAGAAGATGCAACAAGTTTCTTTCAGCCTATTCCAAAAATTCATCGTATATTAGAAACGCTTCTATCCGTTGGATTGAGTTATGTAAAGTTGGGACAACCATCAACAACCGTATCTGGAGGAGAAGCACAGCGAATAAAACTAGCTACAGAATTAGCCAAAAGAAGTACAGGAAAAACGATTTATATTCTAGACGAGCCATCAACAGGATTGCACTTTGATGATATCAGAATGCTCTTAGATGTTCTTAACAGATTAGTAGATGAAGGAAACACAGTAGTAGTAATTGAGCACAACTTAGACATTGTAAAAGTGGCCGATTACATTATTGATGTTGGTCCAGAAGGTGGAAGATTCGGCGGAGAAATTGTTGCAAAAGGAACACCTGAAGTGATGGTGAAGAAATTTAAAGATTCAATTACTTCAAAATATTTAAAAACAGAATTAAAAAGATAAAATATGAGTTTTAAACCAGGAAAAGATTGGAGTGAAATTAAGTCAAACGATAGTTGGGCGATTTTTAAAATTATGGCTGAGTTTGTTACTGGATACGAAAAAATGGCCAGCATTGGACCTAGTATTTCCGTGTTTGGATCAGCAAGAACGAAAGAAGACGACCCATTTTATCAAAAAGCGGTAAATGTTTCAAAGCTTCTAGGAGAAAAAGGCTATGGAGTGATTACTGGAGGTGGTCCTGGAATTATGGAAGCAGGAAATAAAGGAGCACAATTAGGCGGTGGACAATCTATCGGTCTAAATATCGATTTGCCTTTTGAACAGAGCCACAATCCATATATAGATAAAGAGTCAAACTTAAACTTTGACTATTTCTTCGTTAGAAAAGTAGTTTTCGTTAAATATTCGCAAGGATTCGTTGTACTACCAGGTGGTTTTGGAACAATGGATGAATTGTTTGAAGCATTAACATTGACACAAACGAAGAAAATTAAGAAAAAACCAATTGTTTTTATTGGAAAAGAATATTGGAGTGGATTAATTGATTGGATTAAAAACTCAATGTTAGCCGATGGCTATATTTCAGAAGAAGACCTGAATTTATTTATGGTTTGTGATGATGAAGAAGAAGCTGTAAAGTATATAGATGACTTCTTTAAAACACATTCTCTGTCACCCAATTTCTAAGTTTTATCTTTTGTTAACACCTAGGTACCTTATTTTGGTATTATGTTTGCATAATAATTTTTGAAATATAAAAACAAGGTAATATGAAAATTAAGTTTATTATACCATTGGCATTATCAGCAATTATGGCACAAGGATGTTCAACTGTTAAAACAGAAACTATGTGGGTGGGAGGCCTAAAAACAGAATGCAATGCGGGCAACCTTGAAGCAGAATGTTTATCAGTAAATAAAGGAGAAGATTTAACAACTACTTCTTGGGAAAACTTCTATGTGGATATTGAAGGCTTTGAATTCGAAGAAGGATACATGAAGAAAATTGAAGTAGAAGCAATTCAATTGGACCCTAAAGATGTACCTGCTGATGCTTCTTCTATACAATATAAATTTGTAAAAGAATTAGAAAAGAAAAAAGACCCAAGATCTTCACTAAGTGGAAACTGGATTCTAGCGACAATTAATGGAGGACCAATTAACAAAATGGTTGTTATTCCTAACTTAAGCGTTGACTTAAAAGAAATGAGAATTGCAGGAAACGCTGGTTGTAACAGATATTTTGCTGGAATTGAAGGTTTATCAACTCAGAAAATCACATTTTCTCAAGCTGGTGCAACAATGATGGCTTGTAACAATGAAAACATTGAAAGCGAGTATTTAAAAGTACTAGGTGATGTAGCAACTTTTGACTTCGAAAATGATTTATTAAATTTCTATGATGAAGACGGAAATAGCATTTTAAGTTTCTTGAAAACTGATGCCAACCAAGTTTCGGAAGCATTAAATGGGGAATGGGGTGCTATTCGTGTTGGAGAATTAGAAGTGGATGAAGTTGTACCAAACTTATTCATTGATATTAACGATAAGAAAATATCAGGTTCTGATGGATGTAACTCATATTTCGGAACTATAAACAACTTCACGAATGATGAATTAAGCTTTACTGATACAGGAGTAACTGAAGTTATGTGTGCAGATATGACAATTCCAGATGCTTTCTTAAAAGCGATTGTTAACGTTGCAAGATATCAGTTAAATGAAAATATATTGCTTCTTTATGATGGAGAAGGAAATGAACTAATTGCTTTCGAAAGACAGTAAAAAATAATAATATACTATAAGAAGCTCCTAAATTAATTTTTAGGAGCTTTTTTGTTTTTAAGAAAACCTACCCTATTTAAAATGCTTCAACAAACATCATTAATACTTGAAAATTCTATTATTCCAGAATTAAACTTATTGAACTTTAGCTTAATCAATAGTTTATAAAAAAAATGCACTAAAGCATAGATTTATAAGTTTTTATTGTATATTTACTTTTTGAAACACAAACACTAAATTTAATACATTATGAAAAACTTCAGTAAAGTTATGTACAGCATAGCTCTAATTTTCTTATCTATTCAAGTTGGACACTCCCAAATAGAAAGCAATTATATCGGCGAGTACGCAGTATTATCAGGGTCACCAGCAGAAACAATTAAAATTTACGACAATAAAGTAGAAGCATTTATAAACGATGCATTAGTTGAAAAGTTTTTCTTTTATTCTAAAGAAAATGAACTGTACTTATTAGAGATGGTTAAACCTGATGTTGAAGAAATTGACATCACCATTCAAAAAGACAGAAAAATAATGAAAGTTGGTCTAACTACACAAGCAGACAATTCGTTAAAGCTGAGCCTATTCTTGCCGAATGGTTCAAATCAAGAGATGATTCTTGAACGAAAATAAGACAACGCATACTATTTTTTAAAACACAATACTTATGAAAAATTTTCTACTAACAACGCTTGCTGTATTTCTTATGGCAGCGTCAAACTATTCATTTTCTATTGGAGGAGGAGACTGGGTAGATCCACCAGCAGGTATGCCCGGCTGTGTAGGACAAGATGCGCCTGGTAATACAGCTTGCGTAGCAACACCGATTTGTAACTTAAACGGATACTGTGGTACAACCTCATCTTCTTTTTCAGCCAATTACTGGTCACAATTAAACAGTGCTTTCTGCGGAAGTATTGAAAACAACGCTTTCCTTACATTTACAGCAAATGCAACAAACATCGCTTTTGATGCTTATGTTTATAACTGTAATGATAATGAGGCTATTCAAATCATGATCTTTAAAGCAGCTGATTGTGGCAGTGGACCCGTACAAAACTTAGTTTGCGTAGATGAAATGTACGCACAAAACAATGCCTATAATGTTACTGCTTCTGGACTAATTCCAGGCGAAGACTATTACATCATGATTGATGGATTTGCAGGAGACGTTTGTGACTATACCTTCGTAGCTTCTGATGGAATTGCAACACCAATTGAAGCAGAAGGAATTGGAATACAAATTGAAGATGATAACTTTAATATTTGCGTTGGAGAAAGTGTGACAGTAGAGGCCGAAGGAGGTTTGGGTAGTTATACGTGGAGTGGTGACGCTGGAATAAGTGCTACCTCTGGTGATGTTGTTACAATAACACCACCAGTAACTCCAGGTGTTTACACCTACACCATTACTTCAGAAGGAGAAATCGGGCTTTGTCCTGGTTCAACTGAATATGAGTTTACCATTACAGTAGATAATTGCTGTAATCCACCGGAAATATTCGTTAATGACCTAAATATGTGTGCTGGAGAAACAGTAGATCTCATGGACGCAATCGATCCAGCATCTGACCCAAATGCTAATCCAATTATTTATAGTTCATTAGCTGATGGAAACAATGCAACCAATCCATTAGCAAATACAGAAGTAAGTTCGACTGGAACATATTGGATTAGAGTTGACGACCCTATCGATGACTGTTACCTTTTACACGAAGTAAATGTGAATGTAACAACGCTTTCCTTCACTTCCGTTACAGAGGAAGAAACATGTGGAGATGCGAACGGTTCAATAACTTTAACGGCTTCTGGAAGTACTACAGATTATACTTATTCGATTGACAATGGAACAAACTTCCAAAGTGAAGCTGAATTCGAAAACTTGACAAGCGGAGCGTACAACGTAACAATTGCAGATGCTAACGGCTGTACTACTGAAGGTATCGTAGTGGTTGGAAGCATTGGGACACCAGAATTAATTGCACCTGACGACGTAAATATTTGTTTAGGTGAAAGCACAACATTAACTGCTGGAAATCCTGATGGAGCAACTATTTCATGGGACAATGGTGTGGTAGATGGTGAAGCATTTACACCAGATCAAGTTGGAACAACTACCTATACAGTTACTGCGGCTAATGACGAATGTTCAATAACGGCTCAAGTTAATGTAACTGTTCATGGATCTCCAGAGGTTGACTTTGAAGCTGATAACACAAGCGGATGTGCGCCACATGCAGTAGTATTTACAAATAACACAACAAACTCATCAGAATGTAAGTGGGATTTTGGAGATGGAAACATAAGTACAGACTGTGGCCCAGTTTCACACACCTACGGTGCCGCAGGTGAATACGATGTAACATTGAGTATTACTAGTATATATGGTTGTGAAGGTACAGACACAAAAACTGATTACATTCAGGTTGTGAATGCTCCTGTTTCTGCATTTACTGCTGACCCAACAACATTGTTGCTTCCGCTTACTGAAGTAGAATTTACTAACGAATCTACGAATGCAAATTCTTATTTCTGGGACTTTGGCGACAATACTTCTAGTACAGATGAAAATCCTATTCATGATTTCCCAATTCATGAGCCAGGAACTTATCTAGTTACTCTAATAGCAAGCAATGATGAGTGCTCTGACTCTGAAAGTATAACGATTATAGTAGAATACCCAAATGCTATTTATGAGGTGCCAAATGTATTCTCACCAAATAACGATGGACAAAACGATGTGTTCAAGTTAATAGACCCTGCTAACATAAAAGAATTCACTGTGGTAATTCTAAACAGATGGGGGAACGTGGTGTTTGAAGATAACGACTACCAGTTCGAATGGAACGGTAACGTGAAAAATGGCAACACACAATGTAGCGAAGGAGTTTACTTCTACAAAATGGACTTTAAAGACCATTCTGGGAAAGAATATAAAGAACATGGCTATGTTCATTTAACAGGAAGATAATATTCAACATATTTTAACCATTAGCGGAGCCCAAACTTTTTTGAGCTCCGCTTTTTTGATTCCATTTTCCGAAAAAATTCCCTGAAAAATCTTACTTTCGTAAACAAATTTAGAAAGCGTGGAAAACAAGCCCAAAATTAGTGTATTAATCATAACGTATAATAGAACGGAAGACACACTGGCTTTACTACAAAGTTTAAAGTCGCAAACCGAACTAACGCTATATGTAGGTGAGATTTTATTGCTAAACAATGCTTCTACGATTTCATACGAATCCATTGAAAAATTCATTGCCGACAATCAAGAATTACCGATTCAATACTTTCCACATGATGAGAATTTAGGCGTAGCGCGAGGAAGAAACTTTTTAATCAAAAAGGCGAAATTTCCCTACCTTCTAGTTTTGGACGACGACATTGAATTTGCTGATAAAGAAGGAGTAAAAACAATCAGTCAGCTATTCGAAAAAGAGCAATACAAAAAGAACAATACCGCTGTTATTACACTCGATATTTTCTATTTTGAGAACAAAAAGCGACAGTTAAGCGCATTTCCACACAAAAATCATCAAAAATACATCGGAAAAGATTGGTTTCTCACAGCCACTTTTATCGGAGCAGCGCACTTGATGAAAAAGGAATTATTTGAAAAAACTGGATACTATCCAGAAGATTTCTTTTATGGAATGGAAGAATATGATTTAAGTTATAGAATCATTCAAGAAGGCTACACCCTAGCCTATGATAATTCGGTTAAAATCTACCACAAAGAATCTCCACTAGGAAGAGTGCCAAACAAAGATAAAATCGCGATGATGGGGTACAATAAATGCGTCGTTGCATGGAGATACCTACCTAATAAATTCTTTTATTCGACAGCATTTATGTGGTCGTTAGAATATTTAAGGAAATCGAAATTTGACGTGATGGGAATGCTTAAAAACCTAGGGAAAATTCGCAATATTCCCAAAGAAAAGGAAACACACAAAATCGATCAAAAAGCCCTAGATTATCTTAGGAAAGTAGAAGCAAGATTGAAATACTAAGCATTTTCCTAAAAGGTGGATATACCATTAAACAGGAAATATTAATTTTGTCTAAAACAATACCATTGGCAACAGAGAGTTTAAAATTGAATTTAAAAGAATTACAAGAAATCGAAACAGAAATACTTCGCTCTGTTGTTGCTATTTGTCACGCGCATAATTTAACGTATTACCTCGTGTACGGAAGTGCTTTGGGAACAATTAGACATGCTGGTCCTATTCCTTGGGATTACGATGTGGATATTGCCATTCCCTATCCTGAACTTGAAAGATTTTTGGAAATAATGAGAGCCCAGCTTCCGCAAAAATATTACGTAAACTATAAAGATAACGACCCCAATTATCCGGAATTATTTCCAAGAATAGGACTTCACTCCTATTCTACAAAAACCTTACATTTGGATGTATTTTTACTCATTGGAGCACCAAACGACCAGAAAAAGCATAAAAAATTCAAAAATAGAGCGAAAACCTGCTGGTTTTTATACAAATTTAAAAACTTCAATCCCGTTCATTTCGGTGAATTTAAAAGTCTAAAACAAAAGCTATTTGCACCCGCTATTAAAACGCTTCTTTGGCCCTTTCCTAAGCCTTGGGTCAAGCAAAAATTCAAGTCATTATGCGAAGCTTATCCATTTGACCAAGCTAACTTAGTCGTAAACGCACAGTTTGGCTATAGCATGAAAGAGTTTATTCCGAAAGAATACTATGCTGAAGGAGCAGTACATAGCTATGCAGGAATGGAAGTCAGAATTCCAAAAGAACACCACAAATACTTGCGTCACATTTACGGAGACTACATGCAATTCCCAAGTGAAAAAAACAGACAAACACCTGACTACTATATAATTACAAAACAAGACACCAGCAATTTGTAGTCACGAAAAATCAGCTATACAAAGTGCTGAAACACTAAAAGGCAGGTAGATTCGGTGGCCAATTCTCTTCAGATATAAGTTACAACAACTAAAATTGCATTCAAATCAAATTAAAAACTTTTTCACCTTAACGACTTTTACAACAATAATGCTTATTTTTGCAGTAAATTTAAATTGAAAAGAAATGATTTTAGGAGCATTTGGACCATGGCAAGTTGTGCTAATCGTATTGGTAGCTTTGTTATTATTTGGAGGTAAGAAAATTCCTGAGTTAATGAAAGGCCTTGGTAAAGGTATGAAGGAATTCAAAGACGCTACAAAGGAAGATAGCGACGATAAAGAAAAAGAAGAAAAATAGGATAAAACCCTTATTTTGATGTATAGAACATTTTCAGAAATAAAAAAAGCCCTTAACAACGAAGCAACAGTTGAAAGTATCTTAGAATACTATCTAAAAAACATAGAAGAGCGCAAATCTCTAAACGCTTTTTTAGAAGTTTTTGAAGATTCAGCAAGACAAAAGGCAAAAAAGGTAGATGAAAAATTAAAAAATGGAACAGCAGGTCGTTTGGCTGGGATGATTGTCGGAATAAAAGATAACATCGTTTACAAAGGACATAAAGTTTCAGCAGCTTCTAAAATGTTAGAAGGATTTGAATCTATTTACTCTTCCACAGTTGTTGAAAGATTACTAGCTGAAGATGCTGTAATCATCGGACGCTTAAATTCTGATGAGTTCTCCATGGGTTCTACTAACGAAAATTCTGCGTTTGGTTCCGTAAAAAACCCTATCAATGAAGAATATGTACCTGGAGGATCTTCAGGAGGATGTTCTGCTGCAGTAGTTGCAAACCTTTGTACACTTGCATTAGGAAGTGACACGGGAGGCTCTGTGCGCCAACCTGCTTCTTATACTGGTACAATTGGATTTAAGCCAACATACGGAAGAATTAGCCGTCACGGTTTAATCGCTTTTGCATCATCGTTTGATCAAATAAGCCCAATTGCAAACGCAATCGAAGACATTGCACTCATTACAGAAGTCCTTGCGGGGAAAGATGACTTTGACGGCACATTATCCTCAAGAGAAGTGCCTCAATTACTTCCTTTAGAAAAAAAGAAAAAACTTAAACTATCTTACTATCAAGACCTTCTTGATACTGAAGATGTTGACCCTGAAATTAAGGGAAAGTTTATAGAATTACTAGAAAATTTAAAGAAACAAGGACATGATTTAGTTCCTGTTTCATTCCCCTATTTAGAACAAGCCATCCCGACTTATTATGCATTAACGGCAGGAGAAGCTTCTTCTAACTTATCGCGTTATGACGGGATTCACTTTGGTTATAGAAGTGAAAAAGCGGGAAGTTTGGAAGAAATATACTTCAATTCACGTACGGAAGGATTCGGTGACGAGGTAAAACGTAGAATCATGACAGGATTGTTCTGTTTATCTAGACAAAATTATAATGATTATTATTTAAAAGCACAAAAAGTTAGACGACTGATTCAAGATGAAACCAATCAGATTTTAGCAACATGTGATGCTATTATTTTACCAACAACACTTTCGACAGCTTTTAAATTGAATGAAATTCAAAATCCAGTTCAAATGTATTACCAGGATACCTTTACAGTTCAAGCAAACTTAACGGGGCATCCAGCAATTTCGATTCCTTTTGGAATTCACTCTAACAAATTGCCTTTTGGTCTACAATTGATTGGAAATAGTTTCGAAGAAAAAGAATTATTAAACACAACTGCTTATTTAATTGATTTTATTAATGATGACAAGGTATCTTAAAGGAATACTATTTCAAATATTAATATTTGGCTTTGGGGTGGGTAACCTTTCTGCACAAGTACAAGAGTGGGAAGTAGAAGACACTACAAATATTAGCGACTATAACAGTTTTTTGAAAGTTATAGAAACTACTTTGCAAGAGTATTACAAAGATTATAGCAATTCATTAACAAACACAGATTCCATCATCGAAGCTTTCGGTTATGACTACAAATACGTTCCAGAATTTGAAGACTCAATCTACTGCGAACGCCTAGCTGAAATAAACAAGATGAGTCCATTCCATTTAGACTGTAATGAGGACGTTCTTAAAACAGTTAAGTTTTTCGCTGCTAAAAGAAGAAATTTTGTTAGCGTAGTAATGGGTCGTTCTCAACTATATTTCACCATGTTTGAAGAAAAATTGGCCAAACATGACTTACCCCTTGAATTAAAATACCTTGCTGTTATCGAAAGTGGATTGCGCCCAACTGTTAAGTCGCACGCAGGAGCGCTAGGACTTTGGCAGTTTATGTATCCTACAGGAAAAATGTTTGGTTTGGACCAAAACTCGTACATCGATGAAAGAATGAACCCTGAACTGGCAACAGAAGCTGCGTGCATGTATTTAAAAAAATTACATTCACTTTATGACGATTGGAACATGGCGCTTGCTGCCTATAATGCAGGACCTGGAAATGTCAACAAAGCCATTCGCAGATCAGGAGGAAAAACAACTTATTGGGAAATTAGACCTTATCTTCCGAGAGAAACACAAGGATATGTTCCGAACTTCATCGCAGCTGCTTACTTGATGACTTATCATGCAGAACACAATATTATTCCACGAGAAGCAAAAATACACGACTTTGAAGTCGATACAGTTTGCCTTAAAGCACCACTACACATGTCCGTTATCGATTCTCTAGTAAAGTGGCCTGTCGAAGACATTCAAGCCTTAAACCCTATCTATAAAACAAAATTCATCCCGTATACGGAAAGACATTCTTGCATTACTATTCCAACAGCTTATTTAGATAATTGGATAGCGATGGAAGACAGTATTTATGCATTGGATTCTTTAATGTATAAAACCATTACAGTTCCTAGTTATTCCGAACCGGCAATAGCAAATTCAAACACGATTCCTACGCATCACGTGGTGAAAAAAGGGCAAACTCTTAGTCACATCGCTGGAATGTACAAAACAAGTGTAAACAACTTGATGAGAATGAACAATATGCGTTCAACGAACCTTGCGATTGGTCAAAAACTAGTGGTGAAGGTTAAACCTAAAGCGGCGCCAACTCCAACAAAGAAAGCGGAAGAACAGAACATTGCAAAAACAGAAAACAAGTCGGAAAAAGACGATAAAGCAGAGCGTAACAAGGAAGAAAAGGTTGAAGAAGAACTATTAGCAGAAAACAAAACAGAAGAGATTGTAGAAAAAAAACAACAGAAGTTATACATCGTAAATCCAGGCGATAATCTTTGGAGAATTGCAAGAGAAAACGATACTACTGTTGAAGAATTACAAAAGTTAAACCCAAATATTGATTCAAGAGATTTGAAGGTTGGGCAAAAAATTGTGATTCGCTAGAAAACAAATAACTCGCTACATCGATTCCTAGCACAGTTTTTGCTTAAAAATTCGTAAAAAGTTTTGAGAATGAAGTATTGGTATGTCTTAATAGTATTAGGTATTGTGTTATCATCATGTCTGGATAACAAACCTACAAGTGAATCAAAAAGCAAGGGGAAAAGAACTGCCAACGTTGAAAAGACGCATAAAGGCGGAAGAGAAATCATCAATGCGGGTTCACAAACGCAATACACTGGAAAACCTGGACAGTTAATCGTCGTAGCAGAAAACACAGTCTATGTTGATGAAATCGCGGATTTATTCGACTCTATTTTTCAAGTTCCGATGCGTCCATACTATCCACAAACGGACTATTTTGAAGTTCACCACCGAACATTAGCAGAATTTAGGAAACTTTCCACACAATTGCGAAACGTCATCGAATTAGATATTGATGAGAGTATCGAAAAAGGAGACCCTAAAATGCTAATCTATGAAAATTACTATTCGAGAACGCAGCTTTACACAAAACTAAAAGCACACGATATGAATGACTTATATCAACTGCTAACACAAGAACTAGATTACCTTTTCAAACTATACGATAAGCAAGAATGGAAGCGAGAATTTATCAGACATTCACGCTATAAGAATGAAGAAGTTAGGGAGAAAATAAAAAAGAAATTTGGGATCGATTTAACACTTCCAGGAAAGTTCAAATATGAATCCATCGACAATAATTACGGAATTATCATTCTACCTGAAGAAGCGAGACAAATTGATTTAAAATTTGGTTCAAACACCGCTTCAAAAATGAATTATATACAAACAGGAATACAAATCTGGCAATATCCATACACGGATACAAGTTTAATGAGTCCAAGTAGTTTGATGAGAATGCGAGACACTATTCTTAAGCGTTATGCCAAGCATGAAATGGATGGTGTATATATGGGAACGCAAGATCATCCTGCGGTTCTACCAGTTTATGAACCACTGAAAATCGGAAATGTTTCTGGTTATCAATTTAGAGGTTTGTATAAATTTACTGGAGAAGCAGAACCATCAGGTGGTCGCTTCTGGAGTTTCCACTTCAAACATCCTTATAGAAATAGAATTGTCGTAGTAAGCGGATATGTCGATGCGCCACCGACGATTTCACCTCATCTAGAATTAAACCAAATCCGAGCAATCATTTACTCTTTGGTTGCAGTTGAATAGAAGGGAAAGAATCCACATTTTTCAGCAAGGTATCACAATGATATTTAACAAAAAAACTGGATGTCTCTCAGTTTAGTCTTTTGAAACATCCAGTCACGCTACAATAAAAACCGATTTTGTGGGATTCTACGCTACAACAGGTTCAACAGTTACTTCCGTTTTCATCGAGTTAGTAACTAAACAATGTTTTTTAGTTTTCTCAAAAACCTTTAGTACGCGTTCATTATCTTTATCGTAATCCACCAATTTAACCTGCGGAGTTATCACAGCTTCTGAAATTACAAATCCCTTCTCTAGTATCTCCAATTTAATAACAGTCTTCGCTTCAAAAGATTCAAATGCTACTTTTGATTTTTCTGCAATCGCTAAAAAGGTCGTCATAAAACAACTATTGATTGCCGCAGCATAAAAATGTTCAGGAGACCACACATTTGGAACCCCACTTTCAAATTCTGGTGGCGTTGCACACTCAATAGTTGTGGATAAATCTGGAGAAGAAACCTCCCCTACTCTTCCATTCTTCCACTTTAAATCTACTTGATAAAAATGCTCTTGCGCCATAATATTTACTCTTTTATTAGACAAAAATAGTCAGCACATTCATTTTTAATTGAAACATATGTTACATGGCTTTATATTTTACTACCTTGCGCCCGAATAATTGAGAAAACTCATTTTCTCGTGTGGTTCGCAACTTTCCCACAATAAAAAACTAACATGTTATGTCAACAAATGTCTTTAAAAGAGTAGCCCTCCTGCTGGCTAGTATTCACATCTTAATCATTGCTTCTAGCAATTTTTTAGTACAAGTACCTGTAACCGTATTTGGATTTCATGCAACTTGGGGAGCATTTACTTTTCCGTTTATTTTCTTAGCAACAGATCTTACAGTGAGGATATACGGAGCGAAAATGGGAAGACGCATTGTATTCTACGCAATGATTCCTGCCTTAATTGTTTCTTATGTTGTTACCGTCCTATTTCGAGAAGGAGATTTCCTTGGATACTCAGCACTTTTAACCTTTAATTTATTCGTTGCAAGAATCGCCTTCGCAAGCTTTGCAGCTTACGTTGTAGGACAAATAATGGACGTATTTGTATTCAATAAATTACGTCAAAACAAAAGGTGGTGGTACGCCCCTTTGGCTTCCGCAATAATAGGAAATTTAGTGGACACTTTCACTTTTTTCGGAATCGCATTCTACAATACATCGGACCCCTACTTAGCAGAACACTTAGTGGAGATTGCAGTGGTCGATTACATCTTCAAAATCATCATTAGTACACTCTTCTTTTTACCAATGTATAAACTACTATTAAACTGGATTTTAAAGAAAATGAAAGACAGTTACTACCAACCATAAACAATCATTCGTCAGGACAGAAAATTTGTTCATTTCAAAGAAATAAACTACCTTTCTCTAAATATTTAAAATTATCGAGTTATGATTAAGAACGTCGCTGTTTTAGGTCTTGGGAAAGTAGGAAGTTTAGTTGCTACATTACTAAGTAGAAAGTTTACCGTAGTAGGAATGGATAGGATTTCACCAGAAGGAAAATTTCCTTTCAAAGTAGAAATCGGCAATGTTTCTGAGGATAGTGTCATCAGAAAGTTATTAAAAGATAAAGAGGCTGTTGTTTCCTGTTTACCTTATTTTTTGAACATTAAAATTGCTGAGACTGCGGCGGAGATGGGTGTTCATTATTTTGACTTAACGGAAGACGTACCAACACTACATGCAATTCAAAAAATGGCCACAAACAGTAAGGCTGTTTTGGCACCTCAATGTGGATTAGCACCCGGGTTTATCGGCATATTAGGCGCAGGTTTATACAGTCAGTTTTCGAAGATTCGCGCTGTTAAACTACGTGTTGGAGCCTTACCTTTGCATCCAATGGGCCAATTAGGCTATAGTTTTACTTGGAGTGCTGACGGTGTAATTAACGAGTATTTAAACGACGCTGAAGTCATTCACAACGGAGAAAGAAAAATGTTGGCTTCTTTGGACGACCTTGAGTCCATCAATATCAATGGCCGACAATATGAAGCATTCTTAACTTCCGGTGGTTTGGGCACCATGTGTGAAACTTTAGAAGGAAAAGTAGATACTTTGAATTATAAAACAATTCGTTATCCTGGCCATAGGGATGGGATGAAACTTTTCTTATATGATTTGCTCATGAAGAACGATAGAGAAACCGCTAAAAAGATATTGGAAAATGCGCTTCCACTGGTTAATGATGATATCGTTTTGGTTTATGCTGCGGTAGAAGGAATAGTTAATGGAAAATTGATGCGTAAAGAATTTAGCGAATCCTATAGAAACAGGATGATAGGGGGCAAAGATTGGCGCGCAATAAGCTGGACAACAGCGTGTAGTATCGCTACTGTAGTTGATTTAGTTTCTGAAGGGAAATTGAAAAACAAAGGATTCCTTAAACAAGAGGAAATACCATTCGACTTATTTATGCAGTCAGAATTTGGTTCAATGTTTAAAAACCTTCTTCAAAAAACATAATTATACGTGTAGCTTCAATGCTTTTGATAATTGAACATCGTTTAATCACAACTATCCGAAAGTTTTTAAAGTAAAATAGTCCCTTATCTTTGTAGATCACAACAAATACATTGATAAAATGGGACTATTTCGTAGAAACAAAAATAACAACAAACCGATTATTAAACAAATAATTGATTTAATACC
>DATJCX010000022.1:0-1607 GCA_035497735.1 Brumimicrobium sp. | reverse complement strand
GATTCGCGCGGTAGCGACGTAAAGATAAAAGCGAACAATACCCCAAAAATGGGTATAACTATCAAAGCGTAATGAGTAAGCAAGACATTGATAACTAAATCTATAATGCTTACATTGTTTTATTGTGATGAATAATGCGGGATAAGGTAGGGGTTAGGAGTATATTTCACGGTTACTAAGGTTTAAATATGAATCCAAATAAGGTATTTTGAATGCGGAAGGAAGTCGGAATTCGGGATTCGAGATTCGGAAATCGGAATTAGTCATTTGTAATTCAGTAAACAGTAAATAGTAAGTAGTTCATTATCAGGTTGTGTCATACCTCACACCTCACACCTCACACCTCACACCTCATACCTCACACTCCATATCACTTTCCACTTTTAACTTTTAATTCTTCACTCTTCATTCTTAATTCTTCATTATCTTGCAATCGTTTGCACTATCAAATGTTCAATACATTGCACATTATAAATAAAATATACAAAAAAGCTATGTAGATTTGAGATAATAACTAAATGTCTAATAAAATAAACACGATGTTAAACCAATACTCTTTCAGAAGATTCTAAATTTATCGGTATGACAATTATTAAATTCAACATAGATTATAAAACCCACTGGGGTGAAGAACTTTGCATTGCAGGGTCTATTCCTCAATTGGGAAACTTAATTCAGGCTGACGCCTTGGTGCTTTCTACTATAGACGGTAATGTGTGGAGTGCTGATGTTCAGCTCAAATCAATCGGTAAGCAACCAATAGAATATTACTATTTTGTTCGCAAAAATGGATATCTCGTAAGAAGAGAAGAGAAGCCAAGCCGAATGCTATTGTTAAGAGACAACGTTGAGGTTGTTGTAAAAGACCATTGGAAAGAGCAAATTTTTCACACCTATCTTTACTCATCTGTATTCACAGAGTGTGTTTTCAAACAAATATTTCAACCCCTTGCTGCTCCTAAATTCGCCAAAAGCATACTATTAAATGTAACTTGTCCGTTTGCTAAAAAAGACGAACATGTTGTTATTACCGGTCAAGGTGACGCGCTGGGCAATTGGGAATTAGAAAAAGCTTTACCTCTAATTCCTATTCGCAATGGCGAATGGCAAGTGGAGCTAAATGCAAACGATTTTGCGGGAGATGTGCCTTATAAATTTGTGATCGTAAACAATGCTGACTTATCGGTAATACATTGGGAAGATGGAAAAAATAGAGTCTTGAATGTTTCAAACATTTCTGAAAAAAGTAACGTCCTACAAGTAGAGTCGGGCTTATTGTTTCGGTATTCGTTTTTCAATTGGAAGGGTAAAGGAGTTGCTATACCACTTTTTTCTCTTAAAACAGAAAACAGCTCTGGCGTTGGCGAGTTTCTGGATTTAAAGAAAATGATTGATTGGGCTGCAGAAACCAATCAAAATATGATTCAAATCTTACCCATCAATGACACAAACTCTACCGGAACATGGAAAGATTCCTATCCTTATAATTCAATTTCCATCTTTGCCCTTAATCCCATTTATCTTTCGATAAATGAGTTTTCACTTGACAATAAAACTAAGCTGAAATCATATCGCTCTAAAGCAAAAAAACTGAATGCACTTACCGA
>DATJCX010000021.1:0-72850 GCA_035497735.1 Brumimicrobium sp. | reverse complement strand
TACACTCCTATTCACTATTTGCCAGTAGCAAACAGAGATAGAGTAAAAGATGATTTTACAATGGTATTTGGTTTCCCTGGTGCAACAGAGCAACATACAATAAGCACAGAATTAGATTACATCATCAATAAATTAAGACCTGAGCAAATTAAAATGAGAGACCTTTCTCTTTCAGTTATCAATGCGGCGATGAAAAAATCATTAGCTACTGAAATTATGTATGCTTCAAAACAATCTAGAATTGCGAATGCTTGGAAAAAATGGATTGGACAAATAGACGGATTAAAACGCGGTGATGCTGTAACTAAGAAAGTAACAAAAGAAGACGCATATTCAGATTTAGCCAATACAAAAAATGCTTGGAAATCTGAATACGGTTCAGTTGTAAAAGAGTTGAGAGATCTATCTTCAAAGTACAACGATGCTGACTTTGCTTACAACATGTATATAGAATATGGTTATGCAGGAGCAGAGTTATTTGATAGAGCAAGAAAAATCAGCAACTTAGTTAGTCTTTACAACAAGACAGAGGCTTTGGCGAAAGATGAGCAAAGCGAATTCGAAGAAGCATTAGAAGCTGAAAAGAAATCTGCTAAAGCGTTTTTCGAGAAATATGACGCTGCTATTGACCAAGAGGTCTTCTTCTTGCAAAGTGAATACTACAAGAAAGTCTTAAACGACAAATATCTTCCAGCTTCATTAAAAACAATGAACATAGATAAACTTACAACAGCGATTTACAAAAAGTCATTTTTAACAGATGCAAATAGATACCTGAAAGTTCTAAACAACTTCTCTAAGTTCGCTAAAAAGAAAAAGCAAAAAGATCCTGGGTACAAACTTTTCGAAGAAATGAGAGATGTAATCAATAACGAAATGCTACTTGATTTACGTAACTACTATACAGCAAAAGATATGTTAATGAAAACTTTTGTAAAAGGTAAATTAGAAATGTATCCAGATGCAAAACATTGGGCTGACGCAAATAGTACACTTCGCTTATCTTATGGTAAATTAGAAGGTTCTACACCTAGAGACGGAATGGAATACACTCATTTCACAACGATGAATGGTGTTATAGAAAAATACAATACAGGAGAAGAGGACTATGAGCTACTTCCAAGAATGTTAGAGTTATACAAAGAGAAAAACTATGGTGATTATGCACAAGATGGAGAGCTATGGGTTTGTTTCACTAGTTCAAATCACACGACAGGAGGAAACTCAGGTTCACCAGTTATCAATGGGAAAGGAGAATTAGTAGGTTTAAACTTTGACCGTAGCTGGGAAAGCACAATGAGTGACTATATGTTTGATTCTTCACGTTGTAGAAACATCTCCGTTGACATCCGTTATGTACTTTGGATGATTGACATTTATGGAGAAGCGCCTCACATCGTAAAAGAAATGACTATCGTTAAATAATAATATTTCTACAAATTAGTTATTTAGAACATAAACAAAAATCAATGAGAAAATCAAATTCTGATCACAACACTAACGAACTATTAGTGTTTACTTTTAAAAACAGAAAAGCATTAATTCTAACTGGAGTTATTGCAGGAGTTATTTCTGTAGTTGTTTCTCTATTCTTGCCTGTACTTTACGAATCGAATGCTATTGTTTTCCCTACGGCAACGAGTACAGTTTCTTTTAATCCTCAAGTAAGTTTAAAAGCTGGTTCGATGGATTTTGGAGAGGAAGAGAACGCAGAGCAATTGATTCAAATCTTAGAATCGGGACCAATGCGTAACCGTGTAATTCAAGAATTTGATTTAGGAAAGGTTTACGATATTCAGCCAACTGCGAGCAATTATTATTACAAACTGAAAAAGAAGTACGAAGAAAGAATCAGTTTCCGTAGAACGAGATATGGTTCTATCAATATTTCTGTTCTAGATAGAGAGCCAGAAAGAGCAGCTGAAATCACCAATACAATCGTTAGTCTAATCGACACTTTAATGAATGAGTTAATTAAGGAGCGTACCGTTCCTGCTTTTGAAATTAACAAGAGAAAATTAAATCAACTAAAATCGGAACTAGACGGACTAAACAATGAATTGGATAGTTTATCAAATTTAGGAGTTGTTGACTCTAAAGCACGTGCTAGTTTAATCGAGGTATTGAACGAAGCTAAATCTTCAGCTGACAAAGATATAATTAGAAATCAAATCGACATCAACCAAAAATTAGGTATTCGTTATGATGCTTTGGTAGAATTGCGTGAATTTAGAGCAAAGAAGATGACAGAACTGGAAGTTTCATACGACCAGGCAGAATCTGATGCTACAGAAACAATCAATCACAAGTTTGTAGTTGAGCAAGGTTATGCAGCAGATAAAAAAGCAAAGCCTAAAAGAGCGATTGTTGTATTGGTTTCAACCATAGCAACTGTTGTATTCATGTTTATCGCACTATTGATTAGAGATAGAATACGTGAAATTAAGTTAGCCGAGTAATTCGTGGGAGCATTAAAAAAAGATTTTGGCGTTATAAGTTTGGTTCTGATTTTTATCGGAATCAACAGCCTTCTTATTTTTAATAACAATTACTACCTATCAGTTTTACCACTTGGATTAGTGATTGCTTATATCGGCATTTTCCATACCTATACAGCATTCCTAATGGTGGCTTTTTTCACCCCGCTTTCTGTTAACCTCGAAGAGTTTACCCACGGTCAAATAGGACTTTTCCTTCCGACCGAACCCATACTTTTTGGCTTAATGGTTTTGATTATTCTTAAAGAAATAAAGTCTGCCGTTATCCACAAAGAATTTTGGAGCCATCCAATAATATTAGCTATCGGTTTCTATATCTTTTGGATAATTGTAACGTCGATAACAAGTACGAACCCTATTGTTTCTTTTAAGTTTTTACTGATGAAACTTTGGTTTGTTATTCCCATGTTCATGCTCGGTTCATTGGTATTTGTTAAGAAATCAAACATTGTAAAATTCCTTTGGAGTTTTGCCGTTGGAATGACCATTGTTATGTTGTACACCTTAATTCGTCATGCTGGTTATGATTTCGCTGAAAAGCAGGGACACTGGGTGATGGAGCCTATCTTTAAAGACCACACCATTTACGGTGCAGCGGTTGCCATGAATGTATTTTTCGTATTGGGATTAATTCTCTATAAAAGACATAATGTACAAGCACAATTTATACTGGGAACAATGTTTGTCATCACACTTATTGCACTTTATTTTAGCTATACCCGAGGCGCATGGTTAAGTGTTGTTTTCGCAGCTGGAGTTTGGATTTTAATTCGCTATAAAATCAAATTTAAATACCTACTAACAATTGGTGTAGTAGCGTTATCGGTTGTTTTTGCTTCTTGGGATCAAATACAAATTGCATTAGCGAAAAATAAGCACGAACATACCACAACAGATTTTAATGCTCGCTTGAGTTCTGCAGCAAACATTTCTACAGATGCTTCAAATCTTGAAAGATTAAACCGTTGGAGTGCAGCCTGGGAAATGTTTAAAGAAAAACCTATTTTTGGTTTCGGTCCCAATACCTATGCTTTTGAATATGCGCCCTACCAAGACCCAAATAAATTGACGATTATTTCTACCAACTTTGGAACAGGAGGAAATGCCCATTCCGAATACCTCGGTCCGCTTGCAGAAATGGGAATATTTGGTTTCTTATCGGTGGTTATATTTGTATCAACACTATTTTACTGCGGAGTCACCTTTTTAATTAATCTAAAAAAGTATTCACCTGAAGAACAGCAATTATATACATTGATGCTATTTGTCATCTTGGCCTTAAGTACTTATTTCTTCCACGGATTGCTAAACAACTATTTAGACACGGATAAAGCAGCAGTTCCAGTATTTGGAGGAGCAGCTATGCTCATTGCACAACAAATCAGATTGAAGGAAAAATTAGCAAGCAAAAAGGCTTAAAGTTCCTTTACCGTAATAATTTTCACAGGACAAGCTTTAGCAGCTCTATCTGCTGGTTCAAAGACATCAGGCATCAAACTCTTTAAAGTATGAAACCCTTTTTTTTCCGTAGCGTTTAGCAAGACAGACTTTCCATCCTTTTTTGACATTCTAAAATAATCAGGAGCCAATTCCACACAGTAATTACAGCCGATGCATTTATCTCTTTGTAAAGTGATGACAACCATTACGATTTTACAATTTTATACAGTTTATCATTCGGACGAACTATGAAATCAGTCTTAAAAGTAATCAAGTCAGACTTGGTAGCTTTTTCTACACTTTGTCTTTCGTCGTTCATTATTTCTGCTACTTCCACTTCTTGAGAACCGGTAGTTGGACCTTGAACAAGCACCCTATCACCCACATTCAAATCAAAAGCTTCAATCAAAAATTCTGCTACATTCACCTGAGGGTAATAATGCCTTCCTTTTCCGATATACACCTTTTTTTGCGTTGCTTGTGAACCAGAAACGTCGGACCATTCACCCAGTTTTTGACCAAGGTAATAACCTGACCAAAAACCTCTATTATAAACGGTGTTCAATCGTTCCATCCAGTCAGCAACTTTCTCCTGCGTATATGTTCCTTCCGCGATAGCGTCAATTGCTTCACGGTAACATTTTATAACAGTTGCAACATATTCTGGCGCACGTCCCCTACCTTCAATTTTCAATACCTTTACGCCAGTATCGATAACTTGATCTAGAAAGTCGAGCGTACATAAATCCTTAGGCGACATCATGTACTCATTGTCAATTTCAATTTCAAAACCAGACTCTTGATCGATAACGGTATATTTCTTTCTACAATTTTGTTTACAAGCACCTCTATTTGCAGAAGAATTATGAGAATGTAAACTCCAGTAACATTTACCAGAAACCGCCATACAAAGTGCGCCGTGCCCAAATATTTCAACTTCCACCAAATTCCCCGATGGACCTCTCACTTCTTCCTTCTCAATTTGTTCACAAATCTTCTTAACCTGCGTCAAACTCAATTCGCGACTCATTACCATGGTATCGGCAAACAAGGCGTAAAACTTCACCGTTTCGATATTCGTGACATTGATTTGGGTAGAGATATGCACTTCCATTCCAATTTGTCTAGCATAAGCAATCACCGCTTGGTCCATTGCAATAACGGCAGTCAAGTCAGCTTCTTTGGCTTTGTTCAACAAGGTTTTTATCAATGACAAATCATGGTCGTAAATGATGGTATTTAAAGTCAGATAGGTTCTAACATTTTTCTCCTTACATCTACGAGAAATTTCAGGCAAATCATCTAAAGTAAAGTTGATAGATGCCCTAGCACGCATATTGAGCTGCTCCACACCAAAATAAACCGAATCAGCTCCATTATCAATCGCTGCTTGCAAAGAAGTAAAGTCACCTGCTGGTGCCATCAACTCAATTTTTCCACTTTCTGTCATATGC
Organism: Brumimicrobium sp.; assembly: GCA_035497735.1. Taxonomy (GTDB): domain Bacteria; phylum Bacteroidota; class Bacteroidia; order Flavobacteriales_D; family Crocinitomicaceae; genus Brumimicrobium. The sequence goes on along the minus strand of DATJCX010000021.1, from coordinate 67,458 downwards.
CTAAAATTTTCGGCAAAGATAAATAAAGCTTCCAAACTACTCAAACTCAACGATAATATAGAATCATTCAAAATAAGACAAACTAGTCCAATTAAGTAAAGAATCCATTATCTCACAATTTGTAACTTTCCTTTATCTTTGGAATTATAATTGCAATGTTAAAATGAATAGCTATTTTTAATATATGAAATATTTCTTTACACTTTTCTCGGTTTTTGTTTCCCTAATTGCCAATACTCAGGTTGTATTTGATAAAAAAGAACATGATTTTGGCAGAATGTACGCCGGCGATGAACGCTATGTGGATATTTATCTGAAAAACAAAACCAGTAAGGAAGCTTATGTTCTTAGTATTCGTCGACCAGATGAAGTTGTGTTTATTCAAAAAAACGCATTGATTTCTCCTGATAGTTCAACAGTCATTCGCTTTCAGATAAACAAGAAAACAAAAGGAAACTTCAGTTACACCATTCCTGTTTATACAAGCGATAAAAACGAGCCTACAAACATCGTTCTAAAAGGAAGAATAGAAGAACTTCCACCACAAGACAACAACTTTGCAGCTTGTCCTGACTTTAATAGAGCACCTGCTAGTGGAAATCCGCTAGACTTTATTCTAACTGTTGAAACTATAGATAAAGAAACGAAGGAGAAAATCGGAAAATCAAAGGTCGCTTTATTACAAAATGGAAGACCTATCGGAAATTGGAATACTAGTAATAAAGGAGTATTACAAGCGAAAATACCATTGGGAATCACTTACTTTTATGCAAGTCACTCAGACTATCATCCAGCGGAAGAAGCAATGTATGTAAACTTCAAGAACAACTATGTAGTATTAGAATTAACTAGGAAGAAAGAGCTCATAGCAGAAACAGTAAAAGAGCCTGTAATTGAAAGAGAGCCAGTAGCTGAAATTGTCAATGAACCGATAAAAAAACCAAAGCCTACGGTAGAGAAGGAACCAATAGTTGAAACTGAAAAGGAACCAGAACCAGTAATAGAGCAGGAAACTGTTGCAGAAACTGTAAAACAACCAAAGCCAGCGCGAGAAATTGAAATCGAAATACCGCTTCAAGAAGAAGAGAAAGTGATTATTTTCGAGAAAAAGCCAACCAAACCAATTGATATCAGCGAGGATATTGCAGAAAACACAACGGATGAAGAAGAATCTTCTTTTATTCCGCCAAAATTAAAGGATTTGGACAAAGACGACTTTAGCGAAGAGCATTTCCGTCCTATCAATGTAATATTCGTCATTGACGTTTCAAGTTCTATGAATCAATTTGGACGCTTGGACTTATTAAAGTATTCTTTAGGTGAATTGACGGATATGTTGCGTCCACAAGACAAGGTAGGAATGGTTGCCTATGCTAGTAATGCTTTTGTAATGTTGAAATCAACAACAGGTGACCAGAAAGATAAAATCATGGAAGAAGTTGACGCTTTAAAAGCTTCTGGTTTAACAGATGGAGCAGCTGGTATTAAACTTGGTTACAAACAAGTTTGGAAAAACAGAACACCAGATGCGCAAAATCACATCATTATTGTAACGGATGGATCTTTTAATAGAAGCTCAGGCGACTACAAGAAAATCATTGAAAAGAATATGAAAAAGAAGAACATCACCATGAGTGTTGTCGGAGTTAAGAGCAATAGTGCGGCAGAAGCGAACATGACAGAAGCTTCAGACATCGGTAAAGGAAGATTTATTCTAATTGAAAACTTACTGGATGCTCAGAATAAACTTCAACAAGAAATTAGATTGTCATCGTTTAGGTATTAAACCAGAAAAACAAGAATCAAAAAAGGGAATTACATGTGTAGTTCCCTTTTCTATTTATATCAAATTGCCTGAAATTATTATTTCTCAACGATAATAAAGTCCGACCTTCTATTTACCGCATGTTCCTCTTCAATACATTTAACTCCATTGCTACATTTATTAAGTAATCTCGTTTCACCGTATCCAATAGCGCTTAGGATTCTTTCAGGATCAATTCCAACAGAAATTAAATAATCTCTGGTTGATTTAGCTCTTTTATCTGAAAGTTCTAAGTTATATTTATCTTTTCCTCTCGAATCTGTATGAGCTTCAATCTTAATTCTAATATTAGAAAAGGTTTTCATAGCATATTCAATTTTACTTAACTCTTCAATAGCTTTATCCGTAATCTCAGCCATATCTAAATCAAAGTAAATTGGATTCACCCTGATTTTCTCCACCTCATTCTCGTCTTTTTCGACCAAAGACGCAAAGGAAGTCAATCGAACATTATTCCCGTCAGAATCTTCTGCTTTTTTAGGTGTATATACCATTTCTTCCTCCGTACTATAATTCACTTTACTATAGATTACTTTAAACTGCGAGTCTAAGGGTAAAACCAAGCTATATTCTCCATCTTCATTAGATTCATATTCGGCAACAAGGTCACCAAAAATGTCGTGGACTTTTATCTTAGCATTCGGAATAGGTGCATCATCTCCTTTAGTCAATACGATACCATTATAATTAATTTCCGTAATTAAGTCAACCATATCATACCAATAAATATCATCACCTCCTTTACCGCCATCCCTATTGGAACTGAAATATCCTGTTCTCTCATGAACTCGAATAAAAGAGAAATCATCCTTTGAACTATTGATAGGTTTTCCTAAGTTTTCTGGAACAGAATAATTTGTTTCACCTTTCATAATTGAAGAAAATACATCCAAACCACCAAATCCATAATGGAAGTCAGATGAAAAGAATAAGGTATCACCAGAAACTGAGGGATACATTTCTGCACCTGCCGTATTTATCATCGGGCCTAAATTTACCGGTTCACCTGTGCTACCGTCATTATACAATTCAGCGATATAAATATCAGATCCACCAAAACCTCCTGGCATATCTGAGGCAAAAAGGATGTGTTTACCATCAGCAGTTACAAAAGGATGTGAACAATTGTACTCTTTGGAATTAAATCCACATGGAACGACGTTTGTAATCTTATCCCCTACAATTGTACCACGCATAATCATCACATGAGAGTTATGATTGTTTTCGGCATCTAATTTTCCTTTTTCTGATAAATAATTTCTAGAGAAAAACACTTCATTCCCTGCTCTTGAAAATGTAAAGGTCGCATCATGATAATCGGAGTTTAGATTCTCTAAAAACAATTCGGCAGATGACAATTCTCCATTATTAGGGTTTCTGTTTGCTTTATATAAGTTTAGATAACCCGTTTTCCCATCTGAACGAGCAGAAGAAAAAACCACTTCTTTTCCATTAATAGAAGCGCCAAAATCAGCAAATGGTGAATTAATAGATAAGTTAACCACTCTACTATATTCCGACTCTAGACCTTCTAGTTTACTCTTTTGATATTCCTTTATTTTCAACTTTTCTTTGTCTGAAGAGTAGTAAGTATCAAAAATTTTGTCCGCTTGATCGTTGTTCCCAACACTTCTCAAAGAACTTACCAATCGTATAAATTCTTTTTCATTCATGTTATTGCCTTGAAGCGTATATAAATTCATATAATACCCTTTGGCATTGTCGTACTTTTGAATAGCGTAATAACTATTAGCTAAATTCTGTAATAAAGTAACGTTTTGACTCCCTTCTTTCTTCTTGGTGAGTTGTTTTTCATATCTATAAATTGCATCTTCATAATTTAAAGTAGAAAAATCCTGATTTGCTTTCTTAAGATTTTGAGTCAACCCAAAAAAAGGCATTAATAATATAAAAATAAATATTTTTTTCATAATCTTTAAATTTAGGTATTAGAAGAATCTTGGTGTAACTACACCTATATTCTTAGACCACAATGTATATTTAAGCATGATATCATGAGATCCCGAGTTGTAATTTCTTAATTTGGTAACACTCATGTCGTATGAATAACCGATAAAGAAAGATTTCTTAAAAGTATAACCTAGCATTAGATAAACTGCATCATTATATCTATATCCTAAACCAGCTGTATATTTATCTTGAAATAAAGCATTCAATGAAAGGTCGAATGAAATTGGTGCTCCTCTTACACCTTTTGCAAGAATAGTTGGTTTCAGTTTAACATTTTCACCAACATAAAAAACATATCCTGCGAGTGCATAAAGATGAATTTTCGGATCGATATGTGCTTCATCTACTTTGGCATATTTATCTTTATGAATAAAAGATGGTGTTGAAAGCCCAAAATACCAATTATCGGAATATAAATATAAACCAGCCCCAACTACAGGGCGAACCCTGTTTTTAATATTATTCCCGATTGCATCATCATTGTCTGACATGCTATTACCCTTTGACCAATCCACGTTCACCATGTCTATACCTCCATTAATTCCAAAAGACAATGATATGTCTTTACTCAGAGCTATTTTAGAAGAGATTGAAGCATTGAACATAGTTAAATTAGCAGGTCCTATTTTGTCATTGACAACATTTAAACCTAAAGCAAGATTTTCATGAATAGAACCACTTACTCCAAAGTTTTGCGTATGCGGTGCTCCCTCTAATCCTACCCATTGAGAACGATGAATAAAATATGCTTCCAACCTCCCTTGAGTTCCAGCATATGCAGGATTGACCATCTGTGTATTATACATATATTGGGAAAACTGTACTTGTTGCTGTGCATTACTAAGTGTTGCTGTTAACACAACAACAATCAATAGTAATAATTTCTTAAAATTCTTCATAGTATTTAAACTTTATATTAATAACTATCTAACTATATAAATCCATCCTGAAACCTTAAGGTCAACTTCTTTTATTTCCAAAATATAGAAGTACGTCCCTATCGGTAAAGGTTCTCCCTTTGAAACAACTCCAGAAACATTCGCAAATCCAGTCCAGTCATTATTATAACCTTCTACTTGGTAAACAAGATTTCCAAAGCGGTTAAAAATATGAAGTGAATTATCTGGATGTTGCTCGATACAATCGATTTGTAAATAATCGTTTATACCGTCACCGTTAGGAGAAATCTCATTATAGATTGTTAAACAATCAGGGAACAGTTCAACTACAGAGTAACTGTCCTCAATCACTATATCTTCATTAGTAGCTGTAATAGTTGCAGTATTGGTATAGTTTCCTGTAGAGTTAACCTTCGCATTAATAACAAGTGTAGCAACTTCTCCACCAGCCAAAACAGGAATATTCCATTCTCCAAGATTTACATCGTAAACCCCAATACTCGCTTGATGAGAAACATACGTAAACCCACTTTGCAATTGTTCATCTACTACAACACCCGTAAGATTAGCAACTCCATTATTTGCTACCGTAATTGTAAACTCTACCACCTCACCTATCATTGGCTCAGTATTATTAACCATTTTATTGATAGTCAAGTCTGAACAATTATCTACTGAAATAAGTAAAGTGTCTTGTATTTGAAGCAAGCAGCCGTGCTCACTAATATAAGAAACATGTAGTGAACCGCCTAGGGTATCATTCCATGTTATCTCAATTGTATTGTCCGTACCTATTCCACCAGAAATAATCGTTCCTCCCTCTACAGTCCAATTATAATCCGTCATTCCTATGCCAACATGATAACTTACCGTGTCATGCAAACAAATATCTTCTGAATCTGTCGTTAAGTTTGCGCTATAAGAATCTTCTATTACTGCTTGTACTTCCAGTCGGTCGTCGCTTTCACAATCTCCATCAACGATACTTGCATAATAGTACTCCCCACTCAATAACGGTGTGTCAATTGTTAAAGAATTCCCTTCGGTATCATACCATTGTATTGAAGATTCATTTACGTCTAAATCTCCAATTGTAGGATTGTTTTCCGCACAAAAAGTTTGAACAGCATCTGATGTCGTTGGCGCAATTAACGTTGCTACAGAAACTGAAACAACCAGTGTATCAACACTTTCGCAATTGATACTGAATGATGTTGCAAAGTATTCTGCTCCATCAATTAACATATCTGTTGAAGCTAAAAGGTTACTTTCAGCATCATACCAGTTTATGTTTATCTCATTTACGTCTATATCAGCTACCGTTGGATTATCTATTGAACAGAAAGTTTGGTCTGTATTTGAAGTCGTAGGAGCTGGTAATGCTGTTATGGTAATTGAAACAATTAATGTGTCAGCACTTTCGCAATCACCATCGACTGATATTGCGTAATAACTTTCGCCATCAATTAATAAGTCTGAGGATGATAAACTATTTCCATCAACATCGTACCAGTTAATTGTATTTGTTCCATTTGCATCTATATCACCAACTGTTGCATTATCTGCAGGACAGAAAATTTGTGATGTACTAGAGCTTGTTGGCGCTAATAATGTTGTTAGCGAAACAGAAACAGTCAACGAATCAGCACTTTCACAGTTTGCATCATAAGTTGTCGCAAAGTATTCTGCTCCATCAACTAACAAATCTGAAGAAGTTAAAAGATTTCCATCAACATCATACCAGTTTACATTTGATTCATTAACCTGAATATCTGCTACGGTTGGGCTCTCTGTTGAACAAAATGTTTGATTTGTACTTGCAGCAGTTGGCGATGGTAAGTCAGAAATAGAAACTGAAATAGTTAATGTACCTGCACTTTCACAGTTTGCATTATAAGTTGTTGCGAAGTAATCTGTTCCATCAACTAATAAGTCTGTAGAAGCCAATAGATTTCCATCAAAGTCATACCAATTAACGTTTGACTCATTTACATCTATATCCGCAACTGTTGGGTTATCTGTTGAACAGAATAGTTGTTCTGTACTTACTGTTGTTGGTGCCGGTAAGTCTGATATTGAAATTGAAACAGTTAAGGTATCACCACTTTCACAATTTCCATCGCTGGTAGTCGCAAAGTAGTCTGCTCCATCCACTAATAAATCTGAACCCGATAAACCATTCCCATCAATATCATACCAGTTCACATTTGATTCATTTACGTCAATATCAGCTATCGTTGGATTGTCTGATGGACAGAAAAGTTGACTTGTATTTGAAGTTGTTGGAGCTGGTAAAGTTGAAACGGTAATTGAAATAGTTAGCGTATCAGCGCTTTCACAGTTTGCATCATAAGTTGTCGCAAAGTATTCTGTTCCATCTACTAATAAGTCTGTTGAAAGTAAAAGATTTCCATCAATATCATACCAGTTAACGTTTGGCTCATTTACCTCAATATCTGCTACAACTGGATTATCTGTTGAACAAAATGTTTGCTCAGAGCTTGTAGCTGTCGGTGCTGGTAAGTCAGAAATAGAAACTGAAATAGTTAATGTATCTGCACTTTCGCAGTCTGCACCAATAGTTGTCACAAAGTAATCTGCTCCATCAATTAATATGTCTGAAGGAGCTAAAACGTTTCCATCAAGGTCATACCAATTAACATTTGATTCGTTTACATCTATATCCGCAACTGTTGGGTTATCTGTTGGGCAGAATAGTTGATCTGTACTAGCAGTTGTTGGCATTGGTTCATCAAGAATAAGCAATGCAATTGCTAATGCTTCATTTTGTAAATTCCAACATCCATTTGCAGTATCTTGATAGGTAACATATAGGTTGAGAACCGAGTCTCCAGGAGTAATTCCGTAAACGGTTAAACTATCATTATCTGCATAATATGAATATCCATCATTATTTTGTGAAGTTGTCACAGGATTTGTTAAATCGGAATCAAAGTACCATCCAAAAACATCGCTTATTTCACTTTCTACAGAAACAATAACGCTGTCAGAAGCACAATAATGAGGCGAAACATTACTTAAGATATCATCTAATGTTGGCGCGGGAGCCACCTCGACTAGGATAGGAATACGAATAGACTCTTCTTCACAACCTGGAGCGCCGGAAGCTATCCAAAGAGTTGTATCATTTGTAAGTGGTCCAATTGTAACTACTGTTCCACTTGAAGTAACATTAATTGGACTAACTGCCCCTTCAGCGGTATACCATCTTATTTCTTTACTTGGATCAGACAACGTAGCTAACAAATCTGCTGTTGAACCTTCGCAAACCATAGTGTCAGTTGCGACCATATCAAGCTCTGGCGGATTTGTTATTAAAAAGACTTCATCTATCTCTAGTGACTGAAGAAGTGTTACCCCTAGAAGCCCGTTAAAATCAACCACAATTCTATTAACTGGGGCATTTGGTGAGAAATAAATTATTGTTGACTGACCATTTCCTAATTCAGTTAAGTTAGAGGCCGTAAGATAACTTGTTAAAGGTTCATTACTAACCTCTAAAGCACCATTTTGAGTGATAATTCTAACATTTTGAGCAATACCAACATTTAGAAGTGCTGGATCGATACTAAAACTAATACCATAAACATCTGTTGCTAATGAAGGTGCTTCAAAATAGGCGTATTGTCTTAAGCTAGAGGCCACGCTCACCACACCTAAAGAAAGCGTTGAGTGCGTACTAAAATCTTGATCAATCATATTTTCAATGTTTGATACACCTCCTCCTAAATTCAACAGTTCTAGTGATATCCCTGTACCACTATAAGATGTAAACTTTGGTTCTGGGCAAGGTACTGGGTTTATAACATAATACGGATCATATACCCTCATTCGCTTCTTAGTATTCACCCCTACTAAGCTACCCACTCTGTTTGTAATCCTGATACTTTGAAAGTCTTGTCCTGGAGTTATAGCAAGATATGCTTCTCCATTTTTATTCAAAACAGCTTTTAGTCGCTCTCCTGCAAAAGTGGAGGGAATTGCTGAATTACCCGAAAGGACGGTATTAGCTCCATTCTTTACTTCAACAGTAAACTCTTGGTTTCCTAACAATACGACTCCTAGCACATCAGAAACTAATTCTCCTAATGTACCGCCAACCAAAGCACTTAATAAGTCGTCATCCGTCTCTATTTTCACATAGAAAGTCTGTTCGGCAGGTAAGGTCGATGGGAATTCCAATTCTATATGAGAATTATAACCCCCAATCCCAATTACAAGTCCAGAACTTGCTTCAAGTTCTGAATACGTAATTTCATCAGAGTCAATACTGTTTCCTGAATTGCTAACATGTGATTCGGAAAGAACTGAAGTAGCATATTGCGTTTGAGCGTTTACGTTTAGCCAAAATAACGACGTGAAACAAAACAATAAGAAGGGAAGCGTTGATAGCCTTTTGAGAAAAATGTTCATCATAGTAATATGTTTTATAAATTATTTAAAACAAAACATGGGTTATCCTGTGAGGACAATTATGGTTATAGTGTTATTTGAATAATAGTAGTTGTTAGACAACTATAAAGTTCGAAAATTGGTTTATTAATAGTAAAAGTATATAAGTTTCTTCTTCAAATGTAAGTAAAGTTTTTCGACAAAAAAAAACATTTAACCGATTAAATAGCGAAAACTACCGACAAACACACTTTTCAACATATACACAAACTAACATAATCAACACATAAACAATATGTTATATATTAATTATTACAACAAATAAAAAAATGAAAAAAACAGAGATTTAACAAATTAAATTCAAAGTTTTATAAGAAAAACAATCTGTTTTATGATAACCTTCTAGGTATTAAACCAGAAAAACAAGAATCAAAAAAGGGAATTACATGTGTAGTTCCCTTTTCTATTTATATCAAATTGTCTGAAATTATTATTTCATTCCCCTCGCTTTTAACATCGGTTGAATACTTGGTTCTCTTCCGATAAATTGCTTGTAATTTTCTGCTAGATCAACTGAGTTTCCAACTGAAAGAATCATCTCACGTAATCTTTCACCGTTTTCTCTTGTCAAACCACCATTCTCATTAAACCATGCGAATGCATCATAATCTAACATTTCTGTCCATAAGTACGCATAATAACCTGCTGCATAACCTCCTCCGAAAATATGGCTAAAGTAAGTAGATCTGTATCTTGGTGGGACAGATTCCAACCATAAACCAACTTTCTTTAATGAAGTTTCTTCAAATTCATTTGCGTCGTTGATAACAAGGTCAGCTGAAATAGTATGCCATTGCATATCTAATTCTGCAGCTGCCAATAATTCTGTTAACATGTATCCTTGATTAAATGTAGAAGCTGCCTTAATCTTGTTTACCAATTCTTTTGGCATCGGCTTACCAGTTTCGTAATGCTTTGCATAGTTTGCTAAGATTTTATCATCTAAAGCACAGTGCTCATTCAACTGCGAAGGTAACTCTACGAAATCACGAGGTGTGCTCGTTCCTGATAAACTTACATACTGTTGGTTTGCGAAGAATCCGTGTAATGCGTGTCCAAATTCATGAAACAATGTAGTAACATCATCCCACGAAATTAGAACCGGTTGTCCTGGTGCAGGCTTTGTAAAGTTACATACGTTGTAAATAACTGGCTTCGTTCCAAGTAAATGAGATTGGTCAACGATGTTAGACATCCAAGCTCCTCCACCTTTATTACTACGCTTAAAGTTATCACTATAGAATAAACCAATTTGCGAGCCATCATGATCAATAACGTCATAAACTTTTACGTCTTCATGATAAACTGGTAAGTCGTGTCTTTCTTTAAACTCTAAACCAAACATTTGATTAGCAGCAAAGAAAACACCATTCTCCAATACATTGTTTAACTCTAAATAAGGCGTGATCTCATCTTCGTTTAAGTCATATTTTTGCTTTCTTAATTGCTCAGCATAATAGTTCCAATCCCAAGCATTTACTTCCGTAGCATTTGGATTGTCCTTTTTTGCAAGAACCAATAATTCAGTTGCTTCTTTTTTAGCTTTAGCTACTGCTGCAGGAACTAACTTTGAAAAGAATTCTTCAACAGTTTCAGGTGTTTTAGCCATTTGGTCTTGTAAACTCCAGTGTGCAAACGAATCAAATCCTAAAAGTTTTGCCCTTTTCGCTCTCAACATAGCAATTTCAGCAATGATTTTACGCGTATCATTTTTATCACCTTTCTCTGCTCTTACATATGCATTTTCAAATAATTCTTGACGAACATCGGCACGCTTCAAGTTAGTTAAAGCTGGTTGTTGCGTCGTATTCTGAAGTGGAATTAAGTATTGACCTTCTTTACCTTCCGACTTAGCATCCTCAGCTGCAGTAGCTAGAGCTCCTTCGGAGAAACCTTCTAATAAATCTTTATCCTCTACTACAAATGCTCCGTCTTTAGAAGCGGCCAAAAGCATATTTGAAAATTTTGTTCTTAAAGAAGCCAACTCTTCATTGTAATGCTTTAAAGTTTCTTTGCTTTCTCCAGATAATTCGGCTCCAGCAGAAACGAATTTTTGATAATAATATTCTACCAATCTTTTTGACTCAGCGTCTAATTCCAGTTCTTCTACCTTATCGTGAATGGTTTTCACACGATTAAATAAATTATCATTCAAGAATAGAGCATCGCTTAAAGCAGCAAACTTTGGTGCTAAATCCTGCTGAATTGCTTGTAGGGTATCGTTTGTGTTTGCACTTGCCAAGAGTCCGAAAACTCCTTGAACACGCGCCAATAATCGACCGCTTTTTTCTAACTCAACAAAAGTGTTTTCAAAAGTTGGTAAATCTTCATTATCAGCTATAGCGATAATTTCCGCCAATTGCTGACGAATTCCTTCTTCTAGAGCAGGGCGAAAGTGCTCGTCTTTAATTTTAGAAAAGTCAGGTGCTTGAAAGTCAAGTTTGCTTTCCTCTAAAAATGGGTTGTCCATCGATATTTTATTTTGTTCATTAGATACTTCCTTTACATCCTTATCTTGGTTATTACATGCCGTTAATAAACCTATAGAAAGTGCGAAAGAAAAAATAGTTACTCGTTTCATGATGTATTTTTTTATATTTTTCCGTTGGTAAAGATACAAAAAGGAATAGAGAATTACAGGTATTGCTATTTTTATCAAAATGAATAACTGTTATCTTTATAGAAAATCATCGTTTTATGCAAAATACAGACACCCTTTTAATGATTCGACCGGTTGCGTTTAGATTTAATCCAGAAACTGCTGAAAATAATTATTTTCAAAAAAACAAGGAAGGAGAAAACGTTCAAGAAAAAGCTTTAGCAGAATTTAACACGCTCGTAAAGAAGCTAAAAGATAAAGGAATTAATGTCATAGAGATTGATGATACTTTAGAACCACATACCCCCGACTCGATTTATCCAAACAACTGGATTTCGATGCAACATGATGGAAGTGTTGTTCTTTACCCTATGTATGCAAAAAACCGAAGATGGGAACGCCGTACGGATATAGTTGAATATTTGCAAAAACACTTTGAGGTCAAGCAAATTGATGATCGTTCTACAACTGAAAGAGAAAATAGGTTCTTAGAAGGAACGGGAAGTATAATTTTCGACCATGACAACAAGATTGCTTACGGCTGTGTTTCAGAGCGTTTAGATAAAGAATTATTCATCGACTTTTGCAAGGAATACAACTTTAAGCTAATTGCTTTTAATGCTTTTCAAACGGTTAACAAACAACGTTTACCGATTTATCACACCAATGTATTAATGAGTGTTGCGAAGGAATTTGTTGTAATCTGTTTAGCAACGATTGACGATAAAGTTGAACAAAAGCAACTAATCGATACCATTGTCAATTCCGGAAAAGAAATCATGGATATTTCCGAGGAGCAGATGCATCATTTTGCTGGGAATATGCTACAAGTGAAAAACACCGATGGAAATTCATTTATGGTGATGTCAACTGCGGCATTCAATAGTTTAACACATTACCAAAAGTTATTTATCGAGAAGTATTCAGAGATCATTCATTCTGATTTATCCACTATAGAAGAAAATGGAGGAGGAAGTGCAAGATGCATGATTGCAGAAGTCTTTTTAGAAAAAAGAAAGTGAAATAAATAACTTAAAGGCAATTTAAAACCGGCGAAATTTTAGAATAAAACAACTTAGCTATTCATTTCGGACAAAGTTACCTTCTATGTATTTCGCTATCTATAAATATTTAGTAATTTTGATAAAAAAAACACCATGATATACATTAACAATGAAGGTATCACAGATGCTCCAACGAATTTAGCTATTGAAGAATATTGCATTAGAAATCTTCCTAAAGGCAACGATTATGTACTTTTTTATGTCAATGAGAATGCGATTATCATTGGACGAAATCAGAACACATTAGAAGAAGTGAACCTAGATTACTGTGAAAAGAACAACATTCAAATCGTGCGAAGAGTTTCTGGTGGCGGTGCTGTATATCATGACTTAGGAAATTTGAATTTTAGTTTTATGACAGATTACGACATTTCAAAACTTAATAATTTCGCCCGTTTCACCAATCCAATTGCAGATGTCTTGCGTAACGAGTTAAACGTTCCCGCAGAGTCCGAAGGACGAAACGACATTGTTGTGAATGGAAAGAAAATCTCTGGGAATGCACAATTTGCTTCAGTAAAAAGAATGTTTAGTCACGGAACTTTATTGCTAGACAGTGACCTAACAATACTCAGTCAGGCATTGAATGTAAAAATGACAAAGATTGTTTCGAAAGGACATAAATCAGCACGTGCTCGCGTGGCAAACATATCTGAGTTTTTAGAAAACAAAATCACAACAGAAGAATTTAAATCACTGATTTTAAAAGGGCTAAATAAAGAAATTGAACAGTTTGAAACCTATAATCTAACAGAAAAAGACTGGGAAGGAATCAACCAATTAAAGGCTGAAAAGTATAACAATTGGGATTGGAACTTTGGTAAATCGCCAGCATTTGACATTCATAGAGAAAGAAGAATTGAAGGAGTAGGAATAATAGATTTCAGAATTAAAATAAAACGAGGAGGTGAAATTGAAAACGTAAAAATCTATGGAGACTTCTTTGGGAAAGACCCTGTTTCGGATATAGAAAAAGTTTTAACTGGTGTGAGATATGACAAAAATGAAATCATAAAAGCACTGGAAAAATTCGACTTGTTCACTTACTTTGGTAGAATTGAAAGAGATGATTTGATTAATTTAATCTATGGTCCAGATGAAGTTTAAGCTTAATGAAAGTCTTGATATAATAGCTCTAAGTTTTATCACTCTAAATACGTGATATAAAAACGAATACAAACTAAGTTCAAACTTTAAAATATCATGACAATCTAAAGTATAACTTTAAATTATCATCACTTTATAACAAAACTAATCCAATTCCAATTCTGTAGCAATCGCCATTCTATTCCAGCCATTTATAACTACAATAGCCATCATAACTGCAGCCAACTCTTTTTCCGAACAATACTTTGCTGCCTCGCTATAAACCTCATCTGATACATGATTGTTCGCGATTAAGGTCATCTCTTCTGTTAAGGCCAAAACTGCTCTTTCTTTTTCGGTGAACAATTCCGTTTCTCGCCAAGCATTTAGTAAAAATAAGCGTTGTGCAGTTTCCCCTTCTTTCATGGCATCTCTTGTATGCATATTCAAACAGTAGGCACAACCATTAATTTGAGACGCTCTGGTTTTGATTAGTTCGTATAGAATAATATCTAGTCCACTACTTGCAATGTATTTTTCTAAAGCAATCATTGGAGCGTATGCCTCAGGAGATACTTTATATATGTTAATTCTTTTTGTCATTCTATTCAATTTTAGTTCACCAAAAATACGAAAATAAGACAAAAAAGTCTGATAATAAAAAGAAAAAAGTTGTTCCAAAAGCGAAAATAAAGTTTTCTACTTCAGATAAGCACTAAAACAAAAAAGTCCATCATGAATTGATGGACTTATAGTAATTATTTTACTGTTTTTTTTTAATCTTCTAGCAAACTATCATCAACTAAATTAGGAATCGTAACCTTCAGATTCGGTTCCATTTCCATTGCTCTCTTGATGGCAAACATTGCACCTTCGTTTCTCGCCCAGTTTCTTCTTGCAATTCCGTTGTTAACGTCCCAATGCAACATCGACATTAACCTTCTGTCGGCATCATCACTTCCGTCTAACAACATTCCAAAACCACCGTTGATAACTTCTCCCCAACCAACACCACCACCATTGTGGATAGAAACCCAAGTAGCACCTCTGAAAGAGTCACCAATTACGTTTTGTATTGCCATGTCGGCTGTAAAACTACTTCCGTCATAAATGTTAGAAGTCTCTCTAAATGGAGAATCTGTTCCAGAAACATCGTGGTGATCTCGCCCTAAAACTACCGGTCCGATTTCACCATTTGCAATTGCTTTATTGAAAGCTTCGGCAATTTTCATTCTACCTAGTGCATCAGCATATAGAATTCTTGCCTGTGAGCCAACAACCAATTTATTTTCTTGTGCCCCCTCAATCCATTTGATATTGTCAGCCATTTGCTGTTGGATTTCTGCTGGACTATCTTTTTTCAATTCAACTAAAACAGCTTTTGCGATTTCATCTGTCTTTTGTAAATCTTCCGGTTTTCCAGAAGCACAAACCCATCTGAAGGGTCCAAATCCAAAATCGAAACACATTGGTCCCATAATATCCTGTACATAAGAAGGATACTTAAAGTCAACTCCGTTTTCCGCCATTACATCAGCACCTGCTCGGGAAGCTTCTAAAAGAAAGGCATTCCCATAATCAAAGAAATAAGTTCCTTTTGCTGTGTGTTTATTAATAGCAGCCACTTGTCTAACTAAGGACTTTTGAACTTCATTTTTAAATTGTGCTGGATTTTCCGCCATCATTTGGTTGGCTTCTTCAAAACTTAACCCAACAGGATAATATCCTCCCGCCCATGGATTGTGACAAGATGTTTGGTCAGATCCTAAATCAATCATTAGGTTTTCTTCGTCAAACTTTTCCCAAACGTCAACAATATTCCCCACGTAGGCAATAGAAACAATTTCCTTATTTTCTTTTGCTTGTCGAACACGAACAACTAATTCATCAACATCACCAATCAGTTCATCCACCCATCCTTGCGAATGTCTCTTATGAGCAGCATCACTATTTACCTCAGCACAAACTGTAACACAACCTGCAATATTTCCAGCCTTTGGTTGTGCCCCAGACATTCCACCAAGTCCAGAAGTTACAAACAACTTCCCTGCAATTCCTTCTCTATTCTTTGAAATCATTCTACCAGCATTCAACACTGTAATAGTTGTACCATGAACAATTCCTTGCGGTCCGATATACATATATGAACCAGCAGTCATTTGACCGTATTGTGTAACTCCTAAAGCATTAAACTTCTCCCAATCATCTTGAGAAGAATAATTAGGAATCATCATTCCATTTGTAACAACAACTCTCGGCGCATCTTTATGCGAAGGGAAAAGTCCCATTGGATGACCAGAGTAGATAGCTAACGTTTGCTCATCTGTCATTTCAGCAAGATATTGCATTGTTAAACGATATTGAGCCCAGTTTTGAAAAACCGCTCCGTTCCCACCGTAAGTAATCAACTCATGTGGATGTTGTGCAATTGCATAATCCAAGTTATTTTGAATCATCAACATAATTGACTTTGCTTGGAGAGATTTTCCAGGATAATCGTTGATATTCCTTGCTTTCATTTCGTAGTTAGGCCTGTATCTGTACATATAAATACGTCCATACTTTTCTAACTCTTCACGAAATTCAATTAATAGTTCAGCATGCTGCTCTTTAGGAAAATATCTCAATGCATTTCTTAAGGCCAACTTTTCTTCCTCCTTAGAAAGAATCTTTTTACGTTTTGGCGCATGATTTATAGATGAATCATACTCCTTTTTTGGTGGAATAGTTGAAGGAATTCCTCCTAAAATATCTTTTCTTATCTCTTCTAAAGTCATTTCTATGATTTTGTGTCAAAGATACAGATTTTATAAGAAAATTTATAAACTTTCCCTTACATTTGCTATCATGCAGATATTACCGAGTGATAAAATCAACATTACAAAGTGGAACCAACTTGTTGCCTCTGAGGAAATAGGTCCTTATGACTATAGTTGGTACATGGAATCCGTATCAGAAAAATGGTATATCTATGTCGACAAAGAGTACACTAAAGGCTTTGCTTTCTCAACAACAAAGAGACTTGGAATAGAAAACGTAACCGTTGCGCCTTTTATCAGAGAAAACAATTTTTACGGCACTTGGTCTGACCAAGAAATAAACGTCGCTATTGAACGCTTAAAAGCACAATTCTCAGGAGGGATTTTTCAAACGGCGAAAACCATAACAGGAAAAACTCGATTCTATCAAATAGTTAAGGAACTAGCGCTATCCAAACATGCTCGAAGGAATGTCAACAAGGCTAAGAAACAGGAGTTTATTATTAGAGAAGGAAGGGGCATTCAGCCAGCTTATCAAATTATGGTGGAAGAATTAGGAAACAAGATTCCAGACTTCAACGAAGACAAACACAAAATATTAAAGAATTTATTTGTTGAATTACAGTCAAAAAACTTACTCATTATCAAAGAAATAGTTAAGCACGAAGAAGTAATGGGCGGACTGTTCTTTTTTAAAGGAAAAAATCGTGATTTATATATCAAAGGTGGTGCAAACGAAGAAGGGAAAAAGCAAGGAGGAATGTATCTGGCAATGATGGAGCAAATTGAAGAAACCTTATCCAATGGGAAACTATTTGACTTTGATGGTTCAGAAGTGCCAGGCGTTAAACGTTTCAACGAATATTTTAATACAGTAGATGAAGTTTACTTCCAAACACAGTGGAACAACAATCCATCGTGGTATAAAGCCATACGAAAAGTCTATCAAGCACTAAAAAAATAAGCGCAGTTTTCGCCACGCTTACCTTTTTATATCTTATAAAAAAATTTACTTTAAACCGTTACGAATTAAATTGATAAACTCTTTTCTTGTTGCGTCATTCTTCAAGAAAACACCTGTAAAAGCAGAAGTTGTTGTAACAGAATTTTGTTTTTCCACACCACGCATTTGCATGCACATGTGACTACATTCAATTACTACTGCTACTCCAGCAGGTTCCAAAGTTCTTTGAATACAATCTCTAATATCCAATGTTAATCTTTCTTGAACTTGTAAGCGACGGGCATACGCATCTACAATTCTTGGTATTTTACTCAATCCTACGATTTTCCCATTAGGAATGTATGCGATATGCGCCTTTCCAAAAAATGGCAACATATGATGCTCACACTGCGAGTAAACCTCGATATCTTTAACGATAACCATTTCAGAGTAATCCTCATGGAAAATAGCGCTTTTCATAATCGCATCTGGATCTTGTTTGTATCCTTGCGTTAAAAACTGAAGTGCTTTCGCTACTCGTTCTGGAGTCTTTATTAATCCCTCTCTATCAGCATCCTCACCCAACTCTTTTAGAACCTCTTTGTAGATATCCGTAAGTTTACCTGTTACCTTATCGTTGTACTTAAAATTGTTTTCCATTAGAATATTATCATGTAGGTTGCTGCATTAGAAACCCTACTTTTTTTATATAAACGACTGAACTATAGATTTTGTTCGACACTATAGTAAATAATTTAAACTCTGCCTTTAAGGTAGGCGATCTTACCAAATAAAAATATCGTCTAACATTCGACCTGAATTAGATCTACCGCCTCGTCCTGATAAAACTTCCAAAACAAACTCTGTTAGCTCCTTCTCACTTTTAAAAGATGTTTTCTTTGACTTCTCCTTAGGAACATCCTTCAGAAAATCCTTTTTAGCAAGTGGTTTTACAGACTTAGCAAAGTAAACTACTCCACCATCTTCAATTGCTAAACCAAGAATTGCACCAGGTAAACCGTTAAAAGATTCCGGACCAACAGAAGGAACTATCTGCTCGGTGTACCACGCGTAAACTCTTGTTGAGTCATTTGCTACCCACATCGCTTGCTTGGTATTATAACCAGCAATTTCTCTTCTATTTTCGGTAATAATCCATTCTCTATTTGTTAGAGAATCTTCGTAGAATATTGTAGAACCGTAAAAAGAGAATTCGCGCTTCATCATGCTTTTATCGAAGTCCTGAAAAGTCGTATTCTTCATAGTTGACCATTCTCTATCTTCATCTTGCAAAGAAGGAGGAATAGGTGCAAACAAGGCAGAAGACTCGTTAAAGTACAATACAAACTCGTCAATCTTTGGCTTTTTTGCCCATGACTTATCACGTCCTCCCATCATGTCTGAACCTTCATATCTTTTTTCAAGATTTGTTCGGCGCTCAAACACAATTTCACCAGACTTTACAACTTGTCCAAAAGTGGACTCTGTCACAAAAAGTACCGCCAGTACAATTGCTATTTTAGAAAAAATGACCTCTACCTGCATCTTCTTTAGTTTTATTATTATTAAAACGCCATGTTGCTCCAAACATAAAGTAACGAGCAATAACTCGCGTTCTTACGTCAGAAATAATGTTCGTTCCTACATTTCTAGAAATTCCAATATTCTGATTGAAAATATCATTTACCGCTACGTCGATAATCAAGTTACCCGTTTTTAAGAAACGTTTACTTAATTTCACATTCCAAATAAATGGCTTCTCATTATACCCCATCGCTCTTCTTGAATTTATCTCATAAGCAACATCACTGTCGATAAAGAACTGCCAAGGTAACTCAAAGAATACAGACGCTTTATAACGTTGAACAGTATAAGGATCATTAATTCCCATTGACAAAGTACTCTTTGGGTAATTATATCCTAATCCAGCACTAATACTTACTTCGATTGAATCCGTTCTATATTCAAAAGCCAATGTTCCGTCAACTCCATAGTTTTCTGTTCTATTCTCTTGATTGTTGATAAAGCTTCTAAAGTTGGTATAGTTTCCTGAGAAGTTGGGTCTAAAGTGCATTACCTTTTTGTATAAAGGCACACCTCCCCCTCCGTAGAAACCTCCGTACATATTTCCATCAACGTTTACTGCTCTTGAAATAGACTGTCCGTTTGGTTGGAATTCAATTGCATTTGAAAAAGCATTGTCGGTATGTGTAAAGTAAGCTCCAGCATAAATAAAACTGTAGTTAATCGCATTCCATTTGTTGTAATTCACGTTCACAGAGTGAGAATAATCAGGAACTAAATCTGGATTTCCTTCTACAATACTGTTCGGGTCAACGTTGTCTCTAACTGGTTGCAACTGATTTAAAGACGGCTGATTTGAACTTGTCGAGTAAGACATCCATACTCTATGTGAATTAGAGAATTTCAAGTTGTACTCTAAGTAAGGAAGAACGTTTGTAACATTTTGATTAATGTTGCTATTCGTATGATTGTTAAAGTTGTCAATGTTTACGTTTCTAACTCTTGCTCCAACTTCCAACGTATTTTTACGATTAGAAAAGACAATTCCAACAGCTCCTCTATTTTCTAATCTATTATTACTAATATCATTACTGTATAAATCGGCGTAGTCATCATAACCAGTCGGCGTTCTATCATAAGTAGAAGTTTCTTGCTGACCATAGAAATAGTCTAAACGATATTGCAACTTCAGTCTAAATGAATTAGACAAAGGTTCCATATAATTCACTAGGAAACGGTGACCAGTTGTATGGTTATTCATGTTTCTTTTTTGGTCGAATATTGAATCTGGCGCATACAATCCTTGCGTTGTTGAATTCAAGGTATTGTCTCTATCTGTTTTTGTATATCCAAATTGATACATCGCATCTAAGACACGGTTTCTTTTAGCAAATTCTTTTTTAAAGTCCAACTCAATATTTGACTCCAGTCCTTTTCCTTCTGCAACATTGTGAATTTCTGAAGAGTTGAACAGCAAAGTATCCGCTAGAAAGTATCGGTTTGTTTCAGTTCTTTCATCACTTTCATTTCTCATCGTAACATTTGATTTCAACTTCAAGGACGTTTTTGAATCAAAATTATATTCCAACTCCAAATTAACCGTATGAGACTGTTGTTTTTGCGTATTGAAAATCGTGTCTTTTTTCACATATGAAGTAGTATCTCCGAAGAAATATTCAGAATCTCGAGTTTGGTCTATTGTTACACGACTATCATTATACGTATAGTTTAATCCCATTTTAAATTTATCGCTAAACTTATTGGAGAAATAAAAACCACCTTTATAATTTTCTGGTAAGCCATTTACTGTTGATGGATTCATAAACGAACGCCACCCACCCTGCATCTCATTGGTTAATCCAAAACGAGAAGCATCTCTATAGTTAAATCCTGTGTTCGGTGTATTTGAGCCTAATCCGAAAACAGAAAGTTTTAGTCCTTTATCAAAGTAATTCGCTAAGAATTCTC
The DNA here is from genome assembly GCA_035497735.1 of Brumimicrobium sp. Taxonomy (GTDB): domain Bacteria; phylum Bacteroidota; class Bacteroidia; order Flavobacteriales_D; family Crocinitomicaceae; genus Brumimicrobium. Next base: position 46,347 of record DATJCX010000021.1, on the reverse strand, counting down.
CCTCATAAAAAGTTTCTCCTCCTGGCTTATTTTCTATTCGTTCGGTATTAAAACCTCCTCTTCCGGCAACTTTCCCGAAGTAACCACTCTTGGCGTCATCTTTTAGTCGAACATCCAGCACTTGTATTTTCTCTTCGGTATTTCCACCCGAATTATCATCTTCAGTTTCGTAAATCTCTACTTTATCAACTCCTTTGGCATTTAAATTTCTTGTTGCAATGGTTGGATCTGAACCAAAAAATTCGTCCCCATCAACCAATACCTTTGTTACTCTTCGCCCTTGACTACTAACGTTACCGTTTTCATCTACTTGAATTCCTGGCAAATTCTTCAATAAATCTTCAACAGATGCATTCTCTTTGGTAGCAAAAGAATCCGCTACATAAACTAAGGTATCACCTCTAAAGTAAATAGGTTCTTTATTTGCGTAAACAACTACTTCTTCAAGTTCGGTTGCTTTTTCTGGTAAAATAATGTTTGGAATATGAATTTCATTGTTTTCATCGGAACCGATAATATAGTACCTCTTTTCGTCAAATTTATAGTGAGAAACCACCAACTCCATTGTATCGATAGGAACACCTTTTAAATCAAAGGATCCATCGGCTGCTGTTCTTGTAAAACCAAGAAGTTTCCCATCTGACAAACGGACAGCCATAACAACTGCGTATTCTAATGGTCTGTCATTTATCGTATCGTTTACAACTCCTGTGAATTTCATTTCCTGTGCGAAAGAAAATGAACCGATGAGTAATAAAAGAAAAAGTACAATTTTTTTCATTACAGTAATTTGTTTAAATACGTAAAATTAGTTTAAAAATCACAATACTTATTGTTTCAACCTCTTAAATCTCGTTTTATTGTTAAAATTTGCTAAAGATTACAGCTCAAATTAGCCATCTTAAAAAGCTGTTCTATCATAAATTAACCCAAAACGATAGCAATATCTTTCATTTTCACTATTTTTGAGAATTATAGCAATTGACAAATCATTTGGAAAAAGGAAAAGTTTTAAAATCTACAGGTAAAAGGTATATCGTTGAATTAAAAGACGGCTCAATCGCAGAGGTTGGAATCCGTGGAAGAATTCGTTTAAAAGGAATTAAAACAACGAACCCCATTGCCGTTGGCGACGAGGTTACATTACAATTCACTGATGGAAAAGACGGTGTTATTACGGATGTTTCTCCTAGAAGAAATTACATTATTCGTAAGTCGGTCAACCTTTCCAAGCAAGCACACATTATCGCAGCCAATATAGATAGAGCATATCTATTAGTAACATTGGCAGCTCCGGAAACTCATATGGCTTTTATCGACCGTTTTTTAGTCGGCGCTGAAGCATACCGAATCCCAGTGACATTGCTTTTCAACAAGATGGACTTCTACTTTGAAGAACATTTGCCATTGGTAGATGAAGTGATGGAGATGTACGAAAGCATCGGTTATCCTTGCCACAAAATCTCAGCATTAAAGCAAGAAAATATCGAATTCTTAAGAGAAGAAATAAAAGGGAAACAAGTGGTAGTAAATGGTTTAAGTGGAACTGGAAAAAGTACACTTATCAATGCCCTAGATAGCAACTTAAATATTCGAACTTCCAACATTTCTATTAGCCACCTGCAAGGTCAACATACAACAACTTTCGCCGAAATGCATCAATTGCAAACAGGAGGATATATCATTGATACACCAGGAATTCGCTCTTTTGGAATGTACGATTTAGACAGAAGAATCATCAGTCACTACTTCCCTGAAATGAGAGAATTACTCAACAAATGTAAATTCCACAACTGTCTGCACTTAAATGAGCCTGACTGTGTAATAAAAGAGGCTGTAGAAGAAGGAGAAATCCATTCTTCTCGCTATGCAACTTACGTAGATTTGATGAGTGAGGAAGGTGATGAACAGTATAGATAGAATTTAGAATGAGAGCAGTAATACAAAGAGTTTCTGAAGCAAACGTTAAAATTAACGGAGATATTCATGGACAAATTGAAACTGGATTCCTTATTTTATTAGGAATAGAGGAAGAAGACACAGAAGAGGACGTAGATTGGCTTTGCAAGAAAGTAAGTGGCTTGCGTATATTCTCAGATGAAGAAGGGAAAATGAATCTCGACATCAAAGATATCAAAGGAGCATTCTTAGTTATCTCACAGTTTACTCTTCACGCGAAAACGAAGAAAGGAAATAGACCCAGCTTTATTCATGCTGCAAAACCAGATATCGCTATTCCACTTTATGAAAGTTTTAAAAGCAAATTGGCCATAGAAAGCGGTTTGACCGTAGCAAGTGGTGAATTTGGTGCAGATATGAAAGTAACACTTTGTAATGATGGTCCTGTAACAATCATTATCGATACAAAAAACAAGGAGTAAGCGCTAGTAACAACGACAATAAACGAAATTAGAATGACAGTAAAAGAACTACAAACAACAGTTGATGAATGGATTAAAACCATTGGCGTTCGTTATTTTGATGAACTAACCAACACTGCGGTCCTTATGGAAGAAGTTGGTGAAGTGGCTAGAATTATGTCGCGCCGATATGGTGAACAAAGCGAAAAAGAATCCGATAAGAATAAAGACTTAGGCGATGAATTAGCAGATGTTCTTTTTGTTTTAACATGTATTGCGAATCAAACGGGAGTTGATCTAACAACTGCTATTCAGAAAAACTTAGAAAAGAAGACAAATAGAGACAAGGACAGACATCACAACAATGAAAAACTACAACCTTAATCTATCTTTTTAAAATATAATTTTATCAATCTTTCAGCACCTTCAAAAGAAGAAATCTTGCCATTAACTACATCATCTTCTATCTGAGGAATTTGATCTGCTATCCGTTCAGAGGAATAAAAATCGCCCAACAAAACATCCACTATCGTTTCGTGTAACCAATATTTATCCTGACTCTTTCTCTTTCTATAGAAAAAATCATTCTCCTTGACATGTTCAACAAAATCCTGAACAGTATTATAGGCCTTTTCTATGTTGTAATTCTCCAAAGAAGAAGCAATCATCGTTTTTGGCACCCAACCATTTTCATTCGGTGGAAATAAGTGCATCGCACCTTCGTATTCTTGTCTGGCTCTTTGCGCTTTCACTTTATTATCTCCATCAGCCTTCGTTATGATTAAGGCATCAGCCATCTCCATGATTCCACGCTTAATTCCTTGCAGTTCATCTCCAGCGCCAGATAGCATCAAGAGCATAAAAAAGTCAACCATCGAATGAACGATCGTTTCCGATTGCCCTACTCCTACTGTTTCAATCAACACAAAATCATAGCCGGCAGCTTCGCACAGAATGATAGACTCTCTAGTCTTTCTCGCTACACCACCTAAAGATTTCCCTGCTGCAGATGGTCGAATAAAAGCATTTTCCAAAACAGACAAGTTCGTCATTCTCGTTTTATCTCCGAGAATACTACCACCGCTTTTTTCAGAAGAAGGGTCAATAGCTAAAACAGCTAGTTTATGACCTTTCTCGACAACCATTTGTCCAAAAGATTCAATAAAAGTACTTTTCCCAACACCAGGAACACCTGTTATACCTAATCGGATAGATTTTCCAGAATATTTTAGACAACTATTAATTAACTTTTGCGCTTCAATTTTATCTTCACTCCTATTACTTTCAAGCAAAGTAATACCGCTACTCAATGCAGTCAAGTCTCCAGCCAAAATTCCTTTTAGCAAAGTTTCATGATTTAAGGACTTCAGTCTTTTCTGACGTTTTTCCTTCCATAGCTTTAGTCTTTCTTCATTCATCTTTCACGGACTTGATGATTAAACAGCTACACTGTGTTCACGAAGTGCATCATTCAACGAAGTTTTTAAATCCGTTGATGCTTTTCTCTTCCCTATAATTAATGCACATGGCACTTGGAATTCTCCTGCTGGGAATTGCTTGGTATAAGAACCAGGTATGACAACACTTCGCTCCGGAACTTCTCCACGGATTTCAATTGGCTCTGGTCCTGTAACATCGATAATTTTAGTTGACATTGTCAATACCACGTTTGCACCTAGAACAGCTTCCTTGCGTACACGTACACCTTCCACAACGATACAACGTGAACCAACAAAAACACCGTCTTCAATGATAACTGGCGCAGCTTGAAGTGGCTCCAAAACACCACCGATTCCAACCCCACCACTCAAGTGAACATTCTTACCAATTTGTGCACAAGATCCAACAGTTGCCCACGTATCCACCATTGTTCCAGCATCAACATAAGCCCCGATATTTATATAAGAAGGCATCATGATAACTCCACTGCTAATATACGCACCATAACGTGCTACTGCATGTGGAACAACACGAACACCTAATTCTTTATAATTGCGTTTTAAGGCCATTTTATCATGAAACTCAAAAGGACCTACCTCGATAGTTTCCATTTGACGAATAGGGAAATACATCACAACCGCCTTTTTCACCCACTCATTAACTTGCCAAGAATCGCCAACTGGTTCAGCAACTCTAAGAGTTCCTTTATCTAAACTTTCAATTACATCTTCAATGGCTTTAACTACCTCTGGTGTATTTAATAACGAACGATCTTCCCAAGCTTTTTCGATTAATTCTTTCATGATAAACTACTTTTTTTAAACAAAGATAAAATAATTTAGACAGCTATTTTTTTGATTTGACAATTTATTCCTAGAAACTAAGCAAGTAAAAACACTTTAAAACATGCTTGAAACATTCGTTAAATCAGTGAATATTAAATTTTAACATTTTTTCATAATAAATATAATTGAATATAGCAACCTTTTACCCGAAAATTACGTTATATTTAGGGATGGAAGCAAAAGTTCCATACAATACTAATCATACTTACTTTACTTAAAATACTTAAAAAAAATGAGACAATTAAAAATTTCCAAACAAGTAACCAACAGAGAGACTGCTTCTTTAGACAAGTATCTTGTCGAAATTGGGAGAGTTGATTTGATTACCGCCCAAGAAGAGGTGGAATTAGCTCAGCGTATCAAAGCTGGAGACAGACGTGCCCTAGAGCGCCTTACAAAAGCCAATCTAAGATTCGTTGTTTCAGTTGCTAAGCAATATCAAAATCAAGGCCTATCTCTTCCCGATTTAATTGAGGAAGGAAATGTTGGATTAATTAAAGCTGCTCAAAGATTTGACGAAACGAGAGGTTTCAAATTCATTTCTTATGCAGTCTGGTGGATTCGTCAATCAATTCTACAAGCATTAGCTGAAAACTCAAGGGTTGTTAGACTTCCACTTAACAAGATTGGTGCGATTGGAAAAGTTAATAGAGCCTATTCAGAATTAGAACAAAAATACGAAAGACCGCCAACGGCAGAAGAAATGTCGGAATACTTGGAGATTTCAATAGGAGATGTTCATCAAGCAATAAAATCAACAAATCGACACGTATCAATGGACGCACCTTTAGTTGAAGGTGACGAGTCCAGTTCTAACATGTATGATTTATTAGACAATGATAGTTTTGGTGCTCCATCTGATGAATTGATTTACGAATCACTACAAGATGAAATCAACCGATCTCTAAGTACATTGACTAGAAGAGAAGCTGATGTTGTAAAATATTTCTACGGCTTAGACGGAGAAAGACAAATGAGCCTTGACGAAATCGGATTAAGATTTGACTTAACGCGTGAACGTGTCAGACAAATTAAAGAAAAAGCAGTTCGTCGCTTAAGACATTCTTCAAGAAGCAAGTTATTGAAAACGTACTTAGGATAAAGTACGGTATCATATATAAGAAGAGCACCATTAATAGATAATTCTCATACCTCGTTCTATTAATGGTGCTTTTTCTATTTAGTGTTTTAAAGCTGACCTACCTTAGCGAACTTAACACAAGGAAGATTTCTCCTACTTTCTTGGAATGTTTATAACTTTCCTTAATTCTTTTTAGCTTTAAATTTTAAATTCTATTACCTTTGTAAGTATGAGCGATTATGTTGTTTCAGCAAGAAAATATAGACCCCAGACTTTTGACACGATTGTAGGTCAAAATCAAATTGCAACAACTTTAAAGAATGCAATTAAAAACGAACAGTTGGCACAAGCCTTCTTGTTCTGCGGGACGCGTGGTGTTGGAAAAACAACCACTGCACGTATATTGGCTAAAACAATTAACTGTACAAATCGCACAGAGAAAGTGGAAGCTTGTGGAGAATGCGAATCGTGTAAATCTTTCGACTCTGGACAATCTTTAAATATTTTCGAATTAGATGCTGCTTCAAACAACAGTGTTGATGATATTCGTGAATTGATAAACCAGGTTAGAATTGCACCACAACTTGGAGACTACAAAGTGTATATCATTGATGAGGTCCACATGTTATCGACAGCTGCATTCAACGCCTTTCTTAAAACATTAGAAGAACCACCAAAGCATGCGATTTTCATCTTAGCGACAACAGAAAAACATAAAATCATTCCTACGATTCTATCACGTTGTCAAATTTTCGACTTTAATAGAATTCAAATCATTGACACAGTCGATCATTTAAAAAGAATTTCTGTTGAAGAAGGAATTGACGCAGAAAGTGAAGCACTTCACCTGATTGCTCAAAAGGCAGACGGTGCACTTCGTGATGCACTTTCTATATTTGACCAAATCGTAAGTTTTGCAGGTAAAGTTTTAACTTATCAATCTGTAATAGAAAACTTAAATGTCATCGATTATGAATATTATTTCAAAATAGTTGACTTCACACAAACGGAAGACATTAATAGTACACTTCTACTATACAATGAAATCGTCAACAAAGGATTTGATGGTCACCAATTCTTAATCGGCTTGGCAGAACATTACCGAAACCTATTAGTTGGTAAGGATTCAAAAACAATCGACTTACTTGAAGTTGGAGATTCCGTTAAACAGCGTTACAAAGATCAGTCTGTAAAAGTAGATGCACAGCAAATTATTCGCGCATTGGGCGTTATTAGCAGTGCTGACACCAATTACAAAGCCGCAAAAAATCAACGACTTTTAGTAGAGTTAACACTGATGCAATTGTGCTCTATTAAAAATGAGTTTGAAAAAAAAAACGCTTAACTGACCCAGTTGACATCATTCCTTTTAAAGGACAAGCATCACCAGACACCAATACCAACAAGGAAAGTACAGCCAAAAAGTCGGACAATACAGACATGGCTCAGTCAATTGCTTTAAACATAGAGGCTAAGAAACTAACTGCCCCTACAAATAAACTAGTTACTAATTTCGTTGGCATCAATCAATTAAAAGAGCAAGCGAATAAGAAGGAAGAAGTTGTTGAAAATGTAGACGCCAACAATTCATATAGAAATCCATTTACCATAGACGATTTAAGAACGAATTGGAGAAAATTCGCCTATATCGCTAAGGAAAAAAATCAAGACACATTATACAATGCGATGGTTGCTGGAGATCCAACAATAGGTGATAACTTTAAGATAAATTACACCCTTAGCAATGAGGTGCAACTAGAGTTTATTAAAGCACACGAAATGGACATCGTTGGATATTTAAGAAAAGAATTAAAGAATTATGGTGTTCAATTAAATTTAAGAGAAGAGTCTTCAGGAGGTAGCACCAAACCCTTTACAAGTTCGGAGATTTACCAAGCTTTAGCAAAGAAGAATCCTATTTTAGAGGTATTTAGAAAAACGTTTAACTTGGATTTAGAATAGAAAGTTTATGTCCAACTTTCAGCTAATTCAATTAAAACCAACAACATTTATCGGATAGATGAAAAAAAATGAAAATATTATCAACATAAGATGTTTAATTCATAAATAATCCGTAATATTGCACCCCGAATGAATTTTCGGATAGCACATTGAAGAAGAATAAAAATAAGAAATAATGGATTTAATAAGAGAAGTTCAAAAAGAAATTTCACAGTTTAACGAATTGCCAGCTTTCGGAGCAGGAGACACTGTTGCTGTATCATATAAGATTAGAGAAGGTGACAAGGAGCGTATTCAGATTTATGCTGGTGTTGTTATCCAAAGAAAAGGAGAAGGTTCAACTGAAACTTTCACTGTTCGTAAAATGTCAGGAGGTGTTGGAGTAGAGCGTATCTTCCCAGTACATTCACCATTTATCGATGAGGTAAAAGTTACTAAGCGTGGTTCAGTTCGTAGAGCTCGTATCTACTACTTCCGCCAAAGAACTGGTAAAGCAGCAAGAATTAAGGAGAAAAGATCTTTCTAAGAATCTCCTTCTTATAAATACTCGAAGGACTTCCTCACAAGGGAAGTCCTTTTTTTGTTCTAGCTACTATAAAACTAAAGAGAATCACTACTTCCTTCAAAGCAAACTGATATTCAATACGTTTGCAATTATTCCTAAGTAATAAATTCTATTTTTTGAACTTATTTTCGTGAATAAGGGGACAAAAAACAGATTATGAAAATAATTCGCAATTAAGAAAATTGCACTTCCATTTTATCATTTCCCAGCAACAATTCCACAGAATAGAAAATTCCCAGCAATAAAACTCCTATCTTTCGCTACAATTTACTTCTAATCGGTATTTTTGTAAATAGCAAAGCATAAACAATGGAAAACGTAAAAAAAGAAAACTTCCCTACAACATTTTATATTTCACAATTAGAGAAATTAGCAAAAGAACACACAAAATATTCTCAAAAATCAAAACTTTGGGTACTCATAAGACTTTCCACTTTTATTGGAATAGCATTGTTATTCTATTTTAGCTTTCCATACAACATCCTTTCTACCTTGTCGATTATAGCAAGCATCGTTCTATTCCTATTCTTTGTACGAAAAAGTGCAGAGAATAAAGAACATTTGAATTATCTAAAACAGTTGATAGCCTTCAATGAAAATGAAATCAAAGCAAGTCAGCACGACTTCTCAGCATTTCCAGACGGCGCAGCTTATATTCAGCCTGACCATCCTTTTAGTTATGACATGGATGTTTTCGGGAATCGCAGCTTCTTTCAACTGTTCAACAGAACGGTTACCATAAAAGGTGAGAGAAAGCTTGCAGAACGTTTATTAAACGGCGTTAAAGACCCAATAGAAAGCGCAAAGGCAATCGATGAGTTGACTACGCACAAGGAATGGTATCAAGGATTTTTGGCGCACGGTAAATCATTAGAAAAAGAAGAGACAGATGTTAGCATTGTACAAGTGGTAAACGAGGACTTTAGTTCAAAGTCATGGATTAAGTTTGCGAGAATTATAATTCCCATTCTAGCCATTTCTCTAACAACAGCAATGTACTTCGATATCGTAAGCGGAATTCAGTTTATTGTTATTGCAGCAATTTTAATGCTTCCTACAAGACAAACTTTAAAAACAACAAATTCTCTACATAGTTCACTTTCTAAAATTGGAAAAAGAGCCAATGCTATGAGTAAGCAATTACTCTTAATTGAGGAGAAGTCTTTTAGTTCGAACTTACTAAAACGTTACCATGAAGAATTATTCACCGAAAACAGCAACGCAAAGCAAGGTTTAAAAGAACTTTCCTTATTGGTGAAAGAAGCAGAGTACAGAGACAATGTAATTGTAGCCGTTTTCCTGAATTTCTTTTTCGCTTGGGACTTCCGTTTATTACTAAAAATAAAGACATGGCAAGAAAAGTATGCCTTGCAAGCAGAACGTTGGGAAGAAATCGTTTATGATTTTGAAGGGTTGATTAGCGGTGCAAATTTCAGGGTAAATTTTCAAGAACACACTTCTACTCCTATCTTAACCTCAGCAGATGATTTAGAAATCTCTTTGGTTAATTTAGGACATCCAATTATTCCGCTAAGCAAACTCGTTAAGAATAGTTTCTCCCTGAATGGACAGGAACAGTTTGCCATTATTACCGGACCTAACATGGCTGGAAAGAGTACTTTCCTTCGCAGTATAGGAATCAACTTAATGCTCGCTAAGGCAGGCTTCCATGTAATGGCAGAAAAATTCACATTCCCAGATATGCAACTCTATTCTAGCATGCGTACGAGTGATGATTTAAAGGATGAAACCTCTTACTTCCATGCAGAGTTATTGCGTTTGCGCTTTATCATGGATGCTATAGAAAATGGTGAAAAGGTATTCATCATTTTAGATGAAATCTTAAAAGGAACCAACTCAAAAGACAAGGAAGAGGGTTCTTCAAAATTCTTACAGAAACTAAACAAGTTAAATGTGAAAGGAATAATTGCCACACATGATTTATCATTAACAGATTTAGCGAACGAATACCCAAGTATCGTCAACAGATATTTTGATACAGACATAAAAGGCGATGAAATTTCATTCGATTATTGTATTCACAACGGAGTTGCAAAAAACATGAATGCCAGCTTTTTATTACGAAAAATGGGCCTTATTGACAATTAAATCAGTAAGATTGTCAAATAGATGACATTGTGGCAATAAATTTTCATTGGCAAATAGTTTGATAATACCAATATGAACATTTATATTTATGCAGTGTTTAACAATTAAGAAAATATTAATACAATAACAACATAAAATTATGGCAGTAGAAATTACAGATGCAAACTTTGAAGAATTAGTAATGAAAGCAGACAAACCGGTAGTAGTTGACTTCTGGGCAGAATGGTGTGGACCATGTAGATTAGTTGGACCTCATATCGAAGAGTTGCATACTGAATACGAAGGAAAAGCAATCATTGGAAAGGTTGATGTTGATGCTAATCCAGGAGTTTCAATGAAATTCGGAATTAGAAATATTCCTACAATTCTTTTTATTAAAGATGGAGAAATCGTAGATAAGTCAATTGGAGCAGTTCCAAAAGATCAATTGAAAAGCAAATTAGACGCTATTCTATAATCAAAAATAAAATTGATGGAAGGGACGCTGAAAAGTGTCCTTTTTTTTATCTCCTAAAAATCAAAAGCAAGCTTTCATTTTTAGTCAAAAAAAAAGCACCGACTCAATCGTCGATGCTTCTATCAGAGTGACCCCGCTGGGATTCTAACCCAGAACCGCTGGAGCCGAAATCCAGTACTCTATACAGTTGAGCTACGGAGCCATTTTCAATTATTTAGCGTGAATTTAACTATTTCTTATCATTTACATAGATTTTAAAGCCAATTCCATGCACATTTTCTATGTTTACATTTTCGTCATTGGCAAAGTACTTTCTCAATTTCGTGATAAAAACATCCAAGCTTCTACCAACGAAGTAATCGTCTTTCCCCCAAACGGCATTCAGAATTAAATCTCTGTCCACAACTTCCCCTTGGAATTGTCCTAGCATTTTAAGCACTTGCGCTTCTTTCTTTGTTAGTTTCTTCTCAAAATCCGGCCCTGTTAGACTATAGTTTTTAATATCGTAAACGTATTGACCAAATATCATTTCATCCGATACGGTTTCCGTTACAATATTCCCTCTTTTTAGAAGCGCTTTGACCCTAACTTTCAATTCTGCAGAACTAAATGGTTTGGTTAGATAATCATCTCCTCCAACATTAAATCCTTTTACTTTATCTTCTGTCATGGTCTTTGCCGTCAAAAATAAAATAGGAATTATTTCATTTACTTTCCTAACATCTTCTGCCAAACTAAAACCATCCTTTTTAGGCATCATCACATCAAAAATACAAAGATGAAACTTAGCCTCATTGAATTTTTTAAAGCCTTCTTGACCATCCATGGCCAGCGTTACGTCATAACCGTCACCCCTTAATTGGTCGGCTACAATAAATCCTAAGCTCGCGTCATCTTCTACCAATAATATTTTTGGTTTCATATCCTATTATTTAAATGCTCTGGGAAACCAAATTGTAAAGGTTGTACCCTTACCGATTTTACTTTCCACATTAATTTTTCCTTTGTGTTTTTCTACAATCATCTTCACATAATACAAGCCGAGTCCGAACCCTTTTACATTGTGCATATCACCTGTTGGAACTCTATAGAATTGTTCAAAAACATGTGCTAACTGTTCTTTAGCAATTCCTATACCATTATCGATGATTTTAATTTCAATTCCATCATTTTTATCTATGGATTTTATCTCAATTTTCGAAGTTTCATCTGAATACTTGATTGCATTGTCCAATAGATTGTAGATGATGTTTGTCAAATGTACCATATCCCCTTGAATCCAATGCTTTTCAGCTTTTAAATTCATGGTTGTTTCACCATCGTAAATCATTTCATCAAAGTGGAATCCATCTAAAATACGCTCTATCAATTCATGTAAGTCAATGGCTTCATATTCCAGTTTTAGTTCACTCTGATCCAATTTCGCCATGTTCAAAACACGTTCCACCAACTGTTCTAGTCGCTTATTTTCTTTAAAAATAATTTCTGCGTAGCGTTTCAGTCGATCTGGATTATCCGACAAGTCAGTTTGCATCAACATTTCGCTTGAAAGTCCAATACTTGAAATAGGTGTTTTCAATTCATGCGTCATGTTATTTATGAAATCGGTTTTCACCTCTGAAATTCGTTTCTGTCGAATAATAATAGACACCGCAAAGGCAAAGAAACCAAGCGCCAAGCCAACAACGACTGTCAAGTATATCCAAGGTTCTTTCGACTCCACAAAATAACTTTCTGACTGCGCTGAAACTTCAGGGAAATATACCGTGAAATAATGTCCATCCTTCTCCCATAACAACTCTAAAGAAGTTATACCTACATCACTATCACCAATTGCCTCATAAAGTGAATCACGGGTAAAACGAATTAAATTCCCAAAGACGATACTATCGTTATAGCAGTCGTAAATTCCATAACGGAAGTTTTCTGTTATTCCTTGGTCATAGAATGATCGTTTTAATACTTGTTCCAGATAATAAGGGTGCAAATCTTCATTGATATCGACTAAGAAATGGTTGGAACTTTTTTGTTTTACCGCTCCATAAACGTCAGAACTATCCGTATGAAAGGTACTGATCTCTTGCACCGAATTTCTCAAAGCAATTCGAACAGATTCTTCAAACTGTTTCGTATTCAAACTATCTCTACTTTCTAGAATAGCTACGGCATCATACTGAGCCTTAACAGTTCTTTTAACCCAAGAAATCTGTACGATAAGAATGCTCAGAATCGCGATGACTCCGATAATAATAACCCCATTGATGGTACTTCTATTCATGGAAATGCTTCAACTTATTGTATCTCAAAGATATTAAATTATATCGTTTAGTCGTAAAAAGTAGGCAAACAAAAATCCCGACCTTCAAATAGAAAGTCGGGATTTATATTTTGTATAATCTTGAATCAATAAATTGACTAGATTACTTTTAATTCTTTACCAACCTTGATGAAGGCAGCAATCGCTTTGTCTAATTGCGCTTTCGTATGTCCAGCTGAAATTTGTGTACGAATTCTCGCTTTTCCTTTTGGAACAACCGGATAGAAGAATCCAATTGCGTAAATTCCTTCTTTTAATAATAAGTCAGCAAATTTTTGTGAAAGTGCCGCATCATATAACATGATAGGAATAATTGGAGAATCACCTTCTACGATGTCAAACCCAGCTTCAACAATTGCAGCTTTGAAATATCTTGTATTGTCCATCAAGCGATCGTGCAACTCAGTTGATTCAGTTAATATATCAAATACTTTAATTGCTGCCCCAACAATTGCTGGCGCTAATGAATTAGAGAATAAGTAAGGACGTGAGCGTTGACGTAACATATCAATTACTTCTTGCTTTGCTACAGTGTAACCTCCCATCGCTCCTCCGAAAGCTTTCCCTAATGTTCCAGTGATAATATCTACTCTGTCCATTACTCCGAAATGCTCAGGAACTCCTCTACCAGTTTTCCCTATCACTCCAGCTGAATGACTCTCATCACTCATTACTAAAGCATTATATTTTTCTGCTAAATCACAGATTTCATCCATTTTCGCATAGTCTCCATCCATTGAGAATACACCATCCGTTACGATAATTCTATAACGTTGATCTTGTGACTTTATCAATTGCTCTTCTAAGTCAGCCATATCAGAGTGCTTAAATCTGTAGCGATGTGCTTTACACAAACGAACTCCATCAATAATTGAAGCGTGATTTAATTCATCTGAAATAATTGCGTCTTCAGGGCCAAACAATGGTTCGAAAACTCCAGCATTTGCATCGAAAGCTGCAGCGTACAAAATTGAATCGTCTTTCCCGTAGAACTTAGCGATTTTCTGCTCTAATTCTCTATGAATATCTTGTGTACCACAAATAAAGCGAACAGATGACATTCCGTATCCATGTGAATCTAATGTATCTTTAGCTGCTTGAACAACCGCTGGATGAGATGATAATCCCAAGTAGTTATTCGCACACATAATCACCACTTCCTCTCCACTATCAACTGTTACTTCTGCTCCTTGAGGTGAAACTATGATTCGCTCTCTTTTATAAATGCCATCAGCTTCAATTTGCTTTAATTCTGCGGCCAAATGATCTTTAAAATTTCCGTACATCTTCTTTGTTTTTGTTTATAACAAAGCTAATCATTTTTAGGGAAATACTTATTTTTTAAGTGAGAATAATAGATTTTGAGAACAACTGTAGCTTAGTTTGAACGAATGTTCATTGGGTTTCATTCCCGAAGACTACCTCAGCAAATTAACGTGCCCGACCAATTCCTTTTGATTATTTTCGGTATCGGTGTACTTGATTTTCCAAACGTAAGTTCCGTCTTTTGCATATTGACCAGCGTAAGTTCCATCCCATCCCACGCTAATATCCTTGCTTTCGTAAACAATTTCTCCCCAGCGATTGAAAATGATAATTTCAAACTCTCTGATGTTCCCTCCTACGACTAAAAACTCATTGTTAAACTCATCGCTGTTAGGCGTGAAGGTATTCGGAACGTAAATGATTCCTTCGAAGTGGATGCGAACATCGTTGGTTGCTTTACAGCCATTTTCATCCGTAAATTCAACCGTGTAATTTTTAGAAACTGGTGGATAAGCAATTGGATTTCGACAACTATCACAAGAGAGATACTTTTCTGGCGTCCATACATAGCTACCGTTCGGACTACTACCTGTGGCGTAAAACTGAACCTCATCACCTACAAAACCATAATAATCTGTCGGAGTGACTGAAACGGTTGGATTAGGGAAGCATTCTACATAAACCTTTGCACTATCGATACAACCATTCTCATCTGTAACTAAGACCGTGTAAATCGTTGAAGACGTTGGTGAAGATGTCGTATTCGAAGCCGTTGGATTGGCAACTTTATTGGCAGGAAACCAAGAATAGGTTTCTCCTCCACTTGCCCAAAGTTCAACAATGTCGCCTGGACAAACTATGGTATCATTTCCTGCTTGCGCATTTGTTTGTACGACATGCACAAAAATGCTGTCACGAACTGTTCCACAAACATTGGTATAATCAACAAAGTACCAGGTATCCTGACCAGCACTAATCGTTACATTCCCTCCTGTTTGAGGTTGAATATTGTTATTAGGTGACCAAGAAATGTCATTTGCTCCACTCGTTGTAATAGCGATGGATTCTCCTTGACAAATATTCGCAGTATCAGCCAATATTGGCTGCGGAAGATCTGAAATTACAGAAACATAAACGCTTTCTGTCAATTCACAACCTTCAGCCGTAGTAATCTCCACAAAGAAAGTCGTACTGACCTCTGGTGCAACAGTTACCGTTTCCGAGGTTGTGTCACTTAAGAAATTCAATGCGTTGTTTGAACTCCATTGGTAAGTACCACCACCACTAGCTGACAATTGAATGGTATCGCCTTTACATATTTCTATATCTTCACTAAT
Organism: Brumimicrobium sp.; assembly: GCA_035497735.1. Lineage (GTDB taxonomy): Bacteria > Bacteroidota > Bacteroidia > Flavobacteriales_D > Crocinitomicaceae > Brumimicrobium. The sequence goes on along the minus strand of DATJCX010000021.1, from coordinate 30,608 downwards.
ATCTGCCGTAAGATCACCTACACTTAATGTTACACTCAAAGTATCCGAGCCGCAAACATCTGACACAACAACCGTAAAAGTGGTCGTTTCCACTATTGTAGCCATTGGCGTTGCACTCGTTGAATCATCTAAAAACTCAGCTGGAGACCATTCATAACTCACCCCACCAGAAGCTTCCAATTGATAAGGAATTCCAGGACAAGTTAGCCCCACTGGTTCAACTATACCTCCATCAAAATCGGAAATCTCAACTGTAACATAACTCGTATCAGAGTCAAAACAGCCTTCAATATCGGTTACTACCAACATCACTTCATACGTTCCAGTATTGGGATAAAAATGCGTTGGTTCGAAAGCATTACTCGTTTGTCCATCGCCAAAATCCCAATGATATAAACTGCCGTTTTGAGAGTTGTTGATGAACTTAACAGAATCTGGTAAACAAATAATTGGCTCCATTAAAGACAGACTCGATTCAATCGCACCGAGATCAAACTTCCAAACAGCCATATTACAATTCGAACTATTATTTGTAGTAGAATAAGCACCAGGCGTGGAGGTAAAACCATTTGGGTTCCCTTGACAAGCTGCGCAAACTGAGTGATAGATACTTCCCTTTTTATCAAAGCGACTCGTTCCACCATCCACATGGTTAAAACTACTGTTTACGCCCCCCATAAACGTCCCGTATTTTAATGCAGAAGCATTTTCAGATAATACACCAATGTAAAAGTTATTTCCATTCGTACTTGATTGATATGCGTCTGGCGTTGTAGGAAAACCAACAGTTGTACTTCCCGAAGCTTGAACGGAATGATTTACCTGCCCACCCCAACCTGTAAAGTATATTTCGTTGCAATTAGAAACTAAGAAAGCAGTTGGAGAGATTTCCACCACACCATTTCCACCTCCTACACGTGTTGACCAATTTAAAGTAGAAAGATCAGCTGAATATTGTCTTAAAAACTGTCCAGAATTGGCATTGCTGTAAACTCCTGGAGAAATCTCCATATTTCCAGTCGTTTGTCCAAAGACATAAACTTTTCCTGATGAGTCTAGCTGAACAAAAAAGGTTTGGTCATAACTACTCGTTCCCACATAAGTTCCTCTAACAACTGCAGAAGTATTTCCGTTAATTTCCGCAATAAAACCATCGGAAGATCCACCTTGAAAAGTAGATTGATGACCTCCAGAAAAAGGAAGCCCAGAAGACTTTGTTCCTCCGGTAACAAATAGATTGTTATTTGGAGCGACTTGCAAAGAGTATCCAGCATCATCGCCGCTTCCTCCTAGATAAGTTGACCATATAACAGTTGATAAATCAGGAGAGAATTTAGTTACAATCGCATCTTGATTTCCACCAAGTGTACTATTGGAAGCATTCACAACAGGAAAATTGGTGGATTGCGTAGAACTCGTGATTACAACGTCTCCATTATTATCAAGAATAATTTCCCCTCTAAAAACATCACCGTAGTTATAATTCAGCGTACTAATATTTAAACCATCGTTCTTATCCCCTCCTAGGTAAGTACTTGCCATTAAACTAGAACCATCTGCACTCAATTTAGAAACCGTAATATCTGTTCCATTAAACTGAATAGCAATCTGTGTTGTCATTTGTCCACCGTTAAAAACGCTTTGATAAGCATTTGCACTTAGCGGGAAATTAGAAGAAGAAGTAGTTCCTAATATATACAATTCTCCCAGTTCGTTAGTGATAATAGAGTTCGGCGTTTCATTTCCATTCCCTCCAATATATGTTGAGTAAATTAAGTCTGCACCATCGGCAGAAAACTTACTAATTCCCATGTCAATTCTATACGGACCTTGTCCACCAGCCCAAGAAGAACTATACGCTCCTGGTGTAATAGGATAACCCGATCCAAAAACAATTCCACCACCATATAAGTTCCCATCCTTATCTGGTGCAGCTGTAAAACCCCAATTGTCAGAAGTGGACCCCGTAAAGGAAGAGAAAGTTAGATTTGGATCTATCATCAGCACTTCATTTTCATCATAATCATTCGGAAAATAAAAACTCACCGTATCTCCTGCAGCTTGATATTTTGCAGCGACTCCTTTTCGTTTTTGCCCGTCGATTTCTTCCCAAACTTTCAATCCATTTTCAATAACAGGACCAAATCGTGTATTAATTTCTACTTGTCCATCATTCACCACAATGCTTTCTGCTCCTTCATGAAAAATTTTAATTTGAGAAGGATCTCCCCCTGGATGAACGCGAAAAGAATACTTTATATAATCGTCTGTCGCTTCAAGAATTAAATCGATATCAGGATAATACTCCTTTAATTCAACTTTTTGATAAGAACGAACTTTGCTTGCCCACTTATCAGCGTTTTGACCTAGAAAATAATTTTTGTAGAAGGTAGAAGAATCACTTTCTGTAAATTCACCTTGCCAAGAAGAATTTAGAAAATGACTAAAAACAGTATGGTGCTGAATATTTTCGACTTCTTCACCTTCGTGTGCAGCATGATAAACTTCTCCTAAATCGGAAAGCGCATAAGTAAACTTATCTTTTTCGATAAAGAAATCACCCATTTGTAAAGGAACGCGGTACAATATACGACTATCCCATTGCCCCCTATTGGGTTCAAACCATACATCATCCTGCTGGGCAGAAAGGGTATTCACCAGTAAAGAAAAAAGGAAGACTAAATGCAAGGTTTGTCGCATAACTCAAATATACAAATACTTTATCGGGTCACCTAAGAAAGTTCTAATCGCTTCTTATATAAGCCGTTTATTATAAGACAGAAAAGTTCCTGATTCGTTGCCTATTTTAAATAGAAAAGCGAGATTTATTTTGGAAAAACTGAGATGTTGACAAAATTTAAATAAGAAAGTAGCTGAATATCCCACAATTAATAAATTATACGCTATTTTTGTAAAAGAAAATTTTCAATTCAAAATGAGCGACTCTATTAAGCATGAGTGTGGAATAGCACTTCTCCGTTTAAAAAAACCTTTAGATTTTTATTTAGACAAATACGGTTCATCCTTTTACGGACTGAACAAGATGTATTTAATGATGGAAAAACAAAGAAACCGTGGACAAGACGGTGCTGGTTTAGCCAACATTAAATTTGACATGGCACCTGGAGAAAGGTACATTTCAAGACATCGCTCGATTAGTCAAAAACCCATTCAGGATATTTTTGCAAAAATCAACAGTCGCTTTCAAGAAATTGAGGAAGAAAACCCTGAAAAATTAAAAGACGTCAACTACCTAAAACAAAACGCTGGTTTTACAGGTGAATTGTTTTTAGGTCACCTAAAGTATGGTATAGACAAAAAGCACAGTATTGAGCACTGTCAACCATTCTTAAGACAGAATAACTGGATGACTAGAAACCTAGTTCTTGCAGGAAACTTTAGTTTGACGAACGTTGATGAGCTTTTTGAAGTACTTTACAATTTAGGTCAATATCCTAAAGAGAAATCGGACGTTGTTACTGTTTTAGAGAAAATAGGTCACTTTATAGAAGTGGAAAACGAGAATAAGTTTAGACTATTCAAAAACCAAGGGTACAACAACAAAGAAATTACTGCTAAAATTGCAGAAAACCTTGATATTGTTACAATATTAAAGAGAGCTTCAGGTGACTGGGATGGTGGCTATACAATGGCTGGACTACTAGGACACGGTGATGCTTTTGTGATGAGAGACCCAGCTGGAATTCGTCCTGCATACTGGTATGAAGACGATGAAATCTGTGTAGTAACTTCAGAAAGACCTGTAATTCAAACTGCTTTCAATCTTAAGAAAGACGATATTCAAGAATTAACACCAGGTCACGCTTTGATTATCAAGAAGTCTGGAAAAGTTACCAGCGTTGAAATCAAACCACCAGTAGAGAAAAAATCATGTTCATTTGAAAGGATTTACTTTTCAAGAGGGAATGATTATGACATTTACAATGAAAGAAAGAAATTAGGTCAATTATTGGTTCCGCAAATTATAAAAGCGATTGACAATGATTTAGACAATGCTGTATTCTCTTTTATTCCCAACACGGCTGAAATGTCGTTTTTCGGGATGATGAAAGGATTAGAAGATTACTTGAATATAGAAAAGCATAATGTTATCTCAGCTTTGGGAAGTGACATGAATGCTGAAAATCTACGTCAAATTCTAAATAGAAAAGTTCGCTTTGAGAAAATCGCTATTAAAGATATCAAGCTAAGAACATTCATCACCAATGATGACGCACGTGACGATATGGTTGCGCACGTTTATGACATTACCTACGGGACTGTACAAAGAGACAAAGACCATTTGGTTGTAATAGACGACTCTATTGTTAGAGGAACCACTTTAAAGCAAAGTGTTCTTCGAATTTTAGACCGTTTAGACCCTAAGAAAATTGTCGTAGTTTCTTCTGCACCACAAGTGAGATATCCAGACTATTATGGAATTCAAATGAAGCGAATGGACGAGTTTATCGCCTTTGAAGCTGCTATTGAATTATTAAAAGAAACTGGTAGATCTTTTATTATTGATGAAGTTTACAAAAAGTGTAAAGAACAAATCAATTACCCTAAAGAACAGATAAAGAACTATGTAAAGGAAATTTACGCACCATTTACAAGTGAAGAAGTTTCTCATAAAATCACACAACTTTTAACACCAATAGATTGTAAAAGTGATATTGAAATAATATACCAAACAATCGAAAACTTACATATAGCTTGCCCAGACACACTTGGAGACTGGTATTTTACAGGAAACTATCCAACTCCGGGCGGAAACAAATTGGTAAACAAAGCGTTTATAGAATACTTCGAGGAGTTGAAATAGTATTTTCAGGAATGCCTTGAATGTTTTGTAAAAAATAAAACAATGAAAAAGCAAACTGCCCTATTCTTTTACATTATTGCAGGCTATATAATCTTGCAGTTCACTTGGTGGGCTTATCACTTGATAGAAGTTACTTCTTCGGTGAACACACCAGAGATGCAAAAGAAACAATTTATTATGATTGTGGGGGAAGGTTTAGTCTTTTTCCTTTTGCTACTCTTGGGTTTATGGAAAATCCGAAATTCAATTCAAAAAGAAATAGTTGTTTCTAAGCGGCAAAACAACTTTCTGCTTTCGATTACCCATGAATTAAAAACACCACTTGCTTCCAACAAACTCTATCTTCAAACTTTACTAAAAAGAACAAACTTGGATAGAGCCAGGCAGGAAGAATTAATCATACAGGCGATAGCAGAAAACAAGCGCTTAGAAGAAATGATCGCCAATATCTTGACTGCTACGCAAATCGACACCAATGAACTTCAGACTAATTTTGAGGAAGTGAACTTCGGCAATGAAATCACTCGTATCGTTAACAAGTGGAGTGATAACAGAATTGCAGTTGAACTGAATATCGACACGAATATCACAACGAAGGTTGACATTTTCATCATAGAAACAGTACTCCACAATCTTCTAGAGAACGCTTACAAATATGCAGGCAAGAACCCGAAAATAGAAGTCTATCTTTTAAAAGAAAACAACAAAATCGTTTGGGGAGTGAGAGACAATGGCGCTGGAATTAGTCTAGAAAACAGAAAAGACATCTTCAACAGATTTGTAAGAATAGGTAACGAAGAGACAAGAGCTCAAAAAGGAACAGGATTAGGTCTATACATCGTTAAAAACTTATTATTGATACATGGTGACGATATTCAATACCATGATAATATTCCACATGGCGCAGACTTTAAAATAAGCAGAATAAATTAATCAAACTTCCTCCATCTTCAAAAAGAAACACCTTCTGCATAGTCACATGGAGGTCGTTTTACCGGTTACAACTTTTAAAGCAGCAAATTGTAGCGAACTATTCTTAGAACGTCAATTTGATAATTAAAAGCCATTCGTAGCGATTTCTTAAACTATAAATGAATCACACAAGCAATTTCAAACACATCCTATTCATTTAAACTATAAAGCAGCCAGTTCATACTTATATAAAGAACGAAAGCCGTTTCGATTAACTCGAAACGGCTTTCGTTCTATTGAACTATATATGCTCTTTTAATATCTTATCTAAATAAGTGTACAAAACCACTATCAACGAATTCTTCTCCGTAAAAATCTTTAAAGATTGCCTTGTAGAAATAAACTCCTTCTGTACAATCTGCTCCAGTATTCTTTACTTTACCATTCCAACCGAAGTCAAGGTCATTGCTTTCAAAAACAACATTCCCCCAACGGTTAAGAATCACAACTTCAACTGAAGCAGCATTTTCGTAACTTATCAATTTAAATACATCATTACCGCCATTACCGTTTGGTGTAAACGCGTTTGGTGATTCATAATCTATTGGCAAGTACGTTTCTACAGTAATAATTTTAGTAGCAACATCTGTACATTCACCTTCTGTTAAAGTCAAAGTAACTGTATAAGATCCTTCTTCATAGTAAGTTGTACTTTGAGAACTTAAATCATTTACCGTTACAATAGGCTCTCCATTTCCAAAGTCCCACTCATAAGTTTCCGCTGGCTCTGAAGTATTTGTAAAGTTAACATCCAAAGGCGAGAATCCTGCTTCAGGGTCAGCTTCAAAACTGGCAGTTGGCGGCGGTGTTTGTTCTACCAGAACACTGTCATTAACAGAACACCACTTATCAGTAATTGTAAAGTAATACCATCCAGCTGATCTATCAGGCCATGCACTAGAATTCACATGCTGTCCAATTGCTCCTGTCGTATCATGAGGCGAAATGTTCGTCCAGTCATATAAAGGTGCTGGAGAAGTAGAATATCCAGAAACCTGTGCTACAACAGCACCGTTATCCATTCCACAATCCGCTTGGTATTGAATTAATGTATCAATTGATAAAGTTTGATTCATGATAACCATAGATGTATCGACATAATCAAATCCACATTGGTCGGTGGAGGTGACTAGATAATATACCGTATCATTTTCAAAAGCTGAAGCTATATAAGGTAAGCCAGTATGTAGCGTATCGCCATTACCATCTAAAATTTTCCATGTATAAGTATAAGGACTTAAGTCAAACTGTCCCGTAGTATTTGCCCAAAGGGGGATACTATCTGAGAAACAGCGCAATAGCGTATCATTGGAGGCGACCTCGTGATAAGGTTCATTTATGACCCATATAGAACCAGTTGAAAAAACGGTATCTCCACAGTCATTGACCGAATAAGCATTGATAGTAATTAAGTGCGGATCCATTCCGTCATCATTAGGATATGGAGCAATAATAAGAGAAATAGAATCTTGTCCTACTTCGAAAGTTACCGTTGAATCACCACCAGCTAAGAAAGGATAATCTTCTCCTTGCGTTAAGGTTCCACTTGTATGGAAAGTAACTGACTGCTCATTATCTGTCATAAATGATGGACGTGTAAAGTGAACAATACCTTCTGTACATCCAGCAATTAAAACTGTATCTGAAACAGAAGTACTTGCTTCAATATTAATACTTACACCAGCCGCTGAGAATGAGTTAGCTTCTAAGAAAACCCCAGAATCAAATCCTTGGTCACTCACATTTGAAATTGCCATTTTAATATGGTAAGTTTCTCCACATTGTAAACCTGATTCTGCAGATAAAACAACCGTACTTCCGTTAAAGCCTAGACCGTTTCCATACATAGTATTATAAGCATTTGTCCAATATTGAGAATCAGACTGCCAATTTGGATTTGCAGCAGCACATGTCGAACCGGCATAACCTCCCGAAGCAGATCCTGAGTTTACGGTATTAATACCTACCGGTGTTGTTGAACCTGGAATGGTTGCAATATTCGCGGCGTTATTTGTAAATGGTCCAGAAATACCAGGTCCAGAAATAAAGAATCCGAATACGTCGTTATAGTTGGAACATGTAAAACTACTGTATTCAGCTGAAGAAAAAATATAATTAAATGAAAGTAAGTTTCCATCTGGAATAAAGTCAAACTCCAAAACAACTCCATTTGTTACGTTTCCTCCAATTGCCGATAAATCAGGGTCGTTATTAACACTTGGCGCTGTATTTGTTCTTAATAAAACACCTTCATCAATTGGAAAGTTGGTGGTCCCATTATTAAAATGTTTCACAGAGCTTTGCACTTGTGTTGCAGCTGCAGCAGAACCGTTAAAGGTAATATTTGTCGCTTGCACCCCAGCTCCTAACAGGATATTCTCAACGGCTTGCGCTGGTGTCATTGTCGGACTCACTAATTGAATCTGTGAAAAAGCACTTGAAAATGCCAAAACACTCAATATAATTGTCAGTGAAATATGTCTAATTTTATTCATAATATTCAGATTACGTATCTATAAGACCTTTCTTTTCCAAAAAGGTTGCACAAACATACACAATTTTTGTTTTTTTTCTGACACACAACAAGAATGAAGCCTTATTAACATTGAAAGAATGTGCTCAATACAAGACTAAAAACGAAACCAATACATAGGGATTATATCCTTTCATAATTAATTATTTTTTCTTAATTTTACCAAAAACGTATATAAGATGAAAAAGACACAAGAATACATTACAAACAATAAAGAAAAATTCCTAAATGAGCTTTTTGAGTTACTTCGTATCCCTTCAGTTTCTGCTGATGTAGCATTCAAGGGAGATGTAAAAGACGCAGCTGAAATGGTTGCTAAACATTTAACAGAAGCGGGAGCGGATAAGGTGAAAATTTACGAAACAGCAGGACACCCTATCGTTTATGGTGAAAAAATTATCGACCCAAAGTTACCAACTATATTAGTTTACGGTCATTACGACGTACAACCAGCCGACCCAATCGAATTATGGGACACACCTCCATTCGAGCCAACGATTAAGAAAACAAAGATTCATCCTGACGGTGCTATTTTCGCACGTGGAGCATGTGACGATAAAGGACAAGTTTTCATGCATATCAAAGCTTTTGAAGCAATGATGAAAGCAAATGAACTTCCATGTAACGCTAAGTTCATGATTGAAGGAGAGGAAGAAGTAGGAAGTCCAAACTTGGCGATTTTTATCGAAGAACAAAAGGAGTTACTAGCTGCTGATATTATATTGGTTTCTGACACAGGAATGATTGCGAATGATACACCATCAATCACAACAGGTTTAAGAGGATTAAGCTATGTTGAAGTTGAGGTAACTGGACCAAATCGTGACTTACACTCAGGACTTTATGGAGGTGCAGTAGCTAATCCAATTAACGTATTAGCAGATATGATTGCTAAACTTCAAGACGAAGATGGCCGTATCACTGTTCCAGGATTTTACGATAAAGTGGAGGTTATTTCTGCAGAAGAAAGAGCTGAAATGGCAAAGGCTCCTTATAACGAGGATGACTACAAAGCTTCAATCGACATCAAAGATGTACAAGGAGAGAAAGGATATACAACAAGAGAAAGAGCTTCAATTCGTCCGACATTGGATGTGAATGGTATTTGGGGTGGATATATTGGAGAAGGTGCTAAAACGGTTCTTCCGTCAGTAGCAAATGCAAAGATTTCTATGCGTTTAGTTCCTCACCAAGATCCAGATGAAATTACAGAATTATTTACTAAATATTTCGAAAGTTTAGCTCCTGGCTCGGTTCGTGTTAAGGTTAATCCACACCACGGTGGTTTGCCTGCTGTAACGCCAATCGATTCTGTTGGTTATATAGCTGCAAACAACGCAATGGAGAAATCATTTGGAAAGAAACCAATTCCTTTAAGAAGTGGTGGAAGTATTCCAATTGTTGCTCTTTTTGAAAGTGTACTTGGATTAAAAACAGTATTAATGGGATTCGGATTAGATAGTGACGCCATTCACTCTCCTAATGAGAATTACGGATTGTTCAACTTCTATAAAGGAATCGAAACTATTCCTTATTTCTTTGAGGAATTCACAAAATTAAATTCATAAATGAAAAGACAGATTATCTTTTTTCTTAGCATAACATTATTGTTATTGACTACAGCAGGTTGTATTGAAAACCCAGAATTCAAACGTATTGAGAATTTCAAAATTGAGAAAATTAATAAAGAAGCGGTTTATTTTAATGCTGATGTGGAGATTTACAATCCGAACAACAAGAAAATTAAAATTAAAAAATCCAACTTCAAGTTGTACGTTAATGATCATTACATTGGAAATGCGAAGCTACTTCAGAGTTACAAAATGGGCAAGAACACAACGACGCTCAACAATGTACCTGTAGAAGTGCTATTGGAAAAAGATGTTTACTTATCCCTCATTCAAATGGCGATTGGTAAATCTGTCGAAATAAGATTAGAAGGAAACCTGAAAGGAAGTGTTTCAGGTTTCCCTTATTCTAAAAAGATAAACGAAACTAAAAACGTCAACCTAAAAGACCTAGGACTAAACTTAGGAAGCTTTCTGGGTTTCTAACTCAAAATGGAAAATCGCACCAACTCCCTTATTCATGCGAGTAGCCCTTATTTGCTGCAGCATGCATACAATCCTGTCAACTGGGTTGAATGGAGCAAAGAAGCATTCGAACAAGCTAAAAGAAAAAATAAACTCGTTTTAATTAGCGTTGGTTATTCTGCTTGTCACTGGTGCCATGTCATGGAAAGAGAAAGTTTTATGAGCGAGGAAGTGGCGAAAATCATGAACGAAAATTTGATTTGCATAAAAGTTGACCGTGAAGAAAGACCCGATGTCGATCAGTTGTATATGACTGCTGTACAATTAATGAAGCAGCAAGGTGGTTGGCCTTTAAATTGTTTTACGCTACCAGACGGAAGACCGATTTATGGTGGTACTTATTTCCCCAAAAAAAATTGGAAGCAAATCATCTTACAGTTAAGTGATTTATTTAAAAACAAACCTGGTACTGTTATAGAATATGCCCAGCAAATAGAAGAAGGAATTGCAACCGCCAATAGAATCATTCCCAATACAATAGAGGAAGGTTTCGACATTAAGGTTCTTGAACTCGCTATTCAAAATTGGAAAAAACGTTTTGATTTTGATGACGGAGGAGACAATCGTGCACCTAAATTTTTAATGCCAAATAACATAGAATTACTCTTAAGATATGGCGTTCAATACCAAGATCAAACTTGTCTTCAACATGCACACCGAACACTTCAAAAAATAGCTTTTGGTGGAATTTACGATCAAATAGGTGGAGGTTTTTCCAGATATTCGGTAGATGCTTACTGGAAAGTACCGCATTTTGAAAAGATGCTGTACGACAATGCGCAGATGTTATCGATATACGCACAAGCTTATCAGCAAAGCCCATACGCAGTTTTTAAGGAAACGATAGAACAGACTATTTCATGGCTTCAGCGAGAAATGCTCGACAAAGAAGGCGGATTTTATTCTGCTATTGATGCCGATTCTGAAGGTGAGGAAGGAAAATTCTACGTATGGAAAGAAGAAGAATTAAAAACAATTTTAGAAGAAGAATATTCTTGGTTTTCGAAATATTTCAATGTCAACGATAAAGGATATTGGGAAAATGGAAATTATATTTTACTTCGCTCTTCGGATTTTGAAACATTCTGTGAAGAACAGCAACTCGATAAAAAGAAGTATACAATTAAATTAACACAAGCTATTGAGAAATTATTGCATAAGAGAAATTCGCGTGTACGTCCTTCAACAGATGATAAGATGCTTACCTCTTGGAATGCAATGACCATCGTAGGATTAATAGACGCAGGAAAAGCCTTGCAGAATAAAGACTACATAGACTTAGCCATTCAAAATGGTAATTGGATTCTAAAGAATCAGTTAAATCCAAAGACCGGAGAATTATTCAGAACTAGAAAAGATGGAAAGTCAAAAATCAATGGTTTCCTAGAAGACTATGCCCATGTTATCAATGCTTTTATTCATTTGTATGAAATCACATTCGATGATAAATGGTTTGAAAACGCGAAAAATCTAACTGCATTTACACGCAAGGAGTTCTATGATTCCCAAACAAAAATGTTCTTTTTTACAGGAAAAAACTGTGAGCTACTTGTAAAGAAATTCGAAATAGAAGACAATGTCATTCCAGCTTCTAATAGCGTGATGGCAAATAATTTATTTAAGTTAGGAAAACTACTTGACGATTCTGAATTAGAAGAAATGGCAAAGCAAATGCTTTCCAATATTTACGAAGACATCAGCGATTACCTTCCTGCTTATTCTAATTGGGGAATGCTGGCAATCAACTTTATCAATAATTATTTTGAAATTGCCGTACTAGGAGACGATGCATCAGAAAAGGCTTTCACTATGGGAAGTTATTATATTCCAAATGCCTTATTCGCAGGTGGAGAATCACGTATCATTCCTATGCTAAAAGACAAAAAGGGAACAAAGGAGGTAAGGATCTATGTTTGTCAGAAAAATGCTTGCCTATCTCCTACTCCTTCCATTCAAGAAGCAATTGAATTAATTCGCAATTCAAATTAATCTCATTTTCATTTAAAACCAGAAACAAAAAAAGGCCATCCATTACAGACAGCCTTTATGATATGCTTTTAAGTTTATAAAACTTATTCTAAGAAATTAGAATAAAATTCCATAATTGTATAGTCTTGATTATCGAAGTTAATCGTTCTAACTCCAGCAGACAATAAGAAACGCGTAATAACACGTCTTGCCATTGGGTCCATATCGATTAATTTAATTTTAGCTTTCTTAGATACTTCATCAAATTCAACAGTGAAGTATTCAGTATAATATTGTGCCGACTTTTCCACCTCTTCTGTTTTGGTGTCTTTTGGCATAAGAAACTCTACATAATTATCTGCTAATTTCTTTTCTAGGCTATCTTTGTTCCCTTCAACATTAGCTGTTTGCGCAAAACTAATTGTTGCAAAAGCTATCGTTATAATAAGTGTAAATAATTTTTTCATGATTCTTAGTTTTATTTTAAAGACTAAATATGCAAACAAAAAGTTGCTTTTACAAAGATTTAATCTTTTTTATTTTATTATATTAATACAAACATACAATTTATATGCCACAATAAATATAGATTTTTACAAAAATAATAAATATGCTTGAATTGTATTACACAGTAAACCAGATAGAATCAGGTTGTGACGAAGCTGGAAGAGGTTGCTTGGCCGGACCTGTTGTTGCAGCGGCTGTAATTTTATCAAAAGAAACACAAATTGAAGGTTTAAATGATTCCAAACAGTTAACGCCTGCAAAAAGAAAAGCCCTTGTTCCCATTATAAAAGAACAAGCCCTAGCCTATGCGATTGCTTTTATCGATCATAAAAGAATTGATGAAGTAAATATATTGAACGCTAGCTTTGAGGCGATGAACAAAGCAGTTGACTTACTAAAGACAAGGCCAGAATTATTATTAATTGATGGAAACCGCTTTAATGCGCACCCAAATATTCCACATGAATGTATTATTAAAGGTGATGCAAAATTCCAAAGTATAGCAGCAGCTTCGATATTAGCAAAAGAAGCAAGGGATGACTTTATGAAGGAAATTCACGAAAAACATCCAGAATACGGTTGGGACAGTAATATGGGTTATCCTACAAAAAAACATAAACTAGCGATTCAAGCATTTGGATTAAGCTCTTTTCATAGAAAAACCTTTAATTTTAAGATAAAAACAGATTTATAACTATTCATCGTTAATAAATATCCAAACACATCTTCCGTTCTAACTATATAATGTCTTAGTTTTGAAAAAAAGAATATAAATGAAGCGTATCTTTCTTATTTTAACTGTTTTATTGGCAACAGCATGGATTATTTATTCAAGTTACGAACTATGGATAAACAAAGATAATACTGTAAATCCAGAATTTGTATTTTGTCAAGACGATCAAGCGATTCTACTTATCAACAAGTTTGAAGAAACAAAAGACGCCAACTATTTTGCACTCATCCAAGAAAATCCTTTAGCCGCTTCATTAGAAGGATTGGATTCATTAATCTCAGAAGATTTTAAAATATACGCAAGTGGAAACAGACCGATTATCATCTTTGAGAAAGACGGTAGATGGACAGAAAAAGAATTAAATCTTATTAAAAACAGATTTAAGTTAAATAATCTGACGTTTAAGAAAATTGATAATCATGTAATGGTTGCTTTAAATTACAAATCTTGTGAGCACAGTTTAAGCAAAGGATTTTTTCTAGAAGGAGATAAAAAAGCATCCGCCAATTATTGGACAAATACAGATGGAACAAAGTGGAAGCGAACAGATGTTTACAATTTAAGTAAAGGACTTTTTGAGTACCGTTCTAGCGAACCGAAAAATATTTACGGAACAGCAGTAAAAGACATTCCTTTATTCTCTTCTCAAATTCCTATATCAAGCACTTCCTATTCTTTCCAAGAAAGATTCTACGCAGAAGCACATGATTCTATCTTTAAGAATGGACCGATGAACCATTGGGTTGATTTAGGTTTTGTAACAATCACCTACGACAACCATCCAGTAGTGATTAGTGACTATCGTTCACAACAAGTTCCAAGTTTAATTCTAATTGAACAAACTAAAGTCGAAGACTCTATTAAAGTAAAAGATGACATTCATTCATTTTCAGGTTTTCAGTTGACAAAAGATTTCCCTTCTAAAAAGAACGGTCGTTTCTACACTTTTGAAATAGAAGACAAAGTTTTATTTACAGAATCAGAAAATGTAGCTAGAAAAATTCAAGTAGATTATCAATTAGGTAAAACACTTTCTTTAAGCCCGCAAAGACAAGAGCACTTTTTTGGTGGACTTCCTTCCTACACGAACATGCGAAGTATTTCAGCAGAAAAAAAGTCCAGTTTAACATGGAAGGACAAGCTTTCGTTTGAGGTAAATACTTTACCACCAAGTGCGCAGTTTACAGAAGTTGACAAAAACACATGGTCGGTAACACCGAAGCATAAAACGCTTAATTTAGTTCCAATTCCCGACCATTTAAGAAATGGAACATCCATTTTAAGTTATAGCACCAATGGCGAGTTCGAACTTTACAGTCCAAACGGAAAACTATTATGGAAGGGTGATTTAAAATCGCACATTGAAGACAAGGTAGAAGTCATTGATTTATTTGGAAATGAAAAACACCAATTTTTATTTCACACAAAGGATCAAATTCACCTTATCGATTTGAATGGGAAAAACGTGGGGAATTTCCCATACAGATCAGAGGTAGCATTAACATCTAAATCCAGCAATTTCGAATGGAACAATACCAAGCGTTTCTTAATAGGAAATGAAAAAGGAGAAATCATCATGTTGAATTCTAGTGGACAAGAGTTGAACATCATTCAGTCTGGGAAGAATGCTATTATTTCCACACCGTATGCTTTAAACGTCAAAGGAAACTTACGTGCTTGGGCGGTAAATTCAGATATGCAGCAATTCCTTGGATATCTTGAAAATCCTGCAAAGTCAACTATGATGAATAGAGTTGGCGGAACACAATCAGTGAAATACAATGGAAAAATCATTACTTATTTTGAGAAAGGCGGGAAAGTTTTCATGGATGAATACAATTCTAAAAACGACAGAGAAGGCGAAGTTAAATTAGTGGAAACAGGAAGAATTCGTACTGTAACAGATGACTTTATTATCATCGCTGAGAATAATTATCTAAAAGTACTGAATCATTCACAGAAAATAATTTACAGCAAGCAATTACCTTTCAACGAAGTAGGCGATTTTATTTACTTACCAGAAAAGAAAATAAGTATTGCTTTGGATTATTTACAAAATAAAATTCATGCCTACAGCAACACGGGCGAAGAGCTTAATGATTTCCCAAAAGAAGGGAGAGAAATCATAGCAGCACATTATAATGAGCAAGACAAAACCTTATATATTTATACAGTTATTTCTCAGTCAATTATCTGCTATAAGATTAATTTTTAAAAAATTCGTCTAACTTTTTAGGGTTATACCTAGTTTTTTTTCAGTGAAAGCTTATATTTACATTTAACATAAATTAACGTTAAACCTACTCTCATACTTAAACTAGAATTTATGAATAAAGTAAAACTAACACTGTACTTAATCATTAGCTTATTTCTATTAGAGAGTAACGCAGTAAAAGCTCAAAATTATTTGGGCAACATTAACAGCAACTACGCTGGCATAATGGGCGCTGATTTACAACCAGCATCAATCGTCGATAACAGATATGTTGTTGATATCAATCTATTCAGTTTCAACATAGACGTATGGCAAAACGCTAAATACTTTGATGCCAACATCCTTCCGAAGAGGAACTGGCTATATTCGCTCACAAAAGACACTGCTTGGCAAAGTCAAAATGCTTTTCACGATGTAAAAGATTGGGATAATTCAAAAAACAAAGCTAGAGGCTCCTACATTGGACTTCAACTAGATTTATTAAACTTTATGTTCCATATCAATCCAAAAATTGCAGTAGGATTTTCAGCAAAAATAAGGACCATTCACAATCTAGATAATGTTAACCCACAAGTAATGAAACTTGCCGAAGAAGGAATGGATTTCAGTCCCTTATGGCACACACAGATTGACGGAACACTTCTATCCCAAAACTTATTATCTTGGGCGGAATACGGTGTTAATTACGCACAAGTTGTTTACGATAAAGAGCAACATTTCATTAAAGTAGGTGGACGATTAAAATTCAACCAAGGAATTGCTTCCACTTTTGCACACGCCAAAGATTTAGATTTTAGCTTGATGAATAAAGACACCATGACAACCTTACGTGGTGAGTATAAATTTGGATATTCAGACAATATAGACCAATTCTTTTCTAGTCAAGAGTCAGGAGACTTTGCTTTAGGTGATTTTTATAAATTAACTTCAAAGTTAGGAATTGGTGGAGACATAGGAGCTGTTTATGAATGGCGTCCAAAATGGAAAGACTTCAAATACAACATGAACGGTGAAACCAATCTTTGGCGAAAAGATAAAAATAAATATAAGCTTCGTGCAGGATTCTCCCTGATAGACATGGGTGGAATGAAATTCACCAAAGCAGATAGAAGTAGAGACTTCAAAGTGAATACAACAAATTTTGACTTAACCGTTTTTGATGGCGTTGAAGGTCCAGCAGGATTTGCTGACATAATAGACAGTTTAATCTTACACGATCCAGATTGGACACAAAGTGAAGACACCTCGCAAACATATTATGTAAATACTCCTACTTCCATTAGCTTTCAATTAGACTGGCATATTTGGAATAATTTCTATTTGAATACAACAGCTTACATCAACATTAATGGTAAAAAGAATGCTGCAAACGTCAGGGTTCCTACTCAATTTTCAATCACACCGTCTTATGACTGGAAGTGGGTTGGGGTTGGTTTACCTGTTTCATACAATCAATTTGGTGGATTCAATGTAGGACTAGGTTTAAGATTAGGCCCACTTACGGTTGGAATACCTGACTTAAAAACATTATTCCCAAGTGGAAAAATACGCGGAGCAGGAGTTTATGCTGGACTACGTATTCCTATTCTATATAAACATCCAAAAGATTCAGATGGAGATGAAGTTTCTGACAAAAAAGACAAATGTAAAGACGTGCCAGGATTATGGGCGTTTAATGGTTGTCCAGACACCGATGGAGATGGAATTCCAGACGCAGAGGATCATTGTCCGGACGTTCCTGGTTTAGCAGAACACAATGGTTGTCCAGACAAAGATGGAGACGGCGTTCCGGACCATTTAGATGATTGTCCAGACGTAGCAGGTTTACCAGAATTTGGTGGTTGCCCAGACACGGACGGTGATGGCATTCCAGACCATTTAGACGAATGTCCTGAAAAAGCTGGGGCACCAGAGTTCAATGGTTGTCCTGACACAGATGAGGATGGTATTCCAGATCATTTAGACAAATGTCCAGATGCTGCTGGATCAAAAGAATTTAGTGGTTGCCCTGATACAGATGGCGATGGTATTCCAGATCATTTAGACAAGTGTCCTACCATTCCTGGACCGGCGGAAAACGATGGTTGCCCATGGTCTGATAGAGACGGAGACGGCATTCCTGACAAAGACGATAAATGTCCAGATTTAGCAGGTTTGGCTGAATTTGAAGGTTGTCCAGATTCTGATAGTGATGGAGTTCCAGATCATTTAGATAAATGTCCGAACACACCAGGACCAAAGGAAAATGATGGATGTCCAGAAATAGAGGAAGAAGTAAAAGAAGTATTAAAAACTGCCTTTGACAACTTAGAATTTGAAAATGCTAAGGCAACAATTAAGGAAAGTTCTTTTAACTCATTAAATGATTTAGCGGATGTTTTATTGAAGAAAGAAGAATGGAACTTACAGATTGCTGGTCACACCGACAACGTTGGAAATTCACAAAGCAACCTTGTACTTTCTAAGAAAAGAGCAGAATCGGTAAGAGACTTCTTATTCCAAAAAGGAATTGCAAAAGACCGCTTACATGTTCTTTATTTTGGTGACAAACAACCACTTGAGCCAAACGATACACCCGAAGGAAGACAAGCCAATCGACGTGTTGAAATGACAATTATATTCAAATAATTAATTATTAATTATTATATTTAGCCCTTAACATAAAGTTGAGGGCTTTTTTAATTATTAGTTATGAAAAAAACATTCTTATTTATTATTACTGCATTAGCCTTGGGCACAGTTTCTTCTTGTACACAAAAAGAAAAAAAGAGCAATGAAGAAACACAAACTTCAACCCTTGAAATAGATGATTTTAACGCGTCAATTAACGGAAAGAAAATGTCGGAAATTGACACACGTATCGATCCATCCCATAGTGCTCATTCTCTTGTTTGGGAAAGACAAATAGATGGTCAGCCAGTAGAATTGACGGAAGTAATAGCTTATGGTGATGCTGATGGAAACTTATTGAAAATTGAGGAGAAATTCCTAGGAGCTCCTTATCAGCCACAAGGAACAAGAAATTATTACTTGGAGAATGATATTTTAATAGGCGTTACTGAGGAATTGGATATGTGGTTGGACAGTCTAACGAGCAATTGGGTAGAAAAAAGAACCATCTATGATGAAACTGGTCCACAAAAAACACAAATGAGAAGTGCATATTCTTACGATGAAATAGAATACGAAGAATGGGAAGATGCGCCAATAGAAGACTACAAATTAGACAAAGTAAATCGCATTTTAAGCGGGATTGAAGAATTTGAGCCACACTTCATTAGCGTAGTTAAGGGAGAAAGTTTATTCTTAATTCTAGGAGAAAACAAAAAAGAAGTAGACAACCGTTACACAACTGCATTGCGTGTAGATGAAATGACTCCTTTTATAGAAGACTTATTAAATAATTTAGAGAAATATAAATTTAGACCTGTAAATGTTCGGTTTGCGACAGTTGGAGGTAATAATCAGCCAGAATTCAATGTTTTGACAGATATTTCTTGGAAAGAATAAGGCAAACCAGAAATTCTCTGTAATTTTGCAACATGATTGACGAAATAATAAAAATAGCATTTCAAGAAGATTTCGGAGACGGAGATCATTCTTCCAATTCTTGCGTACCAGAGAATGCAACAGGAAAAGCTGAATTATTAGTAAAAGATGAAGGAATCATTGCTGGAGTTGAACTTGCAGAACGCATATTTCATCATTTCGATCCAACTTTAGAAATCAATGTTTTTATTAAAGATGGCGCAAAAGTTAAGTACGGCGATATCGTTTTTGAAGTAGCGGGAAAATCACGTTCGATTTTAGCAACTGAACGTCTTGTTTTAAACTTTATGCAGCGTATGAGTGCGATTGCAACCAAGACGAATAGTTATGTTGAAATAATGAAAGGAACAAATGCTAACATTTTAGACACACGTAAAACTACACCAGGATTACGTGAATTTGAAAAATGGGCAGTTCGTATAGGCGGCGGTCACAACCACAGAATGGGATTGTACGACATGATTATGATAAAAGATAATCACATCGACTACGCCGGAGGAATTCGTCAAGCAATTGAAAGTGCCAACAAATACATCAAAGACAACAAGCTAGACATCAAGATTGAGATTGAAGCAAGAGATGAAGAAGAATTGAAGGAAATCCTTAAAGTAGGACAAATTCACCGCATTATGTTGGACAACTTCACTCCTGAGAAAATCAAGGAAGTATTGCCACTTATTCCAAAAGAATATGAGACAGAAGCTTCAGGAAATATAACAAGAGAAACATTAAGAGCATACGCGGAAACTGGAGTGAATTACATTTCTTCTGGTGCATTAACGCACTCAATTAAATCATTAGATTTAAGCTTAAAAGCTATTTACAATTAAATAAAACACAATGCCTCAAATTACAGAAAAAAGCATCATTGATGCAGTGATGAAGTTAGACAACCTAACGGAAGACGCACTAGAAAAACTGTCTGAAACATATACCTTAGAACAAGAAAATTTTATCGGATACATTCTATCTTCAGCTGTTGAGTATGAAAACGATGATTTACTAGATTATTTAATCTATTATTTTAATATCTTCTCAGAAGCATTAGCACAACAAGGTGTAAAAATGAACAAAATTGATGATGATATGATTGACTCTTTCCAAGAAGAGTACATTGCAACATTAGATGAATTCATGGAGAGTGATGATGATGAATTAATCAGCACTTTATGTAATCAACCAATGATGCTAGGATTCTACGTTGCTGATATCTACGGAAAAGACGACGAAGGAAACGAGCTAGACGAAGAATTAGCGAATCAATTATTTATTGTTGGAATTGCAATGATTGCTTTGATGAATCGTGCAATGATTAACGAATAAAAACAACCAATGACAGCGGAAGCTATTGTTCAAAAAATGATGGATAAAGATGCGTTTTCACAACTGATGCAAATCAAAGTTGTGGAAATTAAAGCTGGTTACTGCCAGTTGCAACTTGAAATTCTTCCATTTATGGTCAATGGCTTTCTCATTGCTCACGGGGGAATTACTTACAGTCTTTCAGACTCTGCACTTGCCTTTGCATCAAACGCCTACGGAAAGCAGTGCGTAAGTATAGAAACCTCAATTTCACATACCAGACCAGCCAAAATTGGCGATCTACTCACCGCTACCTGTACCGAACTAAATCGCGGGAGAACGATAGGTATCTATCAAGTAATTGTTAACAATCAAGAAGGAAAGAAAGTAGCTATATTTAAGGGGACTGTCCATATATCGGACAAGAACTGGGGAGAACAATAGGCTTAATTCATTTAACAGAAAATCACATTTCACATTAGGTTTATAAACTAGCATTTTTTAATTTTGGTAGCAACAACCTTATTACCTCTATCAGCTTTTGCTGTGTTCGAATGGTTGGTAATTAAATCATCAATATAAAAATATGAATACAAATAAACTTTTTGACTTAAAAGGAAAAACAGCAATCGTTACAGGCGGTGCTAACGGAATTGGTAAAGCAACAGCAATGATCTTAGCCCAACACGGCGCAAACATATCTATTGGTGACTTTAATTTAGCAGATGCTGAAAAGACAGCAAAAGAAATAGAAAAGTTAGGCGTAAAAGCTATCGCTATTGAGTGTAACGTACTAAAAGATGAGGACTTAGTGAATTTAATCGAGAAAACTGTTGAGAAGCTAGGAGGAATAGAAATTCTAATCAACAATGCTGGCGGTGGCGGTGGTGGACGTGAAAATCCGTTTAAAATTTCCGTTGATGACATTAAGAGAGATTTTGATTTGAATGTTTTTAGCGGCTGGAGATTATGTCAATTAGCCGTACCTTATATGAAGAAGTCTGGTTATGGTTCAATTGTTTTCACGACTTCTATGTCAAGCATTAACAAAAGTCCAAACATGAGTGGATACGGTGGTTCTAAAGCTGCGGTAAATCATGTCGTAGCCAATTTAGCACACGACTTCGGACCGGAGGTTAGGATTAACGCTGTAGGTCCAGGAGCTACTAGAACTGCTGCGTTGGAAAGTGTATTGACACCTGAGATTGAAAAGACTATGCTTAAGCATACACCAATCAAAAGACTTGGTACAGCCGAAGATATAGCCGGAGCGATGTTGTATTTTGCTTCTCCTATTTCGGAATGGGTGAGCGGACAAACAATCTTCGTAAATGGTGGTGGTGAACAAACATTAGAGTAAGTCCTTTTATCAGAATTTCTAAAAACATTCAATTTACGCTTTTAAGAAAAGCGAGGAATACTTCCTACCCTACTATTTCATTTGGAGTAATTCCTCATGACTACTTTTACACTTCCGACAATAGCTGTTCGCATTTCATATTCAATGTATCTATATAAGACAGGCTAAAGATGTCCTTCTAAACTCATACTACTATAATAGTCAAAACACCCCCCTAAAAAGCTCAACTCTTGGGTTGAAGAAGCTCTTTTTGATAATCAGCACTTTATACTTGAAAAACAGCAATAAATTCAACAAGACTTTTCCGACTTTCAGGCTTTTTAGTTTTAAAATAAAGTGAAAATCAATTTTTAACATTTGTTTAAACAACTGCAAATCAACACCTTAAGTCTATGTTTAAAAAATATTCCGTATTTTGTTTAACTTTTATTTATTTTGTCTAAACATAACGGCTTATACTTGTGGAGCATTTTCAAAATAACATTAAACAAAACAACATGAAAAAGAACATTACAAAAATCAGTTTTAAGAAAACTGTACTTACACTAAGTTTGGCACTTGCTACATTAACAGCAGCTGCACAAACAAACGTATTTGATGACGTAATCGCAGTGAGTCCTATGGCAGACAATGGTGTTGTTCATGTTATCGATGCTGTATTAGTTCCTACAACTTTAGGAGTCGAAGAAGCAAACGAGATAAAGTTAAATGTTTATCCAAACCCAACTTTAAATACATTGAAAATAACTAACTTTGACAATAATACTTACAAAGTATTAAACATGTTAGGAGAAAGCGTTTTAGACGGTACAACTCAAGACGGAATGATAGATGTTTCTAAATTAAGAAACGGAAACTATGTTTTATTTGTAACAAACGAAACAGGAGAATTCAAAACAAAATTCGTAAAGCTGTAATAATAATAATTTAATATAGCCCCGAAGATTGAATTCTTTGGGGCTTATTTTTTTATAGAGAATAATACAATGGGAAACTTAAGGTATAGTATAAAAGACCTAGAGAACTTTACACAGATTAAAGCGCATACGATTCGTATATGGGAACAACGCTATGGTTTGTTGGAACCTAAAAGAACCAGTTCAAATATTAGATACTATAACCAAGACGATCTTAAGAAGCTGTTAAACATCAACTTACTTTACAACTCAGGCTTTAAAATATCGAAAATAGCCGCTTTAACAGATGCCGAAATCATTGAAGAAGCAAAAGCAAAGATTCTTATTACAAATGAAGAGAAACAGTCTGAAATAGACGCTTTAATTTTACTCATTTTAGGTTTTAAAGGGAATAAAATAAAAGAAACACTTGAGCAACATTTAAAGACGCATACATTGGATGAAATGTATATGACTATCATTCTTCCTTTACTAGATAAAATTGGGCAATTGTGGCAAGTAGATACTTTTAACATCATACATGAGCATTACTTTTCTACTATTTTCAGAGAGCTGGTATTCGCTAAAATAGCAGAAATAAAAACGGGTGAAGATCCTTCAAAAACTGCATTACTTTTCCTTCACGATAATGAAGAACATGAGTTCAGCTTATTGATTTTTCATTACATTTTAAAAAAGAAAGGGTATATCTGTCATAATTTCGGACAAAAAGTTCCAATGGAGGAAGTATTATTAGCACACAAGCAGATAAAACCACAAGTTGTGGTAACTACATTTACAGCTAAACTTAGCGAGAAAAAATTTGAAAAAATAGAAAAAGTTCTTGTGAAAATTGCGAAAACTGCCAAAGTAATGGTTAGTGGTTTCCAAATCGATAATTTAGAGAATCCTATTTCAAAAAGTCTACATCACGTTAGAACAATTGATGAATTATCAAGGTTAACTGACTAACAGAAGGCATTCTACACGAATAGTTATTTGTCTTTTAAGGCTCTTCCATAAACTTCCAAAGCGCGAATTCTTGCTACTTTATGTTCAACCATCGGCTTGGGATAATAAACAGTTTCCAATTCAGGCACCCATTTTTTAATGTATTTTAAATCCTTATCAAACTTATTGGTTTGTAATTCTGGGCTAAAAACTCTAAAATACGGTGCAGTATCACAACCACTTCCAGCAGCCCATTGCCAATTTCCATTATTGGCAGACAAATCATAATCATTCAACTTTTGGGCAAAATAAGCTTCTCCCCACTGCCAATCTATAAGTAGATGTTTACACAAGAAACTAGCTACTATCATACGCACACGATTGTGCATATAGCCCGTTTGATTCAACTCGCGCATTCCAGCATCTACAATTGGATAGCCAGTTTTCCCCTGACACCAAAGCACAAATTCATCTTCATCATTCCGCCATTCTATAGCGTCATATTTCTTCTTGAAGGACTGATCTACAACTTTTGGGAAATGATAAAGAATCTGCATAAAAAATTCTCGCCAAATCAACTCTGACAACCATATTTGATTGTGTTCTAAGGCAAAAACAACACATTTACGGGGACTAATTGTCCCGAATCGCAAAGCAAACCCCATTTTGCTTGTACCTTCTTTTATTCCAGGAAAATCTCTTGTCTTATCATAGGTGTCAATGATTTCCGCTTTCAATTTTGGCATTTCAAAAACAATGTCAGTTTTTTCAAAACCAATTGCTGATAAACCATGAATCTCTTTCGCATCAAATTGAACTAGATTCTTAAAATTAAGTTTTACTGGAGCATAATCTTTAGCTTGTAAATTCTCCTTCCATTTTTTTGAATACGGCGTGTAAACTGTATAAGGATTCCCGTCTGCCTTTAGAATGTCTTTTTTATCAAAAACAACCTGATCTTTATAAGCTTTAAAGGGAATATCAATTCCTTTTAGGTAGTTATAAATAGCTGTATCTCTTTGAATGGCTTGCGGCTCATAATCTCTGTTGCAAAATACAGTTTGAACATCGAATTCCTCAGTAAGCGATTGAATAACTTCGAAGGCATTGCCATGAAAAGTTCGCAATCCAGAACCATCTTTTTTCAATTGTTGATGAATCA
Source organism: Brumimicrobium sp. (assembly GCA_035497735.1). Lineage (GTDB taxonomy): Bacteria > Bacteroidota > Bacteroidia > Flavobacteriales_D > Crocinitomicaceae > Brumimicrobium. The sequence continues at coordinate 5,542 of DATJCX010000021.1, read as the reverse complement.
CTGTTAACGCTTGATGGATATAATCTACACGTCGGTCTTTCTTATCATCAAACATCTCTAAAATCTCTGTATCAAAGATAAAAATAGGAAGAACCCGAAACTCTGATTCCAAAGCGTGAAATAATCCGATATTATCTTCCAATCGTAAATCCCTTCTAAACCAGAAAATGACCAATTTTTCTTTATCCAACAAACCCTTTTTATCTAACATTTTCAATACAGATTATATTCTTTTAGTGGGTATAACAACAGACTTCTTCTTACTTCTTCTTACTTTACTTACAATTCTGGTGCTACAAGCTCTTCTTCAAGACTTTCTATAGGTACCTCCTTCTTTTGAAACAATTTAAAGAAGTAAACAACCAATAAAAACTGAGTGTATCCATAAACAGCATCTTCTATAGGAATAGTCAACATTCTTATTCCCAAAAAGTTGTCTGGATTATAATTCACAATAGGAGACTCCAATCCTGTTCCTGTCAATACGCCATTCACAAGGAAGAATCCGATCATCAAAACTGCGAAAACAAAAGATGCTTGACCCAGCCATTCTTTTTTGGCAATAAAATGCAAATAAAGAACAGTGGATAAAGTTACCAAAGCTGTTACAAAAGTATATATCTTATCATGATAGGCCAAAGCCGCAACGATACAAACGATGGTGGTAAGAAAAACGATTACATTGTTAAAAGCATGCGTCCATTTTAAATCGAAAAACAATTCAAAACAATAGTAGGTAAAAACACAAGCAAACGGAATAAAAAAGAAGAACATCCATTCTTCAAGCGGTAAGCCTGCTATAACCAAACCAATGGTATAGTCGGTATTAAACCACCATACTCCCATTTTGGTAAACCACACATCCCATGCGATAAATGGAATAGCAACAACTGTACTCGCTAAAAGAAATGTTCCAAAATGCTTATGAAACTGAACTCTTCTATCAAAAGAAGCTACAAAGCAAATAATCACCGCGAAAAAATTAACGAGCAAATATGTAAAAGATTGAAGCATTATTTATTTTTATTAAAATACATTTTAAAATATTTAAATGGCACCCAAAGAAAACCAAAGCATTCTCCTTCTTCTTTTCCAAGATGTTTGTGATGTTGTTTATGAGCTCTACGGATTGATAGTAAATACGGATTAGAATTGTTTTTGAAAACCTTTGCTCGTTGATGAATAAAGATATCATGTACTAAAAAATAGGCGAATCCATAAAGGGTCACCCCTACTCCTATAAAGAAAACATAATTAAAACCTTGTTGTAACCCGAAGTAAAGCAAGGCAATAGAAGGTGTTGCAAAAATCAAAAAGAATAAATCATTTCTCTCCAACGGACCTTCATTACTATGGTCGTGATGATCACGATGCAAACTCCATAGAAAACCATGCATTACATACTTGTGAATCAACCAAGTGGCGCCTTCCATGCTTATGAAAACAACCAAAACTATCAAAATATTCATACTATTATATTTTTATTCATCATTTAAAACTAACCTATTCCATTAATAAACAGCCGTTTTATATTCAACATAGGTGCGCATTGTCACCAATAGCTTTTTGCTATTTGGAATACGTACACGTTCGTTTAGAATTTGCGCTGCGCCAGTCTTCTTAATCTTTTTAAAAAGCGACCAATAATACTTATAGGCTAAATAAACGCCAAACTTAGAGGATTCTGGCAACATTTTAATTCCTATTAAAGCTTCTTTAAATTCTTGCTCAATTTCTTGTTCGATTTCACATTTACAACTATTATTGAAGATTCCCATTTGAATATTTGGGAAATAAAACCTTCCTAATTGCTCATAATCCTCTTTCATATCTCTCAGGAAGTTCACCTTCTGAAAGGCAGAACCTAACTTTCTAGCATAAGGTTCAAGTTTATCATAAGCTTCTTTATCTCCGTCCACAAAAATATGCAAACACATGAGTCCTACAACTTCAGCAGAACCGAAAATATATTCGTCATAGAGCGCTTCGTTGTAATCAACTTTTTCTAAATCCATTTCCATACTATATAAAAACTGATCTATCAAGTTGGTATCTATATTGTATTTAATCACCGTTTCTTGAAAGGACTGTATGATTGGATTTAAAGAGATTTTTGATTCTAAAGCTTGATAGGTTTGACTTTTGAAGTCACTCAGCAAAGTCGCTTTGTCAAACCCATGAAAGCTATCCACAATTTCGTCTGCCAATCTAACATATCCATAGATGGCGTAAATGGCATTCCTTATGCTCGGTTTTAATGCAAGTATTCCCAAAGAAAAACTTGTACTATATTTTTTAGTCGTTTGCTTACTTATCGCATACGACAATTCATCATACAGTTGTTTCATGTTCGGTGATTTTTAGTTTGTTAACTTCTTTTGCTACTATTTTTCCTGAAATAATGGAAGGCGGTACACCTGGTCCCGGAACAGTAAGTTGACCGGTATAAAATAAGTTCTTTACTTTCTTGTTTCTAATTTTAGGTTTTAAAACCGCAGTCTGTTTTAGCGTATTAGCCAATCCATAAGCATTCCCTTCAAAAGCGTTATAATCCTTTTGAAAGTCCTTCACGCAATAACTTCTCTTATATTCAATTTTATCGGCTAGATTAGAAGTGTTGGTATGCTTTTCCAATCTAGCAATCATATCTTTAAAGTACTTTTCATACATTTCTTCATTGCCATCCAAACCAGTTGCAATTGGCATTAATAAAAAAAGATTTTCATGTCCTTCAGGTGCAACAGAAGGGTCAGTTTTGGAAGGGCAACAAGCATAAAACAAAGGTTCTTCAGGCCATTTCTTATCCTCATAAATCGAGGAAATATGACTATCAAAATCATTTTCAAAGAATAATGTATGATGCTGTAGATTAGGAATTTTCTCTGTTAAACCTAAATAATATATCAAACTAGAAGGGGCAAATGTTCTGCTTTTCCAGTAATCTTCTGTATAATTTCTATATTTTTTAGGTAGCAAAGTTTCTGTAAAATGATAATCCGAAGAAGCAATTATAACATCAAATTCTTGGTATTTACCATTAACAATCATAGATGTAGCTTTTCCGTCTAGTACATTTATTTTTTCTATGGTATGGTTAAAGTGAAAAGTCGCGCCTTGTGCTTCAGCCACATTTTTCATGGCTAAAACCAATTGATAAAATCCTCCCATCGGATAATGTGTTCCCAAGGCATAACCACCATAATTCATCAGACTATATAAAGCAGGAATATCTTTTGGAGAAGCTCCTAGAAAGATAACCGGAAACTCCATAAAAGCTCTCAGTTTTGGATTGGTAAAATACTTCGAAACATAAGATCTAAAATCAGATAACAAATCTAATTTCAATGCGCTACGAGCAATTTTTGGAGATAAAAATTCAGCCCAATTATGGCAAGGCTTGTTCACAAAATCCTGCATTCCCACTTCATATTTAAAGCGTGCAGCTTTCATAAATTTCTCCAATTGTTTAGCACTTCCCGGTTCTATTTTCTCAAAAAGTTCTTTTAATTCCTCATAAGATTGAGGAACAACAATGTTATCATTTTCGAAAATCATTTCAAATTGCGGATCTAAATTCTTTAACTTGAAAAAATCAGCAGTCTTAAATCCAAAATCCTCGAAGAAACTCTCAATGATATCCGGCATCCAATACCAACTTGGACCCATGTCGAAAGCATAGCCATTATCGGTTTGAAATTGTCTGGCTCTTCCACCAGGTTGATTATGTTGTTCGAACACATGAACTTCACTTCCATCTTTAGCAGCATAAGCAGCAGCAGACATACCTGAAAATCCTGAACCTATAATAGCTATCTTCTTTTTCATACTATTTTATTAAATATTTTTCCTGAACTGTATCTAATAGAGCTGCTGGTGCTAAATTCTCATCATATATTGCTTGGTGAAATTCGTCCAATTTCTGTAACAATCTAATCAGTTCCATTTTTTCATCGTAGTTCAAATTACCAGTAACAATTTCTGTGGCAGTTCGGATTTTATCCATATGCGCTTGTAAATTCGCGCTACCTTTTTCAGAAATACTGATGATTTTACTTCGCTTATCTTCTAATGAATCAGTTTGAATAACCCAACCCTGCTTTATCAAACGATTGATAACAAGCATTCCAGCAGGTTTTTCTTGCACATTCTCTTTTATCAACTCCATCTTCGTCATCGAACCAAAAACTTTTAATGTTATCAAGTAGATAAAGTCTTCTTGAGTAGCAAAATCGGAATCATGTAATGCAGACTTACTGTAAGATTTAGCAAATCGACTTAAATGAGCAATTAATATATTTATAACACTTTCTGTCGCTCTACCCTTTTCTTTCCCAATCCAGTTTGGTTTAACTCGAACTGATTCAACTTGATCTAACTCTTCACGAAACTCTTCCATTATCCATCGCTTAAAACCTTTTAAGTCTGTTGGATATTTTTCATCCTTACGGTTGTTCTTTGCAAATTCTTCGATCAAACCAACCGCTTCACAAATAAGTTGATAGTTCATATTTACACTTTATTTAGTGTACAAATATACTACTTTATTTTAAAAAACAGCATTTCTATACTTTATTTAGTAAAAATGGTGTACTTATATACTTTACATAAATACCGAAGATCACTAGCTAACCACATAAGAGACAGATTTTCATAGTTTTACAAGCTTAATGTAGGAGAAAAATTCTTTAATCCTTCATCTTTTACCTTATTATTTGTTTCAATTATATAAAAACATCATTCTACAAATACTTTAAGGTTGAGGAGCTTGCTCTGAAACGAAGTTTATACCCTTAAGTAATCGAAAACAGTGACAAAATGAAATTCAACATAAACAGTCAATTGAAAATAATTTTAAATATGTTCTAAATAATTTTGTTAGATTAATCTAACTTATTATTCTTGTAAATCAAAATAAAGAGGTTTTAATGGAAGAATTAAAGAAGTGGAGCAATAAAATGCTATTGTTAGCAATTGCATTTACAGCATTAAGTATAGATGCAAAGGCTCAAGACATAAATATTAGCGGTACAGTAAGAGATAAGCAAACTTCTGAAGCATTGGAATTTGTTAATGTCCATATTTTAGGAACAAATATAGGTGCACAAACCGACGACAACGGTTTCTTCAGGTTGAAAATTCCTCAAAGTCTAGAAAGCGGAAAACTAGTCGCTTCATATATTGGTTACGACTCAGACACGATTTCGCTAACTAAAGTAAGAACTAAGTATGATTTTAGACTATTAAACCATTCTCAATCTTTGGGCGAAGTAGTTGTTACCGGAACGATGAAAGAAGTTTCAAAGTTAGACAGTCCTGTTCCCGTTGAAGTTTATACCGCAAAATTCTTCAAAGCGAATCCAACACCATCCATTTTTGAATCACTTCAAAACGTAAACGGTGTTAGTCCGCAACTGAATTGTAACGTATGTAATACTGGAGACATTCACATAAATGGTTTAGAAGGTCCTTATACCATGATAGTAATCGACGGAATGCCGATTGTTAGTGGACTTTCTACAGTTTATGGACTATCAGGAATTCC
>DATJCX010000020.1:0-50260 GCA_035497735.1 Brumimicrobium sp. | reverse complement strand
CTCCTCAGCAGAGCTAATTTCCGCTTCAGTTGATAACAACAAATGTAAAACTATTTCAGGACTAAAAAATAAATGTAAATTTGTAACAGGACTATCAATAAATAAAAGTTAAATCTGTAAACTTTTTTTAGGACGGGTCAGTATTTATTTGCTCCGCTGGAATCCTCCCCCCTGCCCCCCTCCAAAGGGGGAGTTGTTCCATCCTTCGCATTATTGATGGCTGCTTCGTTGAACTTTTGAACGACTGCTTTGCGGATGGTTTCACGACACATATACATCGTAATAAAGCCAGGCGTAAAGAAAGAACCGTCTTTATATCCGTTGATTTTCTCGAAGATTAATCCTAGTACTGAAGCGTTAATCAGTGTTTTATTATCTTCTTGAATGTTTTCTGCCCCTTCTCCACTAAAGTCATAAGAATTTAAGAAGTCAAAGAGGTATTGAAGTGTGGTAATTTTTCCTTTTCTTCTTTTTCCATTTGCATCTTTTAAAACAGTTCCTTCAAGAATAAGGAGTGTTTTTTCATCTCGTAGATTACTGATAAACAGAGCTTCATGTTCAATTTCTGTCGGTTCAAATAAAGAACTGTTGAGATAGGGAACATTTTCAAATGCTTTGAGAACATCCGCATTTCTTTCGTCATGTTTCTTTGCTAATACTTGAAAAAATAAGCTATTTAAATCATCATAACTATTGATACGTTGGTAGTTTAGAAAAGCATATTTCTTGTCTCCACCGTGATAAGCGATAAGTTGCGCTTCCAGAAGTTTTAAAAATAAAACCCGGTTGATCCATGTAATCGCTAATTCCAGTCCAACATTAAATAAACGTTCTTCCTTCGTTTCGCCATATTGAGAAGGTTTGTCCATGCGACTAAGCCTTTCCATGCTTTCAATTTGGATAATCGCATCTTCGAGTAAAGCGCCTGTATTTCTTTCAGCAACTGGATTTCTTTCAATGACTTTTTTGCCGCCTTGTTTCTGCTCGCTTAAGCCAATAATATGAAGTAGTTCTTTGTAAAACTTTCCGTCTAGCGTATTGCTGTCGTTGGCAAATGGCTTTTTCAGTAAATGTTCAGGAGATAACAATTTAAACAAAGAAACGAGTTTAATATCATCCTTTAAGTCGGAGTTTCGCAGTACCTTATCGAATTTCCTAAAATCGAAATAGGTGCATTCTACTTCTCCCTGTATGGCTTCAATTGCTGGTGCGGCAATTTCTTTGTAAAAAAAGTCGGTGGAAGTTCCTGAAAGTCTTTTATTTTCAAAATCTATAAACTGCTTGACAAGCGCCTTATTTTGTGCAAAATGTTTTTCAAAATCCTTGGCGTCAAAAATAAACCATTCATAAATATTCGTAACAACAAGATATTTAATTTCAAGATTTTTTTCAGTTATTCTTTCACGTAAATAATAGAGCACTAATTCCTGTAAGGCTTTGGTATTCGTTCTATCCGCACTCATCATTTCGCTGGAGTTGGTCGGTTTTTTTGTTTCCAAAATCACCCCAACCGGCGTATTGGCTTTATCACCATTGTGAATTACAAGGTCATTTCTACCTTTAGTATTGATAAAATAATTGGGGTCGTAATAAGTCCTTTTTAGGAAGTCAGCGACCAAATTCTTATGAAATTCTTCCGATTCTACATCATTTGAATTGTCAATTAATTCTTTAAGATTCTTCTTAAATACCTCAATTTCAGAACGTATAGGTTTGATTTTTAAAAACGCTTTATTAAGCGCTTTCTTAGGTTTTAGTATGTGTAGTTTCATGTATGTCTTTCAAAATGATATGATATTATATTTCAAATATAAACAATAATATCTAATTTTAGACTACATTCTACCCACACATACTTTCCAATATTACAAGAAGCAAACCCTACTTCGTAAAGTACTTTCTCACCTCTTCTCTTGTACCTGAATGTGGAAATAAAACCAATATTTTATTAGCATACAACTGGTCTGTCATGCGGTCGTAGCAATACTTTGCGATTTTCACACGGTCGCTATCGAAGGTAAAAGCCTCCACGATTTTGTATGCTTGATCAGAGTTGATACACTTATTTGCTAAAGCATCTTTTGCGTACTCCAATTTTTTAGCAGCGAAAGGGATGTTCTCCAATTCATCCATAATTGGCTGAATGGTTGGCAAAGGATAATGACAGTTTGGATTGTTTCCTCCGTAATTTCCACCGTGAGTTCCTCCGTAATTTCCACCATGATTATTTCCTCCAGGATTTCCTCCGTAATTATTATAAGCTGCGTAGTTCACAACTAAGACGTTATTTCCATAACTAGACTGATTAAGGTTGCTCACTTCAATCCAATTTAGTCGTTTCTGGTTGTTGTTCCAATTAACAACTGCAGTATGTTGTTTGTAAGGCTGCAGCGTAACATGTTCGTGGTAGTTAATGATATTTCCGTCAAGATATAACAATTGAATTTGGTGATACTTTGCAGGCATTCCAACAACTTTCAACTGATAGGTAGGAAATATATTTTGAACCACCTTATCGATGAGTAAATAAAACGGATCTCCAGCGTTATCGATGATTACCATGTCAGATTTCCCTTGGTAATTTTGGGCAGTTACACCAAAAGTGAAAAGGACGAATAAAATTGCGATAAAATTTTTCATGATGTAATTATTTAAAAGTTAATGTACGAATAATAATGTTAAGAATAATCGTTTCTTTTCATTAACGCTCCAATACATCATTTCCAATTCCTATGCCACAATATTAATAATCTTCCCAGGAACCACAATTACCTTCTTCGGTGCCTTTCCGTCCAACTGCTTTTGTGTTTGTTCTAGAGCCAAAACCGCTTTTTCGATTTCTTCTTTAGACATACCGTTTGCAAATTCGATTTTAAAGCGCATTTTTCCGTTGAAACTAACTGGGTATTCGAATGCATCCTCAACAAGAAACTCCTCATTGAATTGTGGGAAAGAAGCCGCAGAAATCGTACCTGCAGTATTTCCTAACATCATCCAAAGTTCCTCTGCAATATGCGGTGCATACGGAGAAAGTAAAACCACAAGTTCTTGTAAAATAGCTTTGTTATTGCATTTTTGTTCCGTCAATTCATTCACACAAATCATCATTGCAGAAACAGAAGTATTGAATACATAACGATCCATATCTTCTTGCACTTTCTTAATGGTTTTATGCAATGTTTTTAATGCTTTCTTATCTGCTTCTCCTTCCGAAATCGAGATATTTCCCTCCTTGTCTAGGAACAAGCGCCAAAGCTTCTTTAGGAAGTTGTTCACGCCATTAATTCCTTTGATATCCCAAGGTTTTGCTTGCTCTAAAGGACCTAAGAACATTTCATACATTCTCAAAGTATCCGCTCCGAATTTTTCTACTAAATCATCAGGATTTTGAACGTTGAATTTAGACTTTGACATCTTTTCCACTTCGTGACCACAGATATAAGTGCCATCATCTTCCAAAATAAACTCAGCATTCGCAAAGTCGGGACGCCATTTCTTGAAAGCTTCTAGGTCTAACTTATCATTGTCAACGATATTCACATCGACGTGTAGCTTCGCTGTTTTGTATTCCTTTCGCTTACCATAGCTAACGAATTTACCACTTTCTTTATCTCGGTAAACAAAGTTACTTCTTCCTAAAATCATTCCTTGATTAATCATCTTTTGGAAAGGTTCTTGGAAGGAAATAAAGCCCATATCGTATAAGAACATGGTCCAGAATCTCGCATATAAAAGGTGTCCTGTTGCGTGCTCCGCTCCACCGATATATAAATCCACTTGATTCCAATAATCCGATTTTTCTCTATCCACGAAAACCTCATCATTTTGAGGGTCCATATATCTTAAGAAATACCATGAACTACCAGCCCAACCAGGCATCGTATTTAGTTCCATAGGAAAAACTCCCGCTTCTCCTGCTCTATCTTTACTCGTTAATGTATTGGTATTTGTGTCCCAGTACCATTCGCTCGCATTTCCTAATGGCGGACGACCGTCTGCAGTAGGCAAATACTTGTCAACTTCTGGCAATTCTATCGGTAAATATTGATCTTCTATTGTTTTTGCAACACCATTCTCGAAGTAAATTGGGAAAGGTTCTCCCCAGTAACGTTGACGAGAGAAAACAGCATTACGCAAACGGTAATTGATCTTTGCTTTTCCTGACTTTCTTTCTTCTAAAACAGCAATTGCTTTTTGCATAGCTTCCGCTACATCTAAACCATTTAAGAAGTCAGAATTAGTGATTTTCCCTGCTTTTTCTTCATAAGGAAGTTGCTCTTCTTCAATACCATCAAAAATATTCTTAATTGGAATGTTGAAATGCTTTGCAAAACTATAGTCACGACTATCTCCGCAAGGAACTGCCATTACAGCACCAGTTCCATAAGAAGCTAACACATAATCTCCAATCCAAATTGGAATTTTCTCACCGCTTAATGGATGAAGAGCATATCCACCTGTGAATTGACCTGAAATTGTTTTCACATCCGACATTCTATCACGTTCGGACTTTAAGCCGGCAACTTTCTGGTATTCTTTTATCGCTTCTGCGTATTCTGGAGTGGTAATTTGATTCACCAATTCATGTTCTGGCGCTAACACCATAAATGAAACACCAAAAATCGTATCAGCACGTGTAGTAAACACCTCTATTTCTCCATCATGACTGTCAAGCGCAAACTTCACAGAAGCTCCGATAGATTTACCTATCCAGTTTCTTTGAATGTCTTTAACAGCGTCTGACCAATCTAATTTTTCTAATCCATTTAATAGTCTATCAGCATAAGCTGTAATTCTCATCGACCATTGGCGCATTAATTTTTGTTCAACCGGGTGACCACCACGCTCAGAAACACCGTTTACGATTTCATCGTTTGCTAATACTGTTCCTAAAGCTGGACACCAGTTTACCCATGAATCTGCAAGGTAAGTCAAACGGTAATCCATTAAAACATCTGCTTGCTTTTTAGCATCAAAGCCATTCCAATCTTCCGCTGTAAAAGTTTCTTCGCAATCAGTTACTACGTTTACTTTCGCATTTCCTTCTTTTTCAAAAACACTGATTAAATTCTCTATTGGCAAAGCTTTATTAGTATCGTTACAGTAATAAGCATTAAACAATTGCTTAAAAATCCACTGTGTCCATTTGTAATATTTAGGATCAGAAGTTCTTACTTCTCTTGACCAGTCGAAAGAAAACCCTAGTAAATCAAGTTGTTCCCGGTAGCGTTTTAGGTTTTCATCCGTCGTTACCGCTGGATGCTGTCCTGTTTGAATAGCGTATTGTTCTGCAGGAAGTCCAAACGAGTCGTAACCCATAGGATGTAATACGTTAAATCCTTTCAGGTTTTTATATCTCGCATAAATATCAGAAGCGATATATCCAAGTGGGTGACCTACGTGTAAACCAGCCCCTGAAGGGTAAGGAAACATAGATAAACCATAATATTTAGGTTTATCCACCTTCATTTTTGTTTGATAAGTATTATTCTCCTGCCAAAACTTCCTCCATTTTTTCTCTATAGCGCTAAAATCGTATTCCATGCTTCTTCCTGTTTGTTTTTTGAAAGAGCAAAGATAATTTAAATTTAGGGAAGTTGTACGGCGAATACTTGAAAATGGATGTTGTATCCTAAATGAACTCTTTTTATTCGGAAATCAACTTAATTTTATTGTTCAAAGGCATTGAATGAATAGCTTCGGTATCTTCTATAATTTCCAAATAATGTTCCACACCACCAGGAATAATTATGGTATCACCTAACTGAAGGGGAATTTCTTTTTCTGGTAATATTAAAATTGCTTCTCCTTTGATGATAGTAAGGATAGATTCCTCTACGGACAAATGTTTGGGACCGACAGTATTTCCCTCTGCAATCATTTTTAAGTTTTTAAAAACCTTACCACTTTCTAGTAGTTGTGTCTTGGGCATTTTTCTGATTTTCATAAGACTAAATTATTTAAGAATGGACCACTAAACAACATCCATTTTGTTCAGATGTAAGATACAACTTTTTAGTAAAAAGAAAAATGATTTTGTTCAGCATCGAGATTTTAGTGGATAAAGAAGTACATTTTTGATTTTTCAGGAAACAACATCAGGCACCGTACACTGAAGGTCTCTCCAAAACAAGCCACCATCATGAATTATTTCTCTTGTTTCTTACTTTGCCATGCATAATATAACTTCATACAATAACCATAACTCAGTCCTAATAAAACCCAAACTATCGCATCTATCAGCAATCCTTTGGTGGAATATGGTTTTCCTTCGAAATATGGAAGAGCAATCACTAAGACTAAGTACATCATTAAGGCCCATCCTAATCCTTGCCTGATCCAACCTTTTCCTCGATATAGTTTTTCCATTGTGAAGTGTTTATTCTACTGCTTCAGCAGTATCGTCTCCATCATCTTTTTTCGGACCCGCTTTCTTAACAGGTGTTACATTTGGCTTAGCTCCGTCCTTTCCTTCCCCTTTAAGATAAGTAGGAAGTTCTAGTCCTGCCATGTTGAACAAATCATTTAAAGGCGGCACAGACTTCATTAGTCCAGATACGAAATTCGCAGTTGATGTTTGACCATTTCCACCTTCATTTCCACTGTCCCAAACAGTAACTTTATCAATTTTAATTCCTTTGACCGCTTCTACTTGCGTTTTCACTAATTCAGGAAGTTTCTCTAATAACAACAACTGGAATGCACTGTTCGTATTTCCACCAGCAGCCTTCACGACTTGGTCGTAACCTTCAGCTTGCTTTGTTAGAATTTGATACAGACCTTTTGCTTCTGCTTCCATTTTAGCAAAAATAGCATCCGCCTCACCTTTTGCTTGCTCTCTCATTCTTTCAGCTTCTGCTTGTGCTTCGATAATTGCTTTTTGTTTAGCAATTTCAGCTGGAACCACCACGTTAGCCTTTTGCGTAGAACGTTCTCTTTCTGCACGTGCATGCTCCGCTTTTTGTTCTGCCAGATAAGATTCCTCTAATGCTCTTGCCGTTTGAATTTTCTCGGCTGAAATCGCAACTTTTAATGCGATAGCTTCTTTTTCTCTTCTTTCAGCATCAGAATTAGCGATGGTAACTTTCGCCTCATTTTCTCCAGTTACTGCTAGTGAATTTGCCAAAGATGTTGCAATTCTCGCATCTCTTTCCGCTTCTGCTCGACCAATGTCCTCATCCCTTTTGGCCAAGGCTATACCTACTTCTTTATCTTTATCAGTATTGGCAATCTTAACATCTCTATCACGAATATATTCAGCAATTTGAACATCTTTGGTACGGTCAGCATCTGCCTTACCCGTTTCCCCCATCTTCTCTTGCGTAGCAACACTAACTTTCGCTTCGTTAATTGCTTTTGCAGCTGCTTCCTTTCCAAGTGCTTCGATATAACCAGACTCATCACTAATATCCGTAATGTTAACATTGATTAACTTCAAACCGATTTTTCGTAATTCAGTATCTACGTTGTTAGAAATGTTTAATAACAACTTATCACGGTCGGAGTTAATTTCCTCAATAGTCATCATAGCGATTACTAAACGCAACTGACCGAAAAGAATGTCTTTAGAAAGTTCTTGAATTTGTGCAGGAGCTAATCCTAACAAACGTTCAGCAGCATTCCCCATCGTATCAGGGTCCGTACTAATTGCGATTGTAAAGCGACACGGAACATCCACACGAATATTTTGACGAGAAAGTGCTTTCGTTAGATTTGCCTCGATAGACATCGGTTTTAAATCTAGGTAAGCGAAATCTTGAATTACTGGCCAAATAAAGGCACCACCACCATGAATTGTCTTTGCCGACTTTCCACCTGTTCTACCGTAAACTACTAGAATTTTATCTGACGGACATCTCTTATAACGAGATATCAAAGCCAAAAACGTCACAACAAGGACGAAAACTAATATTGTAATAATTGAAAATTCTTGCATACTTTGTTTTTAATTTAGTTTAGTAACTATTAATATGTCATCCTCTATTGCAACAACCTTCACCATTGTTCCAGTTGCTAATGCTTCATTATTGTTTGACATGGCATCCATCTCGTGATGTGCGCCATTTACAGAAATCTGAACTTTACCTTTTCCTGTTAACTCAGCTGGAATCGGAATATATACTTCTCCCATTTTTCCTAGGAAATTCTGAACCTTCATGGTATTGTCTTCTGTCAATTTCATGATTTGTTTTATCATCACAAAAAACAGAAGAACGAAAGTAATTCCTACAAGAACTGCTAGTCCTACAAGAAGTGTCTGATTTTCTATTTTATCGTAAAATACAACTCCTGTCCAACCAAAACCTAACATAAAGTTAATCAGGTTTCTCAGGGAGAACATTTGGAATGGTGCATCTACACCGTCAAAGTTTCCGTCAAAGTCGGCGTCAATACCGTCCATGTCAGCTCCTCCAACGAAAGTCATTATCGTTTGGACAATAAAAATAGCGCTACTGATTAACGCCATGTACCAAAAAGCCTTTAATAATGGGGCTGCTTCACTTAAAAATTCGAACATAGACTAAAGTTTATAAGTCGTGTTTAGCAAATATAATCATAAATACCAAAAAGCTTGGACGGAAAAAAAGAAATTAGAAAAGAATTCTCCGTTAAAAATAAATCAGCAGGTCACATTCTATTTATCATTTCTCTTTAAAAAAAGAATAGACTTTGATTTTTAGTGCTTTACCAACATTTCTTCTTCGACAAATGCTTCTAGTTTTTTGAAGAAATTTAGAATGGTTTCATGATCGTTCTGTCCGTTGATTGTTACAAAGCGAACAAAGTTTTGATCTCTAAAAGTACCATGACTCACCATTAATTGACCTTTCTCGTAAAGCCTTGTCGTCAATTCTCTTGAGTCGATGCCTTTATAGGTAAAACATACAGAGATGGAATCGTCGAAGCTATGTAGTTGGTAGTCTGGGTGATTCTTAATGTAATTTCTTGCAGTATCAGCTAAGGCAAATTCATGGTCTACCAATCTTTCAAGACCTTTTGTTCCAACACGTTTCCAATAAGTCCAAAACTTTAAAGCGTCATTTCTTCTTCCACATTGCAGCGAAGTTTGACCTGGATTAAATTCTTCATCTTCCGTTTGGAAAAGATAGTCTGCACTAACAGAAAACGAATCGTATAGGTGTTTTTTATTTTTCACAACAATGATAGAAGTCGTCATTGGTGTATTGATCATTTTATGTGCATTAAAGCTAAATGAATCTGCTCTTTCTAGTCCTTTTACAAGGCTTTTATACTTATCGCTAAAAATAACAGCACCAGAATAGGCACCGTCCACATGCAACCAAAGATCGTGTTTTTCACAAACGTCAGCTGCTAGTTCCACATTGTCGAATGTTCCTAAAACAGTTGTTCCAGCAGTAACATTTACCATAACAGGCAGAAAACCTTCGATTTTGTCTTTTATGATTGCAGCTTCTAAGGCTTGCATGTCCATTTGACCCTGCTCATTTGTTGGAATCATACGAACGTTATTACGTCCAACTCCAGCAAAAGCAGCGTTTTTCGGAATACTATAATGAGATTCTACAGAAGTATAAACAGTCATTTTCAGTGATACACCTTCAAACCTTGCGTTTTTCGCATAAGCATCACGTGCCATCACCATAGACATAAAGTTGGACAATGATCCACCTGAAGGAAAGGTTCCGTCAGCATTTTCATCCCAACCAACAATATCACAAACTTTACGGATGATTGCTTTTTCAACACCAACTTGCACGCCTGCCGCTTTGTAGGTGTACATACTGTTATTGAGCATAACAGAAAGCAATTCTCCTAGAACGGCTACTGGGTTTCGACCACCATACAATTGGTTGAAAAAGCCAGCTGTAGAAGTGCGGGTAGAAGCCAAAATCAATTCTTTTAATTTTTGTAAATGCAAATCCTCATCAATGGCTTCGTCTTCCAATGATAAATCAATGCGTTGAAACAATTCCTCGGTTGGGATGTAATCCACAACGGGATTGTTTTGTTCGTCCGCTAGCAACGCCTCAGCAATGGCTTGAAAATCTGCTAATGTTTTCTTCATACTTCTAATTCTACAATCTGTTTCCTTGTTTGAAAGGGTCAAAATGCATTCCAAATCAATTCAACTTCTGCTTTTTCTACAAATCAAGGCACAAAAGTACGCTTTTTAGCTGAGAAGAGCGCATAAATTTTGGGATAATTCATTCTGTGCGCGTTATCTAACATTTCCTTTGTGGCGCATTGACTTTTTTCTTAAAGATTTTTAAAATGACGACTTTGATTTTATCAAATGTTTTAGTACTTTTGCCAAAAATTATAATGAATATGAGACAACTACTTTTTATTTTAGCATGCGCCTTTTCACTTACTACTTTAGGACAATCAGGAACTGGAATTACAGGAGGTTTTAGTACAGCAATCCCTACAACATTACCGAATTATCTTGGAAACAAACCTTATTTAGGTGCTTTTCTGGGGGTTGAGTTCCAGCAAGATGATGGGTGGAGAATGGGGCTTTATGCTGAATACTTAAACTCAAAACATCAAGCCACTTATTATAAGGAAGATGTTTATGATGAGGATGGGAAAGTTGTACAAACTGATTTTAATACAACCATTATTCCAATATCTTATGGTGTGGACTATAACTTTATTGATCGGGCATTTCACTTTTATCTTGGTGCTGACTTAAATGCATATTTTATTCTACGTAATTACGAAGAGAAGGGCAATGGTTATTATAATAAACCAGAGTATATGCCTGAAAATAACTTCCCTATATCATTTGGTTTGTCGCCGAAAATTGGAACGGGGTACGAGATAAATACGAATTTCTATATTGATCTATTTTTAAAATACGATATTCTTTTCACAAAAATGCAAAATAACCTCCCTGGAATTCCTCAAATGTTTAGGGTAAGCCTAGGAGTTTTCTATCTCTTTTAAGAAAAGCAATAGAACATTTAAGTGAATGAATCTGATTCGAAGATGAATCTGATTTAAAAAGCATAAGCAGGCGCTTCTCAAGTAAGTATTGTAGTTAGAGAGACGCCTGCTTTTTTATTAGCCATTAATTTGGAACGGCGTTGCAATACATGTCGTTATTTTTATTCAACTTTTTGTTGCATTTTTCAAGTGCCTCCTCATTGCTATCTGCAAAAACAGTAGCTGATTTTGATACAGCACCATTTAAGATTGCTCCATTGTTGCATTTGCATTCCCATGCTTTTTTACAGGAAGTAGACCCTAACATAAGCAGCGTAAACCCTGCGATTAAAATTAATTTTTGTTTCATACTACTTGAATTTTTTAGGAAATCTATAAAATAGTTGGGGAAGTACCATGCTTAATCTAGAATTCGGTAGTATTAAGTTAGATTTTGGTTATTTTCCAATTAAATTTAACGTCAAATGAGCTTTCAATTGTAAAAATGATTATCTTTACCGACGTTATGGGGGTTTAGCTCAGTTGGCTAGAGCGTTTGCATGGCATGCAAAAGGTCGCCGGTTCGAGACCGGCAATCTCCACTGTCTAAAACTTCAACCCTTTCCCCGAAGTTTATCCTGATTGTTGAAATCCTAATCAAAAAGTTCGTTTCTAGTACCGATTATTTTATAACTTTAGCCCAAGATTTTACTAGAATAATGAGGATAGGCGTTAATACGAGGTTTTTACTGAAAAATAAAATGGAAGGATTCGGGTGGTACACCTACGAAACGCTTTCCCGTATCACACGCAATCATCCGGAACATGAGTTTGTTTTCTTTTTTGACAGGCGGTACGACGAGAAATTTATCTTTTCTGATAACATTACACCCGTTGTACTCTATCCGCCGACACGTCACCCAATTTTACAAATCATTTGGTTTGACTACAGGATTCCGAAAGCTTTAAAGAAGTATAAATGCGATGCTTTTCTTTCAACAGACGGTTATCTTTCTTTGAAAACAGATTTGCCACAATTAACGGTGATGCACGATTTGAATTTTGAGCACAATCCAGAAGATTTACCTCGTGGAGCTCTAAAGTTTTTAAAGAAACGTTTCGCTATTTTTGCCAAAAGAGCAAATCGCTTGGCTACGGTTTCCGAATATTCTAAAAATGATATCGTAAAGACGTATAATATCGATGCAGAGAAAATTGATGTGACCTATAACGGTGTTTCGCCAGTTTTCCAACCGATAGAAGAAGCAGAAAAAAGTAAAATTCGAGAAGAATTAGCAAAGGGAAATCCATACATTGTTTTTGTTGGTGCTATTCATAAGAGAAAAAACTTACAGCGTTTGGTAGAAGCATTTCAGCAATTAAAAAAGGAAGATGCTATTTCGCAGCACTTAGTCATTGTAGGTGAACCGATGTGGAAAAGTCAGGCCTTACATATTCCAGAAGAAATCACAGAATTCGTTCACTTTACGGGACATGTTTCCTTAGAAAAGTTAGCAAAAGTCATGGCGAGTGCCGACTGTCTAGCTTTTGTTAGTTACTTCGAAGGTTTCGGAATTCCATTGATTGAAGCGATGCAAGCGGGCGTACCTGTACTATCAGGAAATCTAACTTCTCTACCAGAAATCGGAGAAGATGCGGCACTTTACTGTGACCCTTATTCAGTAGCCGATATTCAAGTTAAATTAAAGGAATTATTGAACGACGAAGATTTACGTGAAGCATTAATTGCAAAAGGTTTAGAAAGAACCAAACACTTCAGTTGGGACTATACGGCAAGGGATTTATGGACTTCTTTTGAAACGATGATGAACAATATTAAGAAGTAAATAAAGTATAATTTTCATTTCCCCACTTTCATCTTTCATAAAAAATATTAGCTTTGTTTCTATGTCAATTCAAATTTATACCGATGGTGCTGCACAAGGAAATCCAGGTCCGGGTGGATATGGTGCACTGCTTCGTTTTCAAGGAAAAGAAAAAGAACTTTCTGAAGGTTTTAGATTAACTACGAACAACAGAATGGAGTTGCTTGCTGTTATTGTAGCGCTAGAGGCTATAAAAACAAATAAATATCCTGTTACCATTTATTCCGACTCGAAATATGTGGTTGATTCTGTTGAAAAAGGTTGGGTTTTTGGTTGGCAAAAGAAAGGTTTTAAAGGCAAGAAGAATATTGACTTATGGAAACGCTATTTGCCACTTCATCAAAGACTTTCTCCTAAATTTGTTTGGGTGAAAGGACATGCTGGACATGCTGAAAATGAACGATGTGACGAATTAGCCGTAGCTGCTGCTCAAAGTTCCAATTTGAAGATAGATGAAGGATACGAAAATCAAGACGAAAGTAATTTATTCGAATAAAATTTGGTTTCTAATTCTAATTTTCTTTAACTTAAGATTCAACCTAAATCAAAATTCAAGTTTATGAGAACAAAATGGCTTATCAAGGAAGCACCTAATTTATCGGAGGTTCAACAATTAAGAAGCGAAATCAAATTAGAGGAGACAATTGCCTATATGCTGGTGCAAAGGGGAATTAAAACCCAAGAAGCCGCATACGCTTTTTTTAATTCCACACTAAAACAATTACATGATCCCTTTTTAATGAAGGACATGGAAAAAGCTGTTCAACGTGTTCAAAAAGCATTAGATGAGAATGAAAAAATCTTAATCTATGGTGATTATGACGTTGACGGAACAACAGCTGTAGCACTGGTTTATTCCATTCTTTCAAAACATACCGACCAAATTGCTTACTATATTCCAGATAGATATATAGAAGGTTATGGTGTAAGCGAAAAAGGAATTCATGCCGCACACGAAGGAGGTTTTACCTTGCTGATTACACTTGACTGTGGAATTAAAGCCAATGACAAAATTGACTTGGCAAAAAGTTTCGGAATAGACACCATCGTTTGCGACCACCATACACCTGGAGAAGTTTTGCCCGATGCGATAGTGCTTGACCCCAAACGAACAGATTGTGACTATCCATATAAAGAGCTTTCTGGCTGTGGTGTTGGTTTTAAACTTATGCAAGCATTGACAACTGTCAACAATTGGGAAGAGAAAATTTTATTTTCTAATTTAGATCTTTTAGCCATTAGTATAGGAGCAGATATCGTACATGTAACAGGAGAAAATAGATTGCTTGCACAGTTCGGACTTAAGCAAATTAATCAAGCAACCTACCAACGATTGGGGGTGAATGAAATGCTGAGATTGGCCAAAAAAGAAAGACCTTTGACTTTAGAGGATGTTGTCTTTACCATTGCGCCAAGAATTAACGCAGCAGGTCGACTGGACGACGCAAAAACAGCAGTTAAACTACTGATTTCAAACGAGCTAGAAGAAGTAAAGAGAATTGCACAAGGTATTCACGTTTTGAACGATGAGCGCCGTGAATTAGACAAAGAAATTACCATAGAAGCAATGGCAATGATTGCTGAGGACGCTACATTTAAAGACAAACACACAACTGTCGTTTATAAAGACGATTGGCACAAAGGTGTTGTGGGAATTGTAGCTTCGAGATTGATTGAAAAGCATTACCGCCCAACCATCGTTTTGACAAGTACAGACAATGGTGAATCGTGGACAGGATCTGCTAGAAGTATCAAGGATATTGATATTTACGAAGTACTCGAAAAGTGCAGTTCAACGATAGAACAGTTTGGTGGTCACATTATGGCAGCAGGAATGACTATAAAAAATGAAAATCTACAGGCTTTTATCGATAAGTTTGAAGAAGAGGTTCGCAAATTATGCAACAGTGAAACACTAATTCCTGAACAGATAGTAGAAAAGGAACTGCCTTTCAATCAACTTTTTACAATGGCTGAGTCTGTACATGAAACACCAAGATTAATGCGTGTTTTAAAACAGTTCGAACCACATGGTCCAGAAAACATGAAACCATTGTTTATGGCAACGAATGTTTTCTCTACAGAAACGCGTTTATTAAAAGGCGAACATTTAAAAATGAAAGTGTCCCAGCCCGACTTCGAAAGACAGTCGATCGATGCGATATTCTTTAATGCTGCAGATTATCTTGAAATTATTGAAGACGGTCCATTCGAAATGGTATATACCCTGGATGAAAATCAATTTAGGGGAAAAACAACACCACAGATAATGGTGAAAGACATTAGAAAAATGTTGTAAAAAGAAAAAAGCCACAAATACACTTACGTGCTATCGTGGCTTTATAAAACTATCAACTAATTTTCTTATTTGATCTCAACTACCTCAACTTCGAAAACTAAATCTTTTCCAGCTAAAGGGTGGTTAGCATCAACAATAATTGTTTCTTCTTTTACTTCAGTAACTACTAAAGGTTGTTGACCACCATCTGGCAATTGTGCCATTAATTGCATACCAACTTCTGGTTGCATATCTTGTGGTAAGTGGATTTTAGGAACCTCTTGCATTAAATCCTCTCTTTTTTCTCCGTAAGCTTCAGCAGATGGAATTTCAATGACTTTTTTCTCATTCAATTTCATATCTAAAACTCCAGTATCAAATCCAGGAATCATTTGTCCCGCGCCAACAGTAAATTCTAAAGGCTCACGTCCTACTGAACTATCAAAAACTTCTCCGTTTGTTAGTTTACCTGTGTAATGAACTTTAATTTGGTCATTCTTTTTAACTTGACTCATAAATTGTTTTTTTGGGCTAAAATATGTTCTACAACTATTTAGCCTAGTAAATAATTATACAAAAGTAAAGAAAGCAAAGCCAAATGACGAATTTTTTAATCGGGAATTGTTAAAAAACTTGAACTTAAGTTTTTAGCTACGTGTTTTTTAGGTCTATTTCTCGGTATTTCGAACCCACATATTAAAGATGATAATAAGCCATAATTGGGTGGATAAATAGCTTTTCCCTGCTAAAAACTGCTTTTTTAGTTCCAAAATGGCTTTAACATTGTAAAAAGGATGCTTTTTTAACTCAGTCTCATTCACATATTCTTCCAATAATGGTCGTAGTTCACTACTCAGCCATTTTCCCAAGGGAATACCAAAACCCCACTTAGGTCTGTCGAATAATTCAGCTGGAAGGTAGTCAAACAAGACTTGTTTTAATAAATACTTGTCAAGGTCTCCTTTTCGTTTTAATTTTTCGTCGAGATTTAAACTCCATTCAACAATACTAGGGTCTAACAATGGTGCACGTGCATCCAAGTTGACTTGTTCAGTAACGCGGTCTATTTTAACAGTTAAATCTCCCGGTAAATAATATTTCATATCGAAAAGAGCTTGCTGTTCACTAACCAATAAGCGGCGTTCTGTTTTCTCAACAAGCATCGCAATATCAGGCGCTGTAAAATGAAAATGTTTTCGTAAACTATTCGCCGAAAAAAAACCTTGATCCACAGAGAAGATATGACTTTGGGTGGGCTCATTTTCCTTTAAATCAAAGTATTGACTAACCCGTTTATGATTTATCTTCGGCGATAACTGAAGTAGTAATTTGATAAAAGCCCTTGAGTTTCGAACCGTTTTCAATCGATCGGCCCAGGTGTACATTCCGTAACCCATAAACTGTTCGTCACCTCCGTCACCCGTCAATATCATCCCCACTTCCTTGCTCGCCATTTGTGCAGCCAAGAAGGATGGAATCGCGGAAGCGTCGGCATAGGGTTGTTCATACCATTCTGGAATTTTTGTAATCAAATCTTGGGCTGTTTTTAATGAAAGAATCAACTCATTGTGACTTGTACCAAGCTTTTTGGCAATTTCTTTAGCAAAGCCACTTTCGTTGTGCGAAGATTCTTCAAAACCTATAGAAAAAGTAGAAATTGGTTTATCAGATTGTGCTTGTGCAACCGAAGTAACCAAGGAAGAATCGATACCTCCACTTAAAAATGTTCCAAAAGAGGCTTGCTTACGAGTACGCAATTCAACACTTTTAGAAATTAGTTGATTTAACTCATTTTTCGCTTCTTTTTCATCAGAAAGGACGTTTTTACTTACTTTTTCTTCAATTTTCCAGTATTTTTCAGGAATTAGCTCATAATTTGGAAGTGCCAAAAAGTCTAATTCTACGGTTAAAATTGAACCTTCTGTTAGTTTAAAAACTTCTTTATAAATTGTATAAGGCGAAGGAATATAACCCAATCTAAAGTAATATTGAATAGCAGTTTCATCCCACACTTCTTGCTGAATAAAAGGTGTAATTCCTTTTAATTCACTCGAGAAATGAAAAGTAGTTCCGTTCAAGTGATAGTAAAGCGGTTTAACGCCGATTTTATCTCTAAATAAAAATAGTTTTGCTTCCTTTTCATTCCAGATAGCAACAGCAAATTCTCCGTTGAACTTCAGCAAACATTCTTGCTTCCATAAAATAAAAGACTTGAGCACTAGTTCTGCTGGGGTTCCTTTTTGGATGGTAACTCCCTCACTTTCTAAGTCGGATTTTATCTCATTATCATTGTATAAGTTTCCCTCGAAAACAATTCTCCAATCTCCTTCTGTCCATTCTTTCTTTGATGCACTTTCAATTGAAGACCAGTTTCCTAGACCTACATTCTTCTTATCGTTAAACACAAGACAATTAAAAATTGCAGCATTCTTTGATTCAGCATGAATGGTTCTTCCAATTTTTCTCTCTGCAAAAGAACTTTCCTGTGATAATATTCCGAGTATTCCGCCCATAAAATTTTAATAGATTGTTAAAATTAGCATTTTCACTAAACATAAGTACAATCCCAACTGTTTTTCAGCTAAAAGTAAGGAGAAAAATGCAAACAAATTTCTCATGTATTTAATTGTCAATTACGAATTGTCTATTGTCAATTAAAAATGTTTTACCTTTGCATTTGTTATGGCAAAAATTCGTGATATAGAAATTGGGGACTTCCCATTGATACTTGCACCTATGGAAGATGTGAGTGATCCACCTTTCCGTGCTTTATGTAAGGAAAACGGTGCTGATGTTCTATTCACAGAGTTCATCTCATCAGAAGGTTTAATTCGTGATGCAGCGAAGAGTTTGATGAAGTTAGACATCTACGAGTACGAGCGTCCAATAGGCATTCAGATATTCGGGAACGACATCGAGCACATGAAAATGGCGACAGAAATTGCTACAAAAACCAATCCTGATATCATTGACATTAATTATGGTTGTCCTGTAAAGAAGGTAGCTGGGAAAGGTTCTGGTGCTGGAATTTTGAAGGACATTCCAAAGATGGTAAAGATGACAGCTGAAATCGTGAAGAGTACACATTTACCTGTGACTGTAAAAACGAGATTGGGTTGGGATGAAGAATCTAAGTTTATTGTTGAAGTTGCTGAAAGACTGCAAGACGTGGGAATTGAAGCTATTTCTATTCACGGTCGTACACGTAAGCAAATGTACAAAGGAGAAGCCGATTGGTCCTTGATTGCCGAGGTGAAGAACAATCCGAGAATGCACATTCCGGTTTTTGGAAACGGAGACATTAATTCACCAGAAAAGGCAGTAGAATACAAAGACAGATATGGGGTTGATGGTTTAATGATTGGTAGAGCTTCTATTGGGTATCCATGGATTTTCAATGAAATCAAGCACTTCCAAAAAACAGGTCAGCACTTACCAAAACCAACCATTCAGCAAAGAGTTGAAATCACCCGACGTCATTTAGAAATGAATGTCAAATGGAAAGGTGAAAAATTAGGTGTTGCTGAAATGAAGCGTCATTACACGAATTATTTCAAGGGAATACCGCACTTTAAGGAATACCGTACAACTTTGGTAACGACTTTTGATGTGAACGAAATATTCGCCACTTTAGACATCATCGAAAAGGAATTTAAAGACGTAGATTTCTTGGTATAATTAAAAAGACAGATAAAGTAACTCGGTTTTCCACCTAGTCAGTCATTAAAGTTCGCTATATTTGCGAGCAAAATAAAAAAGAAGAAAATGAGCACAGAGCCATTAAAACCATATCAAGATAAAGCAGAAAGCAAGGGAGAGCAGGTTGAGGAAATGTTTGACAATATTTCTGGAAATTACGATTTCTTAAACAAAATGATTTCCCTGGGAATGGACAAGAAATGGAAGCGAAAAGTGCTGAAGATTCTTCAAAAAAGAAATCCAAAGAATATTCTAGATATTGCCACAGGTACAGGTGATATGGCGATTTTATTTGCGGAAACAAAAGCAGAAAACATATTGGGAGTAGATATTTCTACCAAGATGTTGGAAGTTGCAGATGTTAAAATCAAGAGTTTAAACCTACAAGACAGAGTTAAAACAGACGTTCAAAACTCTGAAAGACTGACACTTGAAGACAAGTCATTCGAAGCTGTGACAGTTTCTTATGGTATTCGAAACTTTGAAGATTTAAAGTTAGGACTTTCTGAAATATTAAGAGTTTTACAAGATGATGGAACGTTGGTTATCCTAGAAACATCTGTTCCTAAGAATCCTGTTATCAGAGGCGGATACATGTTTTACACGAAACACATCATGCCGCGTTTAGCGAAGTTATTCTCTAAAGATAAGAGTGCGTATGATTACCTTTCTTCTTCAGCAATCAACTTTCCACATGGAGCGGAAATGAAAAGCATTTTAGAGGAGGTAGGATTTAAGAACGTTGAAGTAAAACCACAGTTTTTGGGGGTAACATCGATTTATTACGCTGAAAAATAATTCTTTAAGAATTTAGTTTACGCTTTTATATCAAGCGCATACTGCGTTAGTAATCCCGGTAAACCATTAATGGAAAATTTTGCTTTTCTAACTCTGTTCATTGCTGGATCGAGGCTATAATTAACAGCTGTAGAGAAATCGGCAACTTGAAGGTTAGTCTTCTGAAAAACAGCTCTCATTAAGTCACAGTTGTCAAACACCACATTCGAAAGGTCTGCCTCGGTAAAATCTACTTCGTGTAACTGACAGTCTTTAAATACGGTATTTTTAATCTTCATTTCATAGAATGAAGAATGGCTTAATTGACAACCTTCGAAAGTAAAAGAAAGTCCGAACTTATGGCAAACATCAAATCTATTTCCGAGCATTTTACAATTCACAAACTTCACTTTTTGCAAGCGTGTTCCTTGAAGTTTAGCATTACTGAAATTACAATCCGTGAAAACGCATTCATTGAAATCATAATCGGATAAATCAAGGGATGAAAAATCAATTCCCGAAAAAGTACAAGCTACATATTCTCCTAACTCAATTCTATCACTACTATCTAAACTTACACCTTCTTTAAACATAACTCAACTTTATTCTGTATAAAAAAGAGGCTATCTCAAAAAGTTAGATTTTGTGATAACCTCTATATATATTAATTATTGTTATTCTTACTTTTTCACTAGCAACAACCCAATAGTTGTATCGTTTTCAGCCTCAATATCAGTTACATAAACATTTCCTTTCGGAGTTTCCAAAGTAATAGAATTGGCCAATACTTCTGTAGAAATATATTCTTTATTATTCATCACAGCAGAAGCTATTTCATCGGTCGTTTCTATAGTAATCTCGATTTTATCTGTTACTTCAAAACCAGCTTCTTTTCGGAAATTTTGAATACGGTTAATCAATTCTCTAGCGATTCCTTCTTTGATCAATTCTGGCGTTAGTGTAACGTCCATCGCTACAGTAATTCCTCCTTCAGTAGTCAATAACCAACCCGGAATATCATCTGTTGAAATTTCGAAATCTGCTAAATCTAGATTAATTTGTTCACCGTTAATTTCACCTGCCCACCCTTTATTGGCTTCCAGCGATGCGATTTCCTCTTGTCCCCAAGCGTTAACAACTCCAGCAATTGCCTTCATTTGCTTTCCGTATTTTGGACCAATTGTCTTAAAGTTTGGCTTAACCTTCTTTGTCAGAACGCCCGTTGTATCTTCGAGTAACTCTATCGTTTTCACGTTAATTTCAGAAAGAATTAAATCTTGAACATGTTCAATTCTCGACTTAAAGTTAGGGTCTAAAATCGGCACCATAATTCTCTGAAGTGGTTGACGAACACGAATTTGCTCTTTCTTTCTCAAACTTAAAGCCATAGAAGAAACCTTTTGAGCAACATCCATTTGCGCTTCTAATTCCTTATTGATATCCGCCTCATTCACAACAGGAAAATCTGCTAAATGAACAGAAGTTGCGGCATGTCTTCCAGAAACTTTATTTAGGTCACAGAACAATTCGTCCATGTAGAATGGTGCGATAGGTGCACTTAGTATTGCAACAGTTTCCAAACATTCAAAAAGCGTTTGGTAAGCTGAAATTTTATCTTTTGAATATTCTCCTTTCCAGAAACGTCTTCTACATAATCGAACATACCAGTTAGACAATTGATCGTTTACAAACTCTTGAATTGCACGTCCAGCTTTTGTCGGATCATACGTTTCAAAGTGATAATCTACCTCCTTAATTAAAGAGTTCAATTTAGAGATAATCCAACGGTCGATTTCCGGTCTTTCGTCTGTAGCTATTCTTTCCTCTTGGAATGCAAAACCATCGATGTTTGCATATAATGAGAAGAATGAATACGTATTGTATAGAGTACCGAAGAACTTTCTTCTGGTTTCTTCGATTCCTTCTAGGTCAAATTTCAAGTTATCCCATGGCGAAGCATTTGTAATCATGTACCAACGTGTCGCATCTGGCCCATATTTTTCTAAGGTCATGAATGGGTCAACAGTATTTCCTCTACTCTTAGACATTTTCAGTCCATCTTTATCTAAAACTAACCCGTTTGAGATAACGTTTTTGTAGGCAACAGAGTCAAACACAGTAGAAGCAATCGCATGCAAAGTATAGAACCATCCACGAGTTTGGTCCACTCCTTCCGCGATAAAGTCAGCTGGGAATGCCTTGTTGTTATCAATTAATTCTTTATTTTCAAAAGGATAATGCCATTGTGCATAAGGCATAGAACCAGAATCAAACCAAACGTCGATTAAGTCGGCCTCACGCTTCATTGGTTTACCTGAATCAGCAACCAAAGTAATAGTATCTACATAATTTTTATGTAAATCTACTTTAGCGTAATTCTCCTCAGACATATCATCAGGATTAAAGTCGGCCAACGGATTATTTCCCATCACGCCTGCTTTAACAGCCTTTTCACATTCTTCTTTTAATTGTCTGATCGAACCGATGAAAATTTCTTCATCACCTTCTGCTGTTCTCCAAATAGGAAGTGGTGTTCCCCAGTAACGAGAACGCGACAAGTTCCAGTCATTTAGGTTTTCTAGCCATTTCCCAAAACGACCTGTACCTGTAGATTCAGGTTGCCAGTTAATCGTCTTGTTCAATTCCACCATTCTGTCTTTTTTGTCTGTTACACGAACAAACCAAGAATCTAATGGATAGTATAAAATCGGCTTATCCGTTCTCCAGCAATGTGGATAGTTATGGACATATTTCTCCACACGGAAAGCTTTATTTTCTTCTTTTAATTTAATAGCGATTTGAACATCTACAGATCTTTCAGGTTCTTCACCCGCATTGTAGTATTCATTTTTCACATACATTCCAGCAAGTTCACCCATTTCTGGACGGAATTTACCTTGTAAATCAACAAGAGGAACTGGGTTGTCCTTCTCGTCCAACACTAATAATCCAGGAACATTTGCAGCTTTAGCGACAAGAGCGTCATCAGCACCAAAAGTTGGGGCAGTATGCACAATTCCCGTACCGTCTTCAGTTGTAACGAAATCACCCGTTATCACTTGAAACGCATTTTCCGCATTTTCGTATGGCAATGCGTAAGGCAATAATTGTTCGTATCGAATACCTGCTAAGTCGGCACCTAAAAACGCATTTCCTATGAAGAAAGGAATTTTTTTATCACCTGCCTTATAGTTCTTTAATTCTTCTAAAGTTTCAACTTTAAAGAAGATTTTATTGAATTGAGCACCCACCAATGCTTTTGCTAAAACAACGTTTGTTGGCTCAAAAGTATATTGGTTAAAAGAACTTACGATAACATATTCGATTTTTGGTCCAACTGTTAGCGCAGTATTTGAAGGCAAGGTCCAAGGTGTTGTTGTCCAAGCTAGGAAGTGCACCTCTTTATCGGCAAATTCATTTCCGAAAATCGATTTAGAATCGTTTTCAACTCTAAACTGTGCAACGACAGTTGTATCCGTAACATCCTTATAACAACCCGGTTGGTTCAATTCATGAGTTGAAAGACCAGTTCCAGCCTTTGGAGAATACGGTTGAATTGTATATCCTTTATAAATTAGGTTTTTCTTATACATTTCACGCAATAACCACCAAACACTTTCCATGTATTTTGAGTCATAGGTAATGTATGGGTTTTCCATATCTACCCAGTATCCCATTTTCACCGTCAAGTCATTCCAAACATCTGTATAACGCATCACAGCTTCTTTACAAGCTGCATTATATTCTTCTACAGAAATTTTTGTTCCAATATCTTCTTTTGTAATACCTAATTCCTTCTCTACCCCTAATTCGATTGGCAAACCATGTGTATCCCAACCAGCTTTACGGTTCACTTTATACCCTTTTAGAGTTTTATATCGACAAAAAATATCCTTAATAGATCTCGCCATAACGTGATGAATTCCAGGAAGTCCATTCGCGGATGGTGGTCCCTCAAAGAAAACAAACGGTGTATTGTCATCTTTCGAATCGATAGAAGCTTGGAATACATTTTCTTGTTCCCATTTAACAGCTACACGTTCGGCTACTTTAGATAAATCTAATCCTTTATATTCTGAATATTTTTTACTCATCTTGCATTACAATTTTTGGAGGTGCAAAAGTAAGGAAATTTCTCGAGAAAATGCTCGTTTTGTCGTTTCAGAATATTGAATTCTAAAAACATCCATCCTATTTTCTTCCATTTTCTTAAAAAAAGGTAGCTTAAACCTGTAACAATTTCATTCGTACTACGTTTATGGAGCGAACACAAAATGATATTATGAAAAAAGCTAGCTTCTTCTTTTTAGCGTTCATTGTTAGCGCTGCACTAATTTCCGTTCAAACAGGAAAGTCTCAGAATTCCCCAAAAAAGCTGATTAAGGCATTAAAGTTTGGCTATTCCTTTGTTCCTTCACAAACAGTTGAAATAAAGGGAGAAAGCCATAGCGTTCAATCCTTTTTTATGCTCAATACGGAAGTAAGTAACATGCACTATAAGGAGTACTTATCTCACTTAAAGAACAATGTTTCTGAGGAAGTTTATCAAGCAGCTTTACCTGATTTTTCAAGATGGGAATTATTGGATAAAAGCATTAGTTTTGGAGAAGCGTATTTCAATGCCCCTGCATTTAGAGAATATCCTGTTGTCAATGTCAGTCAGGAACAAGCGTTAAGATACTGTGAATGGTTGACGACTGTTTTACAAGAAAAAACAGCTGATTACACCTTACGTGTTCGACTTCCACTACGCGCTGAATTTTTAAGTGCTACCAACAATAGTCTTACCTCTCCTTATGCTTGGAAAGAGTCTTCTTTAACGAATAAAAAAGGAGAACAACTGTGTAATTATCGCGAAATCCCCTTCTCACAATTAACAAGAGATGAAAAAACAGGGGGAATTGTTGAAGTCAAAAACAATGAAAAAGTTCAACATTTAACAGCGCCAGTAAAGTCCTATTCTCCAAACGAATATGGCTTATACAATTTGAATGGAAATGTGGCGGAATGGATTATTGAACCCAATGTAGCGATGGGCGGAGATTGGACCAGTTTGGGTTACGACGTTCGCAATGAAAGTGAGAAACTCGTTGAAGAAGCGCATCCAACAGTTGGTTTTCGTGTAGTAATAACATACAAAGGAAATTAACATCTATTTCAAACAGCAAAACCGCCCTTATACTCAACAAAATATACATATAAATAAACACCTATACTATATAAGCAAAGAAGGTAGTAAATTAGCGCAATACAAAAACTGACATGATGAGCTGAAAATTGATTCCGAAGCTTTATATTAGATGTTAAAAATAAGCGCATAAACTTAACGATTCGGCTAATTCCTCACCAATCCAGTTTGTATTAAAAAAAAATTGAATATCTTTACTGCATATTTAATAAGTTAAAAACTTAAAATAGAAAACTATGAAGTTAAAACATTTACTGCCAATTTTCGGGATGTTTGCATTTAGCGTTAATGCACAACATCTGGAGGGTTCTTGTGATCAACACAATCAAGATAAAGCATTATGGAATGCTAATCCAGAATTAGAAATCCAATACAATGAACTTCACCAAGAGGTTTTAAATAAAGCAAACTCTCCAATACAACTTAAAAACGATGAAGTTTATATTATTCCAATAGTATTTCACGTACTACACGAATATGGAAATGAAAATATTTCTGACGAACAAATCTACAGAGTTGTTGAGATTATCAACAGAGATTATAGAAAGCAAAACGCTGACACGATTAACATCGTTCCAGAATTTGTAAATATTGCTGCTGATACAAAAATAGAATTTAGATTAGCAACAGTTGATCCATTTGGTAATCCAACTAACGGTATTACACGTCATTATACTCATGAAACAAACCAAGGAGATGCCTACTCAAAACTTGAGCAATGGCCAAGAGGTCGTTACTTAAACGTTTGGATTAACAAGAGTATGGCAAGCGGAAGTGCAGCTGGTTATTCTCATTTACCAATCAACGTTGAGGGAGGAAACCGTTTCATGGATGGAATTATGATGTTGCATCATTACACTGGTGACAATGGAACTTCGAATGTTTATAATTCACGAACGTTAACGCATGAGATTGGTCACTATTTAGGTTTACCACATACTTGGGGTGGAACAAATGACCCGGGTCTTCCAGGAAACTGTGCAGATGATGATGGAATTGAAGATACACCAAACACTATTGGTTCAAACTTGAACTGTGATTTGACAATGACAACTTGTGATGCGCACTTAGACAACGTTCAAAACTATATGGATTATTCTTATTGTTCAAACATGTTTACAGAAGGTCAAGCAAACTACATGCGTAACATCTTAAACTTAGAAGTAAGTCAAAGAAGTCAATTATGGAGCGAGGCGAATCTTTCAGCTTCAATTCCAGAAGGATTAACTTATACACCAATACCTGACTTTTTCGTTGACTATGTTGCAAACAGAGACAGACTTGTTGCTGCAGTTGGTGAGACCATTAAATTCAGAAACTGGACATGGAGATTAGGAGATGCAACTGACGTTACTTATGAATGGACTTTCGAAGATGCGAATGTTACAACATCTACTGATGTAAACCCTTCAGTTTCATTCACAAGCCCAGGATGGAAAAACGTTAGTCTAACAGTTACAAGTAGTAACGGTACACATACAGTTGAAAAATCAAACTTTATTTGGATTGCTCCAAACTGGCCAATTCACGAAGGTCTGGTTGAGTTTGACTTCAGCACAAATCCAAACGAATGGGTTATTCAAAATCCACAAGGATACGTTTACGAATGGGCTGTTAGATCAGACGCTGGAGTGAATGGAAGTCCAGCAATGTTCTTAAACTTAGATAATCCATATACAAATCCTGTAGTTTTCACAGATGAGTATTTCTTCAACCAAAGAAGAGGAGGTTCTAAGAGTGCTTTCGTTTCTCAACCAATTGACTTCACATACATTACAAATCCTACGGTTTCATTTCAGTTTGCTTGTGCAACAAACGGTATAACAGCAGAGGAAATGGTAGAAGAATTAAAAGTATTTTCTTCTACTGATAACGGAAAAACTTGGATTCAAAGAAAAAGATTAACAGGAACAAATCTTGTAAATAACGGTGCTGGTTGGGATAGTTTCTACCCAAGCAACACAACAATCTGGTCAACTGAATCATTTAACATGCCTTCATCGACTACAGGTAACGTTCTTTTCAAATTTGAATACTTAGCTTCTGATAAATCAAACAACATTGCTATCGATAACATTTCAGTGAATGGAACATTAGCTGTTGGGTCAATCGACAAAGCAGAAGGAATCAATGTTTTCCCTAACCCAAGTAATGCTGAGTTAGGTTGGAACATTAATTATGACGCAACTATCTGGGGTGGTTCTACAATTGAATTAACAGATATTTCTGGAAGAGTTATTACTTCTCAAGTATTGTCTACAGATTTGACTGAAACAAACGTAAAACCAAACGTTGGAGCAGCTTCAGGAATTTACATTTTAAGAATTAGCAATAAAGATAAATCTGTTCAAAACAAACTTATCTTGCAATAATAATGAATAGTTTTTAGAAAAAGAGGTTGTCCTTGGGCGACCTCTTTTTTTTATACATACCAAGCTATGTAGCGAAGACTTGGTTATTAAATTTAAAATGCTACTTTTGTATACAAAAAATAGGAAAATGAAGTATATTTTATCAATTATTGCATTGTTTGCTTTTATGGTAAACGCGCAAGAACCGGCTGAAAACTGTGGAACACATACAGTAACATCCGAGCAATGGGAAGAATTCCCTGAATTAAGAGAAGCATACAACATGCTAAAAGAGAACGCGCTGAATGGAATTTTCCAAAAAAACGATGATGTATTAATTATACCAATCGTATTTCACGTAGTTCACGAATACGGAACTGAGAACATTTCAGATGCTCAGATTTACGATGCACTTAGAATTCTGAATGAAGATTACAGAAAGCTAAATGCAGATACTTCTTTAATTATCGGGAAGTTTAAAGAAGTTGCAGGGGATGCAAAAATCGAATTTAGATTAGCATCAATCGATCCATTCGGTAATCCTACAAATGGTATCACACGTCACTTTAGCCATGAGACAAACATTGGAGACGACTACTCTAAGTTTGAACAATGGCCAAGAGGAAGATACATTAACGTTTGGACAGTAAAATCAATGAAAGGTGGAGTTGCTGGTTACGCATACTATCCAACAGGAGTGGAAGGAAACGGTCGTTTTCGTGATGGAATTATCATTCGCCACAACTATATTGGATCTATCGGAACATCAGACCCATATTCTTCTAGAGCATTGACGCATGAGATTGGTCACTACTTAGGATTGGCTCACCTTTGGGGAAGTACAAATGATCCAGGTTTACCAGTTAACTGTACAGATGATGACGGAATCGAAGACACTCCAAATACTATAGGTTGGACAAACTGTAACAACTTAAATGGTGCAACTTGTGATACGATTATTGATAATATCCAGAACTTTATGGAGTATTCATACTGTTCACACATGTTTACTAAAGGACAAATTACTTACATGAGAAATATCTTAAACATGGAAGTGAGTCAAAGAAACAATTTGTGGACTGAAGAGAACAAAAACCAATCTATTCCAGAAGGAATAGTTTATACTCCAATAGCTGACTTCTATCTTGACCACATTACAAGTAGAGACAGATTGGTAACATGTGTTGGAGAGCCAGTTAAATTTAAAAACTGGTCATGGAGATTGATGGGAACAAATCAAAACTATACTTGGACGTTTGAAGACGGAAGTGTTGAAACATCAACAGATTTAAACCCAACAGTATCTTTCACTTCACCAGGATGGAAAGATGTTACTTTAACAGTAGAACAAGATGGAGTTACACACACAGTAACAAAGGAAAAAATGATTTGGGTTTCGCCAAACTGGTCTCCATTCTCTGGACCACATCATTTCACATTTGATGACAATCCAGATTACTGGGTAATTCAAAATCCACAAGGATATCCTTATGAGTGGGAAGTAAAAAGTGATGCTGGAGTAAGTGGTAGTGGTGGAATTTTCTTAAACACAACAAATCCTTACACAAACCCAGTGTTATTTACTAACGAGTACTTCTTTAATGACAGAAGAGGTGGGTCTAAGCATTCATTTGTTTCACAAGCTATCGATGCTACGTATTTATCTAACATGACTGTTTCATTTGACTATGCAGCTGCTACAAATGGATTTACAACAGCAGATATCGTAGAAGAATTAAAAGTTTTTTCATCAACAGATTCTGGTAAAACTTGGGTTCAAAGAAAGAAACTTTCAGGTACAGGACTAATCAATAACGGTTCAGGTTGGGATGTTTTCTACCCGAGTAATACAACGATTTGGTCAACTGAGTCATTCACACTTCCATCAAGTACTACAGGACAAGTATTTATTAAATTTGAATACACTGGTTCTGATAAGTCAAACAACATCGCTATTGATAACATCATTATCGATGGAACACTTTCTACAAGTATTGTTGAGAAGGCTGAAGCGTTAGAAATCTATCCAAACCCAAGTAACCAAGAGTTAGGATGGAACATTAACTACGATCCAAGTATTTGGGGAGGAGCTTCTGTAAAGTTAACGGACATGGCAGGTAGAACTGTTGCTATATCTACATTGTCAAACAATGATTCAACATGGAATATCAAGCCGCAGAATAATGCAGCAAACGGTATATATATCTTAGAAATTAGAAATAATGATAAGGTTTCTATTAGCAAGGTTGTCTTGAAGTAGAGGGAGTTTTATTTATTTTGTTAAAGGGATTGCAATGCAGTCCCTTTTTCATTTTATAGATGTTTCGAAATTGGCGAACTGCGGCGTTATTGAAGATTTCGTACTTAATCACATACTAAAGTATACTCATTGCGTTCTTATCTTCAATGCCTAGCATTTCATACAATTTAGAAACATCTATTTCTTTCAGGTTGGGCTTTTTCGATTAAGTTGGAGGATATTTAGGTTGAGATGGGGTGTGAACTATCTGAGGTCTAGCTAGCATTCTTTTAGGGTTAGTTAGTCAAGGTGTGACCTCTCCGAGGTCAGTTAGCGTTGGGCAGGGCTGAGTTAGGTGACATGAGACCTCTCCGAGGTCTGGCTAGCATTCTTTTGGGATTAGTTAGTCTATGTTTGACCTCTATGACTTCAGAGTGTACTTTCTTATGGCTTTTCTATTAACAGTAATCCCAGAGGGATTATATGTTTACTAGAATACATTACAAAAGGGCAAACACGACCCCAGCGGGGTCGAACAGTCTATTTCAAAAACTATTTAACAATTGACCTCTACCAAATCAGAAACTAAAAAGACTTTTAAACCATGTAGATTTTACCAGTCGTTTAACGTTAATTTTACACCACCTAGCAGTCATAACGAGTAAAGTGCCAGCTTGCTAGTCAAACGTGCTTAAACCATCTTCAAAATCTGTCCTAAAACATTCTAAGAAGGAAGTATTGCTAAACTTTCATAAATAGGTTCAAAAAACAATAAGGCCAAAAAAAAGCGGACCTAAAATAGATCCGCTTTTTTTGTATAAATATATGTAATTGATTATCCACATTTACTGTGACCACAGTTAGAACATGATAAACATCCTTCTGCAAAGAATACAGTGTCTTGGTGACATTCTGGACATTCGTTCTTGCTCTTTGTTCCATCAGGGATGAACTTCTTAACAACACGCGTAATTCCGTTTTTCCATGTATTTAAAGTGTCTTCTCTTAAGTTTAATGAACTAACTAAGTCAACTACATTTAATAATGGCATTCCGTGTCTTAATACACCAGAAATCATTTTCGCATAGTTCCAATATTCTTTATCGAATGAACGAGAAAGACCTTCTACCGTAACTTTGTATCCATATTTGTCTTCGTATTGGAAGTCATAACGGCTACTCTCATCATTTTTCACTTTGATAATGTATCCAGCCTTCACTTCATTTGGAATTCCCATGAAACCATCTCTACGACCTGTAAAGATTTCATAAGGACGACCATCTAACATACCTACGAAAGCAATCCATTCCTCCAAGTTGTTTTGGAAACGAAGAACCTCACAAATTAATTTTTCCGGTCTTCTCGGTGCGTGATTGTCAGAGAAACTAATTTCTGAATTATTGTTTTCTGCTTTCTTTTCAGTTGTAGCAATTAAAACTCCAGATCTAGAACCATCCCTATAAACTGTTACACCTTTACAACCCGATTCCCAAGCAGTTTTATATACTTTCCCTACAAGTTCTTCTGTAACATCGTTTGGTAAGTTTACTGTAACTGAAATTGAGTGGTCGATATGCTTTTGAACGCGCCCTTGCATTTCCACTTTTTTCACCCAGTCAACATCATTAGACGTAGCCTTGTGATAAGGAGATTTAGCAATAATTGAAGCGATTTGATCAGAATCCATTTTCTTCACTTCCTCGATATCATAACCTTTAGCGATTAAGTAAGTTTCGAAGTTGTGGTGGAATACAGGGTATTCTTGCCATGAATCACCAACCTCATCTACGAAGTCAACTCTTGCATTATTATCATCTGGATTAATCTTTCTTCTTCTCATGTAAGAAACCATAAATGCTGGTTCAATACCTGAAGTTGTTTGTGTAAGGATAGAAACCGAACCAGTAGGAGCAATCGTCAATAAAGCGATGTTTCTTCTACCTTTTGTCACTAATTGTTCGTATAAAGCAGGATTTTCACCCTTGATACGTAACATAAACGGATTGTTTTCCTCACGTTTAGCATCCCAAATTGGGAACGCACCTCTTTCTTCTGCCATAATTGCTGAAGCTAAGTAAGCTTGGTGCTTTAATTGCATGTGTAAGTTTTCAGAGAAGTCGTTTGCTTCTTCCGTACCATAAGTGATACCTAGAGCAGCTAACATATCTCCTTCGGCCGTAATACCTAAACCAGTTCTACGACCTAATTCACATTTGTTTTTAATTCTTTCCCACAGGTTTAATTCTGTAGCTTTTATGATATCCGACTCTGGGTCATTTTTAATCTTGTTAATGATTTTATCAACCTTCTCAATTTCTAAGTCAATTAAATCGTCCATTAAACGCTGTGCTATAATCACGTGCTTATTGAATAATTTAAAGTCGAAAGAAGCATCATCCGTAAATGGATTGTCAACATAAGAATATAAGTTGATTGCTAATAAACGACAAGAGTCATCAGCACATAATGGAATTTCACCACATGGATTCGTTGAAACTGTTTTGAAACCCAAATCAGCATAGCAGTCTGGAATAGATTCATTAATTAATGTATCCCAGAAAAGAATTCCTGGTTCTGCAGATGACCAAGCGTTACGAACAACCTTATCCCAAAGACCTTTTGCGTTAATTGTTTTCGAGAACGATGGGTTTTTTGAACGAACAGGATATGTTAACGTATAATCTGCATCATTGATTGCTGCATTCATGAAGTCATCAGAAATTTTCACAGAAACGTTTGCTCCTGTAACTTTCCCTGCCTCCGTTTTCGCATCAATAAAAGCTTCTGAGTCTGGGTGGTCAATTGCAATTGATTCCATCAAAGCACCTCTACGTCCACCTTGAGCAACCTCTCTTGTTGAGTTTGAGAAACGCTCCATAAATGGAACAACACCAGTAGCTGATAGAGCAGAGTTTTGAACAGGAGAACCTGAAGGACGAACAAATGATAAGTCAACACCCACACCCGCTCTTCTTTTCATCAATTGAACAAGTTCTTGGTCTAACTTTAAAATTCCTCCGTATGAATCCTCATCTCTCTCATTTCCAATTACGAAACAGTTAGAAACAGAAACATATTGGAAATTGTTACCAACTCCCGCCATTGGGCTACCCTGTGGAATAATATATTTAAAATCCTTTAATACACCGTAGATTTCATCATACGTAAGTGGATTTGGATACTTTGCTTCAATACGAGCAAATTCCTTAGCCAAACGATGGTGCATCTCATCAGGACTTTTTTCATAAATATTTCCTTGTGGATCTTTTAAGGCATATTTTTTCATCCATACCTCACCTGCAAGGGTATCCCCTTTAAAATACGCAATTGCAGATTTTAAAATCTCCTCTTCTGAGTAAACCTTTAACTCAATTTTGTCTTGTCTCTCTAAAGCTAACTTTTCGTCCATATCATCCTTTGCTTTTAAATTGTAATTTAAAACAGTTTAATTATTCCTAAACTTCTTTGTTTGATTTTCATAGTAAATAGTGTTAATTAGTATCCTTCCTCGAAAATCTGGTATAAAAGTAATGACTTATTTTAACTTTATTCTGAAGTATTTATTTTAGCCACTAGTTTTATCCACATTTAATATGCGTGCATAGCGAAGTAAAGCTTTAAGTTACATTTTATAACATAAGATATTCAAGGAGAAAGATGGTTTTCATTCGGATAATTCTCTCGGAATAAATGTTAACAAATGCTGAATAAAAATCTATTAACAATGACTGTTAATAAAAAAAATAAGTTTTCATCAAACGTACCTAAAAATTTAGCATATTATAGGTTTGAAGTTTTCAGAAACTTTAAAACCTTTGAAAATACTAGGCTTTCAATAAAATTAATCCCTTGATTTACGACATAAATTACTGGCATATACAACTTCACAAGGACAAAAAACTTGAAAATGTTCAATTAAAAAAGTTATTGTTGGACAAAAAAGTAATTGGACTCGGGGAAGCATGGGTAGATAAAAATGGAACTCCTATGAAAGACCCTGAATTTTTCAAAAGCAGGATGAGCGTCGGTGATGTTGTACTCGTCAGAAACACAATTGAACCCATTGCATTGGTGCAAATAAAGAGCGATTTTTACCTAGAAAAAGATGTCGATTTAGCACTGGATTGGTTTCCACTGCGTCGTAATATTGAAATCATCGGCTTCTATTCTGAAAAGGAAGAAAAGTTACTCCAAAGTACCTTAAGGAAGTATCAAAAAAGACAAATTCAGGCTTTAGGGACGTTAACTTTGTGCAAAGGAGATACAGCGACCTATTCATTTATAAAATCTTGGTACGATTCTGTTGCGAAATAACTTAAAAAACAATGCGATTAAGCTGCTCTGCTAGTTTAACCCTAACTTTATCTAGTAGAATAAGATTTTTCAGCATTTCGTTGATTTCCTCAGGATCTGTTTTTTCACCACCTTTCAACTGTTCTTGGATATCTTGAATATGCGCCATCACTTTTGCGGTTTTAAAGGAATAGATAACCTCCTTTACCAATTGGTCCATACGATGAATCTCTCCTGTTGTTTCAATCTTGTATGAATCGATCCAAAAGGTACTCAACTCATGTCGCGGTGAAAGAATGTCTGTCACAAATTTGATTATTTCAGGATTTTGGTGACGAAGAAAATCTGCTGTAGAATGAAATTCGCCATTCTCAATCGACTCCTTGTAAATTTCATACATTTCATGAAATATGGGATAAGAAAAAGTAAGATGGTCTTTTTCCAACTCGAGTATGATTAATTCTCCTACGCTAACTTCTATTTTTTCAGTTTTACCATCCGTATCCACTTCTAGTTCGACTGCTCTATCGCCGTATAGCGTCAAAACACGGATTAAGTCTAACTCTTGCTCATGGAAGCTCCTCTTTAGGTCGGAATCATCCTTAATGGACGGCAAACCTACAAGGGAAGACTCTTCTTGCTGAACATATGCCGGGGTTGCTAAACCTCTTGTCTCATTTTGCTTTTTCCTGCGAATCTTATTCAGTTCGTTTAGAAGCGTATGTTCTTCAAAGTCGAACTGACTAGCAATTTGTTTGATGTAAACAGATCGCGTAATTTCATCGGGAATTAGCGCTACAGAACTAATAATCTCCTTGATTAATTCCGCCTTTTTTATTGGATCATTTTCAATTCCTTGAAATAAAACCTCTGTCTTAAATCCAACAAAATCTTTCTGATGTTCCTCCAGGTATTTTTTCAACTCATCGGAACCGATTTTTTTAGCGAATGAATCTGGATCTTCTCCTTCTGGGAAAAGAACAACCTTTACGGTCATCCCCTCTTCAAGCAACAAGTCAATTCCTCTAAAAGAGGCTTTTATTCCTGCATTATCACTATCGTATAAAACAGTTATATTTTGCGTGTAACGTTGTATTAACTTAATCTGCCCTTTGGTCAGGGAAGTTCCACTACTCGAAACAACGTTTT
This sequence comes from Brumimicrobium sp., assembly GCA_035497735.1. GTDB lineage: Bacteria > Bacteroidota > Bacteroidia > Flavobacteriales_D > Crocinitomicaceae > Brumimicrobium. The sequence continues at coordinate 15,489 of DATJCX010000020.1, read as the reverse complement.
CAATTCCTGCTTGAGAAAAGCTAATAACGTCGGTATATCCTTCTACTAAAAAGCAATTATCTTGTTTAATAATTTCGCCTTTTGCATAGTACATTCCATAAAGAATTCTACTCTTATCGTATAGAATACTTTCGGGAGAGTTGAAATACTTAGCGATTTTTTTATCCGTTTGAAGGATTCTTCCACCAAAACCAAGTACTTTTCCAGAAACCGAATGGATAGGGAAAATAACACGACCACTGAAGAAGTCGAATCGTCTATCTCCATGTGTTTTTGTTAAACCTAACTGTTCTAGATACTTTTGTTTGTATCCTTTTTCTATAGCTGTTTCTGTAAACGACTTTTCTTCTCTTGGACAGTATCCAAGTTGAAATTTCTCTATGATATCAATACGAAAACCACGTTCTTTGAAATAAGAAAGTCCAATATTTCGACCTTCATTGGTATTCATCATGGTGTCCACAAAGTAATCCTTTGCGTAGGTATTGACAATTTGTAAACTTTCTCTTTCTGTTAGTTCCTCTTGTTCAGCAGCTGTTAAAGGCTTTGATTCTGGAATTGTAATGTTGTACCTATCAGCGAGCCAGCGCAAGGCTTCTGGGTAACTAAACTGTTCGATTTCCATTACGAAAGTAACCACAGTCCCCCCTTTACCAGTCGAGAAACATTTGAAAATTTGTTTTGCTGGACTCACCATAAATGAAGGCGTTCTTTCCTCCGTAAATGGACTTAATCCTTTAAAGTTTGAACCTGCTTTTTTTAAATGAACATAATCGCCAATAACCTCCTCGATACGAGCAGTGGTAATAATTTCATCTATAATATGGGCAGGAATTCTTGACATTAATCTTCTATTGAATAATCTTTAAGTTCAGTAACTTCACCCTTTTCATTGTAGAATTTCCATTCTCCAACAGGTTCATCGTTTTCGTATTCACCTACATAGTGTGTCATTCCATTTGGATATCTCACTACGGTATGACCATCTTTTTTTCCATTAGTATAAACTGTTACAGAAAGCTCTGTACCGTCTTCCCCAAAGTACTTCCAAATCCCAGTACGTTTTCCTTCTCTATCCTTTCTTCCAGACATTTTAATTTGTCTTCTTCCAGGATACCATTCTGTATATTTTCCGTCTTCACCCTCTACAATCAGCGGCAATTCTTTCTCAAATGGCTGTTCTGGTCTTACGGGAGTTTCCGTACTTTCACAGCTGGTCCAAATAAACAATGCTACAACTATAAAAAATAAATACTTCATACTTATTGATGTTTTGAATTTGAAATAACAAAAATACATTATTTTTTTGAGCTTAGAAATTTTATTGCTCAAGCTTACTCAAGGAAATCCAATTTTAACTTTTAAATCAATAGGCTTAACAATAACTCCCTGCTCGTAATATGTTAATATTGACAATATCTATAGGTTTTACAATGAATTTGTAGTTAAGCGTTTAAAACCCTATATTTATGATTAAAACATAAATATGAAGCATAAAAAACAATTAGTGTCCGCATGAACTTTTATAGAAACATGTATAATTTAAAATAGCGAGAAATCGATAGCTGTTACCAAAACCTTACACTTACTAAACTCCCAAAGGAAGGTGACTTCTTTATTTACACGAATCAAATGTATGAATTAATGGATAAGGAAACTCAAAAACAACTAACTGAAATACAGCACTTAATAAACAAAAGACCTCGTAAAAAATTGTATTATCAATCTCCTAAAGAAATATTTTATAACTTTATAAACAGAAATTATGGTTTTGTCGCATTTGAGACTTGAACCTGCAATGCTTTAAGTATTACCAAAACAAATATCAATAAATTACTATATTTGAAATTACACTATCTATGAATAAGATAATTCAATCGATTACATGATCAAAATGCCAAAATCAAATTCTAACGCAATACCTTCAATATGCTAACTTACCAAGAATACGAAGAAGCCATTTATAACTGGTTCAATAAGAAAAACGAACAAGACCCTGATTTTACCTTTTCATTTAGAAGAGTAGCTTCAAAGGGAGCCAAAGCAGATTACTTTATTGGAACTGAAAAGTCTAAATATTTTGGATTGACTTTGTGGACCATTCCTGTGTTCTATCCAGGAGCATCGACTGATTTAATTAGTTTGATCTTTAGAACAAGACAATCAGGATACAAAGTTGAAATAGCACTTAGTCATACCAAAGACCCATTAGAAGGTCAAAATCAATACGCCTTAGATCTTGTTCACTTGATTGAAGAAAATGTGAAAAAGAGTGATATTCACATAGCTAAAGACACAGGTACTTCAAACAAAAATTATGGGTTTAAGGTATCACCTTCTGCTAAAAATAAATATGAAGATATTGACAAAATGCTCATAGATTTTGATCTTTTATTAAAACAGTTTATTCCTATTGTTAATGAAGCTATTGCAGAAACTAAAAAACAACATCCTGATTTTGTAGCACATCGCATTACTCAAGAAGAATTTGAGGAGATGAAGTCAAGTATGATTGAACGCCGAAAGAAGAATATAACCTCTGAAGAGAATCAAACCAATGGTGATGAATTAACAGCCTATATAGATCAACTCAAGAGAATCATAAAGAAGTTTAACTTAAAAAAAGGGGATCCGCGCATCGTCTTTTCTACGCGTAAAAATAGATATAACTTTATAGTAGGTCAGCGCTACGCATTTGTGTTCGATAAAAATAATGCTAAGGGTCATTTTGGCGTAATAACCAATGAACTAATTAGTGAAAATTATGAGCAATTTGAAGGTGAAAAATCACCAGCATATTTAAATTTTATAGATCAACATTCACTTACATCTGATGTAATTAATAAATTAGAAAGTGCAATTAAACTCGAACTTGAAAGCGCTATTAAATCAAGCTTTTTGAAATATAATGATACGAATTTTGAACAACTAATTTTTCCCAATACTGATACAAATACAGATATGGAATTCACAACTAACTCAAAGCATCCCCTCAACCAAATCCTTTACGGACCTCCAGGAACTGGTAAAACCTACTTCACCAAAAACACTGCTTTAGAAATTATTGGTCTTGAGCCAGACAACATGGATAGAGTATCTATTCAAAAAGAGTTTGATAAGGGACTAAAAGATGGAAGAATTGTATTTACTACATTTCATCAATCCATGAGTTACGAAGACTTTATTGAAGGAATTAAACCTGTAATCGACCAAAAGGATGATTCAGATGAAGGAAGTAATGAGGAAATCGTAAAATACGAAATTGTAGATGGAATTTTTAAGGAAGCTTGCGAAAATGCGAAAGTCTTAAAAGAATTTGTGAATACGGATACTCCTCAGTTTCACATTCCTGAAGAAGTATTTAAGGATAAAAAGTTCTTTAAAATCTCCTTAGGGAACACCTTGAAAGATTCGGGTGATATCGTATATGATTTTTGTAAAGAAAATAACTATATAAGTATTGGATGGGGAAGTGATATAGATTATACAGGGGTAAAAAGTAGAAAAGATATTCGTACACGGCTAACTTCTGCAGGTGTAGAAGTAGGGAAAATGGATTTTAATATAAGCGCCATTGAACGCTTTACTTTGTGGATGAGAAAAGGTGATATTGTCTTTGCTTCACATGGTAATCGTCAATTAAAAGCTGTTGGAGTAATCACTGGAGAGTATGAATTTAAAAGTTCTGAAGACTCCCCTCTTACAGGTTATAATCACTTCCGAAAAGTTGAATGGAAAATTTTGGATGCTAAAATTCCTGTAGGAAAAGTTTATGAAAAGAATTTCTCTCAACAATCCATCTATGAGTTATATACGAAAAATGTGAAGCCAGAGTTTTTTACTCAATCTACACCTGCTGACACACGAATTAATGACAATTTTGTAATTATCATTGATGAAATCAACAGAGGAAATGTTTCTCAAATTTTCGGGGAATTAATTACCTTGATTGAAGAAGATAAGCGTTCAGGAAAAGACGAAGCATTAGAAGTTACTTTGCCTTACAGTAAGGAGAAATTCAGCGTCCCACCCAACCTCTACATCATCGGGACAATGAACACAGCTGACCGTTCTGTTGAAGCACTCGACACCGCTTTACGCAGAAGGTTCTCATTCCAAGAAATGATGCCTAATCCAGAATTGTTGAGTGAAGAAAGAGATAACGGTAAAACTGAAATCGAAGGAATAAACTTAGAGCAACTCTTAAGGACAATCAATGAGCGAATTGAAGTGCTTGTCGATCGAGACCATACAATTGGACATTCTTACTTTTTGAATGTACAATCGGAAGAGGATTTAAAGGATGTTTTCAAGGATAAAGTCATTCCTTTATTGCAAGAGTATTTCTTTGGAGATTACAGTAAAATGGAAATGGTGATTGGCTCTTATTTCTTTAAGAAAGAACTTCCTAAAGTAACATTTGCTGTTACGAATGAGAATTATTACGAAGAAAGGAAACGTTATGTTTTTAAGGATTTTGATGATGCTGATTTTGACATTATCACCGCTTTAAAAGAGTTGTTGTTAATTAAAGAACAAGTAGCTGTAGAATCGTGAGAAAACCTATCGACAGATTTGAACATGGGCGTTTATTCATTGGTGAAGAAGGCTTCAATCAAACGCATTTAGATGCTTTGATCAAGTTGAACACAGTTCATGATAGCGCGTATTTTGACATTATACCGAAAGGAATAAAGTTCAAACAGTTTGTGGGTGTTTTGCAAGTTGGTGAATTATTGCTGCAAATTCATCCAAAAGCGGATAAAGATGAAAGCGATGGTGAATGGAAAGGTGTTTTGTTACAAATGCTTAAAGCCTGTGGAAGATTAAGTGCCGAAAGCGCTGGTGAAGCACAAGTGAAAAAGCAAAACCTCAATTTACTGGAAGTCTATTTTGAATATTTCCTCAGAGAAATTGAATACTTAATCCACCGAGGATTGGTAAAGCAATACCGACGAGAGTCTGGCAATGTAAAAGCATTGAAAGGAAAATTAGAGTTCGCTGAAAACATTCGTCACAATCACATTCATAAAGAACGTTTTTATACGACGCATCAAGTTTATGACGCCAACCATCAATTGCATCAAATTCTGGCTGTTGCTTTGGATATTGTCGGACAATTTTCTCGTGGTTCACGCTTAAATGATTTGTGGAGACGAATGACTTTGTCTTTCCCCGAAGTTGAACACATTAAAGTGACGCCCAAATTATTAGAAAGCGTGGTTTTTAACCGTAAAACAATGCCCTACAAAAGAGCGTTTGAATTGGCACGCTTGATTATCTTAAATTATTCTCCCGACATCAATAAAGGACGAGAAAACATGATTGCGCTGCTCTTCGATATGAATGAACTTTGGGAAGAATATGTTTTTGTGCAGTTAAGGAAAGAAACCCTAAAGCCAAATTCTAACTACAAGGATTACAGTGTTTCCCCACAACGTTCTAAAAGCTTTTGGAAGGGCAATAGTCTACAGCCAGACATTGTGCTTGAACATAAAACTACGGGACGTAAATATGTTATCGATACGAAATGGAAAAGACCTGGTTTTTCTGCTAGTGTTGATGATTTGCGTCAAGTATATACTTACGCTCGTTTTTGGGATGCAGAAAATGTGATGTTACTCTATCCCGGAGATAGCCGAAACAATAAAGATGATGTTTTTGCAACTAAAGACTTAGTTTCTTTTGCTATAGGTGATTTCTCGCATAAAGGATATTTGAGATTTGTAAAAGTAGTTGAGGAGGGTAGGTTGTGTGAGGACTTGGGAGAGAAAGTTTTGGATGGGTTTGTGGGGTGATTTACTCCGATAAAATCCTGTAAAGTTCTATGTTTAGGTAATAATGCTGACCTTCAATTTTCTTTTTCTCTAAAACGTTTAATTCGCATAAAGTATTCAAGTATTTCCTAGCTGTGTTCTCTGCGTAGAGACCCGAATCTACTAAATGTTTAACTTTGGTAAATGGTTGATTGAAAATACTTTCTATTAACAGCTCTGGATTTTTAAAATTATGTTTTTCCTGAAGAATGTATTCTAAAATTGAATTCTTGGCTGCAACTATATCGTTTATTTTATCATAGGTTAAATTTGAGGTGTGTTCAATTGCTCTTAACATAAAAAGTAACCAATCTTTCCAATTTCCTCTTTGTGAAATTTTCATTAATCCTGAATAGTAGTCTTCTTTATGATCGAGAATATATCTACTTAAAAATAAAATCGGCGTGTCAAGAAGATTTTTATTTGTTAAATAGTTGATGTTGAATATTCTACCTGTTCTTCCATTTCCATCTCTAAAAGGATGGATTACTTCAAATTGATAATGAGCTATTGCCATTTTAAGAAGTGGATCTATATTGAATTGCTCGTCGTCATTTAAGAAGTGTATTAAATTCTCAAGTTTTTCTTGAATAAGTTCTACTCCTTTTGGGGGGGTATAGATTACTTGACCCGCATTAAAACCTGTTCCACCTTGTTTTATAGTTGTGTTTGAAAAAGGAGGACGAATTCCATCTGTTGCTTGCTTAACTTCTCTGTAAATATTTATAAAATACTGTAGGTCAAAATAGGTGTTTTGGTTTAAGTAATTGAATCCAGACCACAATGCTTCTCTATATCTTAGTACCTCTTTTGAAGCACCACTTAGATTTATACTGTTATCACTATACGCTTTATAAAGTTCATCATCGGTGGTAAATATATTTTCTATCTCACTCGATATTTTAGCCTCTTGTAAACTTATCGTGTTGATTAACATCCCTTGATTTGGAATAACTACACTTCGGCCATGTAACCTAGCCAATGCAGCCTTTGATTTTCCTAATTGCTCTAGAATCTCAATGGTACGATACAACTTTTCATGTATTGGTAAAAGTGGTAACTCATTCCAAGGTTTATTTCTATCTGGATTAATTTTATACAGTAATTCTGGCATTAAAAATCTTTTATTTTGATGTTTGGTATGTGTTCTGACATCAAATATAAGTCTTTTTTATCACTAAACATCAAAAATGGCAGATTTTAATGTTTGGTAGGTGTTCAGACATTAAACCGATGAGACTTTATCAGGTAAGCATTAAAACGTGGTGATTTTAATGCTTGTTAGAGGGGCCAATTCACGATTCGCGAATTATTTAAGCTTTATTTCTCAAGCGTATACCTACGCTCGTTTTTGGAATTCAGAAAATGTGATGTTGCTCTATTCGGGTGATAGCCGAAATCTTTAAAAGATATCGTATAAAACCGAAAGTTTTTTTACGTTTCACACAATGCTTCAAAGTTTGAAAATTTAAACTTTAGATCTTTAATTTCAATTTCAGGTATTTGGATGATGCTGCGGTACTTTCATGCTTATATTTTAATATCACTTCTGTTTTCTCTCTATCCAAGGTTGGACAATCTGTCCAAGCGAATGTCCAACCTTGGCTTTATGGCAATTATTACCTCCGTTGGTCGGACACTTTGTCCAAGCGAATGTCCTAGTAGTTTTGTACTACACTATTACATCTCGCCTTTATTGGAAATGTAAATATATCTGTAGTTTAAAGAATTGAATGTATCACAGATTACCTTTTGACGTGAAGAAACACTCTACTCAGAACTCCATTTTTCTCTATATGATGAACACTTATTGATAAGGGCTTTTTTACATTGTGAAATACTATATTGTGTATTGTTTTTATGTAACCCAAAAACAAATCACCTTTAAATACTTTTATAGCGAATTTATCATACTTATTTTCTGGGACCTCTTTTTCATACCTTAAAACATCACCTTTATGTAAAGCATCGGAAGGTATTTGTGTTTTAGATAAACCTGCTATTTCAGTTATGAACTCTAGAGATGGAGACGGGTTAAAGACTGCTAAAAACTCGTAGTTGTCTGTTGGTAAAATCCCTTGAGTATGTGCAAGTAAGTAATAATCGTCCTTTTTATACTTATCATCAATTAACCAGAAGTCATAAAAATCTTTTATATCATTTCTCTCACTTCTCATTAAGCGTTGACTAAAAATTGCAATAACATTTTCACTGTAAACCTTAGTTAGGTCTGGAAAACCTTCATACATAGAAAAGCCAAATGCTTTTGCTTTTTCAACACCTTCTTTAAGATATTCAAACCGTGTTCCTTCAGAGTGGTTTCTACGTATTATTCCAATAGGAATTCTAGGGGAACCTTCACCTTTCCTCCAAGTTAAATATATGTTTCCTATTGTTTTCATTGCATTTCTAACAATTTCTGTACCCGCAAAGTTATTAATTTTATCATCAACTCTTTTCTATTAACAGGTAATTTATACATTTTTAAGTTTTCCGGTAAATTACCATCTATTTGGTAGATAATTTCCTTTAACCTTTCTTCATGAAAATTCTTTTTTACCATTTCTATGAAATGAAGGATTTCACTTTCATATTCCGCTTTTAATAATGTTATCAAATCAAAATGATTTAGCTTTTTATCTCTTCCTTCCCAATGTATTTCGGATTTGCCCTTTTTTAAATACGCTTCGATCATTTGGCGATCAACCAACATCTTATCTATTTTCTCATCTAACAACTCTCTACCTAAACAGCAACCACTATCATATATTTGGGAAAATTTTGTTCTCATCAAAGTTGCTTCTAGTTTCAATTCGCTCTTTCTAATATTTGAAATATCTATTTTAGATTTCATTTCTTGTAAAACAGTGTAAAACCTGTCTAGTCTAAGTCCCCATCTTTTAAACCGCTTGTTTTTTGGGTTTTTTATTTCTCTATCTATTTCTTTTTTTGTTTCTTCATAGTTTGTAATTATACCCCAATTTTCTTGATGTCTATCTGAATTTCCAATTACTGAATCGAAAATAATTACTTCTATTAAATCTCTTATGTACTTCTCAAAACTAAAGCTTTCTAAAGTATCTCTTATGAATTGAAAGGTATATCTAGACTTATCTATCTCAGGATCATAACTAGCGTCAAAACCTGATAAGTAAACCTTTCCCTCTGTTAATTTATTGGTTGAATTAGAAACCATTGATTGAGACAAACAACCTATTTTTTGCTTACCCTCTGCATTGTAACCAATATTGTAATCCAACACATTGAACCCTAAAAACTGGCCAACCTTAGAAGAGACTATTTCAGACCAAAATTCAGTAGGAAACTTAAAAGTTCCATCGCTAAGCTCTTTAGATCCTTTAAGAAAATATTCCTCTGCAGAATTTGGACCTACGATTATCTTTTTACTCCTGCTTCCAGTTGTATTTTGATATACGATAAAGTTCCAATCTGTTACATCAGTATATGTTGGTTTGAAATCTTTCATTGTTTCTTGTGAATTAACTTAACATTCTAATAAGAATTTTATTTATACAGGTCAGCACCGAACTACATACAATTTGACGCTGATCTATTTTATCTTCTTTATCATTCCCGTAACAGCGCCATCTATCAATACAGATTTATACTTCTTAAAATTTTCATTGGTAAGCTGAAGTAAGGAAATGAGACAAGTTTCATGCATTTTTAGCTTTAATTATATTCCCCTCTCCCATCAGCGACCAATCCCAACTGTTCCTCCTCTCCAACACTTACCTGACCATTCATCAACATGGGCAATAACCAGTCACGAAGATCTGAGAGTTTTTGGTTTTCTCTTTGTATTAATTCTAGTTTGTCCAAAATTGGATTTATCATTTTAGAATAAGACACGATTAATTCTTTAGAAGGCAATATAAACTTACAATCTTTCAACGTACTATGTCTTACACCTTTGTGAATGCTTCCTGCCGATACGTTTTTAGTATATGCTTTAATATAATCTCCTGAGAGAAACATATATAAAAACTCTGACGTAACCTTTTTTGTATTCGGTCTTATAGTAAATACTGATTCATTAATATTCCAGTTTTTTGGTTTGCTTCTAATTAAATAAGTTGTACCAACTGGCTCAATACTTGTGTATAATATATCTCCTACCCTTAAGTCTGATCTGTTATTTATGATTTCAAGAGCTTCATCTGATATCCTATCACATTTATTATCTAGAACTACTTGTCCTTGATTAATATTTTTTATTGTTACATAATAATTATCTCCAGACCCTAAAACAAAATGTTTTCTTGGATTAAGCCCTGTTCCCGTTTTTAATACAACATCACCTAGTAAACAGGACTCCCATCCCTCAGGAATCTCTCTCTTCAACTCCTCATTATAAACCATTTTACCTCCAGATGATTTATAAGGCTTACCATTTTCATCGGGAAAATCAAACTGTACAAACCAATAATCATAAAGTGTTTTGGCCATCGCTTCTAACTCTTTATTGATTTTATTGTTGACTTCTATTTTAGCGTCTAATGAGAAAAGCAGATTTTCAATTTTTGTTCGTTCTTCCTTTTTTGGGATTTTAAATTTTAGGCCAGTTAGGTAATCTACATTTATGTTATCTTGAATACTTCCTTGAATTCTATCTTGAATTGATGATCTTATATAAGTAAAGATATAATGCATAAATATCTCCGAACATTCCTCTTTAAAAGCATTAAAACCAACAATACTATCAGGAAAGCACATTTCATAACCTAAAATTGATGTTTCAGCAATGTTAGCGGCAATTGTTATGCATAAAGTTCCTTTCGGCCATAAATGACTTTGTGCAAGACCAAACTCATTATAATTTGCTGAATGTGATTTGATAAATAAATTAGCTTGTTTAACTTCACCTGTCTGAACAAGAGGAATGTTTCCGCCTTCAAAAAGTCTTTTATCATTTCTTGGGCGATGCTTGGACTTGCCTCTTTTAAAAGTTCCTAGGTCGTTTAAAGTTTTAGTCGGCCAATGATTATTAAATTTAGAATTATTAAATATCATACTTTAATCCTTTTAAATTTCCTTGAATCTCCTTCTCTAACTCCTTTGATTCTTCAAAAAGACCACTTAAATTACTTTCAAAGCTTTCCATTTTAGTTTTAAACTCTTCTGCAGTAATATCAACATATTCAATTTTAACTTCGAAATACTGTCCTGCACTTAGACTGTAATTCTTGGCTTTAATTTCATCATATCCAACTACAACAGAAAAGTCGTCTTTCGCTTTTTTCGCATTAAAAACATCAATAATTTGTTGCTCTTCAGCTTCGCTTAACACCGTTTTTTGGTTTTTCCCTTCTTTAACTTTCGTTCCTAAGTTGGAAGCATCGATCAAGACAACATCTTTTGTATTGGTTTTATCCAAGAACAAAATACTTACGTTGGTTCCTGTTGTCGCAAAGATATTAGAAGGCATACTTACAACGCCCGCTAGCATTTTACTTTCTACTAACTTTTGTCTTATCTTTTTGTCAATTCCAGACTGTGCGGTAATAAATCCTGTGGGAACAACAATAGCAGCTTTTCCTTTTGCGGTTAAACTGTACATGATATGCTGTATAAACAGCAAGTAAATCGCCATAGAGTCTTTCTTGGTCTTAGGAATATTCGGTATTCCTGCAAAAAAACGTTCTTTGTTGGCTTTACTGTCTAAATCGTCTCTATAATCAGAAAAATCTAATTTAAACGGAGGGTTAGAAACGATATAATCGAACTTCTCCAGTTGTCCGTCTTCTTGCCTATGGTAGGGACTCAAAATCGTATTTCCTTGTATAATGTTTTGGATAGAATGAACCAGGTTGTTTAAAATCAGGTTCAAACGCAATAGTGAAGAAGACTTCTGTGAAATATCTTGTGAGTAAATAGTGCATTTATCTTCTCCAATAGCATGCGCTAAGTTCATCAACAAGGTTCCAGATCCTGCACTTGGGTCGTAGCAGGTAACATTATTGACATTCTCTTCAGTAACTAAACATTCTGCCATAATCTTCGCCACGGCATGCGGTGTAAAATACTCTGCATATTTCCCTCCACTGTTGGTGTTGTAATCTTTGATTAAATATTCAAAAATAGTTGCAAAGAAGTCAAACTTTTGTGTAAAAATATGCTCAAAACTAAAGTTCACAATTTTGTTAACCAAGGCCTTGCAGAAGTCATCTCTATTGTCAGTAACATACTTACTTAAGTTGTCAAACAACACCACCTTTTCACCCCCCTGTGTCAGCACAGAGAAGATATCTGTATTATCCTTTGCAACACTTAATAAAGTCTCATCAAAGATATCCGCAAATTGATCTTTATTTTGTTGTTGGAATAACCGCGTCAATAAATTCTTAGGAGCAATACGTGCAGTACTTTCACTAATCTGCATCGTTAACATCTCAAAATCATCATCAGGATACTCCAACAATGCAGCATCAAAATCCGCTGCTTCTGCTAATACCGGATCTAAACGCTTTAATTCATAGACATACTTATCATTCAAGAATTTATACAAAAACACTTGCGTGATGATCTTAAATTCGTTCCCGTCATTTCCTAAACCATAATTTGCACAAACGCTCTTTAAGCCGTCTATGAGTTCTTTGGTCTGTTTTTCAAACTGTGCTGTCATCAATTTTCAATTATTTAATTACGAATTACGAATTCTCTGAATATCTCCAGTAAATACGTAATTCCTATATTTTTCATGCTCTAATTCTTCTCCATTCGTAATTCGTAATTCCACCAATTCGTAATTCGTAATTGATCTCATTCGTAATTCCTAAACAGCGTAGCCGTTGTATTCATTCATATACTCCCTCACTACAATTCTATTTATTCTCTTAACATCTGTGGTATTCACAGGAATATGTTGTTTATTTTTAAACTCATTCACGATTAGACGCAACATCATTTTCTCGACATAACTTTCGTTATCCATTATTTTAGAGTTTTGCGATAATTCTTTATCAACCTCGTTTTTCAATCCAATTAAGGCATCAAATAATTTACGTTCAGTATCTGTTAATGGATTCTTTTCCATTAAACGTTTATGGATACGGGCATATTTAGCGTCATAATCATATTTGGCTCTCAGCAACTGATTCTCACGTTCAAGCTTCTTCGCTTTGTCATAAATTTCTTGCAAAGCCTTAATATTGGCTTCCATTTCTTCTTTAGTTACCTCACTTAAATTCTTCTTTTTGAATAAGCGTTCCAATTCTTCTTTTAGCGATATAAACTCAGGATCTCTTGGGTCAAAATTTCCGCCTAACATTTCACGCGTCCTTGCTAAAATATCTTTTAATTCATCCGCCAGCACCATTTCTTCCTCTTTTATTTTAGTAAAAGCAAAAATGACATCTTCCAATGCGGTATTTAAAATATTCTCGGTATCTACATTGTTCTCTAAGGCTTCTCTTGTATTGATTAAAGCCAATCTATCATTCGCCAAACGCGATAAAACAGATAACTTCCTAAAATCTAGTTTTTCGAGTAATTCAAAATTCCCAGATAAGCGAATCAAGTTGTAAAGCTCCTTCGTATTATTTAGCACCTTGGCTATTTTACGCACTTCTTCTTTATCGTTAATTTCAGAAATTTGTTGACCAAACACAGTGGCGTTTTCAGTGTCATATTTGAAGATGGTGTCTTTTATTTCTTCAATCTCCACTTCAATTTCTTCTGGCTGTTTAAAGAGATTGGAATAATGTTGCATTTCATCACCTAATTCAGATTGCAATTCGTTGAAATAATCTTGATTGGTTTTATCAAACTCTTTTTGGATATCTGCAAAGTCAACTACGTATCCGTATTTATGCGTTCTATAAGTTCTATTTACCCGTGTTAAAGTCTGCAACAAGTTATGCGCTTTAATCTTTCTTCCGATATATAGTTTTTTCAAGCGTTTAGCATCAAAACCAGTAAGGAGCATATTGTAAACAAAAAGGAGATCAATATTTCCAACTTTGAAATCAGAAACCCAATCTCTACGGTCTTGTTTCGTTCCTACATCATGAAGAATAACCTGTGCTTTTTTAACACGGCTATCCTTTAGTTTTTTACTCCCGTAAGTTTCCAAATCATCTGCTGCTAGGTTCTGTTCTATATCAGTTTTTTCAACATAAGTTTCTTGAAATATTTCATAAAACTTCTTCGCTTGCTCCGAAGAGTCACAAACGACCATTCCACCAATGCTATTGTCATTCATTCCAATTCTCGCTTGTTCCATATCTCGAACAATATATTCGAGCATAGGCTCTACAAACTTATGGTGCGCATAAACAACTTTCTTATCTGTATTTCCTTTTAATACCGTTAGTTTATCTAGTGTTTCTTGTAAGATTAGCTTATAATTCGATTCAATTTCTTCTCGAATTAAACGCAAGGTGTAGCCATCTTTTATCGATAAGTTGTAGTAATATTTATGAATATAATCTCCAAATAAAGTTTTAGAATTGTATTCAGACCCTAATAGCGGCGTTCCTGTTAAACCAATTTTGATAGAATGTTTGTCAGCCAGTTCTAAATTTGCTAAAAAGCTTCCTTTAGGATTATAGCTTCGGTGAACTTCATCTAAAAAAAAGACACGTTGAACATTCAAATTATAATCATTGTTTTTGATAAGATCAGGATCATCTTTAAATTTATGAATATTAACAACCGTAATTTCAGGTTTTCCAGAATCGTTATGAATAACTATGGTTGACTTAATGTCTTTACTAAAATCTTCTCTAGAATCAATCTTATGCACGACTAATCCACGTGCGGTAAATTCTTTAGCAGCTTGCGTCAACAAATCTAAACGGTCAACAATAAAATAAAACTTTGGAACAACATTTTTCTTTTGAAAATAATGCGTTAAGTGCTTAACATTAAAGAAAGCCAATGCAGTTTTCCCCGAACCTTGAGTATGCCAAATAATTCCTTTTTTAATACCTTCATCTAATTTGCGTTCAATCGCTTTTGTTGCAAATAGTTGAGGATAACGCATTACATGCTTCTCCAATCCTGTTTCTTCATCGACATAAGCAAAAGCATAGCGTAAAATAAATTCCAAGCGTTTCTTTTGAAATAAAGAGGTTGAAATTGAATTGGTCGGTGTATTGGGGTTCTTATTAGAAATATATTCTGGTGAGTTTTTAATACTTAGATAGTTGGTATCTTTAAGTACAAAGATTTCCTCTTCCTCTGTTAACGGCCTAAGGATTTTAGCCAAATCAAAAGTTTCTTCCTCTCTAAAATAATTGAAAGATGGTTTTCTATAATTTGTCGTACTGTAAAAAGCACCTTCTAACATTTGCGTATCTTCATCATTGTACTTCATGTTATTCGAAAACACCATGAGTTGCGTCAGATTTATAAACTTACGGAACTTCTTATTTCTAAAACGCTTTTGCATGCGAATGTGCTCATCCCGAACACCATTTCTATTATTTGGTTTCTTAACTTCTATAAATACCAGCGGCATTCCGTTAATCAGCAAAATAATATCTGGCCTAAAGGTTTCATCATCCTTTTGACTTGTCCTAAAATAGGTTTACACAAAAAAGTGTAAAATGAAAGAAGAAAGTAAACCCAGTTTAGGACAATGGCGCAACAACAAGTTGTATTTTTCGGATCATGAAAAAAGGCTAATTATTGAAGATTATTTGTCTGG
>DATJCX010000019.1:0-101316 GCA_035497735.1 Brumimicrobium sp. | reverse complement strand
ATGTCCTGCAGCGGTTACTGTTTTTTCCTGCATTGCCTCAAGTAGGGCAGATTGCGTTTTTGGAGGAGTACGATTTATCTCATCCGCTAAGACCATATTGGTAAACAAAGGTCCTTTTACGAATTGAAATGCTCTGTTTTCGTTTAATATTTCTGAACCAATAATGTCAGAAGGCATCAAGTCAGGTGTAAATTGAATTCTATTAAAACTCAAACCTAATGATTGTGCAATGGTATTTACAAGTAAGGTCTTCGCCAAACCTGGAACTCCAATCAAAAGACAGTGTCCACGAGAAAAAATAGAAATTAGTACTTGGTCAACAACTTCTTCTTGACCAACGATTACCTTATGAATTTCCTCTTTTAAAATTTTATATTTATCGACTAATTGATTTAATTCTTCAACGTTTGACATATTGTTAGTTTCTTAATGTATTAAGTATTATCTCCATTTGTAAGTGAATTCACAATCCTCAAATGATTCATCAATGCGAATGTATGTTTTCTTGATTTTTTGGTTGATCCAATCAGAAATTATTTCACTTTTCTTATTGCTTTCTGTAGCCTTCTTAATGAAGTTGTAGTCATCTTTTAGGTTTGCTCTATGTGGAACAGTTCGGTCTTTAATTCTAACGATACGAACCCCTTCTTTTCTTTTCATCATATCCATGTAGATGTCTGGACTAGAAACTTTTCCTGTTGTCAAACCATTTGTAATTGAGAAAATCTGAGGGTCAATCTCGTTGATATCAGCAACGTCCCAGTATTGTTCTCCAGTATATGGATTTGATAAACTTCCTTGGTTTTGGTTTGTTTCTTCATCTTCAGAATATTCTTTTACTGCTTGATTCCATGTTATTTCATTTTTTCTAAGTCTGTCATAACATTCGTCCATTATTGTAGCTGCTTCTGTAATCTCTTTACGTCCAATCTCTGGCGATAGTAAGATATGTCTTACCGTATAGTCATCACCTTTCCTAGAAATTAGTTGAATAATATGGTATCCGTATTGTGTTTCTACTACTTCAGAAACCTCCCCTGGATTAAGTGCCAATGCAGCAGCTTCGAATGGTTTCACCATCATTCCACGAGACGCTTCAATTTTTCCTCCCTCGCGTGCACTTCCTAAGTCTTCAGAGTGAACTGTTGCTAAAGTAGAAAACTCACGTGTTCCTTCCATAATATCTTTTCTCCATCCATTTAACTTCTCAATTACTGCATTTCTACTTTCTGTAGTAATCTTTGGATAGATAACTATTTGTTGGATAGCGATATGCTCGTTAATCAATGGTAAACTGTCACTTGGAATTGAGTTAAAGAATTTCTCAACATCTTTTGGACTCACTTCTACTTCTCTGGTAATTGTTCTTTCTAATTCCTGTGCCATCATTCGGTCACGAATCAACTCACGGAATTCATCCTTTATTTGTGTGTATGTTTTTCCGTAAAATTTCTCTAACTTCTCACGACTTCCAATTTGTTGCTCAATTGTTCTTAAACGATTTTCCATTTCAGCATTCACTTGACCGTCTGAAATAATTACACTGTCTAATTTTGCTTGGTTAAGTAACATTTTTTGGTACAATAACTCTTCTAGAATTGAACAATTGTTTATCTCATCACTATTTATACCTTCGTTGACTAATTGTGCTTTCTGATTTTCAATGTCAGACAAAAGTATAGGCATGTTCCCAACTTGAGCCACTACTTCATCTATCACCTTTCTGTTTGAAGGCTCTTTATCTGTAATAATCTGTGAATTTACAGTATGGGCTAAACCGATACTAGTAATAAGAAATAGGGTAATTCTCTTGAGCATTTTTTAATATTGTTTCTTTTGCGGTATTGCGTAATTTATTGATTTTCTGCGTTAAAACATGTCTCCTAATAACATCTTTCTCTGCTTCTAACGGTGAAGATACAGATTTCGTCTTATAATCTAAGATGTTTATATAATATGTTTCCCCATTATTGCTAAATTTCGCTTTACCTCTATTGATTATTAATTCATTTTTTTTGTTTGGTGACATAGGGATTTCTCGTACTAAGTCATCAAAATATATCCATCTTTTTTCCTCGAAATAAAAATTCGTAGCATAAAGATTCGCATATTTTTTTATTTCCTCCCGGTCTTTATCATTATTTAACAAGTAGTAATCGTCGATTTTTGAAGCACTGGCTACGGTATCCGGTAATTTTACATAAAGTGCCTTTACAATATAAGCCTGATTTTGATAATTCTGTCTGTGCTTTTCGTAATAAGACTGAATTTCATCTTCGGTAATTGTTGTGTCTAAATTTTTTTCAATAAAATCATTCTCTAATGCAAACAAATTAAGTTGTGACAATTCGTTTTGTGATTGAATGATATTTGTTAATTGAATTTCCGGTAGGGTGTTGGCAATAGTAAGGTTAATTCTCATTTGATTCGCCCATTGCTCTATCGCTAAATCTCTTGCTTCTTCATCTTCGAAATCGGAGAAGTAGATGTTGATAATAGCTTCTAAATCATGCTCGTACAAAACTTCTGAACCTACTTTGCAAACTTTTTTTGAATTAAAGTTCATGCAGGAAGTTAAAAACAGAAAAAGGCTGCCCATTAGAGCAACCTTTATTGTACGATATGAATTTTTTCTACTCACCGATACTGTATAGTACTTCTTTGTTAACTTTTACATTGTGTTTTCCTTGTAATTCCTCAAGCCACTCTTTATCTAAAGCTTCTTGATAATCTTGAATTACAGCTCCGCGTGTTTCTGATAATTTCTTAGGTCCAGCAGGAATAAATTCATGCACGATTACTAAGTAATATTTATCTCCAGATTGATAAATTGCATTCTTTCCAAGTTGAAGTTTTTGATCTTTTAAAGCTTCGGTATTTTCTTGAATGAATTTAGCTTTCTCACCAGAAATATTTAATTCTGAATCAACATTTATTTTGCTGATAACGTCTGCCATGTTTAATGTATCAATTCCAGTTAATAACTGAGCTTCTTGAACTTTCTGTAAATCTACAGAAGAGTAAATTGAAGCTTCAATTCTAGCTGGCCATTGGTATTTACTAATGTTCTTGTCAAAATATGCTTGTAATCCAGTTGAATCTTTGATGGCTTTGTCCCAAACTTTGTCTTTCATTACTTCGTAAAGAAGAATTCCATCATGGTATTCTTGAACTAAAGCTTTGTATTCTGGATGCTTCTCTTCTAAGTGAGATTTTTCATTTGCAATGATTTCTTTGCTTTGCCATCTTTCAAACTCCTGATTGATGAAGTTATTTATTTGCATTGGCGTATTGTATCTTTGTGAAGCTAAGAAGTCGTAGAACTCTTGAGATTTGAATTTCTGCTTGTTGTATTTGAATAATACTTTGCTTTTCTTCATTTCTGGTTTGGTCCACTTTTTTGTGAAAATCGTGCTGTCAACATTGTTGTAAAACCAAACTAAGCCTTTTGCACTTTTATCTGAGAATTTATTCTCTTTCTTTAATTTAGAAATAAAAGCTGTCTCAGATTGCTTCGATCTATCTCCTTGATTGATTTTCTGCTTGATTTGTGGCATTAATTCCTTTAAAGTTCCTAGTGGCTTATAATCCAATCTCTTTACAATGTGGAAACCGTAATCAGTTTGGAAAGGCTCTGAATAGTCTCCGTTGTTTTTTAATGCAAAAGCAGCATCTTCAAACTCAGTTACCATTCGTTGATTTGTTCCTGATCCAAAAGGAGCGATTTCTCCATCTCTACTTTTTGAACCTTGGTCGTCAGAATATAAACGCGCTAATTTCCCAAAATCCTCACCAGCTTGAAGCTTCTCGTAAATTTCAGTAATTTTCTTCTCTGCTTTCTCAAGGTCTGAACGGTCATCTGTTTTCTTAGCCACAATCATAATGTGTGCTGTAGTGATTGTTCCTCTTGCTGGTCTTTTATCAGCAACCTTTACAATATGGTATCCATAACTTGTTCTAACTGGCATAGAAACTTCACCGATTGGTGTGTTGAATGCAGCAGTTTCAAACGGGTAAACCATGTGGAATGCAGTGAAATATCCTAAATCTCCTTTGTTACTTGCAACAGAAGGGTCTTCAGAACCTCCAGCTCCGCTTGCTACCGCTCCAAAATCTTCTCCTATATCGATTCTTTTCTTTAATGCCAATGCTTTGTTGTAAGCTTTAAGCGTATCGGCAGGTGAAGCATCTTTCTTAACACTGATAAGAATGTGAGAAGCTCTAACTTCATACTTCATTCTATCATATGCTTCGTGAATCAATTCATCTGACTTTTTAGAATCTACTAGATAAGGTTGTGCTAATTGCTCTTTATATCCATTGAATTCTTTCTTTAAAGAAGGAATAGTGTCGTACCCTAAAGCTTCTGCTTCTATAACTTTAATTTTAAAGTTAGTGAAAAGTGCTAAATACTCATCTAAACTAGCCTTGTCGTATTTAGGTGCTTCATTGTTCTTTAAATAAGTACGAAGAAATTCACTTTTGGTGACCTTCTCGTTGTTAATCGTCATAATGATTGGATCATTTTTCTGTGCAAAAATTGTCGATGCACTTAAAATTAAGACAAAAACAGACAATAAACGGATTTTAAAATTCATGGTTTTATATTTTGAAACGTTTAATATTACGAAATAAATGCTTATATATTATAAATTAACAATTATTTAAAGCTATAGTTTGGCGCTTCTCTTGTTACAGAAATATCATGAGGATGAGATTCAACCATACCTGCATTCGTAATTCTGATAAACTCAGCACCTTTTAAATTTTCAATATTTGCAGCACCACAGTATCCCATTCCAGCACGTAAACCACCAATAATTTGATAGATTACTTCCTCTAAAGTTCCTTTATAAGGTACTTTTCCTGAAATTCCTTCTGGTACTAACTTTTTTGAATCATTTGTTTCTGCTTGGAAGTATCTGTCTTTTGAACCTTTTTCCATTGCTTCAATTGACCCCATACCACGGTATGTTTTGAATTTACGGCCTTGGAAGATAATTGTATCACCAGGAGACTCTTCAGTACCAGCAATCATAGAACCAACCATTACGATGTCAGCTCCAGCAGCGATAGCCTTAACGATGTCACCCGTGTAACGAATACCACCATCTGCGATAACTGGAACACCTGTTCCTTCCAAAGCACGTGCAACATCATTGATTGCAGTAACTTGTGGAACTCCAACTCCCGCGATAACACGCGTAGTACAAATTGAACCTGGACCTATACCAACCTTAACTGCGTCTGCACCAGCTTCAACTAAGAACTTAGCAGCTTCCGCAGTAGCAATGTTTCCAACAATAACGTCAATTGAACTGTGCTTTGCCTTTACAGCTTTTAATTTTTCTACTACACCTGCTGTATGACCGTGAGCAGTGTCAATGATAATCGCATCAACACCAGCTTGCACCAATGCATCAACTCTGTCTAAAGTGTCAACAGTAACACCAACGGCTGCAGCTACTCTTAAACGACCGAATTGGTCTTTACAAGAAAATGGATGCTCCTTTACCTTAATAATATCACGGTAAGTGATTAAGCCAATAAGGTTGTAGTCTTTATCAACTACAGGAAGCTTTTCGATTTTATGTTTTTGAAGAATTCCTTCAGCAGTAATTAAATCCGTTCCTTCTTGTGCTACAACTAAATTGTCTTTAGTCATAATATCAGTCAATAAACGGTCCATCTGCTTTTCGAAACGTAAATCACGATTCGTAACAATTCCTTTTAATTTTTTGTCTTTATCAACAATAGGAATACCTCCAATGCTGTTTTCACGCATTAAGTGTAAGGCATCTTTCACAGTTGCATCTTCATGAAGAATGATTGGATCAATGATTAATCCACTCTCAGAACGCTTTACTTTTCTAACTTCATAAGCTTGCTCTTCAATGCTCATGTTTTTGTGAATCACTCCAATACCACCAGACTGCGCCATAGCAATCGCCATGCTTGATTCTGTAACTGTATCCATTGCTGCTGAAACAACAGGAGTGTTAACAATAATGTTACGTGAAATTTTACTTTGAAGCTTTACGTCTCTTGGGAGAACTTCGGAATGAGCTGGAACTAACAATATATCATCGAAAGTTAATCCTTCTCTTGCTTTACTAATATCTCGTAATGCCATGTGAACCTATTTTAATTTGTGTAATAAATTCGCACAAAAGTACAAAAAAAACCACGTTAAACATGCATGTTCTTGTTTTTTTATTTAAGTGACTATAATAAAATGTAATTTACCTACTCGTTCTGCTAATTTTAGAGCAGAAACCTACAGAAAAGTCAATCGGCTTAGATTTTTTTTTAATGAAAGATAATGAATTAAGATAATTTCTTATTTTCGAGGACAAATATTTTACTTCATGAACAGACTCGTCTTATTTTTTGCAATAGCGCTTATCTTTTTTAGTGAAGGACTTTCTGCACAAGAAATTCTATTTCCAAAGGTTATCTTAAAGAATGTGGAAACGGAAGTTCAGGTTTTATCCGACGACTCTATTGATGTTATTGTTTTAAATGGTGAAAGTTTACCCGTAACGCAAGTAGGTGGACACCAAATGATAAAGCTGACTTTAAGCGATGCAGATATTCACTTTGAAAATTCTGACATTGTCTATTCAAAACCTGTTGTAATTCCTGGATGGTTGTCAATTCTACCTCCTTTAATCGCGATTGCTTTGGCCTTGATTTTTAAAGAAGTGCTTTCTTCTTTATTGATTGGAATATTCTTTGGCGCAGCGATTTATGGATTTTATACGGGCGGACTAGCGGGAATATTTTCTGCTTTCTTTACAGTAATTGATCATTATATTTTAAATTCCATTCTCGATAGTGGACATGCTTCCGTAATTTTATTTTCCGTTTTGGTTGGCTCTATTGTCGCCGTTATTTCTCGAAATGGGGGAATGAATGGCGTGGTAAATCACTTGGTGAAGTTCGCTAAAAATAGACGCTCTGGAATGTTGACGACCTATGTTTTGGGTGTTTCTATTTTCTTTGATGATTATGCAAACTCCCTAGTTGTTGGAAATACGATGCGACCAATTACGGATAAATTAAAAATTTCAAGAGAGAAATTAGCTTATATCGTTGACTCTACAGCTGCGCCTATTGCAGCAGTTGCCTTTATTACAACTTGGATTGGAGCAGAGCTGACCTATATTTCAGACGGAGTGAATAAAATCGAAGCACAACATGGTGTTGAACTAGGGTTGAGTGCTTATAGTATTTTTATGAGTTCGCTACCTTATGCTTTTTATTCATTTTTTACTCTTATTTTTGTGTTTCTTATGTTGTATAAACAGCGTGACTTCGGTCCGATGTTGAGAGCCGAAAGAAGAACAATTAAAGAGGGTGTTACTTCTAATATTCAGGTTAGTGCGGAGATTACGCAGTTAGAACCAGTGGAAAATGCAAAATATAAAGCTTATAATGCAATAGTACCTATTGCGATTGTGATTATTGGAACAATAACTAGTTTGCTTATTACAGGAATTGCGGAGTCGGAGACTCAATTGCTAGCAAAAGGTATCGATGTTAGTAGTGGAGCTTGGGCAGCTATCGGAACAGAAGGAGGGGAGCAGGTAGGTGTATTTAGAAAGTTAGGTATTGTTATTGGGAATGCAGACTCTTATTTGGCTTTATTGTGGTCTTCTGGTTTTGGATTGCTGGTAGCTGTCATGATGACTGTCGCTCAAAGAATTATGTCGCTAAAGGAGGTTATGGATACAGTTTTGATCGGTGTAAATACCATGATTCCTGCGATTGCTATTTTGATTTTAGCATGGGCTTTGGCAGATGTTACAGGAACCTTAAGTACTGCAGAATATATAAAAACGTTCTTTGGAAATAATTTCACACACGTTTGGGTGATTCCAGCTTTAACTTTTGTTTTATCAGCATTTATTGCCTTTTCAACTGGTTCTTCATGGAGTACGATGGCTTTAGTGTATCCTTTGGTTATCCCACTTTCATACGCTATTGCTGTTGCAGATCCAGCGTATTCTGAACTTGCAATTATGTATAATACTATCGCTTCGGTATTGGCGGGGGCTGTTCTTGGAGACCATTGTTCACCGATTTCGGATACAACGATTTTGAGCAGTTTGGCTTCGCAGTGTAATCACATTGAACACGTGAGAACACAAATGCCTTATGCATTAGTTGTGGGAGCTATAGCCTTGTTTATTGGTGTTATTCCAACTGCTTTAGGTGTTCCCAATCTAATTTCTTTTGCAACAGGAATAGTTGTGCTGTACCTGGTGGTACGCTATGTCGGCGTTAAAGTGGAGGAGTAATTATTGGAAGTCAAGAGGTAATTACAAACTTTGACGATTTAAAGTTTTTAGATTGATTAAAATTCTTTGTTTTAATTGAACTAAGAGACGTAATGCTTACCGATTTTTATCAAATAATTAATGACATCCTTAAAATACACCTTTCAACAGCCATAATTTCTAATTATTCATTGTGATATACTATCTATTTGTTAAGTTTGTCTTCTATAATTTAATAAAGTAGCGCCAATCATGGAAGCAATTACACAACGATACATCGAATACGACCGTTCGGAGTTTTCAGATGAAGAGTTAATTAAAATTTATAAAGCAATTTTGAAGCCTCGGCTGATCGAGCAGAAAATGATGATTTTACTACGTCAAGGTAAGATTTCAAAATGGTTTTCTGGATGGGGGCAAGAAGGAATTAGTGTTGGAACTACTTTAGGAATGAATGATGATGAAATCATTCTACCTATGCATAGAAATCTTGGGGTATTCACAACAAGAGGAATTCCATTAAACCGTTTATTTGCACAGTTTCAAGGAAAAATGTCCGGTTTTACCAAAGGTAGAGACCGTTCATTCCACTTTGGAACAATGGATTATAATATCGTGGGAATGATTTCTCACCTTGGTCCACAGTTGGGAATCGCAGACGGAATCGGACTAGCTTCTCTTATTCGAGATGACAAAAAAGCAACATTGGTTTTCACTGGAGACGGTGGAGCGAGTGAAGGTGATTTCCACGAAGCACTTAACGTTGCTGCGGTTTGGGATTTACCTGTTATTTTCGCAATTGAGAATAATCAATGGGGACTGTCAACACCAAGTAACGAGCAGTTCCGCATGAAGCAATTTATCGATAAGGGAATTGGTTACGGAATGGATGCTTTCCAAATTGACGGAAACAATGTGTTGGAAGTGATTACTTCTATCCGACAAATTTCAAAATCATTAAGAGAAAAACCACGTCCTTTCTTGTTGGAATTGATTTCTTTCAGAATGCGTGGACACGAAGAAGCTTCAGGAACAAAATACTATCCAGAAGGACTTCAAGAAGAATGGAATAAAAAAGATCCAGTAGTGAATTTCGAACTTTTCTTAAAAGAAACGGGTGTTCTTTCAGAAGAAATGGTTGCGGAATTTACAAAGGAAATTAAAGATGAAATTCAAGAAGGTTTAGATATTGCAACGGCAGAGCCGAATATCATTCCAGACACAGAAACTGAATTAAAAGATTTATATAAGGAACATAACCAAGTGGTGGTGGAACCTGCAACTGATAATAAATCAGAAAAGCGTTTTATCGATGCTATTTCTGAAGGATTAAAACAATCAATGGAACGCTATCCAGAGTTGGTCTTAATGGGACAAGATATTGCAGAATATGGAGGAGCATTTAAGGTAACGGAAGGTTTTGTTGACTTGTTTGGTAAGAAAAGAGTACGTAACACGCCTTTGTGTGAGTCTGCTATTATCGGTGCTGGGCTAGGACTTTCGATTGCTGGGATGAAAGCGATGGTTGAGATGCAGTTTTCTGATTTCGTGACGGTAGGGTTTAACCAAATCATCAATAATCTAGCGAAAATTCATTGGCGTTGGGGACAAAATGCAGATGTAGTTGTGAGAATGCCTACGGGAGCAGGAGTTGCTGCCGGACCATATCACTCACAAAGTACGGAAGCATGGTTCTTCCACACACCTGGATTAAAAATCGTTTATCCTGCTTTCCCAGAAGACGCTAAAGGACTGTTGACTGCAGCACTTGAAGATCCAAATCCGGTAATGTTTTTTGAACATAAAGGACTTTATAGAAGTATCAAAGCGGAAGTGAATGATGATTATTACACAACTGAAATTGGTAAGGCCAAAGTGCTAAAAGAAGGAAATGATGTGACGATTGTTTCTTACGGAATGGGAGTGCATTGGGCGCTTGACACTTTGGAAAACAATCCTGATATTTCAGCAGATTTAATTGACTTGAGAACTTTAGTTCCAATGGATATGGACACTGTTTTAGCTTCTGTTAAAAAGACAGGACGTGTGATTGTTTACCATGAAGACGTTGCCATCGGTGGGATAGGAGGTGAAATCGTAACACAAATCAACGAAGCTTGTTTTGAGTACTTAGATGCACCTATCCGAAGAGTAGGATCCTTAAATACACCAATTCCATTTAATGCTGATTTAGAAAAGAATTTCCTTGCAAACGCTCAATTTGAAAGGGTATTAAGAGAATTAATAGAATACTAGGACTTTGATAGAAAAAGGAGATAAAAGGGTTATCAAAGGATGGATAATGTACGATTGGGCCAATTCGGTCTATAATCTTGTAATTACGTCTGCGATTTTTCCCGTTTTCTATACGAATGTAACCAAGGCACATTATCTGGCAACTGTTGGAAGAGAAGAATTGCTTCCAGGAGAAAATGTTATGGTAGAATTCTTCGGACATTCTGTTTCCGATTCAGTGCTACTTTCTTATGTGCTATCGGCTTCTTTTTTATTGGTAAGTATCTTGTCGCCATTTTTATCAGGAATTGCTGATGTAACAGGTAGTAAAAAGCGTTTTATGCAATTTTTCTGCTACTTGGGTGCTTTTTCTAGTCTCTCCTTATATTGGTTTAATCCCGCTCAAATTGAATGGGGAATGTTATCCTGTTTTCTAGCCAGTGTCGGCTTCTGGAATAGTTTGGTGTTTTACAATGCCTTCTTGCCAGAAATTGCCCATTCTAAAGACCATGATAGAATCTCTGCGAAAGGTTACTCTATGGGATACTTCGGAAGTATGATTCTGCTTGTAGCTTCATTAGCACTGATTATGCTAGTTGACCCTAAGTTTACAAGAGTTAGCTTTATTTTAGTTGGACTTTGGTGGATTGGTTTTGCGCAAATCACCTTTAGAAGATTGCCTTCTATAACAAAGTCCAAACCTGTAGAGTCTCGATACTTCACTAAAGGTTTTAGGGAGCTAAAACGTGTTTACAAGGAATTCAGTCAAACCAAGCGACTCAAACGTTATTTATGGTCTTTCTTCTTTTTTAATACAGGAGTACAAACCGTTATGCTAATGGCAGTTGTTTTTGCTAAGAAGGAAATTGAATGGAGCGGATCATTAGGTGATGCTGGATTGATTATTGCAATTCTGTTAATTCAAATTCTTGGTGCTGTTGGTGCACATTTAATGTCATATATCTCAAGTAAAATAGGGAATCTTACGACCTTGATAATTGTCAATTTCGGTTGGGTGTTATTATGTGTTTGGGCTTACTTTATCCATACGCAAATGGAGTTCTACTTCCTAGCATCTGGAGTTGGTTTAGTAATGGGAGGTGTGCAATCATTATCTCGTTCAACTTACTCTAAGTTCCTACCGACAACAGAAGAGCATGCTTCTTACTTTTCGTTTTATGATGTTTCAGAAAAGGTGGGTATCGTTTTAGGGCTTTTCTTCTTCGGTTTTATGGAAAGTATAACAGGAGACTTAAGAGCGTCAGTATTGTCAATCATGGCATTCTTTGTCATCGGTTTAATCATTCTATTTATGGTGCCGAAGAAAGAATCAGTAGCAGGAAGGAAGGCCTTAGCAACTGGGAGGTTGAATAAACAAGTGACGAAAAGTAAAGAAAACGAATAGCTGCTTATTTACTAAATTGTTCTAATTAATTCCATCCGGTTTTTTCCATATTTCGTTCTTATCTATTAAAGAAAAATTTATAAAACATTTCTCTTTGAGTACCGAGTTTAGTACTTTAACCCTAGTAAAGTAGAGGAATATAACTTTCTAGTTATCTTCTCATGTTAAAAAAATAATTTTCTGCAGTGTCATATTTTGACACCCGTTTGTTTTATCTTGCATTGTTGTTAATTTTAAGGATTAAAATAAATTCAATATGCGAATACTTCACACGGCCGATTGGCATTTAGGGAAAAAGTTAGACTTCTATAGTAGAGTTGAGGAACAAAAAGTTGTGCTTCAAGAAATTGTAGCAATTGCGAATGAAAAGGCAGTCGATATGGTTATCGTTGCTGGTGACTTGTTCGACAATTTTACGCCTTCCAATGAATCTATGGAATTGTTGTATAAAACTTTGAATAGACTGACAAGAAAAGGTCAGGTTCCTGTAATTGCTATTGCTGGAAATCATGATTCACCTGATAGGATTAACGTTCCCGATGTGCTAGCACGAGAAAGTGGAATTATTTTCATCGGAATTCCTACGGATGTTGTGCCTTTGTTTTCAACTGAAGATGGATTTAAAGTGGTGAAAACCGATGTTGGATTTGTTGAAATTGAATTGCCTAAATACGATTACCCTGTTCGTGTTCTTCATACTGCTTTTGCCAATGAATTGCGCCTGAAAGAGTATTTCGGAGAAGATAAACAAAGTTCACTACAAGATAGTTTGAGTAGTAAATGGAACGATTTGGCAGAAAAATACTGTGACCAAAATGGTGTGAATGTTTTGACTACACATCTATTTATGCAAAAGCGAGGTGGAGAGGTGCTGGAAGAACCGGACGGCGAAAAACCATTGAAAATCGGTAATGCAGATGTCATTTATTCAGACGCTATTCCAGCAAGTGTGCAGTATGCCGCTTTGGGACATTTACACGGATACAGAAATGTAGGAAGCAATCAACCGGTTATTTATAGTAGCTCTCTTTTGCGCTATTCTTTTAATGAAGCAAATCAAGAGAAATATGTTGCCATTATTGATTTAGAACCAGGAAAGGCTCCAGAAATTGAACGTGTTCCAATCTCAGGCGGAAAACCATTGCTTAGAAGGTCTTTTGACAATACTTTGGAAGCTGTAGAATGGTTGACTGAAAATCAGGATGCTTTGGTGGAATTGACCATTGTTTCTGATTCTTTTATGACGGCACAAGAACAAAAAGATATTCGTCAGGCACATGGTGGAATAATTCACCTAATTCCGCAAGTGCGAAATGCTGGAAATAACGATCTTGAAAAGAAGGAGATAAATCTTTCTGAGGATATGAATGTGTTGTTTCAGCAGTATTTTCAGTCAAAGAATAATGGGCAAGAACCAAATGAAGAATTGATGAGTTTGTTTAACGAAATTTTGAATGCATAATGATACCTATTGAATTAACGATTGAAGGAATATACTCTTACCAAGAACGACAAACTATTGACTTTTCGCAATTAACTGCTGCTGGATTATTTGGCGTATTTGGTTCAACTGGCTCTGGTAAGTCTTCTGTATTGGAGGCTATCTCTTATGCGCTTTACGGTGAAACGGAGCGAATGAATAGCCGTGATAATCGTGCCTATAACATGTTGAACTTAAAGTCGGATCGCGGTGCTATTGATTTTGTCTTTCTAAATTGGGAGAATAAAAAATATAAGGCTGTTCGTGGGTTTAGGAGAAATTCTAAAAAATTCGAAGATGTTAAACCGACTGATACGATTTTCTATGAATGGTTGAGCGAACAATGGATTCCAGTTGAAAAAAATGCCGAGCAGATTTTAAACTTATCCTATAATAACTTTAAACGAACGATTATCATTCCTCAAGGTCAGTTTCGTGAATTTCTTGAACTGGGAGACAAAGCCAGAACGGATATGATGGAAGAGATTTTCCAATTACATCGTTTTGACTTAAGCAATAAAGCTAGAGATTTAAGGAATGTTAGTTTGACGACTTTAACTGAATTAAAAGGTAAATTAAGCACATTTGAGGAAGTTTCTACCGAAAAACTAGATGAACAAAAAGCCTTAAAGGAAAAAGCAGAAAATGACAAGAAAGCCGCCGAAGAAAGTTTTGCTGCAATAGATAAGCTATTCCAAGAATTGAAAAAATTAAAGGAAGAAGTTGAAGATTTGAAGCGAAAAAAGGCTAAAATGTTAGAAATGAAGCCAAAAAGTGTTGAAATGATTCAATTACAAGCGAAAATTGATGAATATGAACGTGTTTTTAAGGCTTTTGCTAATCTATTAGAGAATTTAAAGAAAATTGGTTCTGAAATTTGGCAAACTGAAAAGCAATCTGAACTAGCGGAAAAATCTTTAGGTGATTCCACGAAATTGTTAGCTGATGTTACGAAGTCCTTAGAAGAAATTACACATTATTTCAATATTTTAAATGCCAAGCGTCAAGAAGAAGCTGATTTAGAATTTATTGGGAAGTCTTTAGTGGCAGAGGAAATGATTAAAGTCATGGAGAAAGAGACCAAGGAAGCGAAAGTTAAAGTATCGGAGGTGGAAGGAAAACAGAAGGTAATCGATAAACGAATTTTAGAAATAGAAGCGGAAGTAAAAACCTTAAAACCTCAAATTTTAGATGCCTCATTGATGATGAATCTTGATCGATGGTTTAATCAAAAGCGAAGCAATGAAAAGGAGTTGGCTACTGTTAAGCAATCGGTAGCTGATTTGAATAAGCAAGTGAAAGCGGAGCAAGATAAGTTAAGTAAGAAAGGTGTCGATATTGAAAAATACGCTGATTTATTCAAAGTAAAAGTCAGTGAACTAGAAGATAAACAATCAAAACTTCAAGCACGAAAGGGAGAACTAGAAGTTCAACAGAAATTAGCAGAATACGCACACGCTTTACATGACGGTGTAGCTTGTCCATTATGTGGTTCACAAGAGCATCCGCATATTGCAGAGACAGCAAATGTTGGTGCTGAACTGACTGAGACGAAGACCAAAATTGAGCTTTTAGTTAAGGAGAATAAATCACTTCAGGAAAGTAAGATTGAAACGGATAGAATAGTTGACGAAATTAACCGACTACTGAAACAGATTGAAACTGAAAAGACGAAACTTGATTCTTTGGAAACAGTTCATAAAAAATTCTTAGCAAGTTTCGATTGGAAAGATTTTAGGAAAGATGATTTTGACGATTTTGAAGCGAAAAAGCAACTTTCTGAGACAAAAAGACGTGAATTAGAGTCGAAAGAGAAGGAATTGGACCAAATTCGTAAGGAAAAGGATCAGTTACAAACAAATTTCAAGAATCTAAACGATGAACTCGCAAAGTTGTTGATTGAGGAAAATGGATTGCAAACAGAAATAAAATCTCATAAAGAGAATTTAAAGCAATTGAAGTTTGACGATTTCCAACATCATCCGGTTGATGAAGTTAGAAGTTTATACAAGGACCTGAAAACTAAAAATGATCAAGTTGAAGAGAAGCATAAATCGCTAACGCAGCAAATTAATGAATTGAATGCAAAGGTTGAAGGACAAAAATCGACTTTAACTGCAGTCTCTAATCAATTGAAGAAAATGAAGGCTGAACAGGAAAAGTTGAAAGAGGAGCTAGGCAAGGAGTTGACTTCTTTTGAAATGGACTTGTCAAAAGTTCAAACTATTCTAGCACAGAATATTGATGTAATGGTTGAGCGACAAAAAATTCAAGACTTTAGAGTTCAGTATAAGGCTTTGGAAACACACATTCAAGAATTAGAAAAGAAATTAGCTGGGAAAAACTTCAGTGATGAAGAGTTTGCAGAAAAGGAGACAGCGCATCAAGCAGCCATTAAAACGCTAGAAGAAAAGAAGAAGGAATGTGCTTTATTAGAAGCTGAAATTAAACGTATAGAGAAGTTATTCGAAGAGAAGAAAGAGTTGATTGCTGAAGCTGAGAAATTAGAACTAAGAACGGATAACTTGAATAAACTTTTCAATCTCTTCACAGGTAAAGGTTTTGTGAATTTTATTTCCTCAATATACTTGAAGCAGTTGGTGGTTCATGCTAACGCTCGCTTTCACCGCATGACAAGAAATCAGTTGAGTTTAACAGTCAACGATAAGAATGATTTTGAAATCATCGATTATTTGAATGAAGGGAAAACCAGAAGCGTTAAAACCTTATCAGGTGGGCAATCTTTCCAAGTTTCCTTGAGTTTGGCACTAGCACTAGCAGAAAGCGTTCAGGCAAAATCAAAAACAGAGCAAAATTTCTTCTTTATTGATGAAGGATTTGGAACGCAAGACAATGAGGCGGTTAACCTTGTTTTTGAAACTTTACTCAACTTGAATAAGGAAAATAAGATAGTCGGAATTATTTCACACGTTGAAGAATTGAAAGAAAGAATACCTGCTTCATTGACGGTGGTGAAAGACGAAGAAAGAGGGAGTTTGGTTAACTGATTCTTTTATCTGAAAAACTTAACCTATTAGATTGTGTTTAAACTGCAAACCCTTTCTGCAACAATATTGCGCTAAGTAATTCTTATATTTGGGCATGATTAAACAAGAGGAAAATCCTTCTGAAGAAGCTTGCTGCTCTTCGCATGATGGACACGGTGACCATGGACATAGTCATGAGATTGATAAACTTGATTATAAACTATTCCTTCCAGCTATACTTTCTTTTGTATTGCTGATTTCTGCTGTAGTCTTTGATTATTGGGTAAAAGCCAATTGGTTTGATGGCATTCTGCGCATAGCTTGGTACGTTTTAGCTTATGCTCCAGTGGGCTTCCCAGTGATAAAAGAGGCGTACAATAGCGTACGAAAGGGGAATCTTTTTTCCGAATTCTTCTTAATGACCATTGCCACAGTTGGCGCTTTTGCCATCGGTGAATATCCTGAAGCGGTTTCTGTAATGTTATTCTATGCAATTGGAGAAATCTTTCAATCAATTGCGGTAACAAGAGCGCAAAATAATATCAAAACTTTACTCGACCAACGACCAGAAGAAATTACTGTCATGGTAAATGGTATTGCCTCAAGAATAAAAGCAGAAGAAGCGAAAATCGGAGATGTTATTCAACTAAAGTCTGGAGAAAAACTTGGTCTTGACGGCGAACTATTGTCGGACCGTGCTTCTTTTGATACCGTTGCATTAACAGGAGAAAGTGTGCCCGATAGCAAGAAGAAAGGAGAATCAGTTTTAGCTGGAATGATCAATCTAAATACGGTGGCACAAGTTCGCGTAACTAAAGCCTATGAAGACAGTCAGCTTAGTAAGATATTGGCCTTGGTTCAAAATGCTAGTTCGCAAAAGGCACCAACAGAATTGTTTATCAATAAATTCGCAAAGGTTTATACTCCAATTGTTGTCTATTTAGCCATTGCAATAACCTTATTACCTTTCTTTTTTGTAAACGATTACATCTTTCAAGACTGGTTGTATAAAGCCTTGATTTTCCTTGTGATTTCTTGTCCTTGTGCTTTGGTTATTTCTATTCCTTTGGGATATTTTGGTGGAATTGGCGCAGCAAGTCGCCACGGAATTCTGGTGAAAGGTGGAAATTATCTAGACGTATTGGCTTCCGTGAAGGAAGTGGTAATGGATAAAACAGGAACCTTGACAGAAGGTGTGTTTAAAGTGCAAGAAGTCGTTATTGGTAGTTCTTTTAACCGTCAAGAAATTTTAGATTTAGTTAATGCCATTGAAAGTCATAGTTCGCATCCAGTTGCAACTGCCATTCACGAGTATGTTGGAGCAATAAATCCAGAGATTAATTTAGAAAACATCGAAGAAATTGCTGGACATGGTTTAAAAGCAACAGTAAATGGTAAGGAACTTTTGGTTGGAAATTTCAAGTTGATTAAAAAATTCAACGTTCCACTTTTTATGAATCCTGACGATATTGTATTTACAACTATTGCCGTGGCTTACGGCGGTGAATTTGTTGGGTATTTAACAATTGCTGATCAAATCAAAGTAGCGTCCTTTGAAACCATTCAGAAACTGAAAAAACTTGGCATAACACCAACTATGTTAAGTGGTGATAAGTCAACAGTTGTAGATTTTGTTGCTAATGAGTTGAAAATCTCGGAAGCCTATGGAGATTTATTACCAGGTGATAAAATTGAACATGTGAAACGCATCAAAGCAAAAGGCGAGAAGGTTGCTTTTGTAGGTGATGGTTTGAATGATGCACCTGTTATTGCAATTAGCGATGTTGGTATAGCAATGGGTGGCTTGGGAAGTGATGTAACAATCGAAACAGCAGATGTTGTGATTCAAAATGATGAAATTCATAAAATTCCTATGGCTATTGAAATTGGGAAATCAACCAAACGCATTGTTTGGCAAAATATTGGTTTTGCTTTTGGTGTAAAAGCCTTGGTTTTAATTCTTGGTGCAGGTGGACTGGCGACGATGTGGGAAGCTGTTTTTGCAGATGTTGGAGTTGCGTTGATCGCTATTGCAAACGCAACAAGGATTATGAGAAAGAAATTTACGTAATATCTTCAGCTGACTCTTTTAATAGCTAAATCAATCCTGTTTCTTTACGTGAGTTTCCACTGTGTTATGTCAAGTTCTTATTTAATTCTATCTTTGCATTTTTAAATATTATACAATATGTTCGTCTGGATTGGATTCTTTGTTTTAATCGCAATTTTCTTAGCTTTAGATTTAGGTGTTTTTCATAAAAAGAATACCGTAGTTACAATTAAAGACTCCTTGATCTGGACGGGAGTTTGGGTGACGGCAGCACTGCTTTTCGGAATTGCTATATTTTTCATCTACGAGAATCACTTATTTGATTTAAACACTCACGGTATTAATGGTGGCGAAGCAATTGCAATGTACTATACAGGTTACGTCCTAGAGAAGTCATTGAGTATTGATAATATTTTCGTTATAGCCTTGGTTTTTCAATATTTTAAAATTAAACCAGAGTTCCAACACCGTGTGCTGTTTTGGGGAATCATCGGAGCTGTGATTTTCCGTTTTATAATGATTTTGTTAGGAAAAGCTTTCATTGAGCAGTTTGACTGGGCCATGTATGTTTTTGGAGGAATTTTAGTTCTTTCTGCCTTGAAAATGCTTAAAGGGGGAAGTGAGGAAGGTAGTGATTTCAGAAAGAGTTTTGGAGTGAGAATGTTAAGTAAAATCTATCCGATTGATTGGACCATTGAAAACGGTCACTTTTTTGAAAAAATAGATGGAAAAAAAGTGGCAACACCATTACTAGCAACTTTGTTAGTGGTTGAATTTACTGATATTCTTTTTGCAGTGGATTCGATTCCAGCTATTTTTAGTGTGACTTCAGACCCATTCATTATTTTGAGTTCTAACATTTTTGCTATTCTTGGACTAAGAAGCTTGTATTTCCTACTTGCGGGTATTTTAGATAAATTCAGATACTTGAAATATTCATTGACGTTAATCTTATTGTTTGTTGGTCTAAAAATGATTTTCCACAATCACTTCGCATTCTTACAAGAACATACTTGGGTCTCCTTAGTAGTTATTCTATCCCTGTTATTGGCAGGTATCTTAGGATCTTTGTTTGTCATGGAGAGAGATAAACAAGAAAATGACGCAAACGAAAAGTAATTTCTTAAGCGCTTCTAGCGTAGCGAAAACTTCATTTTTCATTCGATTCCTTCCCCGACTTCTATAGTCGATTAAATTTATATTTGTTAAAATATCGAAAGCAGCTTAACAGTGTTAAGTAAACTTATTATATTTGCATTATGAAAGAAGTTCCAAGTAAACCAAAGCGAAAAGATGACGTTAAGTTATTGATTTTAAACGCTGCTAAGAAATTGTTCTTGGAAAATGGCTTTAGTTCAACTTCAATTCGTAAAATTGCTGGAGAAATTGGCTATAGTCCAACAACCATTTATCTTTACTACAAAGACAAGAACGATATTGTTTATGCCCTGCACCAAGAAGGATTCTCTTTGCTTCGTTCTGAGTTAACAGCGTTAATGATAGTAGAAGACCCTTTTGAAAGATTAAAAGCTTTAGGACGTTCTTATTTGCAATTCGCAAAAGAAAATCCAGATTACTATGAATTGATGTTTATTCAAAAAGAACCTATGGAGTTTTTGGATAAAGATTCTGAAAACGAATTATGGATAGGGGGGAGACAGATATTCGACTTTATAGTCAATACTATATTAGAGTGTCAGAATGAAGGTTATTTCTTGAATGGTTCTCCGAATTTTATTGCTTTACAAGCTTGGGGAATGGTCCACGGTCTGTGTTCCTTACATTTGACAACGCGCTTACAGAAAATTTCTTATGAGAACTTCACGTTTGCTAATTCTGATGATTTATTAGAAGAGGCTTTTAAAACTTATGTTGCTTTTATCGAGAGAACAAAAAATATTAATTAGATATAATATGAAAAGAGTTTGGTTATTTACCATATGTTTTGTCGCCTTCTTTCAGTTGAATGGAACAGCGCAGGAAGGTGCTTTGGACAAATATATTCATGAAGCCTTACAAAGTAATTTAGCGATTAAACAAAGACATGTTTCTTTGGAAAACGCAATGTATGCTTTAAAGAAAGCTAAATATAACTATATCCCAACTGTCAACTTTGAGGGAATTTATACGACAGCTGAAGGTGGAAGGAGTTATGAAATTCCTGTAGGAGATTACTTAAATCCATTGTTGGAAACGGTTAATCAATTCTTGCCTGGTACGGTTTCCCCTTTGGAGAATGAACGAATAAATTTCTTACCTAAAAATTACTACGATGCAAAAATTCGTGTGGCAGTTCCTATTCTAAATATGAACATCATTCACAACAATAGAATCAATGCACGCCAATTGGCAATTTCTGAAAATGAAGTAGAAATTTACGCACGTGAATTGGTGAAGGAAGTAAAGACGACTTACTATAATTATTTAAGTGTAAAGGAAGCAATCGCTGTTCATCAAAGTGCTATCGAATTGGCCGAAGAAAGTAAAAGAATTAATGATAAATTGGTTGAAAATGGAACTGGATTATATGCTTATGTCTTACGTTCTGAAACAGAAATAGAACAAGCGAAATCTAGAAAACGTTCTGCTGAACTACAACTTAATTCTATACAATATTACTTTAATGCTTTATTAAATCGTGATGTGAATAGCGAAATAATTGCGGATAAAGTTCAGATTGAATCGCGCTTATGGGATAAGTCGGATATGACCGCTAGCAATAGAGAGGAACTTAATTCGTTGGACCAAGCAATTACATTGAGAGAAGATGTGGTGAGGATGAACAAACAAGCTTTAGTTCCTACACTGAGTGGTTTTGCAGACTTCGGTTCACAAGCTGAACAGATGAAATTCAACGAAGAATCGCTTTATTATATGGTTGGACTTCAGTTGAATATTCCGATTTTCAATGGATTAAAAAACAATCTAGATGTAAAAAGAGCTAAGAATGAAATCGAAATCGCCAAATTACAGCGCGCTGATGTGGAACAGAAATTAAATGTATCTGTAAATGCAGCTTATAATGAAGTATTGACAGAGTTTACCAATTATGAAGCGGCAATCAAGCAACTAGAAATGGCGGAAACATACTATCGCTTAATCAGTAAAGGTTACGATTCTGGTGTGAACACTTACATAGAAACTGTTGATGCGCGTACGCAATTGACAATGGCAAAACTGGCATCTAATGTAAGTTATTACCAATACTTGTCAGCGATGGCAAAATTAGAAAGAGAAACAGCAAAATATCCATTACCAACATTTGAAAAGTAAAAGATGAAAACAAGAATTAAAATATTGAGTGCTTTATTATTGGGAGGTTTAATTACCCTTACTTCCTGTAAAAGCGAAAAAGACCCAGGACTGGTTGTAGAAGAGTTTATTCCTGTATCTGTTATATCTATTGAGAAAGGAATTGAAAGTACTGTTGTTGAAGCAACGGGTTTGTTTTCTACAGATGACGAAACGCTACTGTCATTTAAAAATGGTGGAATTATCGATAGAGTCTATGTAAAAGAAGGTGACTTTGTTAAGAAAGGTCAGTTATTAGCTTCTTTAAATATGACGGAACTTAATGCCAAAGCAGAACAGGTTAGAATTGCAATGGAGAAGTCGGAGCGTGACTTGCAAAGAGCAAAAAAATTATACCAAGATAGTGTTGCAACGCTTGAGCAATATCAAAACGCACAAACTGCTGTTGATGTCTTAGAGCAAGACTGGAATTCTTTACAATTTAACTTGAGATATTCACAAATTAGAGCCAATAACGATGGTTATATCTTGATTAAATTAGCAAATGAAGGTCAAATCGTTGGTCCAGGAATGCCTATCTTTCAAATGAACAGTGCAGGAAAAGGAAATTGGGTAGTTAAAGTTGGAGTTTCTGACGCACAATGGGCGAGTATTAGAGTGCGTGACTCTGTAAATATTTTTACGGATGCTTTCACAGATACTTTATATGCACGTGTTCTAAGAAAATCTGAAGGTTTAGATCCTAATTCCGGAACTTTTACGGTGCATGTTCAACCTAGAGATATCGGTAATGTTCCAGTTGCATCAGGAATGTTTGCTAGGGTTAGAATATTTGGAGAATCTCCTGAATACTGGATGATTCCTTACAGTGCTTTGTTGGATGGAGATAGAGGAAAAGGATATGTATATGTAACTGATGACAAGGAAACTGTCTCAAAGGTAGAAGTGACAATTGCTGGAATTCAAAAGGAGAATGTTTTAATTTCCTCTGGTTTAGAAAATCACAAATACATCATAAATTCTGGAAGTCCTTACTTAAAGGTGGACTCTAAAATTAGAATTGTAGAATAAATTTATTAGGAATGAATATTATTAGATATCCAGTTAAAAACTATCAATTTACACTAATTATAGTGTTGATGCTCCTAATCGTTGGGGGAATGACCTTGTTTTCTATGCCAAGAGCGGAAGACCCTGATATGGTGGCGCCGTATTTCCCTGTTGTGGTTGTCTATCCAGGTGCAAGCCCAAAGGATATGGAACAGTTAGTGGCAAAACCTTTAGAATCTCGTTTTAGTGGTTTAGATAAAATAAAAAAAATTAAAACAAAGATAGATAATGGTCTGGTTTTGATGGTGGTAGAGTATGAGTACATTGCCGATTATAATGCCAAGTATCAAGAAGTTATTCGTGAATTGAGTGCTGCACAACAAGAAGATTTACCGGAAGGAATCTACAAAGCACAAGTAATTGAAATTGATCCAACAAACGTAAGTATTATTCAAGGAGCATTGATTTCAGAAAGTGCTTCTAAGAAAACGATGCAGAAGTTGGCGAATGACTTGAAAACGGAGTTAGAAAAAGTCAAAATGCTAAAAGAAGTTACCATTCATGGTTTAACAGATCCTTTGGTGAAAGTTGACGTGAATCCTGGTCGTTTGGCGCAACTTAAGATTCCAGTTACGCAAATAATGGATGCTATTGGAAGCGAAGCAATGAATATTCCTGGAGGAAGTGTTCACGCAGGAGAGAAGACCTTTAGTGTTAAGACAAGCGGGAATTATCAAAGTATTGATCAAATCAAGAATACGATTGTATCTAGTAGCCAAGGGAAGAATATTCTTTTGGATGATGTAGCTGATGTTTACTTCGACTATAGCCCAGAAACGCATATTACACGACTGAATGGGTATAGAAGTTTATTTATTACGGCTTCGCAAAAGAAAGGGGTTAACATCAGTGAAACGCAAGCTGAATATCTGAAAGTTATTGAAGCATTTAAAGAGAAATTACCTGCTAATGTTGATTTAGTACTTCAGTTTGAACAAGCTGACCAAGTTGAAAAACGTTTGAGCGGTTTAGGACTTGACTTTATGATAGCAATTGGTTTGGTAATGATTACTTTACTTCCATTGGGATATCGAGCTTCTATTGTTGTAATGATCGCTATTCCGCTTTCATTAGCTATCGGAATTGTTGTTCTAAATATGTTTGGTTACTCATTGAATCAGTTGAGTATCGTTGGATTTGTTGTTGCTTTAGGACTTGTTGTTGACGATAGTATTGTAGTAGTTGAAAACATTGAAAGATGGATGCGAGAAGGGTATTCCAGAGCTGAGGCAGCGATTAAAGGAACACAGCAGATTTTGTTTGCAGTAATAGGTTGTACAGCTACATTGGTTGTGGCTTTTATTCCTTTGATGTTCTTACCTGAAATGGCAGGACAGTTTATCAGAAGTATGCCTACGGCAGTAATTGGTTCTGTTATTGGCTCAATGTTCGTCGCTTTGTTTGTTGTTCCTCTTTTGGCAACAAGAATTTTAAGATCTGACGGAAATACGGAAGGTAACTTTATTCTTAGAGGACTTCAAAAAGTGATTCATGTTACTTATGCTGTATGGCTAGATAAAGCATTGAAGAGACCTGTCTTAACAGTTGTTCTGGCATTGGTTATTTTTGGAGGATCCGTAGCGATGATTCCAAGATTAGGATTTGAATTATTTCCTTCTTCGGAAAAACCAATGTTTATGGTGCATATTACCCCGCCACCGCAATCTAATATTCATTATTCAGATAGTGTAACGCGTTTGGTTGAGAAAGATTTGGGGGAAGTGGAAAGAGTTAAATACTTTTCAAGTAACGTAGGTAAAGGAAATCCAAGAATTTATTATAACGTTGACCAGGCAACTGAGAAGGAAGATTTCGCTGAAATTTTTGTACAACTCGATGACGATGTAAAAGCAAGAGATAAATTGGAAATTATGGACTCTTTGCGTAACAAATGGAGCAACTTCCTAGGTGCACGCATAGAAGTTCGAAACTTTGAACAAGGTGTTCCTATTCTTTCACCTGTTGAAGTGCGCTTG
The DNA here is from genome assembly GCA_035497735.1 of Brumimicrobium sp. Lineage (GTDB taxonomy): Bacteria > Bacteroidota > Bacteroidia > Flavobacteriales_D > Crocinitomicaceae > Brumimicrobium. The sequence continues at coordinate 76,539 of DATJCX010000019.1, read as the reverse complement.
TTTGGAGATGATTTAGACACGCTAAAAAAGTTGGCAGAAGATGTAGAATTGTTGTTAACTGATATTGAAGGAACAGAGGATATAAACAATCGTTCAAGATTCAATAAAATCGATTTTAAGATTGATGTTAACAGAGAAAAAGCCTTAGCGTTTGGAATTCCAACGGCTGTTATTGATAGAACAATTCGTATGGCTATTTCAGGACTGGATGTTGCTGAATTTTCCGACCCAGAAAGCGATGGGGAAGACTATAAGATTCGAGTAAGTGTTCCGAGAGGTGATTATGCAGACCTGAATATTCTAGATGGTGTTTTCGTAGAAAATGTGCAAGGAACAGCGATGCCGATTAAACAATTTATTACAATTGGTTTAGAATCTTCTCCAGCTTCAATTGCGCATATTAATAGAACAAGAGTTGTTTATGTCAATTCCTTTGTTGAAAAAGGATACTCAAATAATGATGTTATCAATAGGGTTGAAGCGCGAATGAAGGAAATGAATATGCCTTATGGTTACCATTTTGAAATGGGAGGAGAGGTAGAAAGTAAAGAAGAAGCCTTTGGTGGCTTCGGAACGATTGTAGTTATTACTGCCTTCTTATTCATAGCGGTATTGCTTTTAGAATTTAAAACCTTGAAGTCAACTTTTATTGTTCTTTCCGTTATTCCTTTAGGCATTGTTGGTGCAGTTGCTGCTTTATGGATTACTGGAAACCCACTTTCTTTTGTATCGACGATTGGACTAGTCGCCTTGGCGGGAATTGAAGTAAAAAACACGATTCTATTGGTTGACTTTACGAATCAACTTCGTGAAGAAGGAATGGGAATTGTTGAAGCAGCAGAAAAAGCCGCCGAGATTCGATTCTTACCTATCATTTTAACGGCGATGACTGCTGTTGGAGGACTTATGCCAATTGCGTTGTCAAGCAACCCAATGACCTCCCCTTTAGCGATTGTGATTATCGGTGGATTACTGAGTTCTACTTTATTATCGAGAATTGTTACGCCAGTAGTTTATAAAATGATACCACCTACTATTGAAGTGAAAAATAGAAAAATGGAATTGGTGAATGAGTCAGACGAAATAGAGTAATATTTATAGCATATAATCGAACTCAGGTTAAAAGTAAAAAGAGGAAAACATTGTTTTCCTCTTTTTTATTTCTTGTTCGACTACAAAGAGCTAATCCATGAGTCAATCGATATTTTAAATAAAGTTTTTCGCTAAAAGAATCTTCTCCATTTCTTGTTGAACTTCTTTAGCAGCTTCACCAGCTTTCTCAGCAAAGTCCATTCCTTCTGATGCGTAAATAATTCCACGAGAAGAGTTCACTAAAAGACCACAGTCGTCATTCCATCCGTAGTTCGCTGTATCTTGTAAACTTCCACCTTGTGCGCCAATTCCCGGTACTAAGAAGAAGTTACTAGGAACTATTTTTCTAACACTTCCAATTCCCTCAGCTCTTGTTGCACCCACGACATACATAATGTTGTCAGAAGTTCCCCATTTGGAAGTCTTCTTTAATACATGTTCGTATAGCTTCGTTCCATTCAAGTCAGTTATAAACTGAAAATCCAATGCTCCTTTGTTTGAAGTAAGTGCCAAAATGATTACCCATTTATCTTTGTATTCTAAAAAAGGAGTGATAGAATCTTCTCCCATATATGGTGCAATTGTTACTGCATCAAAATCCATATATTCAAAGAATGTCTTTGCATAATAGTTGGAAGTATTCCCAATATCTCCACGTTTAGCATCTGCAATGGTGAATTTATTTTTCGGAATATAATCTATCGTTTTCTTTAAAGATTCCCAGCCTTTTGGACCTAAGCATTCATAAAATGCAATATTAGGCTTGTAAGCTACGCAGTAATCTTTTGTAGCGTCTATAATTGCTTTGTTGAATTCAAAGATTGGATCTTCTGTATTCAATAAGTGCTTAGGTATTTTGTCTAAATCCGTATCCAATCCTACGCATAGGAAAGATTTTGTGGATTTTATTTCTGCTATTAAATCTGCTTTATTCATAAACTTGGTGTGTAAGCGCCTAAACGAGTCCTTCTTCTCCTTTTAATTTCTCCGCATTTTCTGCCATCTTCAAAGCGTCAATCATTTCTGAAATATCTCCGTTCATAAAGTTGGACAAATTGTATATCGTCTTATTGATACGGTGATCAGTGATTCGTCCTTGTGGATAGTTGTATGTTCTAATCTTTGCAGATCGGTCTCCTGAAGAAACTAAAGTCTTTCTTGTTTGTGCACGCGCTTCGTTGATTTTATCCAATTCGATTTGATATAAACGTGAACGTAACACTGAAAGTGCTTTGTCGTAGTTTTTATGTTGCGAACGACCGTCTTGACATTCAACTACAATTCCAGTAGGAACGTGCGTTAAACGAATAGCAGAGTCAGTCTTATTAACGTGCTGACCTCCAGCTCCAGATGCACGGAAAGTATCTCTTCTAACATCACTCATGTTTAACTCGAAATCTACTTCTTCTGCCTCTGGTAAAACAGCTACAGTAATTGCTGAGGTATGTACACGTCCTTGCGATTCAGTTTCTGGAACACGTTGTACACGGTGAACTCCCGATTCGAATTTCATTGAACCATATACGCCTTCACCAGAAACCTCTAATGCGATTTCTTTGTATCCTTTTGTTCCTCCTTCGTGCGAGTTGATAACATCAACAGTCCAACCTTGCTCTTTAAAGAACATCGAGTACATTCTGTAAATGTCGTCCACGAAAATACAAGCTTCATCTCCACCGGTACCTGCACGTAATTCAATAATTACGTTCTTGTCGTCTTCTGGATCTTTTGGAATTAGTAGGAATTTAATTTCCTCTTCCATTTCAGGACGTCTTGTTTCTAGCTCATCGATTTCCATCTTCGCCATTTCACGCATCTCCTGATCCGTTTCTCCATCAAGCAATTCTCGTGTGGACTTAATGTTGTCCAACACATTCTTGTATTCTTGATAAACCCTGTCGATTTCTTCAAGGTCCTTGTATTCTTTGTTTAACTTAACGTAGCGATTCATATCCGCTATGATGTCAGGGTCAACAATAAGTTGTCCAACTTCCTTGAAGCGGTAATGAATAGCTTCTAATTTACTTAATAGTGAATTATCCATAAATGTGATTAATATTCGAAAGTACCAAATTCTGATTGAATTGTCAGCCTCTTTGTGTCACTTGCTTCAACACGGCCAACAATTTGAGCACCTACATTAAAGGACTTTGAAATCTCAATGATGTCTTGAGCAATTTCTTCTGGAACATATAATTCCATTCTGTGTCCCATGTTGAATACTTTATACATCTCTTTCCAATCAGTACCTGACTCTTCGTGAATTGTTTTGAAAAGTGGAGGTAGTGGAAATAGATTGTCCTTGATAATGTGTAAATTATCAATAAAATGTAAAATTTTAGTTTGCGCTCCACCACTACAGTGAACCATTCCGTGAACGTCCGGGCGGTGAGCATCTAAAATTTTCTTAATGATTGGTGCATATGTTCTCGTTGGAGAAAGAACCAGCTTACCAGCATTGATAGGACTACCTTCAACAGTATCTGTCAATTTGTAGTTCCCGCTGTAAACTAAATCCTCAGGAATACTTGCATCAAAACTCTCTGGGAACTTTTCAGCTAAATATTTGTGGAATACATCATGTCTAGCAGATGTTAATCCGTTAGAACCCATTCCTCCGTTGTATTCTTTTTCGTAAGTTGCTTGTCCTGAAGAAGAAAGTCCAACAATCACATCGCCTGCCTTAATTCTGTGGTTTGAAACCACGTCCTCACGCTTCATTCTACAAACTACTGTAGAGTCAACGATGATTGTTCTAACTAAATCCCCAACGTCAGCAGTTTCACCACCAGTTGAATAAATACCAATTCCCATTTCACGTAACTCAGCTAACAATTCTTCCGAACCGTTAATTAAAGCTGCAATTACTTCCCCATCTACTAGGTTTTTATTTCTACCAATAGTTGAAGAAACTAAAATATTGTCGGTTGCACCTACACAAAGTAAGTCATCAACGTTCATAATCAAAGCATCTTGTGCGATACCTTTCCAAACTGAGACATCTCCAGTTTCTTTCCAGTACATGTATGCCAATGCAGATTTTGTTCCCGCACCATCAGCATGCATCACTACACAATGATCTTCGCTTCCTGTTAATAAATCTGGAACGACTTTACAGAAAGCCTGTGGAAAAATTCCTTTATCAATGCTAGCAATTGCATTGTGAACATCTTCTTTTCCTGCTGAAACTCCTCTTTGATTATAACGATTATCCGCCATTTCTATTTGATAAAATTAAAAGTGCAAATTTAAGGAAAATTAATTAGAAAGAATAGTTTTTTCACCTTTATGTCAGCTTAGGAATTTTCCCTAAGTCTCATAAAAGTGAATAGTTTCAAAATATAAGCGAAGTTTTGGTCAATTATTCCAGAATATAGCAACTGTGCCTGTCTTTGAATAAGGCCTTTTAAAGTATGGTTAAAAAAAAAGGCGACCATTACGGCCGCCTATTCTATTAACTAAAACTATTACTTATGAAATTAAGTCTTTATTTTTCCTCTTCTTCAACTTCTTCGAAATCTACATCAGTAACTTCGTCGTCACCTGATGATTCATTCGCTCCTGTATCTTGTGCTCCTGCATCACCTCCTTGTTGATACATTTCTTGAGACGCTGCTTGGAAAACTTCGTTTAACTTATCCATTGCTGGCTTAATTGTCTCGATGTTTTGCGCTTCAAACGCTGCCTTTAATTCAGCTAAAGCATCTTCAATTGGTTGTTTTTTATCTGCAGGGATTTTATCTCCGTACTCTTTCAATTGACGTTCTGTTTGGAAGATTAAAGAATCTGCTTGGTTAATTGTCTCAACCTCTTCTTTTTTCTTTCTGTCAGACTCTTCGTTTGCTTTCGCTTCGTTTTTCATTCTTTCGATTTCTTCCTCACTTAAACCTGAAGAAGCTTCGATTTTAATTGATTGCTCTTTACCAGTTCCTTTGTCTTTGGCAGAGATATTCATAATACCGTTTGCGTCAATATCAAAAGTTACTTCAATTTGAGGGACTCCTCTTGGTGCTGGTGGAATATCTGTCAATTGGAATCTTCCTAAAGACTTGTTGTCATTCGCCATTGAACGCTCTCCTTGAAGTACATGGATGTCTACTGAAGGCTGGTTGTCTGCAGCTGTTGAGAATACTTGCGATTTCTTTGTTGGAATCGTTGTATTTGACTCAATTAGTTTTGTCATAACACCCCCCATTGTTTCAATACCTAATGAAAGTGGAGTTACGTCTAATAAAAGTACGTCTTTTACTTCTCCTGTTAAAACTCCTCCTTGAATAGCTGCTCCAATTGCAACCACCTCATCTGGGTTAACTCCTTTTGAAGGATCTTTTCCGAAGAAATTCTTAACTGCATCTTGGATAACTGGAATACGTGTTGAACCTCCTACTAAAATTACTTCGTTAATGTCTGAAGTTGATAATCCTGCATTTTTCAATGCTCTACGACATGGCTCGATTGTGCTTGAAACGATGTCAGAGATTAATTGCTCAAATTTAGCACGTTGTAATGTTCTTACTAAGTGTTTTGGAATACCGTCAACTGGCATGATGTACGGTAAGTTGATTTCTGTTGAAGAACTTGCAGAAAGTTCGATCTTAGCCTTTTCAGCAGCTTCTTTTAATCTTTGAAGTGCCATTGGGTCTTTTCTTAAATCGATTCCTTCGTCGCTCTTAAACTCTTCAGCTAACCAGTCAATGATTCTGTTATCAACGTCATCTCCTCCTAAACGTGTATCTCCATCTGTTGATAATACTTCGAAAACTCCTCCTCCTAATTCAAGGATAGAAACGTCGAATGTACCACCTCCAAAGTCGAATACTGCGATTTTTTGGTCTTCAATTTTCTTATCTAATCCGTAAGCTAAAGCAGCAGCTGTTGGCTCGTTAATAATTCTCTTAACAGTTAAACCAGCAATCTCTCCAGCTTCTTTTGTTGCTTGACGTTGAGAGTCATTAAAGTATGCAGGTACAGTAATAACTGCTTCTGTAACTTCTTGACCTAAATAGTCCTCTGCTGTTTTCTTCATTTTTTGAAGAATCATTGCAGAAATTTCTTGTGGTGTATAGGTTCTATCATCAATTTTAACACGTGGTGTATTGTTTTCGCCTTTTACAACTTCGTAAGAAATTCTAGCGCTTTCAATATCAGCTGCGTCGTATGATGCACCCATAAATCTCTTAATAGAAGAAATAGTTTTTAATGGGTTAGTAATCGCTTGACGTTTTGCAGGATCCCCAACTTTTCTTTCTCCTCCTTCTACAAAAGCTACGATTGAAGGTGTGGTTCTCTTACCTTCCGCGTTTGTGATAACTACTGGCTCATTTCCTTCCATTACTGAAACACATGAGTTCGTAGTTCCTAAATCTATACCAATAATTTTACTCATAACAATTTATTTTTTTATCAATTTTATTTTCGATTTCGAGTCTATATTGTCAATTCTTGTGCCACTTGATTTTTTTATGAAATGTTATGTGATTTGTCAGTTTTGGGCCTTATAATCGAAAAAAGATACGACAATCTGTCACTTTCTTGTCAGTTAGGTCGTCTTTACTGTCAGGGTAAGTTTTTGAAATGTTAAAAAACAGGCCTTTTTTGAAGAGACCTCAAAAATAATTTCTATATTTACTAACATGAAACGGACTTTTATAACACTATTTGTTATTTGCATAACATCTTTGCTCTTTGGTCAAGAGCTTGAATATTCTCACTCTGTCCATCATTCATTTGTAGAGAATAAAGGACAATGGCCAGAACATGTCTTGTTTCAAAATAGAATAGGGAATGGAAATATGTGGGTGGAACAAAAACAACTACTATTTCAATTACAAGATTATTCTAAAATGCAAGAAGCACATTTCTCCGGAAAAGAAATAAATGAAGAACTTACTTTTAAAGAAAAGTTGGTCAGACTTGAATTTATTGGTGCGCAAAACGTTACGAAAATTGAAAAGAAAGGGAAAACGCCTTTTTATTATAATTACTTTATAGGAAAGGATAAGGGAAACTGGACCTCCGAGGTGCATGGATATGATGAGTTTACCATGAAGGAATTATACTCTGGAATTGACTTGAAGTTTATAGAGCAAGAAATGCAACTGAAATATGAATTTCATGTGGCGCCCGCAATTGATGCAAGTCAAATTAAGTTTAACTACCAAGGACACGACAAAGTGTTTATTAATAAACAAGGTGAACTGGTTGTTAAAACGGAGCTGGGTGAAATCATTGAAGAAAAGCCCTATGCTTACCAAATCGTCAATGGGAAAATTATCGAAGTTCCTTGTAAGTTTAAAGTTGAAAATGATACTGTCTCTTTTGAATTAGGGAAATACAATAAGCGTGTTGAACTAATAATAGATCCAACATTGGTGTTTGCAACTTATTGTGGGGCTGTTTCTGATAACTTTGGGATGACCGCTACTTATGGATATGACGGAACTGCATATATTGGTGGAACTATTTATGGAAATAATTATCCAATGCCTGATATGGATGTATATAATCCAACGTCAAATTTTACAGTAACAAATGTAGGTGTTATAACAACAGATATTTTTATTACAAAGTATTCAGATGATGGAACTACGATGTTGTGGTCAACTTTCTTAGGGGGTGGTGACAATACGCAAGGTACTGATGCACCAAACTCATTAATTTGTGACGAGGATAATAACTTATATGTATATGGTACAACTTCATCACTGGATTTTCCAATAACAGTAAATGCCTTTCAACAAAGTCATGGAGGAGGGACACCTTGGCAAAGTGTGTACAATGGTATTAATTACGGAATTGCTGGTTCGGATATATTTGTTTCTAAGTTTAGTCCTAACGGACATCAGTTACTTGCTTCTACCTATGTGGGAGGAAGCGAAAATGACGGGGTAAACTATTCCGTTACCGCAGGAAGTTATAACAACGTAAATAGATATGATAGTTTAACAATGAACTACGGTGATCAATTCCGAGGTGAAATTATGCTTGATGAAAATAAAAATGTGATTGTTGGTTCCTGTACGCGTTCTAGCGACTTTCCAACTCAAAATCCATTTCAAGCAGTATTAGGTGGACAACAAGATGGTGTTGTTTTTAAATTGACTAATGACCTTTCTACCATGATGTTCTCTAGTTTTTATGGAGGAGGTGGAAATGACGCTGTTTATTCTGTTAAAGTTGACTCTAGTTATAATGTTGTTTTTGCAGGTGGTACAAATTCTTATGACTTACCGATGTCGCCAACTACTTATCAACCCATTCACAATGGAGGTAAAGCAGAAGGTTTTATCGCAAAATTGACACCAGATGGTCATACATTAAGTCATTCTACCTATGTTGGAACGTCGAATTATGACCAAGTGTTTTTTATTGAAATCGATAGAGAAGATAGAATCTTTGCATTGGGTCAAAGTTATGGTGGTGCATTCCCTGTTATCAATGCGCCGTATTCCAATCCCAATTCGAGTCAGTTTATAGCACGATTCTCGCCTGACTTAACTGCCATAGAAGCTTCTACTGTTTTCGGTAGTGGTAACGCGGTGGCTGATATTTCTCCTTCAGCATTTCTTGTGGATATTTGTGGAAATATTTATGTGTCTGGATGGGGCTCTAGTGTTTTGCCAGGTGCTTCTCCAATGAGTGGAATGGCGATTTCTGCCAATGCATATCAAACGACTCCACCAAATGGGTATGATTTTTACCTAATGGTGCTTGAACGTGAGTTTGGAGGTTTGCTTTATGGAACTTACATGGGGGGTGCGAATGCAAAAGAACACATGGACGGCGGTACGAGCCGATTTGATAAAAATGGAGTGGTTTATCAAGCAGTTTGTGGTGGATGTGGAGGTTTTAGTGATTTCCCAACGACTCCTGGTGCTTGGTCCAACCTAAATTTGTCAAGCAACTGTAACGCCTTGACTTTTAAGTTTGATTTTGATTTAATACCGCATGCAGATTTTATCGTAGATAAAAATATTGGTTGTTCGCCTTTTGAAGTGAACTTTGAGAATTTCTCCTCTGATTCTGATGCTTATCTGTGGAATTTCGGAAATGGAGATTTGGATTCTACAACATTCGAACCAATAAGAATATTTACAGAGCCAGGAACTTATGTTGTTTGGTTGACGGTAACAGATTCTATTTGTATGATTACAGATTCTGCTATGCAAGTAATAGAAGTGTATCCAGATATTATTCTAGACGTAAGCTCTGATATTGATTTATGTCTTCCTATTCCTATTACATTAGAAGCTAATTCTCAAGGAACAGCAAGTTCTTTTATTTGGTCAAGTAATTCAGACTTCTCTGATACCTTAAATGCTAATACAGCGGATTCTACTGTTGTGATTAATGAACCAACACAAGGATATTATTATATAATGGCCGTAAACAATGGCTGTAGCGTCATCGATAGTGTTCTGGTCAATTTCACCAGTGCGAGTTTGAACTTGGCAGGAAATGATAAACTTTGTTTGGGCGATAACTCAGTAATTACTGCTTCGAGTACCAATCCAAGTGTAGTTTTCTCAAATTATCAGTGGTCACCAGATTCTGTTATTGTTTCTGGAAATGGCTCTTCGAGTGTAACGATTCAACCTTATACAACGCAGTATATTTATGTGACGGCAACAGCTAATAACGGCTGTGAGGTAACAGATAGTATTCTTATTTCCGTGAGTTCAATTGATGAGTCTTTGGTGAATGCTACTGTTTCTGATGATAATGTGCCAGTAGGAGATGAGGTAACGCTAAATGCGGAGCCAAGTGGATACAGTTACACATGGATTCCGAGTGAAGGTGTGGACAATCCAAATGCGCAAGAGACAACAGCTACCGTTTATGAAACTACTGAATTTACCGTTCTTGTTTCTGATGGAATTTGTACAAAGTCTTCTTCTGTTTGGGTTAAGGTTTTCCCATACACCTGTGAAGAACCGTTTATATATGTTCCCAATGCATTCACGCCAAATGGTGACGGAAAGAATGATGTGCTTTACTTGCGTAGTAAAATTGTCAAGGAACTTGTTTTTAGAATCTACGATAGATGGGGTGAGAAGGTATTTGAGTCAACAAATATGCATACGGGATGGGACGGAACTTTTAGAGGAAAAGCACTGAATCCAGATGTTTATGACTATTACCTAGAAGGGAAGTGTATAGATGACCAAGACTTTATTATTAAAGGAAATATAACACTGATTAAATAAGTGAAGAAACTCCTTTATATATCGCTTTTATTCTTCTCTTATATGATTCATGCACAAGATGTCCATTTCTCACAATTCGATTATAATCCAGTGTTTCAGAACCCAGCCAACGTTGGTCAATTTAACGGAGATTATAGAATACATGCCAATTATAGAGATCAATGGAGAAGTGTTACAAAACCTTTTTCTACTTTCTCTGTTTCTGGAGAAGCAAAGAACTTGTATAAGAATTTAAACATCGGTGCTTTTATTATGACAGATGTGGCGGGTGACGGGAAATATACAACGGTAGAATTTCAACCTTCAGCTTCTTATACTTTTAAATTGAGTTCCGACTCTATGCATCTGTTTCGACCGGGCTTACAAATGGGTATCAATTTTAGGTCTATTAATCCCGATGCTTTTTATTATGATGAACAGTGGAATGGACAGCAATTTGACCCAACTATTTCGCACAATGAATCATTCCTAAGTACGAAGAAAACTAATTTTACGATAGGAATAGGTGCAAGTTACGAATTCCAAAAAAGCAAAAGAGAAAGAATAACTGTTGGCTTCGGAGCCTTTAACCTAAATAGACCTAATCAAGGTTTCTTTGGTGATAAAATAAATAGAGAAATCAGGTACCAAGCTTTTGCGCGTGCAGAATACAAAATTGGTTTTGATTGGGACATCATGCCTAGCTTTCAGTTCAATTTCCAAGGAAAGTACATGGAGTTTAACGTAGGTTCTCAGCTTCGTTATATTCTAGTTGATAGATTGGGCGTTTATCGTGCCATCGTCGGTGGAATATATACGCGTGCAATCGACGCGGCATACGTGATGGTTGGAATGGAATACCAAAATTGGTGGGCAGGAATTTCTTATGATTTCAACTATTCTAGCTTAACACCGGCAAGTAGGGTCAGAGGAGGAATAGAATTTAGTGTACGTTATATCATTCATCATTTTAAACCAAAAAGCATTCAACATAGAATATGTCCAGACTTTATATAATCATATGTGCCGTTTTTATCTCGTCTTTTTCTTTTGGTCAACAAGAGTTAAAGAAGTATCTTGATTTTGCTAAAAAAAAGTATCAAGAAGGTGATTATGTATATTCTTTAACGTACTATGATAAAGCTATGGAGTTGGATTCAAACTCAATCAATACTTTGTGGGAATACGCAGAAGTTCTTCGTGCATACAAAGACTATCCAAAAGCTGCTTTTTATTATGGGAAGGTGTATTCCAGGGAAAGTGGTGAAGTTTATCCAGCGAGCTTGTTGAATTATGGTTTGATGTTAAAGCAATCAGGAAAATATGATGAGGCCTTGGAAGTTTTTAAGAAGGCTAGAAAGAAATACAGAAAGGATACTCGTGGTTATTTAGCAAGAAAGTCTAGACAGGAAATTGAATCATGTATTTGGGCAAAAGCAAATGCTGGAGAATTGGTTGCTGATATCATATTTGAGCATTTACCAGACAACATCAACACAAAGAATGCAGAATTTGCACATAGAGTTCACGATGGAAATTTGATTTTCTCTTCGCTTAGAGCTGACTCTATTAGTGAAAAAGAAGAAGTGTACGACCCGAGTTATAGTACGCACTTATATATGAGTGAGATAGAAGAAGGAAACTATGGCGAAGATAGGAAGATAGAAGGTTTAAATTGGAGTGATGCGAGCACTGGAAATGGCGCTTTTAGTTTGGATGGTAAAAGATTTTATTTCAGTCATTGTAAAAGCGAAGGTCACAACTACAGTTGTAAAATATTGGTTGCTTATGTTGAGAACAATCGTTTTGTCGACGTAGATACTTTAGGTGATATTATCAATTATCCAGGCGCTAATACAACAATGCCGTTTATTGGTGATTGGGATGGAAGCGAAGTGTTGTTTTATGCTTCTAATAGAGAAGGTGGAGTAGGTGGAATGGATATTTGGTACAGTTTTATTAAGAATGGGAATCAATATGCTAAACCAAGGAATATAAAGCGGTTAAATACTTTAGACGACGAGTTGTCGCCTTTTTGGGATAACGAAACAAATACACTTTATTTTAGTAGTTCTTGGTACAATGGCTTTGGTGGTCAAGATGTGTTTAAATCAAAGTATGAAAATGACTTTGGTGAACCAGAAAATTTGATGGAGCCAATTAACTCTCCCGCTAATGATTTGTATTATTTCCAAACTTCAACAAAGGATACTGCTTACTTTAGTTCGAATAGAATGGGAAGTAATTACAGTAAGAATCCCACTTGTTGTAGCGACATTTATTTGGTTAGAAAGGAACTGGAGCCAACACCGCCAACTGTCGAAGAAAGTTTAGAAGAATTAAACAAAAGATTACCTGTGACTTTGTATTTCCACAATGATATTCCAAACCCTAAATCTTGGGATACGACATCTAATGTGAATTATATCCACAGTTACGATGAGTACATTGTCATGTTAGATAAATACAAAAAGGAATATTCTGTTGGACTGAAAGGAGATAAAGCAGCGGATGCGCAAGATGATATTGAAGATTTCTTTTTAGAATATGTGCAACAAGGTATGAAAGACTTGGAACAGTTTAGAGATTTATTGCTGATTGAATTGCAAAAGGGAAGAAAAATAGAAATGACTGTAAAAGGTTTTGCAAGCCCATTAGCAAAGACCGATTATAACGTGAACTTGACAAAGCGAAGAATTGCCTCAATAAAAAACTACCTTTATGCTTATGACGGTGGAGTATTCCAACCTTTTATAAACAAGACTTCCAAGGAAGGTGGAGAATTGACGATTCGTCAGATTCCGTTTGGTGAGTATCAGGCAGATCAAATTATTAGTGATAATCCCAATGATAAACAAAACTCAGTTTATTCACGTGCTGCAGCGAGTGAGCGTAAAATTGAAATTCAAAGTGTAGATATTATCCGTGGAGACAATCAACTTTCAACAATTCTTACAGCAAATGAGTTGATATACAACGATGGGCTAACTAAGCAAGGAACGGATATTAAAAGAGAATTTATTCTAAAGAATATTGGCGAACAAACTGTTGTGATAGATGAGGTAGTAAAATCTTCTGATGCTGTTAGCTTTAACATAGAAAAAACGACGCTTGAGCCTGGAGAGACAATGTCGGTTTCTATGACTTTCAAGACTGACGGCTTAAAAGGTCATTCAATTGCTAAAGTTGAACTGAAGTACAACGGCGTAGAGAAAGGATTAGAACTTAATATAGTGGTAGAGGTAGAATAAACATAGTTGTTTAGCCGACTTTAAGTCCATTTTTCACCTTTCTTTCTGTTGTCAATAGCGTCACCTCCTTTTCATTTACCGCACCGAGTACTAAGCATTCACTTTTCATATTAGCAATTTGCTTAGGTGGGAAGTTAACAACGGCGGTAACTTGCTTTCCTATTAATTCTTCAGTACTATACAAAACGGTGATTTGAGCAGAAGTCTTTTTTATGCCTAATTCACCAAAATCTATGTGTAGTATATACGCTGGATTTCGAGCTTCTTTAAAAACTTCAGCCTTAATAATAGTTCCGACGCGGATATCTATTTTGGCGAAATCTTCCCAAGTAATAAATGCGTTATTTTCCATATTAAAGTAAAAAAAGAGGCTATCTAAAAATTAGACAACCTCTATGTGTTTTGATATGAATGCAAATATAAAATTATTCTGCTACTTCTTCTTCAAATACTACTAAGTCCATTTCGCAAACTGGACATTGTCCTGGTTCATCATACATTTTACCGTCTTCACAATCCATTGGGCAGTGGTAAACTACGTTTTCTGCAATTTCCGTTTCTGTTGCAGCAGTGTCTGATGAACATGCTGTGAAAGCCATTCCTCCTAAGAATAATGCACTAGCGATAACTAGGGATTTTAATTTATTCATTTTTATTTGTTTTTTTATTTGTGACATTTAAAATAATCAAAAGGCTCTAGACAGTCATTGCATTTGTAAAATGCTTTACATGCTGTAGAACCGAAATTTGAAACCATGGTTGTGTTCGTTGAATCACATCTTGGACATATTACATCGGGTCTTTTCCCAAAAAGGGTAGATGAATCTCCTCCTTCTTGCGGTGGAGCAACGCCATACTCTTTAAGTTTTCTACGACCTTCTTCTGTTATATAATCAGTAATCCAAGCCGGAGAAAGAACGATATCAACTTTTGATTTGATACCATCTTCTTTTAATCGTGAAACAACATTCATCGCCATAAAGTTGGTCGCCGGACAGCCTGTATAAGTAGGCGTCATTTTAATGGTCCAGCTTCCATCATCTTCTTTGATTACATGACGAATTACACCCAAGTCAATCACAGAAACTACCGGAATCTCTGGGTCTGGAACTTCTTCTAAAAGTTTCCAAATGTATTCTGATGTTATTTCTTTTGTTGTACTCATTTTTAATTTATTTTACCACTGCAACCCTGGGTATGTGCGTTGCATGTATTGCAGCTCTGTTAGCAAATATCCCAAGTGTTCAGTGTGAATTCCTTTTCTTCCACTGGTGATTTTGTTTTGCCAATTATTTTCAGGAAGTGACAATGTTGCTTCTGATAATATATCAGCTACATTTTTATCAAATGCCTCTCTTAGCTTTTTACTGTCTGCAATAATTCCAGCGTTAATTAAAATCTCATCTACTTCGTCTTGGTAGAACAATTCGTCAACAAAACGAGCTAGTTCATTGATTGATTTTTGAACTCTCTCATGAGATTCCTCTGTTCCATCTCCTAATCGAATAATCCATTCTGCTGAATGTCTCGCGTGATATTTAATTTCTAAAATTGTCTTCTCAGCAATTGCCTTAATATGGTCATCCTTGCTTTGTGTCAACGCTTGGTAGAAAAGCAATTCAAATTGGTCAAAAAAGAATTGACGAACGATTGTTTTTCCAAAGTCTCCGTTTGGTTGTTCAACAAGTAAAACATTTCTGTATTCTCTTTCGATTCTTAAAAACGCTAAGTCATCCTCCGTTCTTCCTTTACCTTCAACTTCCGCCGCGTATTTGAATAATTCTGTTGCTTGACCAATCAAGTCTAAAGCGATATTCGATAAAGCGATGTCTTCCTCTAATACCGGACCATGTCCACACCATTCTGATAAACGATGCCCTAATATTAAACTGTCATCAGCTTTTCTTAGTAAAAATTGAAATAATGCTTCTTCTTTAGTCATGATTTTATTTTAAAGGTTTTTAACTCCTTCTGGAACATGATAGAAGGTTGGGTGACGGTAAATTTTTGTATTTGCAGGTTCAAATAATGGACCTTCTTCATAGGGGTCTGAAGCAAAAACATCTTCCGCTTTAACTACCCAAATACTAACACCTTCGCTACGACGTGTATAAACGTCACGTGCATTTTTAATCGCCATAACTTCATCTGGAGCTCTTAAACTACCAGCATGTCTGTGATTTAGCCCTTGCTTACTTCGGATAAAAACTTCCCAAAGTGGCCATTCAACTTTATTTCCCATTTTTTAGTTTTAATATTTTTATATAATTGTATCGCTTTATAAATTACGATACTTTTACTTTTCTTTTTTCTTTCTTCTCGGCATAAGCCATTGCAGCTTCTCTTACCCACATACCATTGTCCTTGGCAGCTTTACGAGCAGCAACACGTTCTTCATTACAAGGACCATTTCCTTTAACAACACTCCAAAACTCCTCCCAGTCGATTGGACCGTAATCGTAATGACCTGTTTCCTCGTTGAACTTTAAGTGCTCATCAGGAACTTTTAGTCCTATGAATTCTGCTTGTGGAACTGCTTGGTCGATAAACTTTTGTCTTAATTCGTCATTGGTGTGACGTTTAATCTTCCACTTCATTGACTGTGCTGTATGGGTGGATTCTGCATCACTTGGACCGAACATCATAATCGCTGGCCACCACCATCTATTAAGTGCATCTTGTGCCATTTCCTTTTGCTCTGGAGAACCAGCTGCTAAGTTAGCCATGATCTCAAATCCTTGTCTTTGATGGAAAGATTCTTCCTTACAAACTCGTACCATCGCTCTTGCGTAGGGTCCGTACGACGTACGACAAAGCGGAACTTGATTAATGATGGCAGCACCATCAACTAACCAGCCAATTGCACCCATATCCGCCCAAGTTAATGAAGGATAGTTGAATATACTTGAGTATTTCGCTTTACCACTGTGTAAGTCGTCGATTAAATCTTCTCTGCTTGCGCCAAGGGTTTCAGCAGCACTGTAAAGGTATAAACCGTGACCTGCCTCGTCTTGAATTTTTGCTAATAATGTTGCTTTTCTCACTAGAGA
This sequence comes from Brumimicrobium sp., assembly GCA_035497735.1. Lineage (GTDB taxonomy): Bacteria > Bacteroidota > Bacteroidia > Flavobacteriales_D > Crocinitomicaceae > Brumimicrobium. The sequence goes on along the minus strand of DATJCX010000019.1, from coordinate 59,961 downwards.
AGGAGCTCTTGTTACCCAATTCGATTCAGGTAGTTGACCAACAGTTTCGGAGTGAGCGTGTTGAGATATCTGACGAATTAGAGTCTTACGATAAGCATCCGGCATATAGTCTCTAGGCTCAATTTTGATTTCCTGATCAACTTTATCCTGAAAATGCTTATCTAAAAGTTCTATATTCTGATTTTCCATAATTTTTAGATAAATAACATGGTTTGTATTAATTCAATGGTAACAAAAATACGATTTTTTTTTGGTTTTAAAGAACGGGAGAAGTAAATGATTTTTAAATGTGATATTTATCAGTTTAAACGGAAAGATTGTAACTTAAATGAAGAATCTTAAACTGCTAATGGGAAATAGAAAAAAAGTAGCTGTCTAAAAAGAATAAAATTTGTGATATAATGCGATTTTATCAGTGAACATTTTAGGCCATTGACTGTTTTTTTACTTTATAGATTGATAATTGTAATTTAAATAGAATTCAAAATGGCTTTCCCCATTATCCATTAAAAAAGCCCTTTTGTCCGCTAAAACTATTCGGTAAACAAATGAAAGTAAAGTTTTTCAGCTGGAACTCAAAAAATCAGGTAATTCTTGTTATTTTTGCACTTTAAAATTTAGCTAAATTTAGACCATGAAGCCGAGATTTCACAATTTAACAATTAAAGATATTAGAAAGGAAACAGAAGATGCTGTTTCAATTGCACTAGAAGTTCCAGAAGAGTTGAAAAACGCATATCTGTATCAAGCTGGGCAACACCTTAACTTTAAAGCGATCATAAATGGAGAAGAAGTAAGACGTTCTTATTCCATTTGTACAGCTGATTTTGAAAATGAGTTAAGAGTAGCAATTAAAATGCAACCTTTTGGAAAGTTTTCTACCTATGCAAATACGGAGCTGAAAACGGGTGATAGTGTTGAAGTAATGACACCTTCAGGCGTTTTTACTTATAGTATTGATGAAAATACAGCAAAATCATTCTTGTTTTTCGCAGGAGGAAGTGGGGTTACACCAATTATGTCTCATATAAAGACGATTCTGCATAAAGCACCGAATAGTAAAGTTACTTTGGTTTACGGAAATAGAGGGTTTAACCATATTATTTTCAGAGAAGAACTAGAGCATATCAAAAATGAATTCATGACGAGATTTGATTTGATTCATGTCTTTAATGAAGAGAAAATTGGAGTTGATTTATTTGAAGGTTTATTGAATAAAGAAAAGGTGAGCGAGTTTAAGCAAACGTTGTTCAAAGAAACGCATTATGATGAAGTGTTTGTATGTGGCCCAGAACCAATGATATTCGCAGTTAAAGATGTGTTTGAAGAAGCAGGAATGCCTTCTGATAATATTCATTTTGAACTGTTCTCTTCACCAGATGATGATAAGAAAAGTACAGCAACTAAGTCTGTATCGAATACAGTCGCAGAATTGACGGAAATGACCGTTATTATGGACGACGAACAAGTTGTTATGGCTATCAAAAAAGATGGACCAAGCATTCTTGATGTTGCAATTGAGGGTGGGGTAGATGCTCCATACTCGTGTAAAGGTGGTGTTTGCTCAACTTGTAAAGCGAAGGTTTTAGAAGGTGAAGCAATCATGGATAAAAATTATGCATTAGAGGAAGATGAACTAGAGCAAGGATATATTTTAACTTGTCAAGCGCATCCAACTACAGCGAAAATTATTGTATCGTATGACGATTAATTTATCGTCTTTAAATGATTTATTGTTATGAGTTTTTTTAAGTCACTTTTTGGAGGAAAAAAGAAATCTGAAGTTGCTACAGATAATAAAATGTCTGTTTCAAGCGCAACTTTGAAGGTTCTTAAAATAGAGCGTTTAATTAAAGACGCTGTTAAAATTGAATTTGAAATCCCTGCGGAGTTAAAGGATAAATTCACTTTTGTTGCTGGTCAATATGTCAACTTAGATGTTGTTATTGATGGTGAAAAAGTGAGACGTTCTTATTCTATTTGTAGTGGAGAAGATGAAGGTTTGGCTGTCGGAGTAAAAAAGATAGAAGACGGATATGTGTCGGCTTTCTTAAATGACAGACTAAAGGAAGGTGATGAAATGGAAGTTAGTTTTCCTATGGGGAACTTTACACTTCCTGAAAAAGAGGACGGAACTTTTGTTGCAATTGCTGCAGGTTCTGGAATTACACCTATTTTATCTATGGCGAAGGCTATCGAGAAATCGGAGAATAGAGAAATGAGACTTTTCTACGGAAATAGAACTGACCAAACGATAATGTTTGAGAATGATCTTTCTGAACTAGAAGGAAATAAAGTGAAAGTTACACATGTTTTTTCTGATCAAGAAAAAGAAGGCTTCCTTCACGGTATGTTGACAGAAGATGTGTTGATGAATATATTTAGAGCTGACTTATCATTGTTGCGTGCTAAAGGTTTCTACGTTTGTGGACCAGAGCAAGTGGTGATGAATGTGATAAAAGTTTTGGATACTTTTGGTGTTGCAGAAAATAAAATCAACTACGAACTGTTTACTACACCTGTAGAAATGGTGGGTAATAAAACAGCTGAACCAGCAGAAAAGTTTGAAGGTGTTGCCAAAGTAACTGTTAAGTTAGGCGGAGAAGAAGAAACTTTTGATTTAGCAGCAAAAGGTGATACTATCCTAGGAGAAGCAGAAAGTCATGGTATGGACGCTCCTTACTCTTGTAGAGGTGGAATCTGTACAAGCTGTAAAGCAAAAGTAACGGAAGGTTCTGTAACTATGGATAAGAACTTTGCTTTGACTGACGAAGAGGTTGAACAAGGGTTTACTTTGACTTGTCAAGCACATCCAAATAGTCCAGTTGTAAAGATTGATTATGACATCTAAAGTTATTGCTGTTGTCGGTGCAAGTCGTGGAATTGGGAAAGCCATTGTTTTACAACTAGCCAAAGACAAATCAAATACTGTTATTGCACTTTCTCGTAATCTAAAGCAGATGCAAGCAGATTATACGCAAGAGAATGTTGTAACAGGACAAATCGATCTCGCTTCTGAGAATTTACACCAAGAGTTAGAACTTGTCTTATCAACTTTTCCACGTGTTGACATTCTGATTAATAACGCTGGATTATTGATTAAAAAACCTTTTCTAGAATTAACAAGAGAGGATATTGATGCGTGTTACCAAGTGAATTCTATTGGTGCTATTTACGCAACGCAGTATTTTGTTCCAAAAATGCTAGAACATGGTGGACATATTCTTAATATTTCTTCAATGGGTGCTTTTCAAGGTAGTGTGAAATTTCCTGAACTGTCAGCCTATTCAACTTCAAAAGCTGGAATAGCTAGTTTTACAGAATTGTTTGCTGAAGAATATAAGGAAACGAAAATCAAAATGAATTGCTTGTGTTTAGGTGCTGTACAAACTGAAATGTTTGAAGCAGCTTTTCCAGGCGCTCAAGCTCCAATGCAACCGGTGGAAATTGCGCAATTTATTGTTGACTTTGCTTTAAAAACAGGAAATTACTTCAATGGGAAGGTATTACCGGTAAGTATTTCAACACCTTAAAAAGTATGCCACTTTCAATAAGTCACTTCTTTAATAAACTTTAATGAGCTATTTGCTATAGGTGAATTGTTGAAATTTACTACGATTTCAAATTCTTTACATACCATTTAATTGCTTCTTCAATTCCTGCTTCAACTTTATGAGTTGGGGAATAGTTTAACAATCTCTCTGCTTTTTCAATAGAAGCTAAAGAATGTGGAATGTCTCCTTTTCTGTTTGGACCATGCTTGATTTCAACTTGAGCAATTGCAGAGTCATAATTTGATAACTGTTTTCTTAACATTTCAGTTAACTCTAAAAGAGTCGTTCTGTCACCTACAGCTGTGTTATAAATTTGATTTAATGCCTCCTTATTCTCCGTTGTCAACGCCAATAAATTCATTTGAATGACATTGTCGATGTATGTGAAGTCGCGAGAGAAAGTTCCGTCTCCGTTGATTATCGGACTTTCATGGTCCATAAATTTCTTCACAAATAAAGGAATAACTGCAGCATAAGCTCCATTTGGGTCTTGTTTTCTTCCGAAAACATTGAAGTATCGTAATCCTATTGTTTCAATGCCATATGTCTTAGCAAAAACATCAGCGTATAATTCATTAACGTATTTCGTAACTGCATAAGGAGAAAGCGGTTTTCCGATGATGTGTTCAACTTTCGGTAGGTTTTCAGAATCTCCATAAGTAGAACTACTCGCAGCGTAAACGAAGCGTTTTACACCATTGTCTCTCGCCGCTACAAGCATGTTAAGGAAACCATTAATGTTCGTGTCGTTGGTCGCAATTGGATCATTGATAGAACGAGGAACGGAACCTAGGGCCGCCTGATGAAGAATGTAGTCCTGATCTTTACAGGCCGACATACAAGCTTCTAAATCTCTAATGTCAGCTTCGACGAAACAGAAGTTAGGATTGCTTAAAAGGGGTGTTATATTGTGTTTAAAACCGGTAGATAAATTGTCAAAGCAAGTAACTTTTGCTCCTAATTCTAATAGATACTCGCAAAGGTTGGAGCCGATAAATCCAGCTCCACCGGTTACAAGAATGTTTTTATCTTTTATCTTAGATTTATCTTCAGTTGAAATCATATGTTATTTTCTAATCTACAAATTAGTAGAATACAAAATTACGATTTTATCCTAAGATATCTCTGAATTCTTTTTGAATTTCTTCTCCCTTGTCTTTATTATACCATTTTTGAAGTTCCAACTTTTGCTCTTCTAAATCTTTGTTGGCTTCTTTTAATTGTAAGTAAAGCTCTTGTGCTTTGACTGGACGTGGACCCCAAACATGTAAGTCTTTTCCGTCGGCATCTCTAATAACCAGTTTTGGAATTGACTTTCCTCCATTTGTTAGATAGTCATCAATCATAAATGGCTCAGTGTCTCTTAAAACAATTTTCAAATCAATATTAGCATTTAAAGCAGCCATCTTTTGAATAAAAGGTGTTAAATGTGCTGCATCTCCACACCATGGTTCAAGAATTAAGTACCAAGTTTGTGGTTCCTTAATGTTGTTAATTACTGTTGCTGTTTCTTCAGTGATAGTTCCTGTTTTCAGCCATCTCAACATACGACTGTTGTTTAATTTCGTGTATTGAAAGTAGTCGGGATTATCGTATGGTGCTGCTGGTGAGTCAGCGTTTATTATTTGATCAAACATGTCAAGGTACTCTTCCCAAGAAATGATATTTGTCGTTGTATCAATCATAATTATAGATGTTTTTGTCCAATTTTAATATATGTCTTTTAAAGACGGTGCAAAGATAAGGATACTTCCTATTAAAATAAGTAATTTAAGTTACACTCTACGAAGTTATAAGTAGTCATAATTGGAAAGCTAAAACCGCTATTACTCTTTTTTAACAACATCTAAAACGAAAGTACTTTTGATTTGATTGACATTGTTTAGAGCTGCCAATTTTCCAGAAGAGAATTGATGATAATCATCGAGATTTCTCACCAAAACTTTTAATAAAAAATCATTTGCTCCTCCCATAAGGTAGCATTCCAAAACTTCGGGTAAGCGCTTTACTTCTTCTTTGAATAGTTCAATTTCTTTTAGTTTCTGAACATCTAATGAAACAGAACAAAAGACAAACATTCCATTGATTAATTTTTTATTGTCAATGACCGCTATGTATTTTTCTATGATTCCATTCTTCTCTAATTTCTTGATGCGCTCGTAAACAGGAGTCTTACTAATGCCTACTTTATCAGCAATTTCCTTTGTACTCATTTTCGCATCTTCTTTTAGTAGCTGAATAATCAGCTTATCAATTTCGTCAATTGTATTAATCATAGTCTTTTATTCTGATAAATATCGTTTTTCTTCAGTTTACAGTTCTTTAGTTCTGTTTATTTTGTAAATATAGAGTATTTTACTAAAATTTAAGGTGTCGACGGATTTTTAAAAGTATATCACTATTTTTGTTAGAAACAAAATATTTAACAATGAGCAATAATTTTAAGCCTGAAAGTTTGATGATGACGCATGGATATAAAGCGGAATTATCAGAAGGATCAATCAAAACCCCAATATTTCAAACTTCAACTTTTGTTTTTAAAACAGCAGAAGAAGGAAAAAGATTTTTCTCTTTAGCATACGGAATCAACCAAAAAGAAGAAGGAGAGGAATTGGGATTGATTTATAGTAGAATCAATAATCCTAACTTAGAAATTTTAGAAAATCGCTTATCACTTTGGGACAAAGCTGCTGACAGTGCAGTTTTTGAAAGTGGAATGGCAGCGATTAGTACTATTTTATTAGAATTCTTAAAGCCAGGTGAATTACTGGTATATAGTTCTCCTGTTTATGGTGGAACAGACCATTTTATTCACGATTACCTACAAAAAATCGGAATTTCATCTATTCCATTTTACGCAGAAACTACGGAAGAAGAGTTAATTGAAATGATTAACAATTCAGGAAAGGCGGATAAATTAGGTCTAATTTATTTGGAAACACCTGCTAATCCAACAAATGCATTAATCGATATCGAAATGTGTGCAAGAGTTGCAAAGAAGTTTAAGAATGGAGACGACAAAACTTACGTTTGCGTGGACAATACTTTTATGGGACCTGTATGGTCAAAACCATTAGAGATGGGAGCGGACTTAGCTGTTTACTCTGCAACAAAGTACATCGGTGGACATAGTGACTTGATTGCTGGTGCTGTTTTAGGAACTGCTGAAGTGATGGGTAGAGTGAAAGTATTAAGAACTTTCCTTGGAAACATGGCTGGAGCACATACTTCATGGTTACTGACTAGAAGTTTGGAAACATTAAGTATCCGTATGGAAAGACAAGCAACAAGTGCTGAGAAAATCGCGCTTTACCTTAAAAATCATCCGAAAATTGAGAAAATCAATTACTTAGGTTTATTAGAAGAAAATACGAGAGATTATGACATTTACAAACGTCAATACACTTCTCCTGGAGCAATGATTTCAATCTACTTAAAAGGTGGAGAGAAAGAAGCTTTCCAGTTTTTAAATAACCTAAGCTTGATTCAGTTAGCAGTGAGTTTAGGAAGTACTGAAAGTTTAATTCAACACCCAAAATCAATGACACACTGTGCTGTTGCTCCTGAAGAGCAAGCTCGTATCGGAATTAGCGACACATTGGTTCGTTTATCAGTTGGGGTAGAAGATGCAAATGATTTAATTTCTGATATTGAGCATGCCCTTGCGCAAGTAAAATAGTCACTAATAAATAGCTTATAGGATAACAGTAGTCGATGAAAGTTGGCTACTGTTTTTTTCTTTAAAAAATTCGGCATAAAAAAAAGGTTTTGTGATTCACAAAACCTTTTCAATTTCTTAAGATTTTTAAAACCTAGAATGGTAAATCATCATCAGACTCATCCACTAATGTTTGAGCAGAATCAGGTGTGATTGGTGCCGCAGCTTGTTGATTTTGTGGCATTGCATTACCAGGTGTTCCTCCTTGTGCTTTATCAATTCTCCAAGCGTCTAATGAGTTGAAGTACTTTACTTCTCCTTGTGGATTTGTCCACTCACGTCCTCTAAGATTGAAAGACACATTTACAATGTCATTTTCATTGATATTGTCTAATAGAGACGTGCGTTCTTGAGTTAATTGAAAAAGGATGTCTTGTGGGTACATTCCTGATGCATCTGTGACTACAAATTCTCTTTTTGAGAAAGTTGGAGTCACTTGTTCCGTGTCTTTTTTTACTTTTACTGTTCCTGTAAGGGTAAACATAACTGTTGTTTTTTTATTGATTATTAAATGTTAATAGCGTTTTCCAAGCCAATTCAAGCTCGTTATTTTCTATATGTTTTTTAGCTATTTTATGAAGCTCTTGTTCTAATTCAGACGCTTCATCTTCTAAAGATATGAATAATTCTGATAATTCTATTAATTTATATTCATTAACATCTGTTTCATTTGGCAATTCTTTTATCATTCCTAATTTGTAGATGTCTTTGGCACTTAGTACGCTACTTTCTTTGATATCTTGTGGAATTTGGTCGTAACCAATAACAACATCTCTCAAAACTTGCTTCATTTGAAACATTGAATTATGTGTATTTGTATGTGGTCGACAATGCCAGTCTCTTCCAAGACGACCAACTAAATCTATCTTCAAAGGGTCGATTAATTGATTTTCATCCAGAACAGATTCATCGATGTGCATTCTAACAACTTCGCAAATAACTAAGTTACCAGCAGCACCACCTTGACCCGTTTCGATGACTTGTAAAACTTTGCATTCCATTTGAACAGGAGATTCCTTAACTCTAAATGGTTTTACCAAGTCAGAAGCAATAGGTGTTAATCCACTCTTTGTAAACTCATCTACTCCTTTGTCAAAAGCAGCTGAAGTTAAAATCGTTTGTTCAAGGATATCGTAAGTAACTACGTTAATTACTACTTCGGGAACTTCCAAAACATTGAGATGTGAATCTTTAGCCAATGTCGTTTTCCCACTTCTCGCTGGTGAAAACACTAGGATAGGAGGGTTTGCTCCAAAAACATTGAAAAAACTGAAGGGTGCCAAATTGGGAACGCCATCTTTATCAATGGTAGAAGCAAAGGCAATGGGACGTGGTCCAACTGCTGAAGTTAAATAACCATGTAATATTGGAATCGGCGTTTCTTTTGGGTCTATTGTTAACATGTTCTATTTCTTGTTTTTTTTACAAAAGAGCAAAGATAAGGTTATTCTCCTCGAATAAAAATTAAAATTGACGGTTGTTAATAAGTTATTTTAATTTCAAAAAAATTTTTCTGTTAACTTGATTTGTCTTAATTTCGCAATATATATATCAATAATTAAATATAAATAATATGAGAAAACTTTTACTAACTTTTTTGCTATTTCCGGTATTTGCTTTCGGGCAAGGAACAATGGATTTCGACTTCGAAGGATTAGAATTACCGACTGCATATTCAGATGGTAGTTTCGACTATGAAGGAGTTACCTTTACTTATGCACAATGTAGAGATCAGGATGATTTCCCAATTTTAGATCAAGGCTTGATGTTAAGAAAGCCAGTGAGTAGCTATTTTGAATGGACGGTTACCAATGGTGTGGGAACATTGTCATTTGAATTTAGAAAAGCTTTTACAGGTGGGACAATTCGTCAATTAGAGATAATTGCAAACGGTGTTCAAGTAGGATTAACTAATGAGTTTGGTGAAGGAACAGGTGATCAACCTGATGTTTACACTTTCTCTCAGGGTATAAATCTTGATGGAGAGGTTACTATTCGAATTAAGAATGTAGGTGATGTAGATGCAAATAGACAGTCTATCATTGACAACATCGTTTGGACAGCATTTGGTGAAGACCCAATTGAATGTTTAGCGCCAAGCTTTATTGTTGCACAGGTTCTTTCAGATAGCGAAGCAACTATCGAATGGGAAACAGAAGGAGAAAATCAAACATTTGAACTTAGTTATGGATTAGAAGGTTTTAGCGTTGAAGAAGGGACAATTGTAACTGCAACTTCACCTTTTACTTTAGAAGGTTTAATAGAAGCTACATCTTATGATGTTTACGTTCGTGCTATTTGTGAAGATGAAACAAAAAGCGATTGGACTGGTCCGGTAAACTTTACAACTTCTCCAGGTGTTGGTTTAAGTACAGATGTATTTAAAGAATTATCATTCTACCCAAACCCTGTAAGCGAGACTTTAAATTTAAAGGTAGATGCTAAAATTGAAAAAGTTGAATTCATTAACGTATTAGGAGAAAGTGTAAAAACTGTAACGCCAAATGCTATGAATACAAAAATCAATGTTTCTTCTTTAAATAAAGGTGTTTACTTTATAAAAGTTACCGTTAAAGGAAATGAAAAAACATACAGATTGATTAAGAAATAATCAGTTTATCAATTTTTGTTGAAAAGGCTGTCTAGAAATAGATGGCCTTTTTCTTTATAATATCTTTAGAATATTTTTCTTTCTACGTAATCGATCAAGTTATGAATAACTTTGATGTGAATTTCTTGAGCTCTATCTGCATACTCAGATTGAGGAGCACGGATTTCAACATCGCAAAGATTGGCCATTTGACCACCATCTTTTCCTGTTAAACCAATGACTTTCATTCCTTTCTCTCTGGCTGCTTTAATGGCATTGATAACATTCTTAGAATTTCCACTTGTAGAAATTGCCAATAAGACATCATTTTCTCTACCGACACCTTCAATGAATCTAGAGAAAACATATTCATAACCATAATCATTGGCCACACAAGAAATATGTGTTGGATCTGAAATAGATAATGCAGCAATAGAAGGTCTATTATCTCTGTATCTACCTGTCAATTCTTCCGCAAAGTGCATTGCGTCACTCATTGAACCTCCATTTCCACAACTGATAGCTTTCCCACCCAATTTAATGCTGTTTACTAATAACTCACCGGCATCTGCAATCTTTTGCATGTTCTCTTGTGTGTTAAAAGTTGATAGTACTTTTAGTGCTTCGTTAAATTGGTCTGTTATTTGCTCCATTGAAAATTGATTAAATACCAAAAATAAAAAATAAAACAGAAAAACCATCTGTATTCATTCAATTTATTATCTTTGAAGTCAGATGAAACTGTGCTAAAAAAAAGAACTATGAGAAAAACTTTACTTTTAACCTTTGCAACCGTCCTTTTATTAGGAATCAACTCTACTCTTGCCCAAGATAAAGAATTAAACTGTTTTCAAGTGTATGAAGAAGCTTTTAAGGAGCGCGGATCATTTACAGTTTCTGACAACATCTATCGAAATGTGATGATTTCATTTTTTGAAGGTGATGAAGTGTACTGCGTGAGAGGAAAAGTACGTGTTGAAAACGGTTACATTACTTCAATTTTCTATTATTATGATGATAATACAGAAGAGTTGTATGACAAGAAATTTCACAACTTAAAAGGTGAGCCAGCATCGGTTTCAAATGGAATTTCTGAAATCATTGTAAACGCTGATAGAGAAAGATTGAGAGTTGTTTTTATCGATAAGCTAAAGCCGAAGAGAAAACAATTACAAAAAATGGATATCCCAAGTGATCTGTAAGTAACAGAGAAAAATTGGAAAAGGATTATAAAAAAGGTCGAAGCATTGCTTCGACCTTTTTTCATTCTGTAAATTTAATATTAATAAAGCTGAACGTAAACTACCTGCTTCGTTTCAAAAAATTCTTCTTTGAAATATTCTGAAATAGGGTAGGACTCATGGAAATTCTGAATTGGCTTTAATTCCTTTCGTAAATCTCCTCCTTTTAGATAAAGAATACCATTTGGTAAACCATTCTTTTGCTCTTTCTTGATCTTGTTTCTAACCCAAGTAATAAACTCAGGCATTTGCGTAACGGCACGGCTAACGATAAAGTCGTACTTCTCTTTTACTTTTTCAACTCTGTCATGCGTGTATTTTACATTGGTTAATCCCAAAGCTTCAACAACTCCTTCTACGACTTTTATTTTCTTCCCGATAGAATCAACTAAGTGAAACTTACATTCTGGAAACATAATAGCCAATGGAATTCCAGGGAATCCACCACCAGTACCAACGTCTAAAATAGTCGTTCCAGGTTGAAAACGAATAATATTTGCAATGGCTAAAGAATGAAGTACGTGGCGCTCATAGAAATTGTCAAGGTCTTTACGACTGATGACATTGATTTTCTCATTCCACTCTTCGTACAACGGTTTTAATTGTTCAAATTTATTGATTTGGTCTTCCGTTAACTTCGGAAAATATTTCTTGATGATTTCCATGTTTTAGTTCTAAATTATCGTTGTTTGTTAGGTCCTTGTGAAAAGTATCCACCTTTTATTCTATGATAGAATGATTTTTTTTGCTCGTTAAATTGTGTCTTTTGTATTCCTTAAAATATTCGCAAGTAAATCTCTGGCTCTGAATAATTGCGCTTTAACTGTACCTAAAGGTAGGTTTAACTCCGTTGCGATTTCATCGTAACTCAATTCTTCAAAGTACCTTTTTACAACTAAATCTCTATAATGTGGCTTTAGTTTTTCAACCACATTTTGCATTGTTTTTACCTTTTGTTGTCTCATGAAAACTTCCTCTGGATCGAGTTCGCCGCTGTCAACTTCTATACTTACACCTACACCGTCTTCGTTGGTATAGCTATGGTCAAGTGAAGTTAAATACACACGTTTCTTTCGAATGAAATCAATACAGTTGTTGGTCGCAATTTTAAAAAGCCAAGTACTAAAAGAATAGTCTGGAGAATATTGATGAATTCTGTTGAATGCTTTCCCAAAAGCTTCCATTGTTAAGTCATCTGCATCGTCATTGTTTTTTACCATTTTTAGCAACATGTAGTAAACAGGTTCTCTGTATCTTTCTAATAGTTCGGTAAAAGCCGCTTGATCGCCTTCTTTAGCACGATTAACGACAGCCAAATCTTTTTGTCCTTTATCTGAAAGATGTTTCCCTATTTCCATGTTGCGTTTTTAGATTGCTCTGTTGTGTAATATACAATTGGTGTCAATAATGCATAAAATAAATCCCAAAATATAATACCGCTTATAAATGATTTCTGTTTTAATTTTTTCATTGCGAATCCTAAAGTTAACCATTTTACAATAATAATAAGTGAAATAACACCAATTGAAGTCCAGTTTAACCAATTATTCAACAACAAAATAACCAAAGTTATATATAATAAAATCAATGTCAGTGGATATATTCCTAACAAGAGCTTTTTGAAAAGTCCATATCTACTTGTTGTTGTGTAGTGTCTAGATTTTTGTGTGTACCAATCTTCCCATGTTTCTTTAGCATCCGAATAGCAGAATGTCGATGGATCTAAAGAAATAGTGTAGTTGCGATTTTTTGCAACTTCCTGAATAAATAAGTCATCGTCACCTGATTGAATTGAATAATGTGATTTAAAACCACTGTTATTCATGAATAATTCTTGCGTATAAGCTAAATTTCTTCCAACACCCATATATGGAATACCTGCTTTTGCAAATGAAAGATAATTTAAAGCTATAAATGAAGTGTCTAAACGAATTACGCGGTTTAAGAAACCAGGTAGTTTTCTGTGTGGACCATAACCTAAGACGATTTCTTTTTTCTCGGTAAACTTCCCAGCCATGTTTTTCAACCACTGGTCTGAAGTAGGCTTACAGTCGGCATCTGTCAATAAAAGATGGTTGTATTTCGCACCTTTGATACCAATTGTTAAAGGTAACTTCTTTCCGTAAGTAAGGTGTCTGTCGCGCTCTAAATTGACGATTCTTAAGTGAGGCGAACTTTCTCTAAATGCTTTCAGAATGTATTCTGTATTGTCTGTCGATTGATGGTTGACAACGATTACTTCGTATTCATGATAGTCTTGCTCTAAAATACTAGGCAAATATTCAAATAAATTGTCCTCTTCGTTACGGGCAACGATAATGATGCTAACAGGCGGATTGATCGAATCTACTTTCTTCTCTTTGTGAAATGAAATTCGAGCGTAGAAAAAAAGCATCCAAAATAGTTGAACAAAAGCAAGTCCCCAAAAGAGAATGTTTATTGAACTGTCTAATATGTCTGAAAAATCAGGAAATAACTCCATTTTAAATATATGTTTTGTGCAAATATGGCATACTTCCGAATTAGAATTATCTTTGCTGGATAATTTTTTTAACATAGTTATGCACTTTAGTTTATTACAGACAGATAAAAACTCAAAAGCGAGAGCTGGAGAACTTCATACAGACCACGGTGTTGTTGAGACACCGATATTTATGCCTGTGGGTACAGTGGCAACAGTAAAAGGAGTACATCAGTATGAAATTGAGAATGAAATTAACGCTCAAATCATTTTAGGAAACACCTATCACCTATATTTACGACCAGGAATGGAAGTTATGGAGGCAGCTGGTGGTTTACATAATTTTATGAATTACCACAAACCTTTACTTACTGATAGTGGAGGATTTCAGGTATATTCTTTATCAAATACAAGGAAAATCCGTGAGGAAGGAGTAAAATTCCGCTCTCACTTAGATGGTTCTTTCCATTTCTTTACGCCGGAAAAAGCAATTGATATTCAACGTTCTATTGGTGCAGATATCATTATGGCTTTTGATGAGTGCGTTTCTTATCCAACGACTTATCAGTATGCAAAACGCTCTATGCAAATGACGCATCGCTGGTTGGATAGATGTTTTAAACAAATGGATGAAACAAAGCCTCTATACGGACATGAGCAAGCATTGTTCCCAATTGTACAAGGAAGTACTTTTAAAGATTTAAGAGCTGAATCTGCTAAATACATCGCGGATACGGATTCTTTAGGAAATGCCATCGGTGGACTTTCTGTAGGAGAGCCGGATGATGAACTGTACGGAATGACGGATATCGTTTGTGATATTCTGCCGGAAGAAAAGCCAAGGTATTTAATGGGAGTTGGTACGCCTATTAACTTACTGGAATGTATCGCATTGGGAATTGATATGTTTGACTGTGTGATGCCTACGCGTAATGCGCGCCACGGAATGTTATTTACGAGTGAGGGCACAATCAATATTAAAAATAAGAAATGGGAAATGGATTTTTCTCCAATAGATCCGAATGGAACTTCTTCTGTAGATAGTTTCTACACGAAGGCTTATTTGCGTCATTTATTCAAAGCAAATGAAATTTTAGGCGTTCAAATTGCAACTATTCATAATTTAGCGTTTTATTTAGCGTTGATTAAAGAAGCAAGAGTCAGAATTATTGATGGTAGCTTTACAGAATGGAAAAATATAATGGTTAAAAAGCTAGGACAAAAACTATAGATAAATGCTAAAGATATTAGATCGATATATTATTAAAAAATACTTGATTACTTTCTTCTTCATGTTGGGGGTAATCATGATTTTGGCTATGGTTTTCGATTTATCTGAGCGTTTAGGTGATTTTATTGAAAGATCAGCGCCTATAAGTGCCATTATTTTTAGTTATTACTTGAATTTCCTAATCTATTTTGGAAATCTTTTCTCACCCTTAATAGTCTTTGTTTCTGTTATTTGGTTTACAGCCAAGATGGCGCAAAATACAGAGATTATTCCCATGCTGAATAGTGGACGACCTTTTAGGAGAATTCTCCGACCTTATATGATAGGTGCTACTATTCTGATGTTGATTTCCTTGGTCTTTAACCATGTGGTTTTACCGGAATCAAACAAGGTTCGACTGCAATTTGAAGAAGATTACTATCGAAATGTAAGAACAGTTAGTAATTACTTTGCGGAATATCCTGGGAATAAAATCGTTTATTTTGAGTCGTATAGAGCAGACAAAGGCCGAGCTTTAGGATTTGTAATGGAAAATAGAGATAAAAACAACAATCTGATTTCTATTCTTAAAGCAGACCAAGCGATTAATTATGATAGTACAGAAGTTTGGGAGTTGATAGACTACCATATTCGCTATATCGGTTATCCGCACGACGAATTGGACTATCCAGAGGTGATGGGCGGTCAATTGGACACTATTTTTCCTTTTAAGCTAAGTGAGATGGCCTTTAGAGAAACTGTTTCGCAAACAATGGGCTTTTCAGAACTGAAAAACTTTATTAAAGCTGAAAAAGAAAAGGGTACGGGAGATATTGCTTTCTACGAAATTGAATTGTATCAACGAACTTCTTTCCCTTTTGCTACTTACGTTCTAACATTGATAGGTATGGCTGTTTCCTCTCGGAAAACAAGAGGTGGAATAGGGGTGAATATTGCCATTGGATTATTCCTGGCTTTCTTCTATATTTTCGCAATGAAGGTGACTTCTGTAGCAGCTGAAAACATGGGGTTCCCAGCAATCATAGCTGTGTGGATTCCTAACTTTATATTCGCTATAATCGGACTTGTTATCTATCGATTAGCACCTAAATAAGGTGTTGAATTGTTAGAGAATTCAGATTATTCTTTTTATTGGAATGCTAGTTAACTAGATTTCTGGTAAACTATCGAATGCGGAAAAGTCTAATTGGTCAAAAGGAGATTTCCCGCCATCACTTGAAGTAGCAATGTTGTTCTCTTCTTCCAGTAAATCATTTTCAGAAACAACTTCTTTTACCTCAGGAATGTATCTGATAAGAATGTCTTCAATTCCTTGCTTTAAGGTCTTGTTTCGAGCTGGACAACCAACACACGCACCTTTTAACAATACCGTAACGATTCCATCTTTAAAGCCTCTGTAAACGATTTGTCCACCATCTTCACGAACGGGGTCGTCAACATGTGTTTTCATGAGTTCTCTAATTTTCCCATCAAAAGGAGAGGGGCTGAACTCCATGTCTTTTACCTTTGGAAATGCTCTTTCTTCAGGCATGTGATTAACGATAGGGTTTCCGTTAACGATATAACTATGAAGGAAATCTCTAACCTCTGGGATAAGGTATTCCCATGGCATTGCACCTTCGTCTTTTGTAACTGAAATAAAGTTTCTTTCAATATATACACCTTTTATATAGTCAAACTGCTCAAAAACAGCGCTTGCTAAAGGTGAAAAACCATCTGCTTCTTCTTTTGTTCTGAAATCTGCACTACCTTGTTTAGGTTGCAATAAATATCTATCCGACATGAATTTTATCGTGTACGGATTAGGTGTAACAGAAGGGTATAGTGAAATGGGGAATTTTTCCATGATTGAAAGATTTTAGACAAAGTTAAAAAACGAAAATCAAATAAAGGATGGATTTATCCTAAATATTTGATTTTCGTCATTTATAGTAGAGGATGGTAGATTTTATCCTTTTTGTAAAAGTTTTTTAAGACTTACTTTCTCGTTGATAATACCATGTAAATCAGCAATGTTGACTCTTTCTTGTAACATTGTATCTCTATCTCTAATCGTTACCATGTTGTCTTCCAATGTTTGGTGGTCAACAGTAACGTGGAATGGAGTTCCGATTGCGTCTTGACGACGGTAACGTCTTCCAATAGAGTCTTTATCATCGTATTGACAAGCGAAGTCATACTTTAATTCATCAATAATTTCTTTTGCTTTTTCTGGTAAACCGTCTTTTTTCGTTAATGGCATTACGGCAACTTTGTAAGGTGCAAGTGCCGCAGGAATTTTTAATACCACTCTTTCTGAACCATCTTCTAAAGTTTCATTCTTATAAGATGCGCTTAAAATAGCTAAGAATAAACGGTCTAGTCCAACTGAAGTTTCTACAACAAATGGTGTATAGTGTTCATTTAATTCTGGGTCGAAATATTGTAATTTCTTTCCTGAGAATTCTTCATGGCGCTTTAAATCGTAATCTGTTCTAGAGTGAATTCCTTCAAGCTCTTTGAATCCCATTGGGAAGTCAAACTCGATATCCGTTGCAGCATTTGCGTAGTGTGCTAAATTGATATGGTCATGAAAACGATATAATTCTTCACCTAAACCTAATGCTTTATGCCATTTTGTACGTTTTTCTTTCCAGTATTCATACCATTTTAATTCTTCACCTGGACGTACAAAGTATTGCATTTCCATTTGTTCGAATTCACGCATACGGAAGATGAATTGTCTTGCAACGATTTCATTTCTGAAAGCTTTACCGATTTGGGCAATTCCAAAAGGAATCTTCATTCTACCTGACTTCTGAACGTTTAGGTAGTTTACGAAAATACCTTGAGCCGTTTCAGGACGAAGGTAAATCGTCGAAGCATCTCCTGCAACAGAACCTAATTCTGTTTTAAACATCAGGTTGAATTGACGAACATCTGTCCAGTTTTTTGTTCCAGAAACAGGACAAACGATATCTAATTCTTCAATCAATGCTTTGAAAGCAACCAAATCGTCGTTTTCAAAAACCTTCTCTAATTTTGCTTCTATTTCATCAACTTTTGCTTGATTTCTTAGAACGTTAGGGTTGGTTGCTAAAAATTGCACTTCGTCAAACGCTTCACCGAAACGTTTTTTAGCTTTTGCAACTTCTTTCGCAATTTTTTCACGGTATTTTTCAATGTGCTCTTCTACTAGTACGTCAGCACGATATCTTTTGTTAGAATCTTTATTGTCGATCATCGGATCGTTAAAAGCCTCCGTATGGCCGGATGCCTTCCATGTTGTAGGGTGCATGAAAATCGCTGCATCGATACCTACAATATCATCGTGCATCTGCGTCATTGCAGTCCACCAATATCTTTTAATATTGTTTTTTAACTCAGCGCCTAATTGACCATAGTCGTAAGTTGCAGATAATCCATCATAAATTTCTGATGACGGAAAAACAAACCCATATTCTTTCGCATGGGAAATTACACTTTTTAACTTGTCCTCATTATTTTTCATAAATGCAAATTTAATCAAAATTTGTTAGTTGGAATGTGATTAACTGAAATTGAAATCAGTTTCTCCTTCCTTGGTTTTTAAATTTAATTTTTATCGGATAACTTTTACGTTTCCATTTGACGCTACTTTGATGATAGTTGAAGGATTTTTCATGATTTCCTTTAGTCTATCATTGAGTATTAAGTCAACATCGTTTTTGATTTCTTCATGAATATCTTCAAAACTGGTGGCGGTTTTCTGTCCCGAAATATTGGCACTTGTCGATACCAATGGTTTCCTCAATCGTTGAATCAATTTCATACAGTTCAAATCCTCAGTAACGCGAATTCCAATGCTTCCATCAGTGGCAAGTAGCGAAGCTGGTAAATTCATGGGATTGTCGTAAATAATAGTCAATGGCTTGTCTGTTACTTCTATCAAGTCAAAGCAAACATCAGGTATGTCTCTTACATAACGTTCCAACATGACGATGCTGTCAACCAAAAGAATAAAAGACTTCTCTTTTGATCTATGTTTGATCTTTTCTATCTTTTTTATCGCTTCTTCGTTGGTTGCATCACAACCTAAGCCCCAAACTGTGTCGGTAGGGTAGAGCAATGTTTTCCCTGCTTTTAAACCTTCTGCCGCATCATGAATATTTACAAATTTCTCCAACTGTTTTTTTGTTTTTTATAAAGTTATATAAACGTGAAAGTTTTTACTTTAATCACTGGAAATTATTTTCTGCTTCGTTTATGTGTTTCGTTATGGTCGTGCTCGATTTCATCTTTTACAGCCTTAATTATTCGCGTTAACATGAATATCTCTTGCGTACTATTCACATTGATCCATTTGAATCCTTCATTATTTCCTTCAATGGCAAGAGCCATATTGTAAAATAAGTCAAAACCGTGAACTTTCAACCAACTTAAAGCAACGGTGTCTCCTTCAGCAGCTCTAATGAAAGCCATGAAATGTGGAAATCCATTTTCCATCAACCATTTTCTAGCATCATCTTTTAAATGAATAGCATGTGAAGCAATTACCAATTCCTTGAAATCATTTTCCCATAAATAATTCAATAAGTCTTGATTCCCTTCAATTCCTTTAGCCCAAGCTAATATTATTTTAGGATGATATTCAAATGGTGGCACTACAAAACTTTCAGGAATGGTAGGCGTTTGCTTTTTCTTTCGTCTAAAAAACTTCATTTCTTTGAAACAATCGTTATAAAGAACAAAGATAATGATTTGAAACTTGATTTTGGAGGGATAAAAGCATTTTATATATTAATCAACTTTTCT
Organism: Brumimicrobium sp.; assembly: GCA_035497735.1. Classification (GTDB taxonomy): domain Bacteria; phylum Bacteroidota; class Bacteroidia; order Flavobacteriales_D; family Crocinitomicaceae; genus Brumimicrobium. Next base: position 40,393 of record DATJCX010000019.1, on the reverse strand, counting down.
TATGCTTGCATATTAAGAAAAATACATATTTTTGCATCAAATATGATGGCATGATAGACGACAAAATTTTAGATTTGTACAAAGCTTCAAATAATTACGGAAGATTTTTGGAGATGAAGTTGGAAGTTATTGGAGATGGTGAAGTGAAGTACACGATTGAAATTCAAGAGAAACACTTGGCAACACCGACTGCGGCGCATGGAGGTGTGGTTGCTGGATTAATTGATGGAACTTTGGGTGTGGCTGCCTTATCGGTAGCACAACGAAATAATAACGTTGTCAGTACCGTGGATTTGAATCTTAATTTCTTAAAACCGGTACTTTTAGGCGATAAGCTAGAAGCTACAGGTAAGGTCTTGTCTGCTGGAAAAAGATTGATTTATGCAGAAGCAGCCGTAGTGAATCAAAATGGGGTGTTAGTGGCAAAAGCAAGCGGAATGTTTAATGCATATCCTGCCGAGAAGGCTTTCGCTTCTTTAAAGTAGTTATTTGACTTTGTTTTATTTTTAAAACTTATTTTGTGCATGATGAAAAAGTTCGCGCGTGTTTTACTTAAAATCTTTGGTTGGACTATTACTGATAGTCCGGAAGGAGTAAATAAAGCAATTATTGTTATGGGACCGCACACAAGTAGCTTTGATTTTGTTATTGGTCGTTTGGCTTTTTGGCACTACGAGTTAAATGCAAAATTCTTGATTAAAAGTGAGTTGTTTTTTCCGCCATTAGGATGGCTTTTAAAAGCAATGGGAGGTTTGCCTGTTAGCAGAAATAAGCACAATAAATTTACTGAGCAAGCAGCAAAATTTTTTGAAGAACATGAAAATTTATATTTGGTATTTACACCGGAAGGTACGAGAAAATACAATCCGAATTGGCGAAAAGGTTTTTACTATATTGCTTTAAAAGCGAATGTTCCTATTTATATTGGCTACATGGATTATCCAACAAAAACAGGGGGGATTTTAAAAGTGTTTGAACCTACAGGAGATATCGAAAAGGACTTTAAATACCTAAAGAATGAATTGAGTCAATTTAGGGGAAAGTATCCTGAACAAGGAATACGGTCAGTTGAGGATGAATAAGATTATTAGGCTATTGACAAAAAAAAGCACATCAATGATGTGCTTTTTTAATTTTTTTAAAGTTTTTATTTCTTTGAAGCGCAACATGCAGCCTTCTTAGTTTCTACTTGTGCTGTTTCTTTCTTTGCACAACATGCTTTAGCATCCGACTTTGTGTTCGCATCAGCTTTGTTCTTAGCGCAAGCTTCTTTTTTCTCAGCAGAACAGTCTTCTTTTTTCTCGCCATCTTTTTTACAGCAAGCTTTTTTACCATCTCCGTCCTTACATTCTGTTTTTGTAACAATAGGGGACTCAGTAGCCAAAGCTGCTCCGTTAAATGCAAATGAGAATATAAGTCCCATCGCCAAAATCATCAGTGTCTTTTTCATAAATTTCTAATTAGTGATTCAAATATAGAATTAATTTTCAAATTCTCCTATTTTCGTAATTCTTCCTTTTACGATATCACCAATTTTAACATCTAATTTTGTTCCAATCGGCAAATATAGGTCGATACGCGATCCAAACTTGATGAAACCAAACTCATCTCCAGCCTTTACCAGATCCTTTTCTTGAACGTAATAGCATATTCTTCTGGCTACTGCACCAGCTACTTGGCGAAAAAGTACTTCCTTGCCGTTTTTGTGTTCCACCACGATAGTTGTTCTTTCGTTATCTGTAGAACTCTTAGGGTGCCATGCCACTAAAAACAAGCCTTTGTGGTATTTAGCATACTTTACTTTTCCACCGATAGGATTGAAGTTTGCATGAACGTTAAGTGGCGACATAAAGATAGAAACTTGAATTCGTCTGTCTTTAAAGTATTCTGTTTCTTCTACCTCTTCGATTACGACTACTTTTCCATCTGCTGGACAGTAAATTTCATTTTCCCCACCTTTGAAAGTGATGTTTGGAACTCTAAAGAATTGGATAATTAGATAAGCCATTACTAAGGCAGCTACGCTTAGTAGAATGAATAGCCATTGCTGATCTATTTTTGTGTATAGATAATAATTCCCAGCTTGAATAAGACCAAGAATTAGTAGACCTACTGTGATAATTAAATAACCTTCTCTATGAATTTTCATTTTAATTAGTTGCAATTATTTGTATAGTGTGTAAAAATAATTCTTTTTAGATGATGTAGTAAATTATAGGCAAAAGAATTTTTCATTCACCTGTTTTCTGAATTGACTAAAGATAATAAGTGGATGCTTTTTCTAACTGAAATAAATTGTCATCCACAAATAAAAGAAGGGTGCTGCATACATCGCCGCATCAAAGCGATCAAGGATTCCTCCGTGACCACGAAGTATGGTTCCAGAATCTTTAACGTTGACAATACGTTTAAACCTAGATTCAATTAAGTCACCAAAAATGCTCATTGGAGAGATGACAACTCCTGCTAGTATCCAAAACAAAAAGTCTTGTTTGAAAAGTGCCGCATAGAGTGCTCCAAATAAAAGAGTAAAGATAAAACCTCCGATTGCACCTTGCCATGTCTTCTTCGGCGAAATACGTTCAAATAGTTTGTGTTTTCCAAAAAATCTGCCCGATAAGTATGCAAAAGTATCATTCGCCCAAACCATCACAAAAAAACCAAGGATGAATCCCCATGAATATTCTCTTTCTATTGGGAAAGATTGGATGCTAAACATAAAATAGAATGGAAGAAGAATGTATAACCAAGAAAAAGCTAGGACCATTAAGTCGGCCAAAGGGTTCTTGTTTAGACTAAATATAATATGGAAAAAAGGTAGAAATAAAACCGGAATGGCTATCCATAATTGATTCAATTGAAAGTCAAATAGGGAAGGAGCTAGCAGGGTGATGAAAAGTAAAATTCCTCCTACGATTCCCGTTGTCGCTGGTGGATTTGTTTCTTCATTTTCTTTAAAGAAACGATAAAATTCAAACAGACCGATGGCCATAAATAATGTGAGAATGACTGCGGTTGAATAGGTTCCTAAAAGAAATGAACCAATCATTATACCAACGAAAAGTGCTCCCCAAATTGTACGGACAAGTATATTACTCATAGTTTTTATCTATTATATGCTTGGCACGAATTACGTCATTTTGCTTGACATAGAGCTCAACTTTTCCGAAATTATTGTAAGAGGAATCCATGTTATTTAAAATAATATCATGGATTCCTTCTTCTTCTAGTTTTAATTTCATGATGTTAATCATGTGTGATTCAGTGGTTTGGTACACCGTTTCACAACCCGCAAGCGGAGAGTTAGTAACGAGGAGATTCTCTTTGATCCAAGTTTGAATCTTTCTCAGTATCCTCATTTGTATCCTTTGTCTCGTCCGTTGCAGAAGTATTATCAGCTAAGTATTCAGAATCTGTCGATCCTTTTTGACCTTTTAGAATATCTTCTGAGTCAATATCTCCACTTTCAACTTTCATTTTCTCAACTGTTGTCAATTGGTCCCATGAACGTTTTCCAAATATTTCAACTAAATCTTCTTGGAAAATAACTTCTTTTTCAAGAAGCTTTTCTGCCAAAAGAATTAGTTTGTCTTTATTATCTGTTAGAATTTGCTTCGCTCTTGTGTATTGCTCTTCAATTAGTTTTCTAACCTCAATGTCAATCACTCTATTTGTTTCCTCAGAATAGGGTTTAGTGAATTGGTTTTGACCTTGAGAATCATAGTATGAAATATTCCCTACAACATCGTTTAATCCGTAGATTGAAACCATTGCATAAGCTTGCTTAGTTACTTTCTCTAAGTCACTTAAAGCACCAGTAGAAATCTTCCCGAAAATAATTTCTTCTGCCGCTCTTCCACCAAGTGCAGCACACATTTCATCTAATAACTGTTCTGTTCTTGTAATCGTTCTTTCTTCTGGTAAATACCAAGCAGCACCTAAGGATTGACCTCTTGGTACAATGGTAACTTTTACTAGTGGGTGCGCATGTTCCGCCAACCAAGATACTGTTGCGTGTCCTGCTTCGTGGAATGCAATCGCACGTTTTTCGTCCTTTGTAATGATTTTGTTTTTCTTCTCTAAACCACCGATAATTCTATCAACAGCATCAAGGAAATCTTGCATTTCTACTTGCTTTTTTTCCTTCCTAGCAGCAATTAATGCAGCTTCGTTACAAAGGTTAGCAATGTCAGCACCAGAGAAACCAGGTGTTTGCTTAGATAAGAATTCTCTATCGATATCCGGACCTAGCTTTAAAGGCTTTAAGTGAACTTCGAAAATTTCTTTTCTTTCGTTCAAGTCTGGCATATCTACATAAATCTGTCTGTCAAAACGACCAGCTCTCATCAAGGCTTTATCAAGAATGTCTGCTCTGTTTGTTGCTGCTAAAATAATCACTCCAGAGTTTGTTCCGAAACCATCCATTTCAGTTAGTAGCTGGTTTAATGTGTTTTCTCTTTCGTCGTTAGAACCCATATTTGCGTTCTTACCTCTAGCACGACCAATTGCATCAATCTCATCAATAAAGATAATAGAAGGAGATTTTTCTTTTGCTTGTTTAAATAAGTCACGAACACGTGAAGCTCCAACTCCAACAAACATCTCTACGAAGTCTGAACCTGATAGCGAGAAGAAAGGTACATCAGCTTCCCCTGCAACGGCTTTAGCTAACAATGTCTTACCTGTTCCTGGAGGTCCTACCAGCAGCGCTCCTTTAGGAATCTTAGCACCTAATTCAGTGTATTTCTTAGGATTCTTAAGGAAAGCTACAATTTCTTGAATCTCTTCTTTAGCTCCTTCCAATCCAGCTACATCTTTAAATGTAATGTTTGTTCCTTTACCTTTTTCAAATACTTGTGCTTTAGATTTTCCGATGTTGAAGAGTTGACCTCCTCCGGCACCGCCACCCATTCCACCACCCATTCTTCTAAGAATGAACATCCAGATAGCAATGATGATTAAAATTGGTAGAATAAAGCTAAATATTTGAGCGATATAGTTGTGTTCTTCGTCAACTTTATAGGAAATTACGCCAACATTATTTTCCTTACGCTTCTCATTGGCAGCGTCAAACTCTTTAACAAAAGCATCAGTTGAGGCTATGTCGAAGCCAAGTTTAGGAGTAGAACCACCAACCATTGGAGAATTCGTATTTGATAATGCCTTTTTGATATCATCAAAGTCTTCTCCTGAAAAGTCTCCTTGTTCAATTGCTTTTTTACCGGCTTCATTGATTTTAAAATCAACGCGACCAACATTACGCCATAAAATTACATTTTCAACATAGTCATGCTCCATCAAGGTGATGAAAGTTTGCTGTGATTGAATTTTCTTGTTGGTGTTAGAGTTCATAAATAGCTGAACTCCAATGATTGTTAAACCAATAATTGCGTAAATCCAGTATATGGAATATGGACTTTTGTTTTTATTCGGTTTTTGAGGTGAATTGTTTTCTTTTCCCATTTTTATTATAAATGTATTTTTACTGGTTTTCTATTTGACGAACAACGCCGTCTGCCCATAAATCTTCTAAATCATAAAACTTTCGTATCTCTCTTTGAAAGATATGTGCCACAACAGATACGTAATCTAATAATACCCATTCCGAAGTTATCTTTCCTTCCTGATGCCAAGGTTTTTCTTGTAAATTCTTTCTTGTTGAACGAACGATGGAATTGGCAATACCATCAATTTGTGTTGTTGAGTTACCACTAGCAACAACAAAAAAATCTGCAACAGAGTTTTCAATTCCACGCAAATCAATTACCACTATGTCTTCCGCTTTATTATCCTGCATTCCCTCTACTATTGAGTTGCATAGATCTTCCGAGTTTGTTACTTTACTTAATTTCGTCATTCAATGTTTTAATATTAGCACAAAGCTAATTATTTTTATTTCAAATCTTTTCTTTCTATATTATAATTCCATGAACGAATTCATAAATAGAGAGCATAAGATATCTCACTGCATAGCTAAACAACTAGTTTGCCATTTGGTTTAAATATTTGAATAATATAGAATAACTGTTATTATGTCAGTTTTATTTTTTATTTGTCAGTCAGGCACGTCATTTACTGACAAGACAGGTGGTTGTAACTCTTGAAGTACCCGTTTATTGTTTTGACTGTATAATCAGTTATATCAGTGAAATGAGAATATATTTTTCAAAAACTTGTAATAAAAAGATAATTAAATTATTTTTGCAACCTAATTGAAAATTAAGATATGAAAACTTTTGATGCTTTTATTGAAATTCCTACAGGAAGTAGAAATAAGTACGAATACGATTTTACATTAAAAAGAATCCGTTTCGACCGTTTGTTATACTCTAACATGAGATATCCGGCTGAATATGGATTTGTTCCAGAAACTTTGGCTTTAGATGGTGATGCATTAGATGTTTTAGTATTGGCTACGGAACCATTTGCACCTGGGATTTTAGTTGAAGTTAAAGCTGTTGGAGTTTTCTACATGGTGGACGGTGGAGACAATGACGAGAAAATCGTTTGCGTTCCTGTTGATGATCCAATCATGAGCAAATTAAACGATATCAATGATGTGAATGATCACTTCAAAAAAGAAGTAGAAGAGTTCTTTAAAACATACAAGAATTTAGAGAATAAAACTGTTCAAACAAATGGTTTTGGAGATAGAGCAGCTGCTGAAAAAATGATTGACGAATGTAAAGTGCGTTACCAAGAATTAGAAGAAAGTAAAAAATACCTTTACCAACTATAGTTCAAAAACGTATTGAAAATAATGAAAACCGCAATTTTGCGGTTTTTTTTGGCCTAAACTATAGGCTAATTCGAAAAAAAATCACTTTAATTCTAATAAATCAATTGTGAATATGTGTAATATTGTAAGATTATCATTTCACAAGGAATAAAGATTCAATAGCATGGCAGTAGATGTTTCAGATATATTAGTAGTTGGTGTTTCAACCAGAGCGCTTTTCAATTTAGAAGTGGAAAATGAAATTTTTAAAAAAGAAAGTATTCAAGGTTTTAGAAAATATCAATTAGAAAATGAAGATGTCGTATTGGAAAAGGGAACTGCTTTTCCTTTGATTCAAGCGCTGCTTAATCTAAATTTACACGTAGAAAAAAATAGTCCTATCGTAGAAATTGTCGTGATGTCCAGAAATAGTCCGGAAACAGGAACAAGAGTACTTAAATCTATTCAGCATTATAATTTACCAATTAACAGAATGGCTTTTTCAGGTGGTGAACCAATACCGCCATTTATTGATGCTTTTGGCGTTGACCTATTCTTGTCGAAAGATGAAAAAGAGGTACAAACAGTTATAGATAACGCTAGTTGTGCTACTGCCTTGGTGTATGACCCTCCTGCGGATTACCAACCCGAAACAGAAAGAGTGAAATTTGCTTTCGATGCGGATGCAGTGGTGTTTTCTGAAGCATCTGAAAAGATTTATAAGCAGGAAGGAATAGAGGCTTTCCTAGCACATGAAAAAGCAAATGAAAACATTCCTTTGGATGATGGGCCTTTTGCGAATTTATTGAGAAGGTTGTCGAAGATTCAAGAGCGTTTACCGATGTCTATCGAGTTGACACCCTTGAGAATAGCGATTGTTACAGCTAGAAGTGCTCCTAGTCATATGCGTGTTGTAAATACGCTTAGAAATTGGGGAGTTTACGTTGACGAAGCTTATTTTATGGGCGGATTGGCCAAGGATAAAGTCTTAAAAGCATTCGGTGCTCATATTTTCTTTGACGATCAATCTGTTCATTTAGATGACTCAAGTAAGGTAGTGCCTTGCGGTAGAGTTTTGTATAAATCAGACTCTACACTCAAGGAGTACGAAAAATAATTGTCACACTTTTTTTTAAAATTACCCCGTGAAGGGTTCTACAAATTGGCCTTTTATTCGTAATTTGCTTTTTTAAAAAGTAGAAATGGCTGCAATTGTATTAAAACGGATTTATGAAGACGCAACAGACGATGATGGTTTTCGTATTTTGGTGGACAGACTTTGGCCGCGTGGAATCAAAAAAGAAGATGCACGACTTGACTTATGGTTAAAAGAAATCGGTCCTTCAACGGAATTGCGTAAATGGTTTAACCATGAGGATGAAAAATGGGGAGAGTTTAAGAAAAAATACTTGATAGAACTTGAGGGAAATTCGGCAATAACCAAACAACTTAAAGATGCCGTTGCTAAACACGAGAAAGTTACTTTACTTTTTAGCGCTAAAAATGAAAAGCACAATCAAGCTGTATTTTTAAAACAGTGGTTGAACTCACAAGTAAAGTCATCACCTGCTAGATAAAACACATTATATATTTACTTTTGTCTTTATGAAGGTATTTTTAACACGACGAATTAGACAAATAGGATTGGATATGATTCAGCAAGCTGGACATACAGTTACTATTTGGGAAAATAAAGCAGTACCCACTCCAACAGAATTTGTTGAGATATGCAAGGAGCATGATGCGATAGTCGTGGCAGATAGAAATAGGGTAAATCAAGAATTTTTGGAGGCAGTTCCACACTTAAAAGTGATTGCTTTACATTCTATAGGATACAATCATGTTGACTTGGCCACGGCTAAAAGACTGAACATTCCAATTGGAAACACACCAAATGCAGGAAGTGAAGCGACCGCAGACACAGCATTTATGTTGATGTTAACAGCTTCGAAGAATGCTTTTTATATGTATCAAAGCATTAAGAGAGGAGAGTGGAGTCATTTTACTCCAACTGAAAACTTAGGGATAGGACTTAGAAACAAGGTCTTAGGTGTTTTTGGATTAGGAAACATTGGTTTTGAGATGGCTAGACTTTCTAGAGCTGCTTATAATATGGAGATTATTTATCACAATCGTTCACGAAACGAGCGAGCAGAAAAGGAGTTAGGAGCGAAGTGGGTTTCTTTTGAAGAGCTTTTATCGCAAAGTGATGTTCTTTCTGTTCACGCTGCTTTAAATGAACAAACAAAGAATAAATTTGATGCTACGGCATTCTCTAAGATGAAAAAGAATGCCATCTTTATTAATACTTCTCGCGGGCAAATTCATGATGAATTGGCATTGACAGAAGCTTTAAAGTCTAGAACCATTTGGGGGGCAGGTTTAGATGTGACAAATCCAGAGCCGATGATTTTTAATAATGAATTGTTAGATCTTCCCCATGTTTCTATAACGCCTCATATTGGAAGTTCCATTGAAGAAGATAGAGATAAAATGGCGAAGATGGTAGCTGAAAACATTCTTGCTGGTCTAGCTGGCGAAAAACTTCCCTACGAAGTCTAAAATCCATTTACGCGTATTTTTCATCCTTATTACTGAATATATTCCTTTCGATTAACAAGAAAAGCAGTAGAACTTTACTGAATTTTCCCTTCAAATTTTTGTTTTTTCATAAAAAATGACTAATTTCCATAATAACTTGGATAATTCAGTCCGAAATCTGACTTTTGTCATATGTGGCGGATTATCAAATATCTATATTTGTACCATATTAAAAGTCTAAAAATTTTAAACAGTTAACTATGAAAAAAACAATTCAATTTTTAAGCCTAAGTGCAGCGTTGTTGTCTTTCGTAGCTTGTACTCCAGGAGGAGGATCGAGCAATGGAGGCAGTAACGGCTCTAAAAAGAGTGCTGCTGAAAAGGCGTATGTAGCTCCAGGCGAGCTAGATGAATTCTATGCATTCGTGTCAGGTGGATTCAGTGGACAGCTTTATACTTACGGTTTACCTTCTGGTAGATTGTTAAAAGTAACTCCAGTATTCTCTCAGGACCCTCAAACAGGGTATGGATACAGTGAGGAGAGTAAAGCCATGTTTAATACTTCTTATGGATTTGTTCCATGGGATGACTCTCACCACCCAGATATTTCTCAAACAAATGGAGAAACTGATGGTCGTTGGGTATTTATCAATGGTAACAATACACCTCGTATTGCACGTATCGATTTGACGGATTTCGAAACAAAAGAAATCATTGAAATTCCAAACAGTGCAGGTAACCACTCCTCTTCTTTCGTGACTGAAAACACGGAGTATGTTGTTGCGGGAACTCGTTTCTCTGTTCCGATTCCTCAAAGAGATATGCCAATTGAAGAATACAAAGGTAACTTCAAAGCTTCTATGTCTTTTATTAGTGTAGATCAAGAATCAGGAGATATGGATTTATCTTTCCAAATTCGTGTACCAGGTTATAACTATGACTTAGGTCACCCAGGTAGAGATAAGTCTCATGGATGGTTCTTCTTTACAACGTATAATACTGAAGAGTCTCATTCATTACAAGAGGTTAACGCTTCTAAGAATGATAAAGACTACGTTTTAGCTATTAACTGGAAGAAAGCAGAAGAGTATATCAAAGCTGGAAAAGGAGTTAAAGAAAAAACGAGATACGCACACAACAAAGTGAATGAAAAAACACATACTTCTGAGACAACTTGGAAAGAAGAAGTGTTAGTATTAGAAGCTGCTGATTTCCCTGGAATTGCTTACTTAATTCCTTCAGCAAAATCACCACACGGATGTGACGTTGACCCATCAGGACAGTATATCGTTTCTAACGGTAAATTATCTGCAAACTTAGTTGTTCACGATTTCAATAAAATTATCGATGTAATCGATAAAAAAGATTTCGATGGAGAAGCTTACGGAATTCCAGTATTAAATTACGAGAAAACTTTAGCAGGTATTGTTGAGCAGCCAGGAATCGGACCGCTACATACAGAATTTGACGGAAAAGGATATGCGTACACGACATTCTTTATTTCTTCAGAAGTTGTTAAGTGGAAAGTTGGAACATGGGAAGTAGTAGATAGACAACCTACATTCTACTCTCCAGGTCACTTATGTATCCCAGGAGGTAACTCAAGAAAGCCAGAAGGTAAATACTTATTAGCAATGAACAAGATTACTAAAGATAGATACTTACCAGTTGGACCAGAGTTAAATCAATCAGCGCAGATCTTTGATATTTCAGGAGACAAAATGGAGTTAATTCTTGACTTCCCGACAATTGGAGAGCCTCACTACGCATCAGCAATTAGTGCTGGTAGAGTTGCACCCAATACAAAGAAGATTTACAGATTGGCTGATAACGAGCACCCATACGTAGTTAAAAACGCGAATGATGCAAGAGTTGAGAGAAAAGGAAATGAAGTGCATGTTTACATGACAATGATTCGTTCTCACTTCACGCCAGATAACATTGAAGGAGTGAAAGTAGGTGATAAAGTATTCTTCCATATTACAAACTCGGAACAAGACTATGACCTTCCTCACGGATTCAGTATTATTGGAATGAATAACTCTGAGTTATTAATCGTACCAGGTAGAACTACAACAATTACTTGGGAGCCTAAGACAGAAGGAGTATTCCCATTCTATTGTACAGACTTCTGTTCAGCTCTTCACCAAGAAATGGCAGGATATGTAAGAGTTTCACAGCCAAGTACTGATGTTCCATTAAGATGGGGGTTAGACGGAGAGTGGAAATCTGCAAAATAATTTAATTTTAGGTAGCGAACATAAATAAGAAGCTTTTTTAATAAAACTTCTTTCTACCCAAATAAAGATAGTGGAGGGTGAATTCTCCACTATCTTCCAATCGTTTCAAGAGAGGAAACGAAGCACGCATAATCAATCAAGGTTTACAAAAAAAAAAACGGAATGAAAAAAGCAAGTATATTAATGGTTATCGGTTCAGCACTGTTGCTAGGACTCTTTTACTATCCCTTATGGAACATTAAATTGTTCGCTCCACAGTATCCGGAAGGATTAGGAATGGATATTTACATCAACGATATCGTTGGTGAAACAGAGTTTGACCTTTTAAATATTGATGGACTAAATCACTATGTGGGAATGAAAACAATCCCTAAAGTTGATGAAATGATTGAATTCACTGTTTTTCCGATTGTTATTGGAATCATGGCTGGATTAGGAATTCTAATTGGAATTATCGGTTTTACTGGGAAAATAAAACCAATTTGGTTTTTTGGATGGCTTGTCTTAATGGTGACATTAGGTTTGGTAGGAATGTATGACTTTAACTTATGGTTAGTTGATTACGGAACAAATTTAGACCCTAATGCAGCAATTAAATTGTTAGATCCTGATGGTGTACCAATGCAGTATAACCCGCCATTGATTGGACATAAGAAGTTGTTGAATTTTGACGTTGACTCTTGGCCACATACCGGAGCATACATCATGTTCTTCGGATTGTTTTTAGTATTTTTGTCTTACTTCGTAGGGAAATCTGAATATAAAAAAATTAAATCGTAATATAAAAATGAGAAATTTAGGATTAGTTATTTTAATGTCTTTCGTATTATTTTCATGCTCTAAAAATATTGAGCCAATTAATTACGGTATTGATCAATGTGAGTTCTGTAGAATGACCATTGTCGATCAAACGCATGCAGCCCAAGTGGTAACCAATAAAGGTAAAAACTTTAAGTTTGATGCATCTGAATGTTTGATCCATTACTTATATGAACAGAAAAATGAAAGCGATATGTTGCATATCCTTTCAGCGGATTATACAAATCCAGGAACATTGATAGATGTGAAAGATGCTACTTTTATTATTTCACAAAATATTCCAAGCCCAATGGGCGAGAATTTGTCAGCAATCGGTAGTAAAGAAGATGCTGAAAAGATACAAGAAGAAAATGGTGGTGAACTGTTTTCTTGGGGAGATGTTAAAGTGGCTATATTGGCCGATTTCTCAAAGGCTGGACGTTAATATTCATCTAGAAATTAATATAATATAATGAAGATTATCTTATCGTTGTTGAGTTTTTTCTTTGTTACTTTAACATTTGCTCAAACAATTGAAGTTTGTGCTACTTGTGAAGTTAAAACGATTAGAAAAGCGGTGGATATTGCCACGCCTGGAAGTACAATTCTAGTAAAAAAAGGAGTCTATCAAGAGTCTAATCTTCTTATAGAAAAAAGTATCAAATTAAAAGGAGAACCGGGCGCTATTATCGACGGTCAACTGAAAGGGGATATCCTGACAATTGAAGCGGATGGCTTTCAAATTGATGGATTCGAAATCATAAACGTTGGTACAAGCTTTACGAAGGATTACGCTGCCGTTAGGATTAGAAAGAGTCGTGACTTCATTATTGAAAATTTAGTGATTAAGAAACCTTTCTTTGCCATTTTCCTTGAAAGAGGAGATCACGGTATTGTGAGAAATAACAAAGTTTATGGCGAAGCAGTATCAGAATTTAACGCTGCTAACGGTATCCAATTATGGTATAGTCACGGAAATTTAGTTGAAAATAATGAGGTTTTCAAAATGCGTGATGGTTTATATCTAGAGTTCTCTGATAGTAATGTATTCAAAAATAATATTAGTGAAAACAATGTAAGATATGGTTTGCACTTTATGTTCTGTCACGACAACTTGGTTGAGCACAACTTATTCAAACACAATGGTGCAGGAATAGCAATCATGTTTTCTAAACGTACACTTGCGCAATACAACACCATGGAAAACAATTGGGGAGGTGCAGCCTACGGAATACTACTGAAGGAAGTTGTCGATTCTAAAATAATCTATAATAAATTTATCAGAAATACCACAGCACTCAATATAGAAGGCTCCAATCGTATTCATTATGAACACAATACTTTTCAAAGTAACGGTTGGGCAATCAACTCTAGAGGTGCCAATTACGAAAATATATTTGTCAATAATAACTTTGTCAATAATTCATTTGACCTGTCTTACAAAGGCTCGCTCAATGAGAATTCATTTAATGGGAATTATTGGAGTGAATACAGCGGCTATGACCTAGACAGAGATGGTATAGGAGATGTGCCGTATCGACCGATTAAACTCTTCTCTTACGTTGTTAATAAATCTCCCGAAGCAATTATTCTATTGAGAAGTATGTTTATCGATATCGTAGATTTTTCGGAGAAAGTATCACCCGTGTTTACACCTGATAACTTGATGGATGAAACACCAAGAATGAAAATGATTAAAAATGATTGAAGTTAAAAACTTATATAAGAAATTTGGTAAAAACGAGGTCCTTAAAGGAATCGATTTAACCATTGCCGATAAAGGTGTATTTGCAGTCCTTGGACCCAACGGTTCGGGAAAAACAACTTTGATTAAAAGTATATTAGGAATGGTTATTCCGAATTCAGGAGAAATCTTGATCGATGGAGAATCTACACTTAATAACTGGCAGTACAGAGAGAAGATTGGCTACTTACCTCAAATTGCTAACTTCCCTGTTAACTTAACAGTGAAGGAGTTGTTTAAAATGATTAAGGATTTAAGGCAAAGTTCTAGTTTAGATGAATCTAGATATATTGAGAAATTAGGTTTGACTTCCCATATGAGTAAGAAGTTAGGAAACCTTTCAGGAGGAACGAAGCAAAAAGTGAACTTGGTGCTTACTTTCTTATTTGACAGTCCTTATATTATTTTGGATGAGCCAACAACAGGTCTTGACCCGATTGCCTTACTTATTCTTAAAGAATTTATAGAAGAAGAAAAAGAAAAGGGTAAAACAATTCTGCTAACTTCTCATATTATGAGTTTTGTAGAAGATATGGCCGATGAAATAGTTTTCTTATTAGAAGGAAAAGTTTACTTCAGAGGAAGTGCTGCCGCTCTAAAAGAACAAACAGGAGAAGTGGATTTCGAACACGCAATTGCTAATTTATTGAAGACTCAGTATGTTTAAGATATTAAAATATAGTTTTTACGACTTAATTCGTAGTAGATGGAGCTACGTTTACTTGGCTTTTTACTTCCTTTTAGGAGTAGTAATGTTGTTTATAAACCCAAGTCTTTCTAAAGCCATTTTAACTTTAATGAATGTTATCATTATGCTTGTTCCGTTGATTGGAACAATCTTTGGCGTAATGTATTACTACAATTCTAAAGAGTTTACCGAACTGCTCTTGGCACTTCCCATAAAACGAAGTTCGATATTTATTGGACAATATCTAGGAGTCGCGATTTCTCTTTCCTTGAGTTTGACTTTAGGATTAGGAATCCCTTTTATTATCTACGGGTTATTTCAATCTCCTGATATATGGGAGTTTAGCCAATTGTTGCTGCTAGGAACTTTCCTTAGTTTTATCTTCTCTGGAATTTCTTATGTTGTTGCTTTGGTGAATGAAAATAGAATTAAAGGTTTCAGTTATGCTATCTTAATTTGGCTGTTCATGGCGATTATCTATGATGGATTATTCTTAATCTCATTGGTGATGTTCGATGAATATCCTTTAGATAAATTCTCTTTGATTGCAAGTATCTTTAACCCAATAGACTTATCAAGAATTATGATGTTGTTGAAACTTGATATTTCAGCACTACTTGGATATACTGGTGCAGTATTTAAGAAGTTCTTTGGTAGCAATCTAGGTAGTATGATTTCTATGGGGATATTAGTTCTATGGACTGTCGTTCCTATCTTTATTCTAAAATATAAATCATCTAAGAAAGATTTCTAAAGTACATTGATGCTTTCTTCTTTAGAAGCATTGGAAAATATATAAAGTGAAGAAGTTAGAGCTAAAGTTTATAGCGTCTTCATTTTTTTTTATTTTTGGCATAAAAATTGGTCAAAACCCCGTGATGAAGAATTTCCATTTTATTTATGTGCTTGCTTTTTTCTTTTCTTTTATAGGGAATGCGCAAGATATGGAGATAAAAGGTGTGGTGAAGGATACCAACATTTTTCAACCAGTTTATAATGCAAAAGTGTATTTAATCAATATTAGCGATTCTGTTATTGTTGGTTATCAAAACACGAGTAGCGATGGAAGTTTTCATTTTCAAGTTCCAATTTCCAACTATCGTTTCTTTATTTCTCATCCAAGTTACAACACTAAAGAAATGCTTTTTGTGGGAACAGAAGAAAATCATTTTTTTGATTTGGGAGAAATCATCCTAGATGAAGAAAGTATAGCCTTTGAAGAGATTGCCGTGTATGCCTACAAAGACCCGATGTATTATCGTGGTGACACTTTGGTGTATTTGGCCGACTCGTTTGCTACGCAAAGTAATGCGGTGGTAGAAGACCTCCTAAAACAGTTGCCTGGTATGGCAGTGGAGAGTGACGGAAGTATCACTTCGCAGGGAAAAACGATAACAAAAGTTTATGTGGATGGCGATGAGTTTTTTGGTTCCGACCCTACGATTGCAACAAAAAACTTGTCTGCTAAAAGTATTGATAGGGTTCAGGTTTATGAAATGGATCCAGAAGATGGTGCAGTAGGAGATGAGAAGATACAAATTCTAGACCTACGCTTAAAGGAAAATGCTAAAAAAGGTTGGTTTCTTAAGGCGAATGGCGCCTCAGACTTTCAGGAATTTCATGAAGGACAATTGCTCTTTAATCGCTTTAATAACAAGCAAAAGATATTTGCCTTTGGATTGGGGTCAAATACCTTGAATTCTTCTATTAGTAGGGAAGATGCACAAATGGCAGGAATGGGTGGAAGCGGAAATATTGGTGGCGGTAACGCAAGCAATGGATATCCGCAAACATTTCGTGCAGGTGTTTTGTTTAGTCAGCAAGTTAATGAGAAACTTAAATTTAGTGGGGATTATTTATTCTCTGATAACCGTGTAACTTCAGAAAGTGAAAGGAATACACAATATTTACTGAGTGATACTACTTACTTTTCAGACAATCTGACGAACAAAAAGACAAGAAATCAAACACATGATCTGTCATTAAATTTTAAAATTGATATTGATTCAACCCAAACATTAACCATTGCACCACGTGTAAGTTATTCCTTATCTGGAAATGAAAGTCAGCAAGAAACAGACTATAATGATGCAAATTCATCAGCTGTAAGGCAAGCAGTAAATAAGAGCGAAAACTCAGCCAATGGTTTTTCAATTAACAATAGATTACACTACAGGAAGAGATTTGCCAAAGACCATAGGTCGTTGATTCTGTCTGATAATCTAAGCTATAGCAATAATCAATCGGAGAATCAAATGAACTATTTCGATTACTTCTATTTAACAGAGTTGACCGACAACGAGATTTTGCAGTTAAAAGAAAACTCAACCATCAACTTCACTAATACCTTCATGGCAAGGTTTACAGAACCATTGAGCGAAGAGTGGAGATTGAATTTTGATTACGAATTGTATAATAACTCGAACAACCAGGATAAGTATTCCTATGATTACGATGGTGAGGCTTTTTCCATTTTGGATTCATTGACTTCCAATGTTTTTCGTACCACAAGATGGCAAAATAAGTTAGGGATTTCAACTACTTACAGTACAAGAAGTCATAATTTATCAATAGGAGTTAGAGGAAGGAATCTATTAGTAGAAAATGAAAATCTTTTTACAGATTTAAACATTAAGCAAAATGAATTTAGCGCTTTACCATTCTTACATTACCGCTATAGAATTTCTCAAAATTCTAGTTTTGTGACACGAATTTCAACAAATTCCTCCTTGCCAAGTATTTCTTATTTGTCGCCAGCTAGAGATAATACCAATCCAAACAATGTTCTTGAAGGAAATGAAGATTTGAGATCTAATTACAACGTTTCAGCCAACATGAACTATTTGTTATTTAAACCTGTTTCAGAGTTTAACTTCATTGCAGGTTTAAGCGCACGTTATACTTTTAACGACTTTGCTAGGTCTGTAAATTACGACAGTTTGGGACGAAGTATTTCAATTTATGAAAATATTAACACCTTCAATAATATTTCTGGAAGAATGGAAGCGACAGTGCCGGTATTCAAAAGAAACTTGCGTATCAATCCGAGGATAGTCTATACGAATTCTAACCAAAACAACATCGTAGATGGCGTAAATAACCTTACTAATATTCATAATGTTATGCCCGAATTGAGATTAATGGTGCTGAATAAATGGGTTGATTTTACAACAAGCGTTCGTCTGACTGAACAGATTGGTAATAACTCGACAAACGCCAATATGAACATTCGAAATACAATTTGGAATTTCAACAATGATTTAACCATCTTCTTGCCTTGGAAAATAGATGTGAAAATGACAGGGAATTATTACAATTACTCCAATCTGTCACAAGCGTTTAATAAAAATTTCTTTATCATGAATGCATCTATTTCAAAGCGATTTGGGAAATATGACGATTGGACAGTTGGTGTAGAAGGATACGATTTGTTGAATGAAAATACAAACATCAATAGAACTTTTACAGCCAATACCATTGTCGATTCAAGAAATGACATTATTTCAAGATACTTTTTGTTTAGAGTAACTTATTCGTTTAACAGTACATTTAGAGTAAAACCAGAGCAAGATGAAGGATTTTAAGAATATAACACTACTGTTGTTTGCTGCTGTTCTTCTAAGTTTTGAGGCGGTTGGACAAATTACCTACGGTTCTATCGAATATGAAATTAGAACGAATATTGACAAACGCTTTTCCTCACCAAGTCAACAAGGTAGCTATGGCGGTAGGAGAGTTAAACCTAAGAAAACTGAAGCGGATTATTTGCTTGAAAAGGCAGTATTGTATTTCAATGATACGGCAAGTGTATTTATAACAGAAGATACAGAAAGTTTAAAAGATCAAAATAGAACTTTTCAAACATTTACCCTTGTGAATTTTGAAACTAATAAGATTGAAACGCAAATCAATTTGTTAGGAGAATACTTTAATATCATTGACCAGCAGCCTTTAAGAGAATGGAGGTTCACCAGTAAAGAAAGGCAAATCGCAGGGAAATTTGCCAAACAAGCGATTACTAAAATCAATGATTCTACCACGATTTATGCTTGGTTTGATACAGATTTTGTTCCTTCAATCGGTCCGGAAAGTTACTGGGATTTACCAGGCGCAATTTTGGGTTTAGCGTATGAAGATGGTTCGGTAACTTATTTTGCAACAAAAATAAATGATGCATATCCTGACTTAAAGGCCATTCTTCCAGAATCAAAAAGCAGAAAGACATACACGCGAATCGCATTTGAAAAAGAATTCAGCAATAAGTATCAACCGGAAGATAGATTCTATAATTTAGTTGTGGACATGTTGCAGTTTTATTAAACGAACACTTTTAAGGAAAAGATAGCTATCAACATTCTTTGAGTAAATGTTGACAAATTACAGCCTTATTCTTCTCCTTCCATCCTGTTTTCTCCTCTTAAATGTTTAACTTTGTATCTGAAATTTTTAACCCTAAGATTAAATGGTAAAACGTACGCTTATTAAGAATATTCAGATCATCAATGAAGGTGAAATCACAACAAACAATCTTTTAATTGAAGATGGTAAAATCGCAGAAATCGGAGCAAATGCTGACGAAAATGCAGATTTAGTTATTGATGGTACAGGAAAATACTTAATTCCTGGAATTATTGACGGACAAGTACACTTCCGTGACCCAGGATTAACACATAAAGCAGATTTGAATACAGAAACACGTGCGGCAGTTGCTGGTGGTGTTACGGCTTTCATGGATATGCCAAATACAGTTCCGAATGTTTTAACGGAGGAAATCTTAGAGGATAAATATACGAATGCTGCAGGAAAGTCTTTGGCAAACTATGGTTTCTTTATGGGAATCAACATGGATAACATGGATGAAGTTTTGTCAAAAGATACTTCTAAATTCTTTGCTTTGTCTGACGATGGTTTATACTTCACAAAGAAAGGAAATTTACTAGCTGATAATACGGATAAACTAGATGAACTTTTCGCTAAGTCGGAAGCAATTATCGCCTTGCATTCAGAGAAGGAAGGTGTGGTTTTCGCAAATGAAGATGAGTATAAGAAAATCTATGGAGAGGATATTCCATTTAGATTGCATCCAGAAGTTAGAAGCGTTGACGCTTGTTACCAAGCAACAAAAGAATTGACAAAACTGGCAGAAAAGCATGATGCTCGACTGCATGTTTTACACTTGACTACAGCTGCGGAAACCAAATTCTTTAGAAATGATATTCCTTTAGCAGAAAAGAAAATAACAACTGAAGTTTGTGTGCAACACTTATGGTTTAGTCAAGAGGATTATGAAAGATTAGGTTCTAAAATCAAGTGGAATCCAGCGATTAAGTTTAAAGAAGATAAGGAAGGATTATTAGCTGCTTTGGTGGATGATAGAATTGATTTGATTACGACAGACCACGCGCCACATACGGTAGAGGAGAAAAGCGGGAATTATTTTCATGCTATGTCTGGAGCACCGATGATTCAACATTCGCTAAACGTGATGTTAGAATTCTACAAGCAAGGAAAGATTTCCTTAGAAAAGATTGTAGAAAAAATGTGTCACAATCCAGCTCAACTATATGAAATCGAAAACAGAGGTTTTATTCGTGAAGGATATGCAGCGGATTTAGTAATTGTGGACTTAGATCAAGTTTGGACGGTTACCAAAGAAAGTTTACATTACAAATGTGGATGGTCTCCAATGGAAGGTCAAGAATTTCACGGAAAAGTAATGCAAACCTTCGTAAACGGAAATTTAGTTTACGACAATGGAGCTTTTAACGAAGAGGTGAAAGGTCAGCGATTAAAGAAAAAAGGACATTAATAATAAGTGATTTTTAAAAACATAGAAGTATGAAATTAGTATTAGTAAGACATGGTCAATCTCAGTGGAATCTTGAGAATCGTTTTACAGGTTGGGTAGATGTTGACTTGACAGAACAAGGAGTAAAAGAAGCGCGTGAAGCAGGTGAAAGATTAAGCAAGTATAAATTTGACGCTGCATTCACTTCAGGATTGATGAGAGCGCAAAAGACGTTAGACCTTATTTTAGAGGTAACTGGTCAAACGGATATTCCAGTAACTAAAAATCTAGCACTAAACGAACGTGATTATGGAGATTTAGCTGGTTTAAACAAGGCGGAAACAGCTGAGAAGCACGGAGCAGACCAAGTACACATTTGGAGAAGATCGTATGATGTAAAACCGCCAAATGGAGAAAGTTTAAAAGATACTTATGAGCGTGTTATTCCTTATTTCCAAGAGAATATTCAACCAGAATTAAAGTCAGGGAAAACTGTCTTGGTTGTTGCTCATGGAAATAGCTTGCGTTCATTGATTATGTACATTGAAGGACTTTCTTCTGAAGAAATTCTAAAACGAGAGTTAGGAACAGGACAGCCTATAGAATATGAATTTGATGAGAACTTGAACTTGATTTCATAGTTCCTTATGCTATTGATAAAACTAGAAAGCGTTTCGAATTGAGACGCTTTCTTTATTTTCTGAACATTTTTAGAAAATAAACTACTACCTTAGTCAAACAAATATTTTTTCTTCAACTTATGAATACATCTTCCTCTAAATATGGCACTGACTTTTTATTAGCAGCTCATACAAAAAGCAAATCTCATAAGGCTGAACTTGTAGGCTCCGAAATTTGTGGTTGTTTTTACTGCAAAGAGACATTTTTGGCAACTGAAATAATAGATTGGATAATGGAACGTAGTGGAAAGGAAACAGCCCTTTGCCCCAAATGTGAAATCGACGCTATTTTAGGTTCAGAATTCCCCGTTACTGATAAAGAATTTCTTAGAGAAATGAATAAATATTGGTTTTAGTACTTGTAAAAGTTAGCTTAGGAGAACATTAATTTATAAATTGCGTATAAAATTCAGGTATAAACCATTTGAAATAAAACCAGTATGAACTCAATCTTAAAATTCACAGCCTTTTTTCTAACTTTTTTATGTGTTTCCTTTCAGGTGAATGGACAAGAGTTCTATTTGGACGGGAGCATGATATTAAACAAAATTTCTACCAAGAAAAAATATGGTTTTGAACCCAATCATAAGTTCTCAATCAAGGTTGGTAAAATATCCAATCAAAGTGCTTATATGCGTGCTTTACGTGGTCCGAATGGTGAAGAAGTTCAGTTTAGAAGAGTAGCAAGTTGCTGTTCCTTCAAAAGTGCTTCGGCTATGATGGGCGTTGGACTTTTAGATGTGTATGATGTTTATCACAGTGGTTTGGAAAAGCCGATAACTTTATACTTAAACGGTTATGATTACGAAGAACCAATGGCGCCGGTTGGCTTTACTTTTGTAACTGCCAATGAAATCAAGAAACCAGTCATTTTTCCAGCAGATAGTATTGTAAAAGTTGATTTTTGCAACGTAGCTATTCAATATGCCGTTGAGAAAGAAGCCTTGTTAATAGACGCTGTTGGACCGCACACAGTGCCGGATGAAAATCCTAGTTTTGAAGGTGGACTTCCCGCATTGAAAGAGTATTTTTCTAAACATCCTTTAACGGATACAAGGGCTGAAAACGCCATTTTTAGAGTAGGATTAGCTTTTACAGTTGACTGTAATGGAAATGCTGGTAATTTCATGATTATTACTAAAGGTAAAGGTGTAGCAGAAACCCTGGCTAATCAAGTACTTGGAATAGTGAATGATATGCCGCAAAACTGGAAGCCTGCTTTGAAAGACGGAGAAGCTGTAGATTGTTATCAAGTATTATCTTTCACTGTGTCAAACGGAAGTTTAGAGCAGGTTTTTTATAGAGAATAATCAAATCCTCCCTTTCTTATTGTAAGTGTATGGGCTGTTTTTTTTTTATTTTCGTCAGTTTGCAATCTGACTTGTATTTATCTTAATCAGGCTATAAGTTATTATAAAACAAGAGTTTCCTAAGGCATTATGGGACTAGATTTGGAATATTCCAATAGACAAACTCCCTTAGACGAAGATGAGAAGGATGGAATATTGATTCCAACAATTGCCACTAGGGGATTTTTTTTCCTTATTGCACTTTGCTAGATCCTAATTTTTAAATTAAAATCTCCATTCTTATAACTTCCAAGCTGTAATAGTCAAAGTCATTGACGACTTTCCCGAAAAGTTGATATACGCCTCTTCCATAAAAAGGAAATTGCTGAATGCTTTGTGGAAAATGTACCGTGTCAAAAATTTCTCCCCAATAATCTTGAAAAGTACCAAAATTCATCCGCTTGCCGTTCTTGGTTCTTACATATTTAACACTAACCAAATAGCCGTAGAGCGTAACAAATTGCTTTTCGTATTTATGCAAGTCGTGAATGGGAATTAGTTTGTCTTCTAAGATAGGTTGCTGCAGTAAGCTGAATGGATTGCGTAAACTAAAACCCAATAATTCTAGCTCTTCGTTTGCCAATTCTGTGATTGTTTCTTCAAATTCTGGCAACTCATATTCTTTTGATTCAATTTCAAAAAGTGCATGCTGTTGCTTCGTTTTACTAGCTTTCTTATAAAAAAGATGTGCTTCCCATTTTAAGTTTAACTTGTTGGCTTCCAAGTTTCTAAAAGCTTCTACCTTGATAAGTGAAAGCAAGTTTTCTAAAGTTGGATATAGTTTTTTTAAAACTTCCTGAAATGAAGAAATACCTTTATTTTCATTTCTATAGTCTAAAATTCGCTTTGTTTCTTTGTAATCGAGTCCTAGTACATGCTGAAAGCCTAAGTAAATCGACTTTCCTTTGATAATTGTTTGCCAGTGACTATTAATAATACACGGTGCTTCTATTGTTGCACCTAACCTTCTAGCTTCATTGATGTAAAATTCTGTCTCGTAATATCCGCCAAAGTTATTGATCGTTGCCACCATATATTCCAGTGGAAAATAGGCTTTTAAGTACAGACTCTGAAAACTTTCTACCGCATAGGAAGCCGAATGTCCTTTAGAGAAAGCGTAACCAGCAAAACTTTTAATTTGATGCCAAATGGATTGTATAAGCGTTTCATCATGACCTTTTTCTCTACAGTTGTCGAAGAATTTTGCTTCAACACTCGTCAGTCCGTTGAGAGAACGGTACTTTCCCGACATTCCTCTGCGGAGAATATCAGCTTCATCGAGACTTAAACCAGCGAAATGATGCGCTACTTTGATCACATCTTCTTGGTAAACCATGATTCCGTAGGTTTCTGGCATTAACTCAAGCAGTAATGGGTTGGCTTCTTTGCGCTTTTCAGGTACTTTGTGGCGTAGAATGTATTCATGCATCATTCCTGAACTAGCAACGCCAGGACGAATGATGGAACTCGCTGCAACTAAGTCTAAATAAGTCTTTGTCTTTAATTTTTTCATCAACATACGCATCGCGGGCGATTCCACGTAAAAACAGCCCATTGCCTCGCCAGTTTGCAGTAAATTTTGAATCTTTAGGTCTTTTTTGAAATGTTCTATATCATGAATGTCATGAACCTCTGCGTTGGGTTGATTGTAGGCAATAACATTGAGGCAATCTTTGATTTTTCCCAATCCGCGCTGACTCAAGATATCGAACTTATAAAAACCAATGTCTTCCGCTTCAAACATGGCGAACTGAACCGTCGGAAAGCCCTTAGGAGGTAGAAAAGTTGGACTGTACCAAGTAATCGGTTTCTCACTGATGATAACACCGCCAGCGTGAATACTCAAATGGGAGGGAAGTCCAGCAATGTATTGACTGTACTTTAAAACTAAGCGACTAACTTCATCTAATTCTTCGCTAATTCCTTTCATGCGGGTCAACTTGTCTATCTCTCCTTTTGGAACGCCCAAAACCTTTCCTAATTCTCTGATACAACTCCTGTATTGATAGGTGTTATAAGTGCAAATCAAAGCAGTGTTGGGGAAACGGCGAAAAATATATTGTAAAACATCATCTCTTTCTGTCCATGAAAAATCAATGTCAAAATCAGGTGGATTCTTTCTGTGAAGATTGATGAAACGTTCGAAATAAAGGTCCAAATCCAGCGGATCAACATCTGTTATCCCTAGTAAATAAGCAACGACGCTATTGGCGCCACTTCCTCGACCAACGTGAAAGTAACCTTTGGACTTGGCGAAATGGATAATGTCCCAGGTGATTAAAAAATACGAAAGGTAGCCTTTTTGTTCTATCGTATTGATTTCGTGGTTTATTCGCTGTGTTACTTTAAGCGATTCTGGAGAGGGAACCTCGAAATTGACATGGAGAAATCGAATTGCTTTCCCTTTTTCGCAAAGACTTTCTACGAGTGCCCTGTCTTCCTTCACACTGCCTGTATAGGTGCTTAAGTTCTTAGGTTCTACTTGATCTCCGAAGCTAAAATGAATGTGACAGCTCGCTAAAATAGTCTGTAGCCTATCTAACAAGAAAGGAGCGGTTTCGTATGCTGATTTTAGTTGGCTAAACGTTCTGAAAACTTCTGTTTGTGGTGCTTGCTCTTCTTCTTTTAGTTGAGAAAGTAAGATGTTTAAATGAATGGCACGTAAAAGTCTATGACTGTTGTATTCTCTTTTAGTTTGAAAGGTCATTACAGGAAAGGCAAGGAGTTTCTCTTTGGGAATTCCTCTTAGAAATGCAATTTTATTTACCTCATGAGGCTGAATGCCAATTAGTTCATGACTTAGTAAGTCGCTTTGTTTATTGCTTAATGGATAAACAACTTTACAATTTGCAAAATACGGTGCTCGGTCTGGAAAAGCTTCTCCACTGTGTAGAAAGGGCGTTAAAAACTCATTTATTTCATGAAAACCTCTGTTATTTTCGGCGATGATATGGTAACAAGGCTGAATAGTGTTTCGAATATCCACGCCGATAATAACATTTACCTTTTTCTCTTGGGCATATTTTAAACTACTGATTAAGGCGGTGGTAGAATTAATGTCGGCAACCACAAGGAAGGGAAGCTCAGCATTGATCGCCCAATCGATAATTTCCTCGGGCGACTTCATGCCGTAATTGATGCTGTATTTGGTGTGTATAAACATGTTTTTTCCTTGTTTTTACGTTTAACTAAAACGTATGCTTCCTGATCCGTATTTCCCTCTAATTCTATCCATTGCCTTGTATATTTCAGCATGTTTTCCATCGTCTTCGAATAAACTAAATTGGAAACCACCCTGTACGAGGTGACTCAGTTTTACGCCTATCAGTCTTATGCGTACCCTTCGCTGGTACAATTGCTTGAAAAGTTCCATAACGAGCGGTAAAATCACGTGGTCGGAAGCTGTGTAATGTATTTTCCTTTGCATTGTCTGTGTTTGAAAGTCTGCATATCTGATTTTTACAGAAATATTGGCTGTTACTTTTTGACTTTCTCGCAATTGATAGATTAGCTTTTGCGTCATTGTACTCAAGTAAGCCAAAATAAGGTTGATGTCTATGGAATCAACTTCAAAGGTATGTTCAGCAGAAATGGACTTCTTCTCGTTGAATTGAACAACAGGGGAGAGGTCGATCCCATTGGCTTTTTCCCAGATAGTTCGTCCATTCTTCCCGAAGATTTGTTCCAATAGTTCTACTGGCATTTCTTGTAAAGTATGAATTTTCTTTATGCCCAAATCAGTGAAGGTTTGGTATGTTTTTTCGCCTACATAAGGAATTTTCCGAATGGAAAGAGGAGATAAAAACACACGTTCTCGTCCGTAGTCGATGTTCATTGAATTATTTGGCTTTGCTTCCCCTGTAGCGATTTTGGAAACCGTTTTGTTTTCAGATAAACCAAAGGAAATAGGCAATCCTGTTTCTCGAATGATTTTTTCTCTCAATTCTTTTGCATATTTCTGTGTACCAAAAAACTGTTCCATACCTGTAAAGTCTAAGTAGAACTCATCGATGGAACTTTTCTCATAAATAGGAGCCGACTCATGAATAATTTCTGTTATCATCTGAGAATATTTGGAGTAAGTTTCATAGTTTCCTTCCACAACTATCGCTTGAGGACAGTGCATGAGAGCTACTTTCATAGGCATGGCAGAATGAACGCCAAACTTTCTAGCTTCATAACTGCAAGAAGAAACTACACTTCTACCAGATTTCCCGCCAACAATGATGGGCTTTCCTTCTAAACGACTGTCGATAAGCCGTTCACAAGAGACGAAAAAGGAGTCCATATCCATATGGACAATTGTACGTTTTTGCATTTTGACAGTTTTTTAAAATGAATATTAAAAACTGCATATCGTTGTGCTTTGCTGTATAATTTAACCTTGATTAAAAACAGAATGAGCACATTGGTTTAGAAATACAAAAATAGGGATGATTATTAAATAATCAATAAAAAGATTAAAATATAATCAGTTAAAAATAAAAAGAACTGACTGTCAGAAGTTTGCTGCTTGTAATAGTTTTTATTTTGGGAAGGCGCTTTTGTATTCGTTGAATCGAGCCATAGTTTCTCTTACGTAGTTGTAAGTTTGTTCACCATGCATAAAGCCGTTTCTAGCTTCAGGAGACCTGTAGTATTCAGGGTCGGATAGTTTTCTAATATAGATTTCTACGTTGTCATCCCAAATCAATGGGTCTTTACCATACTTTTCTGCTAAACGTTGTGCATCGTAGATATGGCCAAGTCCAGCATTGTAGGTTGCTAAAGTAAATTTCAATCTTTGAACGGAATCTTTTACTTTTTTCCAATCATTAAAGTTTCTATTGATTTTTCGAACACCTCCATCTATTTGAACATCGATAGGAGAGTCGGGATAAACGCCGTAAACAGGTCCTACACTCGGCATAAACTGCATTAAGCCGTAAGCTCCAGCCCATGATTCAAGATTGTCGATAAATTTAGATTCTTGGTAAATCACCGCTGCAATTAATCTCCAGTCCCAATTGTGCTTATTGGCAATTGTTTTAATCGTATTGTCAAAAGGGGAGATGCTTTTACCTTTGATAGAAGAGAATTCACTTTTTGACTTAGCAGCATAATCAGTTAAGTTTAAATACTTGTGAATGATATACTTGTAAGCTCTGGATTCCATGTATTCTTCCAGCCATTCATCTAGCTTTTTTCTAAGTAGTGGACTCTTTTTTCTAACAGCAAATGCGATTTTTTGTTTGATACTTATCGCTAGTTCAGCATCGATGTTTGGATAAAATCGCTTGTTTATTTTAGCTGCATTCTCATCAAGAATAGTGTAATCGATAAATCCTTTTGAAACCATTTCAATTGCTTTCTCTGGAATGACATTTCCTCCTAAGGGAAGGATAACAATCGTATCTCCTAATTCTCCTTGGAGATTGACCAATCTGTCGTAATAGCTAGATTCTTTCCAAACATGAACAGATTTTCGAGAAAGTTGTTCTGGACTTCTAATTAACTCCTTTTCAAGTTCAGCAGCTTTTAATGTTTGCCAATTCTCTGGTTTTCGTTGAATAAGAACTTGTGAGCTGGATAAATAGGGAATAGTGAAGTCAACTTTCTTTCTTCTTTTCTTTGTAACAGTGTAGTTGCAAGCAATAATATCTCCTTCTAATTGATTCAGTTGGCCGACAATGTCGTCGAGATTGTCGATGATTTTAACTTCTAGTTTAACACCTATCTCTTTTGCAAAAGCATTCAATATTTCATATTCTAAGCCCATTTTTTGGCCTTTGTAAATGAAGTAACTGAGCGCACTATTTTCAGCAATAACAGTCAGCTTGTTCGACTTTAAAATTTCGCCAAGGTCCCGCTTATCAGCTGAAGTGGATGTCTCTACTACTGTCTTACCTTTGGCGGAATGATCCTTACATCCAACGATAAAGACTAAAACTAGAATTAGTCCCAAAGAGATGATATTTGTCTTGAATTTAATAGGCAAACTAATAATTTTAAGTCTAAAGTAGATAAAAACCGCGAGGTTTTCTAATTAGAAAGGTTAAAGTAATCAACATGTTATCGTGTGTAAATTGTAAGAAGTCTTGCTATTGAATGCTTTTAAAGACATTCTATGGATCTTCTTCATAAGTATAAAAGCAGTATTATATATTGAATCTAATTTGTGCATCATTCATAAAAAGCTCAAAAGTGCTTTTAATATCATTTTGATATTGCAAGAAAACTTCTGACGCTTCGCCTAAGTTGTTCGGAAAGGAAATTCTTTTGGACAAACCTGTAGACGCCATGGTTAGACCTTCCATGTTTTTATAGCGTTTAATCCAGTTTTGCTCATTCATAATCGTAATTAGATGGATGAACCTGTCTGGGAATTTAAAGCCTTCCTTCTCGTAAACATTGGCGATTTCAAGCGTTGCTGCATTAAAGAAATCATCAACGTATTCGTGTAAAGGTTTAGGATGGAAATGATGCCAGTTGTCTGCCAGCAAATGGTCGAAATACAAATCGATAGCAATTCCAGCAATCTTTGGCAGTTCTTGGTACAACTCCAGTCGTAATTCCGTTACGATAGGATGGGTATCTGTAAAATCATCTATACTTCTATGTAGCGAAACGCCTTCTTTAATGAATAGCGGTAAATGGGAATAATCCCTGCCTTTTACAAAGTCTCCAAAGAGATTGGCAAGCATTAATTGAGGATTATTCCCAGATAGATATAAATGTCCTAAATAATTCAAATTCTATTTTAGTAAATATATTTCTCTTTTTTATTGATGATTAAATCATACGAAAGTGCTATTTCAAGACCTCCAAGTGTTTTAGAATGTGTTCTTAGTTTGTTGATGTTTGAATCATAAGCAAATCCAATCCCAAGTCCTTCATATACAAACTGGAAGTTAACGATGATTCCTTCTAAATATCTGTGGTAGATTCCAACAGAAATGTATTTAGGATTCACGAAAAGCGTTCTTTGTGAACGATCTTGTAGGTAGAACTCAAAGTTAGACCCGAAGATGATATTCATGTTATTGCCTTGAAGCATCGCATAGATATTTGGAGAAATACCGAAGTTTGTTAAATCAAAACGGTGGCTCATTCCAAACTGTGCGGTGTATCTTCGTTCTAGTTTATCACCTACATTAAAACCGATTTCTTGTGCCAAAAGGTGCCCAGCAGAAAGTCCTACGTATACTTTGTTGGTAATCGACGTTTGGTGTTTGTAAAACAAACCAGCACCTAAATCAAAATTGAAGGCATTTCTACTTCCACCCATCAATTCTCCTGGAATTCCATCGTTGAACCCAATTCCTGTCCATTGACTTTCCCAAGTGAAGGCTTCAGGATTCAAAGAACGCTGGTACATTCCCGCGGAAACTCCCAATGCCAACGAATTGTTGTTGTCGAAAAATAAATGGTATGCAATAGGAACCATGATTTGGTTAACGTTGTACTTACCGTCACCACTTCCGTCGTTAAGGAAATCCAAACCAATTCCCATATAGTGTTTATTGGTTTTAGACTTTAGGATTTTCGCTTCTACCGCAGCGGAAATCGTTCTATAAGGTTTTTTGGTAACCGTAAAGTATTGATATCTAAAGTTAGCAAATGCTCTTAAGTCAAAATTATTTGTACCTACAGCAGCAGGGTTGTGCTGCATGTTGTTAAGATAAGGCATAGCGAAGTTTGACTCTTGTTGAGCTGCTATGCTTAAACTTGTTAAAACGAATATGAATATTATAAAATTTCTCATTTTCAATTATTTTATAAGTGTTACGTTACCAGATTTTTTTCCTGATGATTGATCGACTAGTTGGTAGGTTATTGTATAAACAAAAACTCCTTGATTTACAGGCTCGCCCTCAAAAGTTCCATCCCATCCTTCTGTTTGGTCGTCTGTTTGGAATACTAGTTGACCGTATCTGTTGTAGATTCTAAAGTCTAATTCAGTAATTCCAGGTCCTAATACGCGAAGTACGTCATTCATTCCGTCTCCGTTTGGAGAGAATGCTGAAGGTACATCAATAACATCGTCAAAGATAACAGATACCGTAATTGTATCACGTCCTATACATCCGTTTACACCGATGATAGAAGGGTAGTATTCCGTTGTTACTAAAGGAGAAACGCTAACGGTTACACATCCATCACAAGTAATTTCGTCTTCTGGTGCCCAGAAAATAAAACCATTATCAACTGGTTCAGCTGTAAGAACAGCCGTTCCTGTCATTTCTATCAGTGTATCTCCTGTTCCGATAATTTCAGGAAGCTCTAAGACTTCAATTGTTGAAATAATTTGGTCCGTTCCATAAGCATTCGCTACTGTTAAAGTAATGTCGTATGTTCCAGGTTCGTCAAAACAGATTTTTGAAGGATTTTGCTTATTTGAAACGCTAGGATTTCCTCCTTGGAAGGTCCATTCCCAAAAAGTTGGATCTCCTGTTGACAAATCAGTGAAAGATATACAGTCACCCGCACAGATTTTATTGGTATCAGCAACAAAGATAGCTACCGGAGCATCTGTTGGGTCTGGATTATTACAGTCTAGAACCGTTATTTGTAAAGTTTGTGTATCTGTTCCATTGTCATCGGTAACGGTTAAAGTTACCGCATAAGTACCTGCTGTAGGGTAGCAAATGTTTGTTGGGTTTTGGTCTGTTGAGCTTACTGTATTAGCTCCGTTAAAAGTCCAATCCCAAGCGGTGATATTTGTTCCTGTAGATGCATCTGTAAAGAATATACAGTCATCTATACAAATACTTGTGTTTTGCGGAGTAAAGTTAGCAACTGGTCCAACTGGGTCTGGGTCTGGAGTAGCATTACCAAATAAACGAATATTGTCAACAGCAAACGAAGGGTCTGTTCCTATAGCATTGTTGTCGTTTCTCCATCTTAAGGCAAATCTTAAATCCGCTTGCTCATTTAATATAGCTGGAAGTGTAATTGATGTTTCTTGCCATTGTCCTTGACCAGTTCCACAAAGTTCACCTAACACTTGTGTCCATGTATCTGTCCAAGTTGTTCCACCATCTGTACTGTATTCTATTACTGCATAATCTGCACCTATTTCTCCCAAACCTATCCAATCGAATTTTAATTCTAAATTGGTAGCTCCTAAGGTAGAAATTCCTGTGTTTAATATTGCGCGTTTGTCTGTTGTAGCATTTCCAAGGCCCATTCCGTTGTCTCCTGCGAAATAAGCAGCACCTGAAGCGCCAAGAAGATCACAAGCTTGTCCTTGACAAGTAACGAATAATGTGTTGTTTCCATTGTTTGCTGTTCCACAACCAGGAGGAAGTACTCCACCTTCTGCGTCGCTTATTTCCCATAAGTTAGAGTTGGCTGGGTCGTTTGTTGAACCTGTTGGCTCGAGATTCAATGTCCAAGTTCCTGCAGCATTTTCAAAGTCTTCGCTCCAAATTAAGTCCTGACTAAAGCCGAGACCTAAAGCGAATATAAAGCTGAGTGATAATAATGTTTTTTTCATAAGGGAATTTTTTATTTACCTAAATCATTTAATACAAATATATGTAAGTTAATTAAGAAAGAACGTAAAAAACAGCTGGAAGTTGGTAGGGGATTCTCTTAATGTTTGCTTTAGAAAGGTTTAATTAATTTTTTTCTTGACGTAAGGTGTTGTTCTAAATGAGAAAGAATGTTCATTTTCTATTCTAACAGAACGAAACTTGGACCTAGCATAGGTAGATACTCTCAACTTTTTTTATATTTACATCTTTAACTTTAAGAAAAAAACTTGTAATCGATGAAAAACATAGATTTTAAACAATTATTGAAAAACAATTGGATTCATTTTTTAGCAATTGGATTATTCTTTTTAGGAACGTTTTTATACTTCCAACCTCAATTCAGTGGTCATGGTTTAAAACAACATGATATTGAGCAGTTTAAAGGAATGTCTAATGAGATTTTTCATCACAGAGAATCGGCGGGAGAAGAACCTTTATGGTCCAACTCCATGTTTGGTGGAATGCCAACGTATCAGATTTCTACTTATTTTGAAGGAAACTTGTTTGTACAGGTGATGAATACCTTTTATCTATTTATGCAGTCTCCTGCTGGAATATTCTTCGGGTATTTGTTGGGTTTCTATATCATGCTTTTATGTATGAAGATAGATGCTAGGGTGGCCATCTTTGGCGCTTTTGCCTTTGCGTTTTCTTCCTATTTCATCATTATACTGCAAGCCGGACACGATACAAAGGCCATGGCAATTAGTTTTGCTCCGCCTGTGATTGGTGCCTTTTATATGGCTTATCGACATAATCTAAAGTGGGGGATTTTACTTTCAGCTCTTTTTATGGGATTGGAATTATTAGCCAACCACCCACAAGTTACTTTCTATCTAGGTATCGTACTTGCTATGTTGGGGATTAGCGAATTGATTATTCAAGCAAGAGAAAAGAAGTTACCACGATTTTTAAAAGTTTCGGTTTTCTTAATTATTGCTTACGTTTTCGCAGCGGGAGTAAATTATGGTAAATTATCCCTAACGCTTGACTATGCAAAGCATACGATTCGTGGTGGAAATGATATTACTATTCAAGTTGACGGAACTTCCAACGAAGACTTGTCAACTTCTGGATTGGACAAAGATTATATTACACAATGGAGCTATGGGATTGGTGAATCGATGACTTTGGTTTCTCCAAACGTAAAGGGAGCTGCTAGTGCTGCGCTTGGTAACAGTCAGTTCTCTGAATTATTGCGTTCTCCGGATTTAAGAAAGGATGCTAACTTAGTTGCACAAAACAATGTTTACTGGGGAGATCAACCCTTTACCTCTGGTCCAGTTTACTTGGGAATTATTGTTTTCTTATTGGCTGTTTTAGGAATGGTTTATCTTAAAGGTCCAAAGAAATGGGCGCTCTTTGCCGCTACGCTGCTTGCCTT
Organism: Brumimicrobium sp.; assembly: GCA_035497735.1. Taxonomy (GTDB): domain Bacteria; phylum Bacteroidota; class Bacteroidia; order Flavobacteriales_D; family Crocinitomicaceae; genus Brumimicrobium. The sequence goes on along the minus strand of DATJCX010000019.1, from coordinate 6,945 downwards.
GATGTTGTCATGGGGAAAGAACTTTATGGGATTAACAGACTTCTTCCTAGATTATGTTCCTTTTTACAACAAGTTTAGAGCGGTGACAATCATTCTGGCTATGGTAGAACTAATGGTTCCACTATTGGCTGTTTTATTCTTAAATGAGTTGTTTAAAAAAAGAGAGGAAATTAAAGCAAATATCAAGCCTTTTTATATTACATCTGGAGCTTTGGTAGCTATTTTTGGATTGCTAACTTTTACCGGATTGGGTGATGGCTACTTATCTCAGCAGGAAAACGAATACGTTTACACTTATGCCGACCAGGTGAAAAGGCAGTTGGCCAATGAAGACCCGCAAATGTTGCTTGAAAATGGAATTGACATCAATAATCCAGAACATGTTCAACAGGTAGTGGCTCAACAAACCAAGCGTGTGGACGAACAATTCGGCGCTCTTATTAAAGTGAGAAAGTCTATTTACCAAAGCAGTATGTTGCGTTCGATTTTCTTTCTGCTGATGGGAATAGGTATTTTGTTTGCCTTTTTGAAAACAACCATTAAGAAAGAATATGCATTGATAGCATTGGGACTCCTTACCATTATAGATTTGGTTCAAGTTGACTTAAATTACTTAAATAGTAAGAAGTCGAATGGAAGAACGTATGACTATTGGGTGGAACAAGCCAAGAAAGATTTTCCAGTTCCTCCAACCAAGGCAGATAAAGAAGTACTTGACCAAGAATTGGCAGAAAATCCTGAGCTAAAATCTGTAATTGATGCAGTGAAGGTTAAAGGAAGCGGCGACAGAGGAAAGGTGAATCAAGATGAGTTATGGTTGAAGCGACTTCAAACCTTAGGAGCAAATACGAATTATCGTGTTTACGAACCTGCATTAGGATTTAACAGTTCAAGAGCTTCCTACTTTCACAAGGCTTTAAATGGATACCATGGTGCGAAGTTAAGACGTATTCAAAACGTAAAGGATTTTCATATTGACTATAATAACATGGCGGTATTGAATATGTTAAACGTGAAATACTTCCTTCAAAATGATCAAGCAATGAAAAATACTAGTGCGCTAGGAAATGCTTGGTTAATTAAAGAAGTAAACGTTCAAGATTCACCGAATGAGGAATTATTGTCATTAGGAGATTTGTTTAACATTGAAAATAAATCGGGAGAGAAACTATTTGTAAATAATAAAGAAGTAAGTGAAGGAGTAATTTCTGGTAAAGAGAACATTGTTTTATTCGGAACAGACTCATTGTATTTAGATTTAAGGAATGTCGTGAGAAATGGTGTTGCAGCTACTTTTGTTGAGGACGCTTATGGGGCTACGAACTGGATCCCAAATAGCGAACTAGCAAAAGATTCATTGGATAGCTTTAAGCCTTTGGTAGGTGTAACAATTGCACATCGATTTGACCCAAGTAACGAAGTAATTGTAGGAGCAGATGTGTCGCCAAATCTTTCTTCCTTAACTTATACGGGAGTGGGGAATATTGAAATGACTTCTTATGCCCCGAATGAGTTGAAATATAACTTTAATGTTGATGGAGCACAGTTTGCCGTTTTCTCGGAAGTATATTATCCTGATGGATGGAATGCTTATATTGATGGGCAGCAAGTAGTTATTCAAAGAGTCAATTATTTATTGAGAGGAATTGAATTGCCAGATGGCTCACATGAGTTGGTGATGAAATTTGAAGTACCAAAATATAAAACTTCTAATCAAGTTGCATTGGCGGGTTCTGCTTTATTGCTTTTGTTGATCGCTGGAATGTTTGTAAAGGATTTTCTATTAAAAGAAAAAGAAGCATAGGTATTATTTAAGTCATTTTCATGCAAAAAGTAGATTATATTAAATTACACACCAGTCTTCCGGTGAAGGGGATTGATGCAACATTATCTTTGATAGAAGATAAGGCAACCATTCCTTTTATAGCGCGATATAGAAAGGAAGTTACTGGTGGATTGGACGAAGTTGAAATCGGAAAGATTAAAGACTTTGGGGAGAAGTTTGAACAAATTATCCAGCGACAAACTACGATAATTAATGCCATTGAAGAACAGAATAAACTGACAGAGTCACTTCAAAAGGAAGTACTTAGTTGTTTCGACTTGAATCAATTGGAAGATATATACCTGCCTTATAAGAAGAAACGAAAAACAAGAGCTGATGCGGCACGTGAGTTAGGATTGGAACCATTGGCAAAGTTGCTGATGTCTCAAGGCAATCAAGCACCTGAAACACTTGCTCAGCGTTTTGTGAAGGGGGAAGTTGCTGGAATTGATGAAGCTTTAGCGGGGGCGAGAGATATTATTGCAGAATGGATAAACGAAAATGCAATCGTTAGAAATAAACTTAGAGAGTCATACCAGAACTTCAGTCAACTGGTTGCCAAGGTGGTAAAGTCTAAGATGGAAGAAGCGGAAAACTATAGAGATTATTTCGACTATTCCTCTTCTCTAAATCGATGTCCATCTCATAGATTTTTAGCTATTTACCGTGCGAGTAATGAAGGCTTTTTAAAGATGAAAGTGATTGTCGACGAAGACTTTATTTTTAGTTTTCTAGATAGATTCTATAATAAGAACAATTCTGCAGCAAGTGAACAAATCGAATTGGCATACAAAGATGCTTTTAAACGATTGTTGCATCCTGCTTTGGAGAATGAAGCGATTCAAGAGAAAAAGAAAATAGCTGATGAGGAAGCGATAGCTGTGTTTTCTGAAAATTTAAGGCAATTACTTTTAGCACCAGCTTTAGGGAAGAAAAGAATTCTAGCCATTGACCCAGGATATAGAACAGGATGTAAAGTGGTTTGTATTGATGAAGCGGGGGAATTGTTGACAAATGCTACGATTTATCCACATCCACCACAAAAGGAAATGGCAAAAGCTAAGAGTAAGTTGTCTCAATTGGTAGAAGCTTATAATATTGAAGCGATAGCTATTGGAAACGGAACAGCTAGTAGAGAAACAGAACAAATGGTTAAGCATATTTTCTTTAAGAATGACGTGCAAGTTTTTGTTGTTTCTGAAGATGGAGCCTCTATTTACAGTGCTAGTTCTATCGCTCGAAAGGAATTTCCTGATTACGATGTAACGGTTAGAGGAGCTGTTTCTATTGGTCGAAGATTGATTGATCCTTTGGCTGAGTTGGTAAAGATTGACGCTAAGTCTATCGGTGTTGGACAATACCAGCATGAAGTTGACCAGAAATTGCTAAAAGATAAGTTGGATGAGGTTGTTATTTCTTGCGTAAACGAAGTAGGCGTAAACTTGAATACCGCTTCGCCTTATTTATTGAGTTATGTTTCCGGATTGGGGCCTCAACTTGCGGAGAATATAGTTGAATATAGAAGAGAGAATGGTCAGTTTTCTACTCGAAGTGAATTAAAGAAGGTGAAACGACTAGGAGAGAAGGCTTTTGAACAAAGTGCTGGTTTTTTGAGAATTTCAGAGAGTAAAAATCCACTCGACAATTCAGCAGTGCATCCTGAGTCTTATAAATCTATCGAAAAAATGGCCAAGCAGCTCCAACTTTCCTTGGATGAATTGATAGGGAATGTGGAAGTACTAGATAGTTTGTCCCATGATGACTTTAGATTTATCGATCTATATACATTTCAGGATATCGTAAAGGAATTAAAAAAGCCTGGTCGAGACCCTAGGGGAAAAGCGAAACTACTTGAGTTTGATAGTTCAATTAAAACGATTTCGGACCTATCAGTAGGTAAAAAGCTCAATGGAATCGTAACGAATGTAACCAATTTTGGTGCTTTTGTAAATATAGGGATTAAAGAAAATGGCTTAATTCACAAATCAAATTTAGCGGATACTTATGTAGAGAATCCTTCGGATTATATAAAACTTCATCAGCATGTTATTGTAGAAGTCATCCAATTGGAAGTTGACCGTAAAAGAATTGGCTTAAAGTTAGTTTAAGAAAAACATGAAAGTAGCTATAATAGGAGGTGGTGCAGCAGGTTTTTTCTCTGCTATTCAAGTTAAAGAGAACTATCCTGAAAGTGAAGTTGTCATTTTAGAAAAGTCAAATAAACTTCTATCAAAAGTTAAGATTTCAGGTGGTGGTCGTTGCAATGTAACGAATGCTAACACTTCTATCGCCGAACTTTCTAAAGCTTATCCACGAGGCGGAAAGTTATTAAAGAAATTACTGCATGAATTTAGTACTTCGGATATTCGTGAATGGTTTACACAAAGAGGAGTAGAGCTATATGCACAAGAAGATATGCGTGTATTTCCAGTTGCAGATGATTCCCAAGTGATTATAGATTGTTTGTTGGCAGAGACAAAACGTTTGGGAATAGAAATTAAATTGGGTTCAAACATCACACAACTTATTCCAGTAGATGATGGAATTCGAGCTTATTTTGACGAAGTAAATTATGTTTTATATTCTCACATTATTGTAGCGAGTGGTGGTAGTCCGAAAGCGAATGGTTTAAAATGGTTGGGTGATTTAGGACATGAAATTGTTTCTCCCTTGCCAAGCTTATTCACTTTCAATATGCCACATGAAAAGATTAAGTCTTTAATGGGTGTTTCGGTTGAAAAGGCTATTACAAAAATACAAGGTGAAAAGTTAAGCGCACAAGGGCCTTTGTTGATTACACATTGGGGAATGAGTGGTCCTGCCATTCTTATTTTATCAGCTTTTGGTGCAAGGGTATTAGCCGATAGTAACTATCACTTTACCTTGCAGGTGAATTGGACAAATGAGCAGAATCAAGAGTTGATTACAGAGGAAATATGGAAGATTGTTAGAGAACAAGGTCAGAAGCAATTGCAGAATGTAAAACCCTTTCATTTACCTTCTAGACTTTGGAACTTTCTATTAGAAAAGGCAAGTTTAACAATTGAACAAAAGTGGGCTGAACTAGGTAAAAAAGGTCTGCATAAATTGGTCGAAGTGCTAAGTAATGATTTGTATGAAGTAAAAGGGAAAACTACTTTCAAAGAAGAGTTTGTTACCTGTGGCGGTGTGAGTTTAAAAAGTATTCATTCCAAGACCTTAGAAAGTAATCACGTTCCTAGGTTGTACTTTGCAGGTGAAGTGCTTGACATTGATGCCGTAACTGGTGGTTATAACTTTCAAGCAGCATGGACAACAGGGTTTGTGGCCGGCAAATTAGGAGGGAACGGTAAGAAATAGTAATTTTTTAAGTGGTTACATACATTTTTTCTAACTGCCATTTCAGCGGAAAACTTCTAATAAACATCCAAACATACATTCCTGTCCAAATAGCGTACATTCCAAATCCAAGATAAAATAGACTATAAGTTACAGGAACAAACCCAAGGAAAGTAGCGATAGCAATGTTGTTTCTTAATTTTTTAGCTTCTCCCAAGCCTTTATAAATTCCATCATAGGCAAAAGCAACAGCGTTGATTGGTTGAATTAAGACAGCTAACCAAAAGTACTGATAGAAGGTATTTATAATATGAGTTTCTGAAGTAAACAATTTCGGAATCCAAGGATAAGTTACCGCAGAAAGCACGATAATTCCCAGTGACAATAAAACAGATACTTTACTAACCATTTTTCCTACTTCGATAATTCCTTTATAGTTTTTTTGACCTAGTAACCTTCCACTAATTGCATTTCCAGCGTGCGCATATCCGTCGAGGAAGAAAGCAAAGAACATCCAAAGGTTCATAATCAGTACATGGCTGGCAAGATATTCTGATCCAAGAGAGGTGACAAGTGCATTTGCAATATACATCGCTAAGTTGAGACTCGCTGTTCTTAGAATGAAGTCAAAACTAAGGTGTAGAAAGGTTTTTAACTCTGGATGTGCATTCCAACGCCAATGAAACTTCAAAGGAGATTTGAAAAAGTAGAAATAGAAAGCCATCATTAGGATGATTGCCTGTGATATAAGCGTTGCTGTTGCGGCACCTTGAATGTGCATAGCAGGAATCCAATCACCTAATCCATGTGTCAAGACAATACTTAAAGCAGTATTTGCAACGGCTCCTGTCAAACTACAGATAAATGCCCAATACGTATTTTGCACTCCTCTAAAAGCTCCAAACATTACGAAAGAAAGTAAAGTTAGCGGAAATCCAAAAATACGTATTCGCCAGTAAGAAGTTGTGTAATTCAGTAAGTTGCCTTCGGCATTGAACCAGCCCATTATTACTTCTGCATACTTCCAACCAACCACACAGATGATGAGACCAGCAAGTAGATTCATTAATAATGCTTGTGGAACTAGGGAGAAAGTTCTCTTTAATTTTCCAGCACCTAAATGCTGACTTATAATGGTTGATAAAGCATTTTGAGATTGCGCAAAGACCCAAACAAAACTAGATAAAATTGTTCCTACCAAACCGACAGCGGCTACCGCCTCTATGGTATCAATTTCCAAGCGACCAACAACCAACATATCAGTAAGAGATAGGATAGATTCAACAACACCTGCGGCAATAGCAGGAATGGCTAGTTTATTGATGTTTTTGTAAGAAATACCTTGCATAGCGCGAAGATATGAATTTGAATTGATTCTCAGATATACTCAGAAAGACAATTGCAACTTTTGAGATATGACTTTAAAAAGTCTTATAATTATGTGTTATAAAGTGCTTTTGGGAGTATAAATAATTTCATTATAATTCTATAACCTAAAAATAACGGGATTAGATTTTTAGCATTTAATACCGTATTTATACAACCTAAAATCATTATTATGACGCACTATACGGCATCAATTATCACCCACAATGGAAAGCGACGCATTGCTGTGGAATTTGAAAACAAGGCAGAGCTATGCTACACATTTGCTTGAAACTGGAACGGATTTGCGGTATATTCAGGTGTTATTAGGTCATAATAGCAGTAGAACCACAGAGATTTATACACCTATTTCAAAAAAGAAAATATTAAAAGTCCGTTTGATGATTTATAGAGATTTATGGTTATATTTGAAATTG
>DATJCX010000018.1:0-85940 GCA_035497735.1 Brumimicrobium sp. | reverse complement strand
TCCGATTTAAATGATTTGTACCGTCGTGTCATTATTCGTAACAACCGTTTGAAACGTTTGGTTGAGATCAAAGCTCCAGAAGTTATTTTACGTAATGAGAAACGTATGTTGCAAGAATCAGTAGATTCATTATTTGACAACACTCGTAAAGCATCTGCAGTTAAAACAGATTCTAACAGACCGTTAAAATCATTATCTGATTCCTTAAAAGGGAAACAAGGCCGTTTCCGTCAAAACTTATTAGGTAAGCGTGTGGATTATTCAGCACGTTCGGTAATTGTTGTTGGACCAGACTTGAAATTACATGAGTGTGGACTTCCTAAAGATATGGCTGCTGAATTATTCAAGCCGTTTATCATTAGAAAGTTAATCGAAAGAGGAATCGTTAAAACTGTGAAGTCTGCAAAGAAAATTGTAGATAAAAAAGAAGCTGTAGTATGGGATATCTTAGAAAACGTGATTAAATCTCACCCAGTTCTATTAAACCGTGCTCCTACGCTTCACCGTTTAGGTATTCAGGCTTTCCAACCTAAATTGGTGGAAGGTAAAGCGATTCAATTACACCCATTAGTTTGTACTGCGTTTAACGCCGATTTCGATGGTGACCAGATGGCGGTTCACTTACCGTTAGGTAATGCTGCTGTATTGGAAGCTCAATTGTTAATGCTTTCGTCACAAAATATTCTTAACCCAGCGAATGGTGCTCCGATTACGGTTCCATCACAAGACATGGTGTTAGGTCTATACTACATGACTAAAGGTAAGAAAACAACAGAAGAAGAAGTCGTTCGTGGTGAAGGTATGACTTTCTACTCTCCAGAAGAAGTTCAAATCGCACACAATGAAGGACAAGCAGACTTACACGCACACATTAAAGTCAAGGTGGTTGACTTAGATGAAAATGACGAATTAGTGTCAAAAATTATTGAAACTACTGTAGGTCGTGTTTTGTTTAATGAATTGGTTCCTAAGGAATTAGGATTCATTAATGAAGTATTAACTAAGCGTACACTTCGTGATTTAATTGGTGATGTATTGAACTCTTGTGGTACTTCACGTACTGCTTTGTTCCTTGATGATATTAAACAAGCTGGTTTTATGATGGCCTTCAGAGGAGGTTTATCGTTCAACCTTGATGATATTATCATTCCAAAAGAAAAAGAATTGTTTGTTGCGAAAGCAAAAGAATCTGTTGATGAAGTTATGGATAACTACAACATGGGGCTTATTACAAACAATGAGAGATATAATCAAATTATTGATATCTGGACACGTACAAACTCTAGGTTGACAAATACCTTGATGGAGCAGTTGAAGAATGATAAACAAGGTTTCAATTCCATCTACATGATGTTTGACTCTGGTGCACGTGGATCTAAAGAACAGATTCGTCAGTTATCAGGAATGAGAGGATTGATGGCTAAGCCACAAAAGTCTGGAGCTTCTTCACACGAAATTATTGAGAATCCAATTCTCTCTAACTTTAAAGAAGGACTTTCGATTTTAGAGTACTTTATTTCAACGCACGGTGCTCGTAAAGGTCTTGCCGATACGGCACTTAAAACAGCCGATGCTGGTTACTTAACTAGACGTTTAGTTGACGTTGCTCAAGACGTTATTATTAATGAGCACGACTGTGGTACCTTAAGAGGTATTGTAGCAACTGCCATTAAGAAAAATGATGACGTTGTGGTTGCTTTATCTGAAAAAATTGTAGGTAGATCTTCAGTTCACGATATATATGATGATGCAGACAATTTAATTGTTGAGTCAGGTGAATTGATTACTGAGAAATTAGCTAAGAAAATTGATAAAGCTGGTATTGACGAAGTTGAAATTCGTTCAGTTTTAACTTGTGAACTGAAAAGAGGAGTTTGTGCTAAATGTTACGGTAGAAACTTAGCAACTAACAGAGAAGCTCAGATTGGAGATGCAGTTGGAGTAGTTGCAGCACAATCAATTGGTGAACCGGGTACACAGTTAACACTTCGTACTTTCCACGTTGGGGGAACTGCTTCTAATATTGCTGATGAGAGTGATATCAAAGCGAAAGCAACTGGTATGCTTGAAATCGACGAGTTAAGAACGGTAACTAAAGTTGAGAAAGACGGAACTAAGAAACAAATCGTTGTTGGACGTTCAGCTGAATTGAAAATTATCGATAAGAGAACTGGTTTAGCTGCGATGACAACGAATATTCCTTATGGATCTGAAATGTTTGTTGAAAATCAAACAGATATCAGTAAAGGAGATGTTATTTGTAAGTGGGACCCGTATAACGCTGTTATTATTTCTGAATCGGAAGGTTTCGTTCAATTCGATAGTATTATCGAAGGAGTTACTTACCGTGAAGAAGTGGATGAGCAAACAGGTTTCTCTGAAAAAATTATTATTGAAACAAGAGATAAGAAGAAGAGTCCATCTATTAATATCGTTGACAAAAAAGGAGAAATCCTTAAAACGTACTCTGTTCCAGTGAATGCGCACATTTCAGTTAATGAAGGTGATGAGATTTCAGTTGGATTTAGTATTGTTAAGATACCAAGAGTTGGAGGTAAATCTGGGGATATTACGGGTGGTTTACCTCGTATTACTGAGTTATTCGAAGCTCGTAACCCTTCTAACCCTGCAGTGGTTGCTGAAATCGATGGTATTGCTACGTATGGTAAGATCAAGCGTGGTAACCGCGAGGTAATCATTGAAGCGAAAACTGGAGAAGTTAAGAAATACCTAGTTCCGTTAGCGAAACATATTCTTGTTCAAGAAAATGACTTCGTACGTGCAGGACAGCCATTGTCAGATGGTGCAATTACACCTAGAGATATTTTAAGTATCGAAGGTCCAACTGCAGTTCAAGAGTACTTAGTGAATGAAGTTCAAGAAGTTTACCGTTTACAAGGGGTGAAAATTAACGATAAACACTTTGAGGTAATTGTACGTCAAATGATGTTGAAAGTTGATGTAAATAACCCTGGAGATACACGTTTCTTAGAAAATCAAGCTGTACATAAAGCTGATTTCATGGAGGAAAACGATAGAATCTTCGGTCAAATGGTTGTTACTGAAGCAGGAGACTCTCAAAACTTGGTACCAGGACAAATTATTTCTGCTAGAAAGTTAAGAGACGAAAACATTCAATTGAAGCGTGAGGACATGAAACTGGTTGAGGCTAGAGAAGCTGTTACAGCAACAGCGGAATCAGTTCTACAAGGAATTACAAGAGCTTCATTGAAGACTGAATCATTTATATCTGCAGCATCGTTCCAGGAAACTACGAAAGTGTTGAATGAGGCAGCTATCGCAGGTAAGGAAGACTTCTTGTTAGGACTTAAGGAAAACGTTATCGTTGGACATAAAATCCCTGCAGGTACTGGTATTCGTGAATTCCATGAATTGAAAGTTACTTCAACAGAAGAATATCTTGAAGATTAATATTAAATATCATTAATTAATAGGCTATCAATTTAGGTTGATAGCCTTTTTTTTATTAAATTTATTCCTATGGAAAATAAAAACAAAGAAAATAAAATAAATATTGAATTGCCAGAAGATATTGCTAATGGCGTATATTCAAACTTGGCGGTAATTACACATTCACAAACTGAATTTGTTTGTGATTTTGTGCAAATGATGCCAGGAGTACCTAAAGCTAAAGTTAGGTCTAGAGTTATCATGACTCCCGAAAATGCAAAAAGACTGCTTGTTGCTTTACAAGATAATATTCGTAAATACGAAGAGAATATGGGACGTATAAATGATAGCAAGCAAGAGTTGCCACCAATCAATTTTGGAACTCCTCCAACAGAAGCATAAAATATAATTCGTTATAATATTAAAAATAAGTATCATGAGTAAGTATGATGTAACCATTATTGGTTCAGGACCAGGTGGATATGTGGCTGCGATTCGCTGTGCACAGTTAGGTTTGAAAACTGCTATTATTGAAAAATACAACACTTTAGGTGGAACATGTCTTAATGTAGGATGTATCCCTTCTAAAGCATTGTTAGACTCGAGTGAGCACTATCATAATGCAGCTAAAAACTTTGAATTACACGGTATTCAGGTAAAAGACTTGAAAGTTGATTTCCAAAAAATGATTGAGCGCAAGAACAGTGTTGTTGAGCAAACATGTAAAGGAATTGATTTCTTAATGGATAAGAACAAAGTGGATGTTCTTCAAGGAACAGGTTCTTTTGTTGATAAAAACACCATTAGGGTTACTAATTCAAATGGAGAAATAACAGAGGTTAAAACGGATAAAGTAGTTATCGCTACAGGTTCAAAGCCAAATTATTTCCCTGGAATGGAGCCTGATAAAAAGCGTATTATCACTTCTACAGAAGCTTTAAGCCTAAAAGAACTTCCAAAAAAGATGATTGTTATTGGAGGTGGGGTTATTGGTTTAGAACTGGGTTCGGTTTACCAACGTTTGGGAACTGAAGTACAAGTAGTAGAATTCGCACCTTCAATTATTCCTACAATGGATGAAACTTTAGGAAAGGAATTGACTAGAGTATTGAAGAAGTTAGGAATGAAGTTTAACATGCAACACAAGGTTCAGAAAGTTGAAAACACTGGAAAAGGTGTTAAGGTGTATGCTTTGGACAAGAAAGACAAAGAAGTTGTTTTGGAAGCTGACTACTGTTTAGTTGCGGTAGGAAGAAAGCCATTTACTGAAGGTCTAGGATTAGAAAATGTGGGTATCAGTGTGAATAACCGTGGGCAAATTGATGTGAATGATAAATTACAGACTTCTGTAGATAACATTTATGCAATTGGTGACGTAATCCGTGGTGCTATGTTGGCGCATAAAGCTGAAGAGGAGGGAACATTCGTTGCTGAATTAATGGCTGGACAAGTTCCACATATCAATTATGATTTAATTCCTGGTGTTGTTTATACATGGCCAGAAGTTGCTTCAGTTGGAAAAACTGAAAAAGAAATCAAAGATGCTGGGATTAATTATAAAGTTGGATCTTTCCCAATGAAAGCATTAGGTAGAGCTAGAGCTTCTACTGATATCGAAGGTTTGGTGAAAATTATTACAAATGCCGATACGGATGAAATCTTAGGATTCCATATTATTGGAGCACGTGCAGCCGACTTGATTATGGAAGGTGTTGTTGCTATGGAATACAAGGCTTCGGCTGAAGATTTAGTGTATATTTGTCACCCTCACCCAACATATTCAGAAGCTATTAGAGAAGCTGCTATGAATGCAACTGGAGATAGAGCTATACATATTTAAAGCATTTTTTTGCTATCTTATTAATCGTGAATTGGCTTTGGCCGATTCACGATTTTTTTTATTCCTAAAAACTAGAAGATAAGGGCTTTCTCTTCCTGAAAAATCTTTTTCTTTTTATAGAATGACTTCTGTTTTGCTGTTTTTTAGGTAAGTTTGTTCTCTAAAGTTTAGCAATTATGCCTGTAGTTTCACATATCGCTTATATCTGTACTTCTAAAAGTTGGGGTGGGTTAGAGATGAACCAACTTAAAAATGCATTCTGGATGATGCAGCGTGGACACAAGGTAATGGTGTTTGCACAAAAAGATAGTCAATTTCAATATGAAGCAAAAAAGCTAAATATCCCTGTAGAACTTATTACTGCACCTAAAAAAGTATTTGACTTTAAAGGTGCTTATCGCCTGGCAAAACTGATTGATAATTTAAAAATCACTCATTTAATTGTTCGTGATCCTAAAGAAATGAGTGTTACAGGACTGGCAAAAAGACTAAGTAAGAACAAGTTTTTCTTGGCTTATTTCATGGAAATGCAAATAGGGATTCCAAAGCGTGATTTTGTACACACAATACGTTATAAACCTTTTGACCTATGGTCATGTCCTTTGCCTTGGCTGCAAAAGCAAGTGAAAGAATTGACAAGCTTCCCAATTGAAAGAACTAAAGTGATACCATCGGGTCTTGAGTTAGATAGATTTTATAATTCTTTTGATAAACTTAAAGCTAGAGAGATTTTAGAGTTGGATCCTGATAAAAACTATATTGGCCTGGCAGGAAGATTGGACCCGCAAAAAGGTCAGTTGCTGCTGCTTGATGCTTTTAATCAAATTCAAGAGAAAGAAGAAAATTATAATATCGTTTTTCTAGGAGAACCAACCCATGGTGAATTTGAAGATTATACCACTGTTCTAGATGATTTTATTCGCGCCTCTAGTATGCAAGGAAGGGTACATTTCCGACCCTTTAGAAGTGACGTAGAAACTTTCTACGCTGCAATGGATATCTTTGTAATGGGAACCAAGTCAGAAACTTTCGGAATGGTGACGATAGAGGCTATGGCTTCTGGATGTAAAATTGTAGGAAGTAATAAAGGCGGTACTGTCGAAATTCTTGAACATGGGAAATTGGGCTATTTATACGAATCTGATAGCGCAGAAGACATGGCTGAAAAAATTGAAAAAGCGATTCATGATTCTTCATTTAAGGAAGAAATAGTCAAAGAAGCTGCCTATAAATACGACCATCAATTGGTCTGTAAACAGGTGGAAGAAGCCTTGGGTTTATAGTTGCTAAATACTAATTCTTCGTTGTTTATACACCAAATAAATCTTAACTTCGTTATGATTTAACAACGTGAACTATTTTGAGGTTAATTACACTCTTCATCATATTGTTTTTTACCGCTTTACTACCTTTATTTGGTCAGTCAAACTTGCGATGGACTAAAGTGGCAGCCACAAGTGATACGATTGTTATTGATTCCTTGACAATCTATAAAAGTAGCTTTAATGTGTTTTGTGGTGAGCGATTGCTGTCTTCTGATGACTACTACTTAAATAGCAATAAACGACAATTTGTTTTAAAAACAGCCTGCAGTGATAGTTTACAGTTGCGCTATCGTGTTTTTTCTATTGATTTTGAAAAGCCTGTACAAACCATTGATACAGCTATTATTTATAAGCAAACAGGAAATGTTGAGGACTTCTTTTATCACGATAAAGAAGTGCGAGAAGATTTCTTTTCGGGGGACGGAATTAAAAAATCGGGAAGTGTCTCGCGAGGAATTAGTTTTGGTAATAATCAAGACTTATCAATAAACTCCACACTTAACCTTCAGCTTTCTGGTGAGATTTCTAACAATGTTAACATTCTAGCTACGGTAACAGACGATAATCTACCGATTCAACCCGACGGAAATACCAATCAATTACAAGAGTTTGATCAGGTTTTTATTCAACTTTTCGGGAAAGAATATAAAGTGATTGCAGGTGACTTTTGGCTTAAAAGACCCACAGGTTATTTTATGAATTATAATAAGCGAGCCCAAGGTTTATTTGCAGAATATACTTTCGGAACAGAGAAGTCTAAGTGGACTCTACAGGGTGCTGGTGCCTTGTCTAAAGGTAAGTTTGCTCGTAATACAATTCAAGGTAAAGAAGGAAGTCAAGGACCGTATCGCTTGACCGGAAATGAAAACGAACCGTTTATTATGGTGCTTTCTGGAACTGAAAATGTTTATTTGGACGGTAAAATGTTGGAACGTGGTCAAGACCTTGATTATGTTATCGATTACAATACAGCGGAGATTACATTTACGCCTAGAAATCCGATTACTAAAGACGTTCGTATCGTTGTCGAATTTCAATATACAGATCAGAATTATACCCGTTCCTTGTTTCAAGCAAGTGCGAATTACGAAAGTGAAAAAGTTGATTTTTGGTTGAATGTTTACAGCGAACAAGACGCGAAAAATCAGTCGCTTCAGCAAAAATTAAGTGATGATGATAAATTCCTATTGAGTGAAATTGGTGATAGTTTGCATTTGGCAAGAACAAACTCTATCGATAGTATCGGCTATGTGGATAATCAGGTAACATATAAGTTGATTGATTCCTTGGGAATTGATTCTGTTTTAGTGCATTCCGTTCATCAAGACTCAGCATTCTATCGTGCAATTTTCACAAAAGTAGGTTTCGGAAATGGAAATTATGTTTTTGATAAATTTACAGCTGTTGGTCGTGTGTACAGATGGGTGCAACCAGTTGGAGGAATGCCGCAAGGAGAATATGAGCCAACACGTTTAATAGTAGCGCCTAAGAAAAATGCGATGATTAGTGCCGGATTGAAGTATAGAGTGAATAAAAAATGGACGATCCAAACCGAACTTAGCACATCCAATAACGATATCAATACTTTTTCAAAAATAGATAATGGAGACAATAGAGGAATTGCTAATAGAACAATAGTTGAAGCATTATTTAAGTTAGGAAAAGACAAGGACTCTTCTAAATGGACGATAGGCACAAAACTAGATATAGAGTTTAATTCACAACATTTTAAAGAAATTGAGCGCTTCCGAGGTGTAGAGTTTGATAGGGATTGGAACGTAAGAGGGAAGCGTTACTTTGGTCATCAACTTTTAGCGAATTTATCAGGGAAAGTGGAACATGCTGAATACGGAAATGTTGAAATTAAAGGTCAAAACTTCACTTTTGGGAATGATTATCAAGGAAATAGAGCGCAATTGCTCGGGAATTGGTCGCAAAAAGGCTTTAAAGCAAGAATTGATGGTAGTTATCTAAATAGTCAAGCGGAAGGCAATCAGAATACATTTTTAAGACATATCGCTTCCATTAGTCAAGACATAGGACCGATTCGTATCGGCTTTGAAGATGACCATGAATTGAACACTTTTAACCAAGGAGATAGCTTGTTGAGAACATCATCTTATCAATGGTATGATTGGAAGGTTTTTATTGCCAATTCCGATAAATTGGAAAACAAATTCCAAGTATTCTATAGAGAACGCTATGATTGGAGAAGTGACTCTACGTCTTTAGTGAACGCTGCTAAAGCGAGAAGTGTAGGAGCAGACTATAATTGGATTTCAAGCAGTCATTCTGATTTGACTACCATGGTGAGTTACCGAACCTTGAAAATAGAGAATGAGAATTTGATTCAAGATGCACCTGAAAACACTTTCTTAGGAAGGGTTGACTATCGTTTAAATCTATGGAAAAATGCCTTGACAGCCAACACCTTTTATGAAATCGGATCCGGTTTGGAATTGAAAAAGGAATTCTTATACATCGAAGTAAATCCTGGTCAAGGAGTTTATACTTGGATAGATTATAATAATGATGGCGTTAAGGATTTGAATGAATTTGAAATTGCACAATATGCCGATCAAGCAAATTACATTCGCGTTTTTACTCCTACCGATGATTATACAAGAGTGTATTCCAATGAATTCAACCAAACCCTTTTTTGGCGTCCTGAAAGAATGTGGTATAATAAGAAAGGAATGCTGAAGTTTCTGTCTAGAATTTCCAATCAAACCCGATTCAGAGTGAAAAAGAAGATGGCTAATCAGTCTGGCGAAACCTATAATCCGCTAGCGAGGGATATTGCCGATACAAGTTTAATAAGTTATAGTTCGACAATAAGAAATACAGTGTTTTTTAATAGAACGAGTCCTATTTTTGGAGGAGATTTCACTTACTCTGAAACTACTTCAAAAACTTTATTAGCGAATGGTTTTGACTCTCGCCGTGTAGAACTTTATCAAGTTTCTTTACGCTGGAACGTCCTTAAAACGTTTACCATTAAGACAAGTGGTGAATTGGGACAGAAGAAATCCGGCGCTGATTATACCTCGGGAAGAGATTATGAAATTAACTATCATAAAATTGAACCAGAGTTGATTTATCAGCCCAATACTACTTTTAGAATTTCATTAAATGGTCGATATGAAGACAAGAAGAACATTCCCGACTTTGGTGGTGAAAGTGCTTATATCGGAGATGTTGGAATTGCAGTTAAGTGGAATCAATTGGAAAAAGGAAGCTTAACTGGAGAAGTGAAATTTGTGAATATTACTTATAATGGTTCGCAGAATAATTCTTTAGCTTATGAGATGTTAGAATCATTAAAGCCAGGGAAAAACTTTACTTGGCAGTTAAATTACCAGTGGACTATTTCTAAGAATCTGCAAGTGAATATTCAGTACAATGGACGAAAATCAGAGGACAATAAAGCCATTCATGCAGGAGGTGTAGAAGTAAGAGCATTCTTCTAGTGAGAATGGGAAATAGCCACTTCTAAGCTTTAGTTTTGATTGTAAATACATGCTTTGAATAGGAAACTAACCAATTCTTCCTTGCGGGTGATTAATTGATTTTCTCTATCTTTCGGGCAAATTAAATAAATGACCTTTACTTTTCCGACAGCTGTAGTAACAAAAGACTTGACCTTGACCAAAAATGCAATTGAATTGTTGCATGTTCTTTCAGGTGTTGATTGTTTGCTACTTGAGAAGGTGAAGTTGCGACCAGCGAACGCTAATTGGCTTCGAGCACCTTGGTACAGTTCATATAAAGGAGGTGGAGCAATGACCATTGGGCATACAATCTACTTTACGCGCAATTGGTTTTCTGAAGACAGATATCAACAAAGGAATGGTAGGAATGTCTCCTATGGAAGAAACGATACAGAAAGTATTTTTATGTGGCTAAAACTTCTTTCTCATGAAGTTGGTCATCTGCCGCAAGCTCATAATTCGGGTTACCATTTTCTTGGTAAAATCAACTATTTATTTCAATTTACAAAAGGGTACGCAGTGCGACTATTGACTTTTCAAAAGAATATTCATGATGGTTTTTCCTTAGAAATTACGGCGGAAACAGGACAGTATGTTTTTGATTGCTTGTTTACCGAAAAGCTATCGAATGACGGTTATCTAATGAATACTTTAGGTCGTGATCTATGTTTTAGTTTAATTCAAAATGACGAACTATCTTTTCAAGAAATTCTAAGCAGAATAAGTGCTTCTGCAAATTCCCTCCAGAAAAGTTATAGAGATAAAAATTGGAAACATTTTGAAAGAGAAAATCGAATATTTAAAAAATAATTATCTCTCAAAATAATAATTTCAAAACTTTTTTCAAGTAAGAAAATCCTAGTTTTTACTGTCGCGTTATCCCTATTCTCCTTCCTTTATTTTTTATTCGTTAAAATCATCCATTACTGATTCTAAGGCTTACATGAGGTTTTGACTCTTTTTATGTTTCCCTGAAATCGAATATTTATCAACAATCGCAAAATTCTCCCACAATTTACCACTAACTGTGAAGCACGCCGTACTCACGCTATTTAAGCGATTTAGCTTTGATTAACTGTAACCTTATTGCTATATTTGCGTTATAAGTTTTCAACACTTAATATAAAGTGGTAAAAAGTGGTAAAATTATCTATATTTTTACACCATTATTAAAGATATGTCAGGATTAGTAGGAGAATATGAAGTTAAACTAGATGCGAAAGGTCGCTTCTTGTTTCCGTCTCATTTGAGAAGGCAATTGTCTCCTGCTGCCCAAGAAAGTTTTATGTTGAACAAAGGTTTCGAAGAGTGCTTAACGCTTTACCCGATGAATGAATGGGAAAAGTTGAGCAAGGCTTTGAGTAAAATCAACTTGTTTAAACCGCAAAATCGTAGGTTCTATCGTTTGTTCCACCACGGAGCAAAAGATATTGCACTAGACAATGCGGGAAGAGTTTTGATTCCTACTTCACACATGGAGCTTGTCGGTCTGAAAAAAGAAGCGATGCTAATTGCTTACAATGACAGAATTGAAGTTTGGGATAAATCTAAATACTTCGAAATGATCGAAGAAAGCATGTCTGATTTTGCTGATTTAGCAGATGAAGTAATGGGGAATATAGAAAATGACGGAGAATAACGACTTATACAAATATCACTTTCCAGTAATGCTTCAGGAGTGTCTTGAGGGTTTGGATATTAATCCAGATGGTATTTACGTAGACTTAACTTTTGGAGGAGGCGGACATTCGCGTGAGATTTTCAAAAAACTTTCAGATAAAGGAATGCTAATCGTTTTCGACCAAGACGAGGACGCAAGAAAAAATGCATGGGAAGCACCGAACTTTAAGTTTGTGGCTTCTAATTTCTCTTTCCTTAAAAGTCAGTTGAGAATGTTAGGCGTGAAAGAGGTGGATGGAATTCTTGCTGATTTAGGTGTTTCTTCTCACCAGTTTAATGAACCTGAAAGAGGTTTCAGTATTCGTGCTGATGAAAAGTTGGACATGCGTATGAATCAACGTCAGGATCTTTCAGCTTACAAAGTGGTGAATGAGTATGAAGAGACGGAATTGATTAGACTGTTTAATGAGTACGGAGAAGTGAAAGCTGCACATAGAATTGCGCAAGCTATCGTTTCAAAACGGCAGGGTAACCCAATTAGAACAACAGGTGAGTTAATGGAGACTTTAGCGTCTTTTGCACCGAAGTTTAAAGAAAATAAATTTTTCGCTCAAATTTTTCAAGCCATCCGTATCGAAGTGAACGAGGAAATGGCTGTTCTCAAGAAAATGTTGGAGCAAACAGCTGAGGTTTTAAAACCGAAGGGAAGATTGGTGGTGATGTCTTATCATTCTTTGGAAGATAGGCTAGTGAAGAATTACATGAAGCGTGGGAGTTTTGACGGAAAAATTGACAAAGACTTTTTTGGAAATGTGAGTAAGCCATTTGATGAGGTTGTAAGAAAACCTATCGAGGCAAGTGAAGAGGAATTAGAAAAAAACCCAAGAGCAAGAAGTGCTAAATTGAGAATTGCAGAGAAGAATGAAGGGAAATAGATACATATCAGATAGCGAAAAGAAAAAGGCGAAGCAAGCGAAGGAAAAGCAGAAAAAAGCCCGTCGTGATCTTGCTAGTTCAAAGCAGGCGCAATCTGTTGTGCAGATTATGAATGGAGACTTTTTAACGAAAGACTTTGTTATCAATAATCTGAATTTCATCTTTTTCGTTGTTTTTCTTTTGGTGCTAGTAGTGTCTAAAGGATATTACGTGCACAGTTTGGCAAATAATATTAGAAAAACAGAAATTGAAGTTGGAGATCTTACTTCTGATTATGTGGAAACAAAAGCAAAGTTAGAAGAGATGACACAGCGTGGCCAGATGGTTCAAAAGTTAGAACCATTGGGATTAAAGGAAGCGGTTAATCCAACAAAAGTAATTAGAATAAAAGACGAGGATAAAAAATAATGAATTTACCAAGAGGAGTCATAATACGTGTTTACCTGCTCTACTTTGTAGTGGCAATGGCGATGATTGCTGTTATAGCAAAGACATTCTTCATTGTTATGGATGGGAGAGCAAGCGTATTTACAACGCCTGGAGAAACAAAGTTGGAGCAACGCTCTGCTTTTGTTGAACCTAGTCGTGGGGAGATTCTAGATGTAAATTTAAATCCTTTGGTTACTTCAGTTACTTTCTATGATGTGTATATGGACCCTGTTACTGTTAAGGACGAGTTATGGAACAGTGAAATCGGGAACTTATCCATTGGTCTTTCTGCGCTTTTTGGCGATAAATCAGCGAGAGAGTATGAGGAGAAGTTAAGAAAAGCAAGAAGTAGAGGACATAGATATGTTTTGATTCAAAAACGTGTTACGAATGAGACGCGTAAAAACCTGCGTAAACTTCCAATTTTCAAAGAAGGTAGAATTAAAGGAGGAATTATTGATAACGAAACAACGATTGTTCGTAAGCGACCAAATGGTGATATGTTGAGTAGAACTTTGGGGTATGTTCGTATCAATGAAAAGGATTCTTTATTGGTTGGTATCGAAGGAGCTTATAATGACTTTTTGTCTGGAAAGAAAGGTGAGGTTATTGAACAGCGAATTTCTCATGGTTGGAGACCTACCGGAACAGTTGTAAGAGAAGCTATTAATGGATATGATATTGTTACAACTATTGATAAGGATATCCAAGAAGTGGCGCAATCTGAATTGAAAAAACAGTTGCAAAATACAGGAGGTCGCTACGGAACTGTTGTGGTGATGGAAGTGAAAACTGGATTTGTTAAAGCAATTGCGAATTTACAGGAAAATGGAAAAGGTGGTTACGAAGAACTGTATAACCATGCTGTTGGAACAAAAGAAGTTCCTGGCTCTACAATGAAGTTGGCTTCTTTAATGGCGGCATTAGAAGATGGGAAAATAAAATTATCTGATACTGTTAATGCAGTTGGAAACTATGATTTCTACGGAAAAACATTAAAAGATTCTCGTGGTTGGGGTTATGGAAAGATTACGATTAAAGATGCTTTTGCGCATTCTTCAAACGTGATTTCAAAGGTGATTTTTAATGCTTACAGAAGTGAGCCAGAGAAATTTATCGCAAAATTAGATCAGTTTGGATTAACACAAAAAACAGGTGTAAATATTCCTGGAGAAAGTGAACCTGTCTCTTCTCTTCCTGGTACTTCTAATTGGTGGGGTGGTTCATTAGCTTGGCTTTCTATTGGGTATGAGATTCAGTTGACGCCTTTACAAATGCTTGCTTTTTACAATGCGGTAGCTAATGGCGGAAAGTACATGGAACCGCAATTTGTTTCTAAGGTTATCGACAATAGAAGAGAGGTTATCAAGGAATACAAGCCCATTGTTAAGCATGAAAGTATCGCGAGTAAAGCAACTATTGATACGATGAGGTCGGCACTTGAAGAAGTGATGATTTCGGGAACAGGAAAGGGACTTAAAACGACATTCTTTAAGGTGGCTGGAAAAACGGGTACTGCTCAAATTGCAAATGATAATAGAGGATATGGAAACAAAGGTGAGCAAAAATACTTGGCTTCATTCGCAGGTTATTTTCCAGCAGATGATCCAATCTATTCTTGTATCGTAGTGGTAGGAGCGCCTACGAATGATATTTATGGGGCGTCGGTTTCGGGAACTGTTTTCGCGGCAATTGCAAATAAAGTGTACGGTTCTAATTATAATTTCCATAAAGCGGTAAACGAGAATGTTTCGTATGCTAGTGTGCCAAATGTACAGAGCGGAAATAGATACGACTTGAATACTGTTTTGAACAGATTCGAAGTGAAAAAGCAAGTGAAAGGTGCCGGGGACTGGGTGAAAGCAGCTATCGAGAGAGATAAGGTTTCTATCGTATCGGTAAAAGTGGAGAAAAATCAAGTTCCAGATGTTAGAGGAATGGGACTCTCTGATGCGATGTATTTATTAGAAAAACAAGGAATGACTGTTCGTAGCGAAGGCTTCGGACGTGTAGTATATCAATCAATTATACCGGGAACTTCAGCAGTGAGTGGAGGTGTAATAGAATTAAGATTAAGATAAGATGGTTAGAAATGTTCGAGACATATTATACGGAAGTTCAATAAAAGAAGTTGTTGGTTCAACTGATATTGAAATCAATGAAATCGTTTTCGACTCAAGGAAAATTCAAGCAAACGACCTTTTTGTTGCGATAAAAGGAGTGGCTTCTGATGGGCATGATTTTATTAATAAAGCAATTGAATTAGGAGCAACAGCAATTGTTTGTGAAGTATTGCCAGCGCAACTTAAAGATGGTGTTACTTATGTGGTGGTTGATAATTCCCACAAGACGCTTGCGGTATTAGCGAACAACTTTTACGATCAGCCTTCAAAGAAATTAAGACTAGTTGGAATAACAGGAACGAATGGAAAAACGACAACTACCACTTTGCTGTTTAACTTGTTTAAAAATATGGGTTACTCTGTAGGTTTGATTTCTACAGTTGTAAATAAAATTAACGACGTAGAAATTCCAACAGACAAAACAACGCCTGATGCTGTGAGTCTGAATAAGATTTTTGCTGAAATGGTTGATGCTGGCTGTGAATTTTGCTTTATGGAAGTTAGTTCACATGCTATTCATCAATACCGTGTTGGAAATGTAAGTTTCGAAATCGGAGCGTTCACCAATATTACACACGACCATTTAGATTACCACAATACATTCAAAGAGTATTTGAATGTTAAAAAGAAATTCTTTGATGATTTAGATGCTTCTGCTGTTGCCATCACAAACGTAGATGATAAAAACGGTGAAGTGATGTTGCAAAACACAAAAGCAAAGAAGGTTTCTTATGCTTTGAAAAATCTAGCAGATTATAAAGCGAAGGTGATGGAGAATAACTTTTCCGGATTATTACTTTCTATCAATGGAACTGATTTATACACGCAATTGGTTGGGTACTTTAATGCCTATAACATTTTATTGGTTTACACAATTGCTGATCAGTTGCTGGGTGAACCATTAGAAATCATGCGTCAAATATCAGAGTTGAAATCTGTAGAAGGAAGATTTGAGTACTACCAAAGTCCAACAGGTATTATCGGAATTGTTGATTACGCACATACACCAGATGCCTTAGAAAACGTTTTGAAAACGATTAAAGATATCCGCACAGGAAATGAAACATTGTTCTCGCTAGTTGGATGTGGCGGTGATAGAGATAAAAACAAGCGACCAAAAATGGCTGCTATCGGAGCTGAATTAAGTGATAAGCTAATTCTAACTTCTGACAATCCGCGTAGTGAAGATCCTGAAGTAATCATTCAAGAAATGCAAGCGGGAATTGGTGGTGAATATTTCAAAAAAGTATTGAGTATCACCAACAGAAAAGAAGCAATTAAAACTGCTTGTGCAATGGCTGAGCCAGGTGATATCATTTTGATCGCTGGGAAAGGACATGAAACATACCAAGAAATTAAAGGAGTTAAACATGACTTCGATGATTTAGAGATATTAAAAGAACTGTTAAACAAATTAGAGAAATAATGCTGTATTACCTATTTAATTACTTTGATTCTTTGAATCTGCCAGGCGCGGGAGTATTTCATTATATCTCTTTTCGTTCTGCAATGGCTTTGATTACTTCATTAATCATTTCTGTTGTTTTTGGTAAACGCCTTATCGGTTTGCTAAGAAAAATGCAAATGGGTGAGCAAGTCAGAGATTTAGGATTAGATGGTCAAAAGGAAAAAGAAGGAACGCCAACAATGGGTGGTTTAATCATCATTGGGTCTATTTTACTTCCAACATTGTTGTTTGCAAAACTCCACAATATCTACGTAATCATGATGATTATTGCTTTGGTGTGGTTAGGGTTTATCGGATTTATGGATGATTATTTAAAGAAGATAAGAAAGAACAAAGACGGATTAGCTGGTAAATTTAAAGTAATCGGACAGGTTGGTGTGGGTATTATCGTTGGTTCTATTATGTTCTTTCATCCAGATGTTAAAGTGCACAAGGAAGTTCCTATTTCTTATGAATTAAAAGCAGGTGAGACTGTAGTAACAGATTCTCACAGACTCAAAATGCATAAACAAAATGTAAAGTGGATCGAAACAAGAGATATGACGACTACCATTCCTTTTGTGAAAAATAATGAAATAAATTATGATTGGATTTTAGGTGGGAATGGTAGTAAATGGGGTTGGCTTATTTTTATTCCTGTGGTTATTTTTATCGTAACTGCTGTTTCTAACGGAGCGAATATTACTGATGGATTGGATGGTCTTGCCACCGGTTCCTCTGCTATTATTGGTATCGCATTGGCCATCTTGGCGTATGTGAGTTCTCACGTTCAGTTTGCCGACTATTTAGATGTCATGTACATTCCGCATGCGGAAGAACTGGTTGTCTTTATCTCCGCCTTTATTGGTGCTTGTATCGGTTTCTTATGGTACAACGCTTATCCTGCACAGGTTTTTATGGGGGATACAGGAAGTTTAGCAATCGGTGGTGTGATAGCAGTTTTCGCTATTGCGATTAGAAAAGAATTATTAATCCCTGTGTTATGTGGTGTTTTCTTAATTGAGAATATTTCTGTAATCATGCAGGTAGCTTATTTTAAATATACTAAGAAAATATCGGGTGAAGGAAAGCGAATTTTTCTAATGGCGCCTTTACATCATCATTACCAGAAAAAAGGAATCCATGAAGCAAAGATTGTCGCAAGATTCTGGATTGTCGGAATTTTATTGGCAGTAATTACAATCGTTACTTTAAAAATAAGATAGTTGAATACAGAGGCTAAAAATATCGTGATTTTGGGTGCTGGCGAAAGCGGTACTGGAGCAGCGCTTTTGGCTAAAGCTAAAGGATTCAATGTGTTGGTTAGTGATGGTGGGAAAATCAAAGACAAACACAAGAATGAATTGAACGCTAAGCAAATCGAATGGGAGGAAAATGGGCATACGATGGAGCGTGTATTGGCAGCTGATATCATCATAAAAAGTCCGGGTATTGCAAACAGTAGCGAATTGATTCAAAAAATCAGAAAAGCGGGGATTCTTCCAATTTCAGAAATTGAATTTGCTGCAAGATATACGGACGCTAAAATGATTGCGATAACAGGTAGCAACGGAAAGACAACAACGACACATTTGGTTTACCACGTTTTACACAACGGTGGACTAAATGTTGAAATGGCGGGTAATATCGGAGTGAGTTTGGCGAGAAAGCTAACAGAAGGTTCGGCAGATTATTATGTGATTGAATTGAGTTCTTTCCAATTGGAAGATATGTACGAATTCAAAGCTGATATCGCGATTCTGTTAAATATTACACCCGACCATTTGGACAGATACAATGAAAGTATTGAAGAGTATGGGAAAGCGAAAATGCGCATTCTTCAAAATCAAACAGAAAATGACTTCTTCATCTATAGTGCGGATGATGTAGAAACTTTAAAACAATTGAAAACGCACGAAATAAAAGCAAAACAAAAACCTTTTTCTTTAAAAGATGATTCTGTGGAAGGAGGATATTTTAATAAAAAAGAACAAACATTAACAATTAAAAACACAATAACTATGTCTATTCATGATTTAGCTTTAAAAGGCATGCACAACGTTCAAAATTCTTTAGCAGCTGGAATTGCAGGAAAAATTGCCGACATTAGAAAGGAAAGTATTCGCGAAAGTTTATCTGACTTTACGAATGTTGAACACCGCTTAGAATTCGTTGCAAAAGTGAACGGTATTGAATTTATTAATGATTCAAAAGCAACAAATATTAATGCAACTTGGTATGCTCTAGAAAGCATGAATAATCCAACGGTTTGGATTGTTGGGGGAGTTGATAAAGGAAACAACTATGATGAGTTGTTGGAATTGGTAAAAGATAAGGTAAAAGCTATCGTATGTCTAGGAAAAGACAATGCTAAAATCATCGAGGCTTTTACAGGAGTTGTGGATACTATCGTTGAAGCTGGTTCAGCGGTTGAGGCTGTAGCTTACGGATACCAATTCGCAAAGAAAGATGAAACAGTTCTTTTGTCTCCTGCTTGTGCAAGTTTCGACTTGTTTGAGAATTATGAAGATAGAGGAAATAGATTTAAAAGAGCGGTTAGAGCGCTATAGTTAAATCATTATTATCTGAAAAGAAAAAAGTAAAACGTGGATAAAATATTTAAAACATTAAAGGGAGATAAGGTCCTCTGGGTAATAGTCCTGTTGCTATGGCTAATATCCTTGGTCAGTGTCTATAGCTTTGTTCCTATTCTTGTGAAAACAGAGGGTGGGACACCTTTGAGTTATTTGTTTAAACATTTTGTCTACATAATTATTGGTTTTGGGTTAATGAAATGGATACACACCAAGGATCCAAAGTATATTGAGAAGCTCTCCAAATTCATGTTCTACCTAGCAATAGCCTTGCTGATTTTCACCTTCTTTTTTGGAGTGAGAGTGAACGACGCTTCTAGGTGGGTGAGGATTCCATTTGTGGGGCTAACCTTCCAGAGTTCCGACTTCGCTAAATTTGCGTTAGTTGTGTTTATTTCTAGAAGACTCGTTGTGAAAAATGATAAACCTGGATTTTGGAATAGTGACTTTGCGAGAATGACCTTCCCGATATTGCTGATGACAGCATTGATTGCAAAGGATAACTTCTCTACCGCAGGATTGCTTTTTGGTGTAGCCTTATTGTTGTTGTTTATTGCTCAGTATCCTTTTAAAAAGATACTTTCTGTTATAGGTGTTGGACTTGCTGGAGCAGGTTCCGTTGTGTTGTTACACTTGGTTTTACCAAGCTTGAATTTGTTGCCGCGTTTCGATACGTGGATGAATAGGTTTTTTAGAGCTTATAGTGATGACCATGCGGTAACCGTAGATAATATGCAGGCGATTAATGCCAAGTTGGCTATTTACAACGGTGGATACACTGGTGTAGGTGTTGGGCAAGGTGAATTGAAACATTATACACCTGAAGCGTATGCTGACTTTTTCTACTCTTCTTTTGTTGAAGAGTTTGGGTTGGTTTTATCTATTGGATTGATCATGTTGTATATGATAATGTTCTATCGTATATTAAAAATAGCATTGAATGCGAAAAATCCTTTTGATACTTATGTATCAATTGGAGTGGGGGTGGTTTTTCTATCTCAAGCACTTGTAAATATGTTTGTTTGTACTGGATTGATGCCAGTTACTGGACAAATTATGCCTTTCCTTGCAATGGGAGGTTCGGCCATGGTGATGAGTAGTCTGGCTCTTGGCGTGGTGCAGAGTATCGCGCATAAAAATGGTATAGGTGAAGAAACTGTAAGTTCAAATTAAAAAAGGAATTGATGGAAATTAAAAAAGTAATCATATCAGGAGGCGGAACAGGAGGACATATCTTCCCGGCCATTGCTATTGCAAATAGAATCAAATTGGAGTTCCCAAATGCTGATATACTTTTCATCGGTGCAGAAGGGAAAATGGAAATGAAAAAAGTTCCAGAAGCAGGTTATAAAATTGAAGGACTTTGGATTAGTGGTTTGCAAAGAAGGTTGACGGTTAAGAATTTAACTTTACCTGTTAAGTTGGCAAACTCACTATTAAAAGCAAGAAAGATTATTAAGAATTTTAAGCCTGATGTAGTGATTGGGGTTGGTGGATACGCAAGTGCGCCAACTTTGAGAATTGCAAGCATGCTGAAGATTCCAACGGTTGTTCAGGAACAGAATTCATATCCTGGAAAAACCAATAAAATATTATCTAAGTCTGTTACTAAAATATGTGTAGCATATAAAAACTTAGAGCGTTTCTTCCCTGAGGAAAAGATTGTCTTAACGGGAAATCCTGTGAGAAATAAGGTAGTTCAAATTGAGGGATTAAGAGCAGAAGGGTTGGCACACTTTGGTTTATCTCCTGATAAGAAAACAGTTTTGGTAGTAGGGGGAAGTTTAGGTGCTCGAACATTAAACGAAAGTGTTGTAAATCAATTGGCAGAATTTCAACAGCAAAATATTCAATTGATTTGGCAATGTGGAAGTGCGCAGTACGAAACAATGAAGGCTGTAACGGCTGATAAAGATATGACAGGAATTGTGTTGACACAGTTCATCAATGAAATGGAATTGGCTTATGCTGCTGCTGATGTGATTATTTCACGTGCGGGTGCAATAGCAATTTCGGAATTATGCATTATTGGGAAGCCGACTGTTTTGGTTCCTTCTCCTAATGTAGCTGAAGATCATCAAACCAAAAATGCAATGGCTTTAGTGGATGATGGAGCAGCAATTTATGTAAAAGACATTGAAGCGAGAGAAATATTAGTTCAGCGTGTATTAAACTTGCTTTCTAATGAAGAGGAACAAAAAGTATTAGCAAAAAACATTAAGGAGAAAGCAATTGCTGATGCGGACGAAAGAATTGTTAACGTGATTAAATCTATTTTATAGTGATTAGCCAAAATTATTCAAATATCTATTTTATTGGTATCGGCGGAATCGGTATGTCGGCACTTGCGCGCTATTTCAATGCCAAGGGAAAAAGCGTTGCGGGTTATGATAAGACAGAATCTCCCCTTACCATTAATTTGGAAAATGAAGGAATTTCAGTGCACTATGAAGATTTAAACGAAGGTGTAAAATCCTTGGTAGGTGATGTTGCGGAAACTTTAGTGGTTGTCACTCCAGCTGTTCCTCATGATTTGGGAGAATGGCAATGGCTCGAAAAAGCAGGTTATACGATTTTAAAACGTGCAGCTGTTCTAGGGAAAATTACGGAGGAATGGAAAACATTGGCCGTAGCTGGTTCGCATGGTAAAACAACAACTTCAACGATGTTGGCACATGTTTTATCAAGTTTGCCACAAAAGACAAACGCCTTTTTAGGTGGAATCAGTGCAAACTTCAATTCTAACTTATTGATTGAACCTGAAAGTCCGTGGATGGTAGTGGAGGCTGACGAATACGATAGAAGTTTTCATCAATTAAAACCTTTCTCTACAATTATTACATCTACCGATGCCGATCACTTAGATATTTATCAGAGCAAGGAGAAAATGGCAGAAGCGTACGACATTTATGCGCATCTCATCCATAAAGATGGAAAATTGATTGCTCATCGTGATGTGAGGGTAGGTAAAGACTTGCCCCGATTTACTTACGGACTTGAAGCTGGATCGCCTGTTGATTTTTGCGGATTAAACGTTAGAGTGGAAGAAGGGAAATTTATGATGGATGTTCAAACTGCTAGTGAACTTACGAAAAATGTTGAGTTGGGATTACCCGGAATTCACAACGCAGAAAATGCGCTTGCTGTCATCGCAATGTGTGCTTCTGTTGGTATTGAAATTGATGAAATTAGAGCTGCTTTAGCAAGTTTTAAAGGAGTGAAAAGAAGATTTGAAATGATTGCGCGAAAGGGCGATTTAATTTATATAGATGATTATGCACATCATCCAACTGCGATTAATTATTTACTGGAATCAATACGCTTAATTTATAAGGATACACCGATATGCATTGTTTTTCAACCGCATTTGTATTCTAGAACGCAAGACTTTATGAATGAGTTTGCAGCATCTTTGAGCAAGGCCGATGAAGTGATTTTGATGCCTATATATCCAGCGAGAGAGTTGCCGATAGATGGCATCACAAGTGATGCTCTGGCGACAAGGATAACTTCAAAAGTGAGTGTGAAAACACCAGAAGAAGTCATGAAAGCTGTAAAGGAAATGAAAACAGGTATACTTTTAACAGTAGGTGCTGGAAATATTGATAGAATTGTTGAACCAATACGTCAAATACTATCATGAAAAGAATACTGAAAATAGCGTTTTTTATATTTCTTTTTATAGGGACAGTTTTCATATTGATAAGTGCAAATATCAGTACGAGTAAACAAGTATTGACAAAGCCAGTAATAGATTTAACCGTTCAAGATGGTATATCTTTATTGACAGAAACTGAACTTTTAGATGAGCTGCGTGTAAAGCAATTAATTAAAGAAGGTATGTCAAAAGCAGACGTGAATTTATCTGAAATTGAAAACTATGTTCGAAATATGAACGAGGTTTTAACTGCAGATGTTTACATGGATTTGGACACCAATTGGCACATTGATGTAGTTACAAGAAGGCCTGTTGCAAGGGTTGTAACGAGGGGAAATAAAGATTTTTATATTGATAATGAATTTAATTTAATGAAATTGTCACCTTATTCAAAACCTAGAGTGCTTGTTTTTACTGGACTAGAGAGTTTGTTGGGAACGGGTTTTGAGTATTCAAAAATAATTAACAATGATAGTTTGAAAACTAATTTGAAGTTGGATCAAATCTATCGTATTTCAAACTATGTTTGTAATGATGCATTTTATGATGCGCAAATTGTACAAGTTCATTACACAAAGAATGATGGTTTTGTTTTAATCCCAAGGGTGGGAGATAACAAAATTATTTTTGGGTCGGCGAATTCAGATGAGATGGTCTCGAATAAATTCGAAAAACTAACGACCTTTTATGATGAAGTGATTCCTTACGAGGGATGGGATAAATATGAATCGATCAATTTGAAGTTTAAAGGACAAATTGTAGCAAAGAAAAAAAACTAATATGTCAGAAATTATTGTAGGACTCGATATTGGAACAACAAAAATCGCTTGTTTCGTTGGAAGAAAGAACGAAAATGGGAAAATTGAAATTTTATCTATGGGCTCAACGGAGTCGCATGGCGTTACGCGTGGTGTTGTAACAAACATCGAAAAAACAGTTCAATCCATTAAAGAAGCGGTTCGCCAAGCACAAGAAAATATCGAAGGAGAATTAATTATTGACTATGTGAACGTTGGAATTGCAGGGCAACACATTAAGAGCCTTCAGCACCGTGGAATGTACACACGTAATTCAACACATGATGAAATTTCACAAGTTGACATCGATGCTTTAATTGATGACATGTACAAATTGGTGATGGAGCCAGGAGAGGAAATTATTCACGTTTTACCACAAGAATACATCGTTGATGGTGAAAAAGGAATTGCAGATCCTATCGGAATGGCAGGAGTGAGATTAGAAGCGAATTTCCATATCATTGTAGGGAAAATTGCAGCAGCTAAAAATATTCAAAAATGTATCCAAAGAGCTTCTTTGGAAGTGGTTGAAACAATATTAGAACCTTTAGCAAGTGCTGCAGCCGTGCTTTCTGAAGAAGAAAAAGAGGCGGGAGTTGTATTGGTTGACATAGGAGGTGGTACAACAGATATCGCAATTTTCTATGATGGAATTATTCGCCATACTTCAGTGATTCCTTTTGGAGGAAACATTCTTACAGAAGATATTAAAGAAGGTTGTACAATTTTACAACGTCAGGCAGAAGCTTTAAAAACAAGATTTGGTAGTGCACTCGCTAGTGAAAGTCAGGAAAACGAAGTTGTTTGTATTCCAGGATTAAGAGGACGCGACCCTAAGGAGATTTCGATAAAAAGTTTATCTGGAATTATCCAAGCGAGAATGGAAGAAATCGTAGAGCATGTTTACTACGAAATCAAAAATTCTGGTTACGAAAAGAAATTAATCGGTGGTATTGTTGTTACAGGTGGTGGTGCAGAGTTGAAAAACATCAACCAACTATTTGAGTTGATAACAGGAATGGATGTGCGCGTTGGTTACCCAAATGAGCACTTAGGCCCATCCCCATTAAATGAAAAATTGACTAGTCCAATGTATGCAACTGGTATCGGATTAGTTCTTAAGGGTTTTGAATCAAACCTTAATGCAGCAAAAGAAATTGATAAGACTACTGTTGTTGATCACTCTAACAAAAGAAGGGGAACTTTCTTTGATAAATTACTTGATAAAAGTAAAAGCTGGTTTGAAGAAGAATTAGATTAATTATTACCAACCTATTAAACAAAAAAGAAAATGGAATTTGAAAATATGGAATTTGATATGCCGAAAGAACAATCTTCAATAATTAAAGTAATTGGAGTAGGTGGAGGCGGAAGTAACGCAGTAAATCACATGTATAGTCAAGGATTTACTGGTGTTGACTTCATTGTATGTAATACAGACAAGCAAGCCTTAGATGCTTCGCCTGTTCCGTTTAAGATTCAATTAGGTGAGTCTTTAACAGAAGGAAGAGGGGCAGGAACTATTCCTGAAATCGGAATGAATGCAGCGATTGAAAACATTGATGAAATCAGAGAGGTTTTAGCAAACAATACCAAAATGGTATTCGTTACTGCTGGAATGGGAGGTGGTACCGGAACGGGGGCTGCTCCTGTAATCGCTAGAGCTGCGCGTGACCTGGGAATCTTAACAGTAGGAATCGTTACTGTACCTTTCAATTTTGAAGGTAGAAAACGTCGCCAACAAGCTGAAGAAGGTTTGCAAAACATGCGCGATAGTGTGGATACTTTATTGGTAATCAACAACGAGCGTTTACGTGAAATCTTTGGAAACTTAACATTAGGAACTGCTTTTGCACAAGCGGATGAAGTATTATCAACTGCTGCAAAAGGAATTGCTGATGTTATTTCAGTTACAGGTGCAATCAACGTTGACTTTAATGACGTGAACACAGTAATGAAAGATAGTGGTGTTGCTGTTATGGGTTCTGCAGTAGCAGAAGGCGAAAATAGAGCAATCGAAGCAGTTAAAGCTGCAATGTCTTCTCCATTATTGAATGACAATGATATCGAAGGTGCTGAATACGTATTGTTAAACATTACTTATGGTGATATCGAAGTATTGATGGATGAGATTTCAGATATTACTGACTTCATTCAAGATGCTGCTGGATCTACAGCTGATGTTATTTGGGGTCATGGATATGATTCAACTTTAGGAGATAAAATTAGCGTAACATTAATCGCTACAGGTTTTAATCGGCAGCCAGTAACAGGCTTTGAGAGAGCACCTGAAAAGAAAGTTCAGGTTCTAGATGAAGCTGCAACTCATGAAATTACAAAACCGATGGTAAAGCCAGTTGAGAACACTTATATTGCTCCAACAATTGCTGAGCCGTACTTAAAGTCTTCTGTAGAACAAGTTGAAACACCAGCTAATTCGCAAGAAGAAACAAAGACGGAATTTGCTGCTGAAAAAGAAATTGAAAATTCAATTGAATTAGAAACTGATACTACAGCACCAACTTTTGATTGGGAAGTGAAAACTGTTAATCCTGCTCCTGTAGAAAATACGGAAGAGGTTCAAGCAGCATCTCATGAGGTGGAAGTTGAAGTGGAGGCAACTGAAGAAAAAGAAGTGAAACGCTATTTCTTAGATGAAGAAATGGATGAAGAACCTACGTTTGAAGCAAATGTAAGAACGCACGAATTGTCTAGAGAGGAAATGCAAAAGCGTACACAAGAACGTATGGAGCGTATTCGTAACTATACAAATCACTTGAATAGTGCAGAAGGATTAAATGATTTAGAAAGAGTACCAGCGTTTAAACGTAGAAATATTGACTTAGGAGACTTTAACCATTCTTCAAACGATAATGTTTCAAGATTTGAAGTTTCTGAAAAAAAATCGGATAATGATACAACATTAAGAGGGTCTAATTCGTTTTTACATGACAACGTTGATTAAATAAAAAAACGATGAGTTTAACAGAACAAATTAATGCAGATATCAAAAAGGCAATGCTAGCCAAAGAAAAAGAAAAGTTAGCAGCTTTAAGAGATATAAAAGCGAAATTAATAATGGAAGCAACCGCTGGAAAAGGCGATGTTGACGAAGCATTAGAAAATAAAGTGATTCTTAAATTGCACAAGCAAAGAATGGAATCATACCAATTATATGTAGAGCAAAATCGTCAAGATTTAGCAGATGATGAATTATTCGAAGCGAAAGTAATCGAAGCTTATTTACCAAAAATGATGAGCGAAGAGGAGGTTAGAGCTGAGGTAGTAAAAGCAATTGCTGAATTAGGCGCTTCTGGTCCACAAGATATGGGGAAAGTAATGGGGAGTTTGACCAAAGCTTTATCAGGAAAAGCAGATGGTAAAATCCTTTCAGTTCTTGTAAAGGAAGAGCTAAATAAATAGCCAATTTTTATTTGTTAAATGGTTACAAGGACCTCTGCGAATACCTCCGCAGAGGTCTTTTTCTTAAATATGGAAAAACAACGCACCACATATCTTTTTTCCCTCCAAATGTTCTTGACTTTTGTCATTTTACTATTTGCAAATAGGAGCTTAAATGCGCAGATGATTGATAATTCTAAAGGAAATGCACTCATCGATGGAAGTTACTTTAATAAGGACTTTATTCGCTATAGAAGTATTAAATCTATTTCTGGAAAGTTTATCCATTATCGATTAGGTGATAAATTGAGAGATACGGAATTCTATAGAATCTATTTCTTCGATAAAAAAGGCCAGTTGACCAAAGTGGAAGAAACTAGTACTTTTACTTCTGGGAGTAAAGCATCGGTAGATATTTACGACTATGATGATATCGGGAATTTGATTGTACACAAACATTATGACAGTTACAATGACTTTGTGTATTTCTATACCTATGATGATAGAAAAAGATTGACTTCAAAGGAGTTTAGACATAAATATCACCAAGGAGAATTTAGTGATGGCGCATACGAACTCGGAAAAGAACATACAGTATATTTTGAAGAATATGCCTATGAGGAATTCAATGGACAATTGCATCAGTTTGTTTTCTATAAAGGTGCCAGCGTGCCTTATAAGGACGTGTTTACCTATTATGATGATGCAGGGCATATACGAGAAACAGAGGCGCGACTGAAGCGTGCAACAAATGCTAAAGTGAGTTACTTCGTTTACAATGATGATGAACTTATAGATAGTTTGGGTGTGCGTTCAAAATCTGATAAAATTAGAGAAGTTAGTTCTGCTTTCACTTATGGGGAAGATAGAAATTTAAAGTCCAGGAAGGATTTTGTAAAAGATGAATTGATTACTAAATATGAAGTCATTTATAGCGACGAAACAAATCTGATAAATGATATTTTAATTCAAGATGTAAAGACAAATTTTATCCAAATATTGGAATTGAGGAATTACAAGTATTATGGTAAGGATGATGAGTGATAAAATGTAAGAAGTCTTGATTTATAGTTGGACCTTAGAATATTAAAAAGGGCTGATGCGATTATTCGTCAGCCCTTTTCTATTTTAAGCTATTAACTCAAACCTTCGATTTGACCATTAATCCAATCGATATGAAGTGCTTGAGGGTTTTTTGGCAATCCCGGCATGCGCATAATGTCTCCAGCAACTGCAACAATAAATTCTGAACCTCTATTGATAACGATGTCGTTAATTCTAAACTCAAAATCCTTGCTCACACCATACGCTTTTGCATCTGCTGAGAAGGAATATTGTGTTTTCGCAATACAAATTGGGAATTTACTCATCTCTGTATCCTCGATGTTTTTCAACTTCTTTAAAGCTTCATTGCTATAAGTAACTGAGGCAGCACCGTAAATGTTTTTAGCAACTTTCTCTAGTTTTGTCATGATGCTATCTCCGTCTTCATAAGCTAATTTTAATTCCTTAGAAGGTGAGTTTTCAATTGAATCAACAACTAATTGTGCTAATTCTCTTGCGCCCTCTCCTCCTTCAACAAAAGCATTGTTTACAGCAAATCCAATTCCTTCTTCTTTACAGAAGTTTCTAACAATATCAATTTCTTGATCCGTATCGATGCTGTATTTATTAAATCCAACGATTACATTTTGTCCGAAAGACTTCATGTTTTCGATGTGTTTCTTTAAGTTTTTTAAACCTTTTGTGATCCCTTCCAGATTTTCATTCTTAATGTCTTCGATCGGAACTCCACCATGCATTTTCAGTCCTTGACCTGTCGCAACAACAATGGTTAACTTTGGAGCAATACCTGCTTTTCTACATTTGATATCAAAGAACTTCTCAGCACCTAAGTCGGCACCAAAACCAGCTTCTGTTATCACGTAATCCGCATGTGTCATTGCCATTTTTGTCGCTATAATCGAATTACAACCGTGAGCAATATTTCCAAACGGTCCACCGTGTACAAAGACAGGTGTGTTTTCTACTGTTTGAACTAGATTTGGATGAATAGCATCTTTTAATAAAACGGTAATAGAACCAGCAATTCCTAAATCTTTAACTGTGAAAATACTACCGTCAGCCATATAGCCAAGTAGAATATTTTCAATTCTTCTACGTAAGTCATCCATGTCTTCTGCTAAGCAAAGAATAGCCATAATTTCAGAAGCAGGAGTAATGTCAAATCCAGCTTCGCGCGGAACGCCATTAGCACTTCCTCCAAGCCCCGTCACGATGTTACGTAAACTTCTATCATTCACATCCATTACACGTTTCCAAACCACTTCTTTCATAGCTTTATCCGTTCCTCTGTGGTGATAGTTGTAACTGTCCAGTAAAGCTGCAATCATATTGTTTGCCGAAGTTATAGCATGGAAATCTCCAGTAAAATGTAGGTTGATATTCTCCATCGGTAAAGCTTGTGCGTATCCACCGCCCGCTGCTCCTCCTTTCATTCCAAAGCAAGGTCCTAAAGATGGTTCTCTTAAGGCAGCAACTGCACTTTTTCCGATTTTATTTAATCCCATTGCTAGTCCTAGAGAAACAGTCGTCTTACCAATTCCAGCTCTTGTCGGTGTAATTGAAGTAACTAAAACAAGGTTGGATTGCTTGATTTTTTCTTCCGAAATTAACTCCAAAGGCACTTTGGCCATGTACTTTCCGTAGGGAATGATTTCATCTACAGAAATGTTTATTTTTTCTGCAATCTTTGAGATAGGCTCTAGTGTACTAGTTCTTGCAATCTCAATATCTGAAGGCATCGTATTCTTAATCATATATTTTTTGTTCGTTTTATTTTCAGACGATAAAGATAATGAAAATAATGCGGGAGAAGGACGATTTATATCAATATGGATTATGAAAGAAATCATGTTTTTTACGGTATAAGATTTTAACCTTCTTTACTTATAGTGCATCTCATTAGTAATAAATTTTTCTGCTTTTTTGGATATATGTCTTTTTTTTCATTAAGTTTATTTTTTGAAACTTAAGTTAAACTAATATTCTATGCCAAGTACAGTCGTTAATCCGCCAACTAATCACAGTTTGGATCCATACTCTGGACCGTGGACAAAAAAGGAAGCTGCTCATTTATTGAGAAGAACACTTTTTGGACTCACATTCGAACAGCTGCAAAATGCGGTTGCAAATGGTCTTGACGCTACCATTGATACCCTTTTGACACATCAAGGGTCGAGCGATTTGCCTTTGACTTTCGATCCTGCAGAACCAGTGTCGCAGGTAGGAGAACCGTGGAATACTTCGGTTTATCCAAGTGATCCAACTTTGGCGGCAACAGTTGCTGAAATTAGAGCGAAATCACTAGGTGCATGGATGATGAAAAATCTAAACAACGAAGGAATGAGCATCACGCAAAAGATGTGTTTGTTTTGGCATAATCACTGGGCAGCAGAGCTTTCAGGTGACATGCGTTCAACCTTGAGTTACTATCTTTTAATTCGCGATTTTGCACTTGGGAATTTTAAAGAATTCGTAAAGCAAATGACCATCAATACTTGTATGTTAGAGTTTCAAGATGGTGCTACAAACACGGTTTATTCTCCAAATGAGAATTATGCTAGAGAGTTTTTAGAACTTTTCACAATCGGAAAAGGAATTCAAGTAGGACCAGGAGATTATTCCAATTATACAGAAGAAGATGTTGCTGCAGGAGCAAAGATTTTTACCGGATATACCATTCAAGGATTGCTAAGCGATACGCAGTCAACAGTAAATGCAGTTTTCTATCCGATTCTACATGATAATTCAACAAAACAACTATCGCATCGATTCGATAATGCAACAATTGCTGGAAACGACGGCGATGAGTTTAAAGATTATATCGATGTAGTTTTCCAACAAGAAGAAGTAGCCCGTTTTATTTCTAGAAAACTCTATCGCTATTTCGTCAATTCTGATTTGACAACGGAAGTTGAAGATAATATTATCCCTGCGATGGCTGCTATTATGGTAGCAAATGATTACGAAATAAAACCAGTGCTGGAAGCATTGCTAAAGTCTCAGCACTTTTATGATGTCAATTTAATTGGCTCTTGTATTCGAAGTCCACTGGAAATGTTGTTTTCTATGATCAATACAACACATTCTTCTATTGATTTTGATATTCCAACTTCTTATGAAATGTATATGAATTTATACGGATTAGGAGATAGTTTGGGACAATCTTACGGTATGCCTCCGTCGGTTTCAGGTTGGCAAGCGTATTATCAAGCGCCTGCATTTACGAAGTTATGGGTGAATTCAACGCATATTCGAACAAGAATGTCCTTGATTTACTTCTTTACGCAAACGGATGGTTTGGAGGTGAACGGGAATTTCTTTAAAGTGAATGGACTAGGTTTCCTAGATTCTTTATCTAATCCTTCTAATGCAAATGACGTGATAGATGATATGATTGCCGTGATGATGCCCAAACCATTGACAGCGACAAAAAGATTGACTTTAAAATATATTCTATTGGGCGGTCAACCAGATTTTGAATGGACGGTGCAATACAACGAGTATTTGGCCAATCCTGGTAATCCGAGTTATTACTTGCCGATGAAACAAAAGGTAGAAACGACCTTGTTACAGTTGTGCATCATGCCTGAATATCAAACATTTTAATCGCTGTTATGAAGAGAAGAAAGTTTTTAAAAAACGTAGGATTGACAACGGCTGGTTTGCCGCTTGTTATCGATAATATGAAGTATGAGGCGATTCAAAAGAAGTTGTTCAACTTTTCAAAGAGCGCTGAAGATAGAGTGTTGGTTATCATTCGATTAAATGGAGGGAATGATGGTTTAAATACGATTATTCCTCTTGATCAATATGATAACTTGATGATTCAACGACCGAATATCTTAATTCCAGAAAATCAATTGTTGGATTTGAATGTTAGTAATCTAGCACTTCACCCAGTTATGACAGGAATGAAAAATTTATTTCAAGAAGGTCAATTGGGAGTTATTCAAAATGTTGGTTATCCAGACCAAAACCGTTCGCATTTCAGGTCGATGGATATTTGGAGTAGAGGAGCGTTGGACCACTTTGAAACAAGAGGTTGGCTCGGACGTCATATGGACGACTATTATCCAAACTATCCAGAGGATTATCCGAATGAGAATTATCCAGATCCATTTGCAATAAGTATGGGCTACAATGTCTCGGAAACTTGTCAAGGATTGATGGCCAACTTTTCTCAAGCAATTGCCAATCCATTTGATTCTGTTACGCTTCCGGGCTCAACAGTTGTGGATGATGGAACATATTACGGTTCACATGTGGCGTATTTGTCTAATTTAATTGAACAAACGAATGCTTATGGTGGAAGAATTAGCGCCGCAGCAAATGCTGGAAATTCTTTGTCTAGTAAGTACGACATGAATAGTCAGTTAGCTGTTCAATTGAAGTATGTTGCCCAAATGATTTCGGGTGGACTAGAAACGAAAGTGTATGTGCTAAATTTAGATGGTTTCGATACGCATAATGCGCAAGTTACAGCTGGAAATGTTACCTTAGGAAGACATGCAAATTTATTAAAAGACCTTTCGGATGCCATTGAAGCGTTTCAAGATGACATCAATTTATTAGGAATCAATCACCGTGTTGCAGGCTTTACTTTCTCAGAGTTTGGACGTCAAATTGCTTCTAATGCTTCTGAAGGTTCAGATCACGGAGACGCAGCACCAATGTTCCTTTTTGGAGAATGTATCAGTGCACAAGTTATTGGTACGAATCCTGAAATTTCAAATACGGTAGTCAATCAAGCGGGGATTCCAATGGAAATTGACTTCAGAGATGTTTACGCTTCTCTACTTAAAGACTGGTTCTTGGTGCCTGAAGAAGATATTTCTCCTTTGTTTGAAAATGAAGTGAATTACATCGACTTACTAGGTTCTTGTAACTTGAATATTACACAAGAAACTAAAAATAAAGAAAGTCTATTCTTATATCCAAACCCAGCAACTGATAGAACAACCCTTCGCTTCGAAGCAAAAGGAAGTTCTTATACACTACAAATTAGTGATATGATGGGGAATATTGTGAAGAATGTATTTACCAATCATCAACTGGCAGGAACGCAAGAAGTGCCAATTGATTTACATGATTTCAAAGCTGGATTCTACAACGTGATGTTGAATGATAGAACTTCTGCTAAATCTATTCGATTAGTGGTTGTGAAATAGACAATTCTACAATTTCAAAATGCTTGGTCCTGAAAGGAGTTTACATTAAGAATGTGTAAGTGACTTTCAGGACTTGATGAAGAGCTAATTCAGCGCAGGTTGAAAAGAGAGCCATTTGTACTTAAAGAGGATTGTACTTTTGATTATGTCGTAGAAAACAAAAACGACCCGCAATTAGGACAGTTCTTAAATACAATCTTCGAAAAAATTGAAGACGACAATAAGAGCAAGTTAAGCGGAGTTGACGAAGAAATCCAATTATTAAAAGACGAATTAGAAGCTATTAAACTACAAAAGAAGGGTTTGATGCAGCAGTTGTTGACGGGGAAAATAAGAGTTAAAATATGAAAAACACAAATATTTTAAGGAGGGGAAAAATGAATTTAGACGATCGGTTGGTTATAAACATTGGTGTTGTTTTTGAAAATATTAATGTCGATGGAATCGAAACCACCGTAGGGGCGAAAAATTTTTCGCCCCTACGGTGGTTTCGGATGATGGAAAATGGAAAATCAAAACGCACAATTAAATTCATTCCCACAAACAACGGAATTGTCAGGCGTTTTTCGAACGTACGAACAAAGGAAACGAATTCATCAAATGGGAAACAACTACGTTACAACAATGTTTTCGCTTCACAGATACTTCAGGTTTATTTCAAATTACAATATTTAAAAATATAAAAGATGAAATACAATCCACAAAAACACAATAGGCAATCCTATCGATTAAAGGGCTATGATTATGGTTCGGAAGGACTGTACTTCATAACGATTTGTACAGCAGATAGGGTTTCTCTTTTTGGTCAAATTGTGGACAATAAAATGATATTAAATAAGAATGGAGACGTTGCCTACGATTGTTGGTTAAAAATTCCTGAACATTTCCCTCATGCCAAATTACATGAATTTATCATTATGCCGAATCATATTCACGGGATTATTGAGATTACGGAAAACGTTGGAGCCGCTGAGGTAAATAACATTTCACCCCAACGAGACCA
The DNA here is from genome assembly GCA_035497735.1 of Brumimicrobium sp. GTDB lineage: Bacteria > Bacteroidota > Bacteroidia > Flavobacteriales_D > Crocinitomicaceae > Brumimicrobium. Next base: position 51,631 of record DATJCX010000018.1, on the reverse strand, counting down.
ACAATATTCTGCTGATTTTAAATCTCCATCCAAAACCATAGGCTCTATTGTTCGTGGATTTAAAATTGGAGTAACCAAATGGATGCGCAATAATACAACGATTCATGATGTATGGCAAAGAAATTATTATGACCACATTATTCGTAACGACCAATCTTTCTACAGAATAGCGGAATATATTAGAAAAAACCCTGAAAATTGGAAAGATGATAAGTTTTACACAACAATATCAGCAAATTCAAAAAACAAACCAATATGAATGAGATAAAAAAGATTTCCTCTACATTGACATTCTGTGACGAAGAAATCCAATCCTTAAAAGACGAATTAGAAGCCATTAAATTACAAAAGAAGGGATTGATGCAGCAATTATTGACAGGAAAAATAAGGGTTAAAATATGAAAAACACAAATATTTTAAGGATGGGAAAAATGAATTTAGACGATCGGTTGGTTATAAACATTGGTGTTGTTTTTAAAAACATTAATACCGATGGAATCGAAACCACCGTAGGGGTGAAAAATTTTTCACCCCTACGGTGGTTTCGGTGGATGGCAAATGGAAAAACAAAACGCCCAATTAAATTCATTCCCACAAACAACGGAATTGTCAGGCATTTTTCGATTGTACGGTGGTTTCGGATGATGGCAAATGGAAAATCAAAACGCCCAATTAAATTTATTCCCACAAACAACGAAATTGTCCGCCATTTTTCGATTAAACGAACAAAGGAAACGAATTCATCAATTGGGTAAAAACAAAGGATAAATTAGAAAGTTTTAATTTTTAGATAGGATTGGTTCATACAAGATTCTTAACTCATGAAATTCAAATTTCCCCACTCAAAAGTCCTTTTTTCAATCTGTTTTTCAATTATTCCGCGACTTAAGTGATAAAAAACGCTATTGTTCTCTTTTTTTCTCCTAACTTTGAATTATAACTATAAATCAAAAAAGACAAAAGTATGTTATTACCAAATTTAAAAAAGTCACTATTCTTACTTTGCGCAGGTTCTATGCTTGTTTTCACTTCTTGTAATGGAGGAGAATCTGAAGTTATTGATTCAGAAGAGCCAATTGAAAGTGAAGAGTCAAATGAAGTAAATAGTAACTTCTCAGATGATCAAGATGCAGAAGAAAATGCAGCATTTGATTTTGAAAGTGAAGTTTCTCAAGATGCGCCAGTAAACGTGGATGCTAAAACCGGTGAAGCTACGGTTAAATTAAATCCAGCACATGGACAGCCAGGACACGACTGTGCAATTCCAGTAGGACAACCATTGCCATCTTCTGTAGGTGTGAATGTTCCAAATGTGAACAACACAGCTGCACCAAAAACAGTGAAATTAAATCCTCCACATGGACAACCAGGACATGATTGTGCTGTTCCTGTTGGGGATCCTTTGAACTAAAAAAATGATTGATATAAGTTTGCTCAATAGTGTAAACTTATTGGAATCAGTTTTTTATTACAAAAATTTGTCTTAAAAGTCAAGTTTGTGATAAAGGCATTGGATGTTTCAAAAGTGAGCGAAGTGCAAAGTGTTGTAATTGACATAGCAGTTCTTCAGTTTTGGAACATCCTTTTTTTATGTCTAATTTTGTCAACTTTACTGTTGGTTTTAAATAATTAAGGGAGATGGATTCTTTGACACAGATTGTATTGGGTGCTGCAGTTGGTGAGGCAGTTCTAGGGAAGAAAGTCGGAAATAGGGCCATGTTTTATGGTGCGATTGCGGGAACGATTCCAGATTTAGATGTGCTTTCTTCGTTTTTTGTGGATACTGTTACCGCTTTGGAAATTCACCGTGGCTTTACACATTCCTTATTGTTCTGTTTAATTTTCGCTCCTATTTTTGGTTATCTGGTCTCTAGAATTGATTCCTATAAGTCCGTAAAAGGTTGGTCAATGTTGTTCTTTTGGGGCTTATTTACACATCCAATTCTCGATGCGCATACTTCATGGGGAACGCAACTACTTTGGCCACTGGATATTCATTTCGCTTTCAAAACTGTTTTTGTCATCGATCCTTTATACACTGTTCCGTTTATTGTTTTCCTGCTCTTGGCCATGTTTCAGGACAAAGATTCACCCAAACGTAGGTTTTATAACCGTACTGGATTAATCGTGAGTACAAGTTATCTGGCTTTGACTTTTTTACTGAAAGGTGTGTCTTTCTTCCAGTTTACAGATGCACTCGAGCAACAGCAAATTACTTATCAGGAAATAGAAACGAAACCAACACCATTGAATACGATTTTGTGGACCGCTAACATTAAGCGAGAAGAAGAGTTTCTGATTGGAAATTACTCCTTTTTTGATAAAAGCGACATTCAGTTTTCTCGCTATCCAAAGAATCATGAACTTATTGCTCATTTACAGGACAATGAAAAAATGAAACGTATGATTCATATTTCTAAGGAATGGTACACCATCATCGAAAAAGATGGGGAATTGTACTACAACGACTTACGTTTTGGATTGCTTAGTACAAATGAGGACGCTACCAACTTTGTTTTTCAATATAAAATTATTGAGAATGCGGACGGAACAATCGATTTTGAAGAAACCAAAAAAGATGTTGCCGACGGGAAAAAATTGATGAGAGAATTGTGGCAACGCGTGAAGGGTAGATAGTGGACTTCACTTCTTAAACTTTGCGGTCTTTCCCAACACCTATACCCATGAAAAACTTGATAATCGTTACAAATATTAGTAAAACCAGTGCATAGTCCCACACTTGTGTCAGGTCGAATAAAGCTCCAACAATAAACGGTCCTGTGGCTGCTATTAAATAACCAATTGATTGAACAATCCCCGAAAGCTCTGCAGCAGTTTCTGCATCATCAGAACGCAAGACGATTAACAATAAAGCCAAACCAAAAGTTCCGCCGAGTACCATTCCAATTAAGCTTACCCAAAGTTCAACAAAGCCTATTTCAGGAATCATTAATCCAATCAAAGCAATTAGTTCAACAATGATTAAAACTACGATAACCAGTCGCTGATCTTTTCTTGAACCTGCCCAAATTGGAATTAGAATCGCTCCAAGAATACCTGTTGCTTGAGATATAGCAAGCATCCATCCGGCATAAGAAGCGTCGAATCCTCGGTCGATAAGTATGGTTGGTAACCAAGCTAGAATAACATAGAAAGCCATCGATTGAAGTCCCATATAGAATGCCAACTGCCAAACCAATTTGGAGCCGCTTAATTTTTTCATAGCTTCTTTAAAACTTCTGCTAGGTGGAGTTCGATTAATGCGTTTAATGTTGGGAATCCAGATAATCAAAGCTATTATCGCGAGAACTGACCAAATTCCAAGAGAACCTCTCCAACCTAGGTTTAACTGAGTGGCTAAAGGAACACTAAGTCCAGCTGCAAAGGCCGCACCGAGCGACATGATACCAGAATATAAACTAGTAACTAATCCTGCTTTATGAGGAAAATTCCTTTTAATCAATGCTGGAATTAGTACGTTTCCAAATGCAATGGCGACTCCCAAAAAGATGGTTCCCAAATACAAAGTGAAAATTCCACCTGAAGAACGAATTATAATTCCAGCTGTCAATAATAATAAGGCACCGACAAGTGTGTTTCCGATTCCAAAACGTTTTGTAAACAATGGTGTAATGGTAGAAACAATTCCAAAAGCAATAAGCGGAAGGGTAGTGAGAAGTCCAAGTAAAGTTTCCGAAATTCCTAAGTCTTGACGTATCATATCGATTAAGGGACCGATGCTAGAAAGTGCAGGTCTTAAATTTATCGCTACAAATAGAATTCCCACCAGTAATAAAATACGTGATGATTTATTCAATCCGCTTTCGTCGAGTTTCTCCATAACTTATAATGACAACAAAAGTAGGGTTTTGTTCATAGCGAATTAGAATTATATGAATTGTAGGAAAGGTTAATTTAAAAACATCGTTTTGTTTCAGAAGCCAACTTCCTATTCTACCTTTTAGTTAGCGATTGTTTTGTGAATAAACTCAAAGATTGTACTATTTTTGCACTTTCTTAATCGGTTCAAGTTAACTTTATTGAGTTGAGCTAATTTGTAATTGTATTACAGAAAATCACCGTCCTCTTTAGAGAAATTATTATGAGAAGTTATTTAAACCTATGGGATTTTAGTCAAAAAGTAAATTATAGGACAGAAGTTTTATCTGGACTAACAGTTGCCATTGCTTTAATTCCAGAGGCATTGGCTTTTGCATTAATTGCAGGTCTGTCTCCTTTAACAGGACTTTACGCGGCATTTACAATGGGATTAGTTACTTCTATTTTTGGTGGTCGTCCAGGAATGATATCTGGTGCCACTGGCGCTGTAGCCGTTGTTATCGCTGCATTATCATTTTCCCACGGACCTGAATATGTTTTCGCAACAGTTGTATTGGCTGGTATTCTTCAATTCTTAGTGGGTATATTAAAACTAGGGAAATTGATGCGTTTAGTGCCTCAACCTGTGATTTTTGGCTTTGTAAATGGTTTGGCTATTATCATATTTATGTCCCAACTTAATCAGTTTAAAGATACTTCTGGAGCGTGGCTAACTGGACAGTCCTTATATGTTTTGTTAGGTTTGGTTCTTCTAACAATCTTGATTATTTGGGGATTACCTAAACTGACAAAAGCGGTTCCTTCTTCCTTGGTTGCGATTTTGGTTATTTTTGGAATTGTTGCTGGTTTTGGAATTGAAACAAAGACCATTGCAGATATGGCTTCGATAAAAGGTGGCTTTCCGCCTTTCCATATTCCTGTAGTACCTTTCACTTTTGAAACGCTAGCACTCATCTTTCCTTTTGCTGCTGTTATGGCGGGTGTAGGACTTATCGAGAGCTTGCTGACTTTAAATATTCTGGATGAAATTACCGAAACACGTGGAAACGGAAACAGAGAAGCAATGGCGCAAGGAACGGCAAATGTTTTATCTGGTTTTTTCTCGGGAATGGGTGGTTGTGCCATGATAGGACAAAGTTTAATCAATACTTCAAATGGTGCTAGAGCACGACTTTCGGGAATTGTTGCTGCGGTTGCGCTATTGATGTTTATCATGTTTGGCGCAGGACTTATCGAACGTTTACCGATAGCGGCATTGACAGGGTTGATGATTATGGTGGCCGTTACTACTTTTGAATGGGCAAGTTTTAGAGTTTTTACTAAAATGCCTAAATCTGATATTTTGGTAATGGTAATCGTTACGTTGATTACCGCTATACTACACAATTTAGCCTTAGCTGTTCTTATCGGTGTTATCATTTCAGCACTCGTATTCGCTTGGGATAACGCAAAGCGTATTCGTGCTAGAAAAAGAATTGATGAAAATGGTGTAAAGTATTATGAAATTTACGGTCCATTATTCTTTGGCTCAACTGCTGCATTTAATGAGAAATTTGATGTTGTAAACGATCCAAAAGAAGTTGTGATTGACTTTAAAGAAAGTCGTGTGGTAGATATGTCGGCAATTGAAGCATTAAATAAAATTACTGAACGTTATTTAAAAGTTGGGAAAAATGTACAACTACGCCATTTAAGTCCAGACTGTCATAAATTACTAAAGAATGCAGATAAAATAATTTCTGTAAATGTAATGGAGGACCCGAGTTACAAGGTGGTGATTGATTAGGTTGTTATAAGGAAATTCCGCAGTAGTTTACCAAACTGCGGTACTGTATCCAATTTTTTTTATCAAACTCCTGAGAGAAGCTAGAACTACTTTTCCTTCAATATTCTTTCAGCAACTAGTTTAGCGTCTTGGGCATATTTGTCGTCTCCTTGAGACTTCCATTCTCCAGTTTCTTCAATATAAAAGCGAACTGTTTTTTCTAGAACTTCTGTATATCCGCCAAACTCTTCTAGCATGTCTTGTACTTCCTTATTATAGTCTTCTTTGCTTACTTCATTCGATAATACTAAGCTCCATTTTTTGTTGATGTGTTTAGATTTTTCTTTGTAAGCAGCATCTTTCTTTTTAAAAGCCATTAAAAAAAGTGAAAGTGCCTTTGCTTCTGGACTTGGTTTTTCTCTATTTGTTGTCATTTTCTTTGTTGTATGGTATAGTAACCATCAGAAAGTAAAGGTAGGTAATATTAGCCGAAGTATTTTGTTCTCCGCTTGAAATTGAGTTTTTTTTGGAATTGTTATGAAGTACGATTGCTTTAATTCTAAGATTAGAATTACAATCTTTTGGAAGGATTAGGGAAAGATTCTCGTATATTTGATTCCAAATTTTCTCTATATAAAAGAAAGTGGATGCTGTGAAAAGATATTATTGTAGCAAATGATAAAAACCAGAATGGCTAGTTTGAAAGACATAGATGGAATTCTATCTCTTCAAGAAAAGTACTTATACCGAAATTTAACTGAAGAAGAACGTAAAAAAGGCTTTGTAACCACACCTTTTACGGTACCTCAACTGGAAGAGATAATCCGTCAAAAAGGCTTGTTTGTTGCATATAATGAAGCGAACAATATTGTTGCTTATGCTTTTGCTGGAAGTTGGAAATATTTTGAACAATGGGAAATTTTCAACCTCATGGTTTCTCGCTTTCCTTTGATTTCCTATAAGGGAAGGGAAATTACAACAGAAAACAGTTTTCAATACGGTCCAGTATGTATCGACAAGAAATATAGGGGAACTGGTTTGTTGAATCTGCTTTTTGAAGAAATGCGTATCGAATTATTAAAAAGATATCCGATTTCTATTACCTTCATCAATAAGGTGAATGTTATCTCTCAAGTAGCACACATAAAAAAGTTAGGCTGGGAAATTGTCGATGAATTTGAATTCAATAACAACAACTATATTGGACTAGCTTTAGACATGAATGTTTCCGTTTTGAAGTAGTTTTTTAGTCAACAAGAAAGACTTCTGAGAAATGTTTATTCCCCATGCTATAGGACAACTCTTTTGCCTGCTCTAAATATTCAGTATTTCCACTGTCTAAATACATCGCGTAATAGTAAATTACACTAAAGTATTTTTGAGAAATAAAGTAAAAATTCTCGGGGTTAATTTTCGGAAGTAACACATTCATATCGAATGTTTCATCTAGTTTTTTTTGGGAAATCAACCACAAAAGTTGAAGCTGACGGTAATAACCTTTTCGCACAAATTCCATTCTTAAAGAGAATTTCTGGAATCCCAGGTTGACTATTTCAATACATTTTGAATATTCGCCTATTTGCAAAAGACTTTCTGCTACTATGTATTCTGAAGCTTGGAAGTCTAAAAAGCGCTTTCCTTTGTTCGGCAACTTCTTTCTAATTTTTAGATATTCTGCATAGTATTTATTCGCTTTTTCTTTCTCCCCAAATGTATATTCAAATAAGATGTTATTGGCAAAATAGCGACCGACAACGTAAGGGTAGATGTTTTCACTCATCTCTAATTCTCTCAATTTAGCGATATGATATATACATTTCTTTTTATTACCTGTCAAAAAAAACTTAAGAAACAGCATAGAGTGACCAAATAAAAGAGCGCTATTTTCTTTACTGTGTTTTAAATATTCTTGGTACAACAAGTAGTAATAATTACATAGGTTATCATAATCTGGAAAGTGTTCAATAAAAAATATTTGTGCATACTTCTTTTGGGCAAGAAGGGGTATCGCGCGTTTAAAGCTGGCAACATCTTCTCGAAAGCGGAGTGCTATTTTCCGGGACATAGATTGAATACCTCCATCGTGAAATTCAATGTTATTGATGAAATCAAAATCATAAAATGACACCAAGATATCTAGCTCTCGATTAGAGATGGGCTGATCGTCGGTTAAGGACATTTCAAACTCATACCAATTTTTATAACCTAAGAATTCACTTAGGATGTTTAAAGTTTGTATAGAGGGATTAAAAGGGTACTTCGTAAAGCCATAAAGTCGCTTAAAAGTAATACCGTTAATATAGGTGTTTGTATGTGCCGAAACTAGCTTGGCTAAAATATCGCAATCTACAGATCTAAGTAGTTTGAATCCAGCTCTTTCCTGAGTTAACTCCTTAATTCTAGCTAAGTTTTTTTTGTTGACTTTTGTTGCTTTTCGGGCCATATATTTGACTTGAAAAGTTAAATATAATAAATAGTGTACATTAATGTACTATTTTGTTTGATTTAAAATATTGATATTTGTCTTCAAGCGATTTCACTCAATTATAAGTTGAGTAACACAAAGAAGCTCTTGTCACAATAATCAATTTCAAAAAACCAACTACTCTACAACTTATCTTAAGTTTACAACCACCTTAATCTTAAACTATATTTCTTGGTCTTTTTGTGAAAATCATAAAATACAATTCTCTATTTGTACAGAATTATATCTGATAATTAGCCTCTTTTAGATTTAGTCCTTATCATAGATTCCTCATCAATACCGACACGCTTGGTGATATCGACGAGGAAAATAATGTGTGCTAAAAAGCGTGTTATATGTGTTGTTTCTTTTCAGAAAAAGCTTTTTTTTTAAACAGCTTCTTTAAATGCTATCTACGAAGTCCTTAAAAACTTTCTTATGTAATTCTAAATCCATATCTCCTGAAAGAGAAACACGAACGATATAGTCTTTATCGCCTTCTTTTGTCGTTCCTTGTGTTGAAGTTGCAGGAATTGTCCAGTAACATCCTTTTAGTTGTCCATAACTCACACAGAACTTACTTTCATTCGGAATTTCTGTAATCATCAAGTTGATTAACTTCAGATTTAAAGCTCTTTTGTACGCTTCTCTTTCTTCATCAGAATTTCCTTTTGTAGGAAGGTCTAATGAAAAAACAGATGGCATAAATCCTTGTTCTGCTAGCTCTTCAGAAACAAAGTTTATTTTCGCATCTGGTAAAACTGTATGAATATAGTTTACAAACTCACGTGTGTTTTTATAAGCGGCCACAATTCTTTGATTCATTGAAGGCATTTGTTCTGCTAAATATGCATATTGCAAATCTGTCGCTTCATTATCACACAGAAGAAGGTGTTTTTCAATTTTCACCAATAAGTTCTCCGTTTTTTGATTTCCCACACAGTAACCAGCGGTCACTTTTCCGCCACTTGGGAATTTTGATCCACTCGCAAATGAAATTGCTCTCATCGTTGAAAGTATTTCTCCTTCTCCTAAAAAATGGAAGTTTGGACAAAATGTTTGGTCAAGAATAAAAACAGGGTCAATAGCTTTTTCGCCATTTGCCGTTTTTCGTTCTTTTGTTAAAACTGCTTTTAATTGTTCAAGATTTGGTACTTCAACTCTTGGATTTGTTGGGATTTCAGCGATGATATATGGGACAGCATCTTCCTTTGCAATTTGTGTTAAAACGGATTCAATACTTTGAACCATGTCATTTTCCCTATCGACCAGCAAATCTACTATTTCCACATTCTCGAGACAAGCAGCAACTCTTCTGGCTTGGTCATTTGTTCCTCCATAACAATTAGGGGGAACAATAAATCTAATGTCCTTTCCTTTGTGATTCTTCAGCGCATCGTGAATAAGTCCCATCATGATGGCATATTGAATAGACAGTCCACTAGAAGCAACAAGTGGTTTCCCAATTGTACCCGTAACTTCATTGATTGTTTTTAAAACGCTCGGTTTGTCTGCTTGAACAGTTGTGCTTGGAATCGTCGTGTTCTTATCTAAGAATAAGTTAAGCGCTGTCAAACAGTTGGCTGGTGTCATTGCAATTGTCTCTCTTCTTCGAACGTGCTGTATGTCTGAAACGTAGCTTTCGTTTTTCGCGCCGTTCACTATTAAAACACTCCCTAGCTGTTCATGAAGATTCACATAGAAATCAACGTTTGGATTAAGGTCGATATCGAAAAGTTCATCTTCTTGTGAAATATAAACTACACTTCCGTCGAATTTAGTGATTTCATCAATGTGTTTAACTTGCTTTAATTCAAAGTTATATGCATAAACTTCTTTGACTACTTCTGGATCAAAATGTTCGGGTAAACTTCCTGTATAAACAATTTGTGTGCTTTTATTGTCAAATAAGTTCTTTCTTAAAACAGCTAAAACAGGAACTGTCTTTGAAGAAAAACTGATAACATTGTCTGACTTTGTATTGTGTTTTTTAGCAATTGCCCATTCAAGTACACAAGATAAGGGGTGGCCAAGTCGAATGTAATCGTAAGCCGTTGGTAATGCGCTTAATGCTGTTGAACTCGAATTGTTACTTTTATATAGGTCTTCAAACAGATCTAAGAATTGAACCTTGGCTAATTCTTCTTCGTAAATATCTAAGCGATGAGTTGTTAACTTTAACCAATCTGCTGGCATATTTTTTAATACATCTTTTATATAATCTTGCATATTGTTTGCTTTCATAATTTTACCTTTATATTGGCCGACAAGATACGTTAATTTGATTTGCTATAAAAGTGTTAGGAACGCTTTCTGTTGAGTAGGTGCTGAGATTTTACATTTTTAACACGAAAAGATAGGAGTTAGATTGATTTTTTGATTTAAAATGTAGTGGTTTGAAAGAAGAGGAAAACTGCAAAGTTTTGAAATCGAGAACGAAATGAGTACATTGAAATGTGCAATTGAATTCGGGACTATTCAATAACGAAGCAGCTCTCTGAGTTTTTGAGCAATCCCCTGCTAAACTGAATGTTCTTTCACTTATGTTTAGTAAGATGAATCTGTCTTGCTATCTTTCTTTTTCTTTTTTTCTGCCTTTTTCTCTTTAGCTGTTTTTGTCGCCTCTTTTTTGACGTTTTTCTGGGTGTTTTGACCTTTTGCCATAATGTTATTATATTAAAATATTAGATGAATACCGAGTATTCTTAGCAATCAAAGATAAGTTAAATTTTAATGATTACCAATAATATTTTTTACTAGTTAATTGATTGTTTTAGTGTCGCTTTGTTGTTTGTTTTCTCTTAATGAAGTGTTGCTTTTTTCGATACAAACATACATTGAAAATATCAAATTGAAATTGCCAGTAAAACGATTGAATTATGGTAAATTTGTAAAGGAAAATGATGATGTGGAGTAGAAAGTTATTATTTTAGTAATCAGTTGAAAAAATGAAAGTTTCTATCGTAACAGAATTGTAACAAACTTGTAGTTAAAAAGCAATCCTGTTGTAATACATTTGTTTTTTAAGAAAAGTAATTTTTATATGAATATATTAATTGTTGAAGATGATAAGGATATCTGTGAAATTCTTGAGTTTAACTTGTCAAATGAAGGGTTTGAGGTAGAGTGTGCTCATTCAGCTGAGGAAGGGTTAGAAATTTTACATGCCAAACATTCCTTAATTCTACTCGATGTGATGATGGGGGAGATGTCAGGTTATAAAATGGCTGAAAAACTCAGGAAAGAAAACAATCATGTACCCATAATTTTTTTAACGGCAAAAGACACAGAAAATGATATGTTAACTGGCTTTTCTGTTGGAGGAGATGATTACATTTCCAAACCTTTCTCTATTAAGGAAGTGATTGCTCGTGTAAAAGCCATTATTAAAAGAGCTGGTGCTACTGAAAAAGAAGTGATTGAAGATATAGTGATTGGAGATTTAGTCATTTCGAGAAGACTTAAAGAATTGAAAATAGGAAATGAGAAGATTGAATTAACCAAAACCGAGTTTGAAATTTTAACCTTATTAGTAGAAAATCCTGACCGCATGTATTCTCGTGAGAATATCATTGATACATTGTGGGGTGAATCGACTTTTGTCACGGATAGAACGGTGGATGTTCATATTGCAAGATTGCGCAAGAAATTGGGTAAATATAGAGGAGCAATAACGAATAGAGCGGGATACGGATATAGGTTTGACATTTCGAAAATTTAAATATATGAAGTTCAGTTATAAACAAAAACTCTTCCTTTATTTCTTTGTTATCTTTTCACTTTTCACTATTGGTATCTATGTTTTCGCCCAATCACAAGAAAGAAAGTTTAGAACTGAAGCGCTCGAAGAAAAGCTAGATGCATATACGGAGATTACACATCTTGCCATTCGAAAAGGTCAAAGATTGGACAGTGTGCTTACATTTTTCCCTATGAATATGAGACTGTCCTTGATAGATGATCAAGGTGTAGTTCAGTTTGATAACGCAATCGATGAGTTGGAGTTGCTTGATAATCACTTGGAACGTGTCGAAATTGTTGCTGCAAAATTAAAGGGAAGCGGCGCAAATATTAGAACTTCAAGTTCAAACAGTGTGGAATATATTTATTATTCCAAATATTTTAATGATTATTATATTCGGGTGGCATTGCCTTATGATGTTAAAGTTCAGCAGTTTATAAAGTCTGACAACTTGTTTCTGTACTACATTATAGCTTTATTTGTTGGAATGCTTGTCTTAATTAATTTAGTGGCTTCAAGATTCGGTAGTACCATCAAACAACTTCGTGATTTTGTCGTTTCTTCTGATGACAAAGATGATGTTGTTTTAACACAGTTTCCGGATGATGAGTTTGGAGAAATAAGTGAAAAAATTGTAGATAATTATAAACAGTTAAAAGCAAGCAAGAGAAAAGTTTCTCAGGAACGTGAAAAGTTATTGCAACACATTCAAAGTTCGAAAGAAGGGGTTTGCTTTTTCTCGGAAAATTATGAAGTACAGTTTTATAATGGTTTGTTTATTCAGTATTTGAATCTTCTTGTTGAAGGTGTAAATAAGAGGCCAACTGTGGTGTTTTCTGATCCACTATTTAGTTCCTTAAATCAATTTCTGAACTCCTTGGAGAAAAATGATTTCTTTGAAACACAAATTGAAAAACATGGAAAAACCTTCTCGTTAAGAGCAAACGTTTTTGAAGATAAAAGTTTTGAAATCATCTTAAATGATATCACCAAGGAAAAGAAAACACAAGTTCTTAAACAAGAAATGACAGGTAATATTGCGCATGAATTGCGTACTCCAGTGACCAGTATTCGAGGATATTTGGAAACGGTATTAAATAATGATTTAGAGGAAGAAAAGGAACGACAGTTTTTGGGGAAAGCTTATAATCAATCTCTGTTCTTATCTGAGTTGATTCAAGATATGGGGTTGATCACCAAGATGGAAGAAGCACCTGATTCATTCTCATTTGAACCTTATCCTTTGGTAAAGGTATTGGAAGATATCAAAAGTGATTTAGCGATGTCCTTGGAGCAAAAGGATATTCATTTAAAATGGGATATTTCTGATCAAATTAAAATTAAATCTAACCGTAACTTACTTTATTCAATATTTAGAAATTTGACCGATAACGTTATTCGTTATGCTGGTGAAAATATTGAGGTATTAGTTTCTCAATATGACGAGGACGATAAGTATTATTACATCTTGTACGCTGATAACGGTAAAGGAATCGGTGATGAACAGCATTTTAATCGATTGTTTGAACGGTTTTATAGGATTAATGAAGGAAGAAGTCGAGATACAGGTGGGTCAGGATTAGGACTGTCTATCGTGCGTAATGCTTTAGCGCTTCACAAAGGAACTATTACAGTCAAAAATCGACAGGGAGGTGGATTGGAGTTTCTAATGAAGTTGCCCAAAGGATAATTGAATAAAATTTAAGGTTGTTATTCTTTTTATGAATAAGAGTGTATCTTTATTTTAAATTTAATTTAACATAAAATGAAACTTTTCACTCTTACAATATTCGTTTGTTGTACTGTTTGTACCCATCTTTTTTCACAACAAATTCCCATACCACCTGAATATGAAATTGTGACTTCCGTACTGGGAGATTTAGATGAAGATGGCGTGGATGAATTGGTGGTGGTATATAATAAAACCACTGCAAATGAGGAAGATGATGAATCTATTCCTAGAGAGTTAAGAATATATAAAAGAGAAGGTTTAAAATGGGTGGATTGGCATAAGTCAGACCAAGTACTATACGGTAGTAGAGACGGAGGAATGATGGTTGACCCCTTGGATGGTGTAGATATTCAAGATGGTGTTTTGATTGTAAGACAATTCGGTGGAGGAAGATTTAAGTGGGGAATAACTGATCAATATCGCTATCAGGATTGTGGTTTCTTCCTTGTCCACTATGCACATCTTTCTGGAGCACCTTGTGAGTTTTGGGAAAGTGTTGATTTTGACTTGTCTAGCGGAAAAATTAAACTTAGCACTGAAGTAGAAGTTTGTGATGACAAGTATGATTATGGTGATGGGGTAGATGTCGAGAATTTTATGGAAGAGTTTTATTCTAAAGGACATAAAGTGAAAATGGAGTACAGGCGTGAAAGCTACTTGTTAATAATGTCGCCAAATAATAGAGAACTTAGGGTTGAATAATCCCAAACACTGCTTCAACCGAGGATAAAATAAATTGTACCCCTATGGCAATTACTATAAATCCAATAATTCTTGATAAGGCATTGATGCCAGATGCACCAAGGGATTTTACAATATAAAAAGAACTCTTAAGAATGAGGTATATTGAAATCACTGAGAGTAGAATTGCACCTAAAATTATTAGTACCTTGTCGAAGGCATCATATTCCTGACGATAGGTAATCAACAAAGAGATTGTTCCTGGACCGGCAATCATCGGAATAGCTAATGGTGTTAAAGTGATTTCTGACCGCGTCTTGATGTCTTGTTCTACTTTATCTCTTTTCATTCCTTTGTGTTTTTTGAACTCGCCTGTTAATAGTGCAAAGCCTGATGAAGCTATAATCAATCCACCTGCTATTTTTAAGGCATTTAAGGTTATTCCAAAAAAGATGAGTATTAATTCTCCCAAAAAGAATGAAATGAGGAGTATTATTAAAACGTTTAATGAAGTCCAAAAAGCAATTTTATTTCGTTCTTGTTTACTCTGCTCTTGTGTTAAACTTACAAAAACTGGAACAGTCCCAAAGGGGTTCATAACTGAAAACAAAGCCCCGAAAATCATGATAAATAATTCCATATATTTTTTAGCGCAAAATTATAGCTGACTTGTTCTTTCTTGGTAAAGGACGTGTGAAGAATTTGTTACGAAAATTGATAGGGTGAATCTTAATAAACGCTTAATCATTTTGTAACAGGTTTAGCGAGTATCTGTCGCACCTTTGCATCAAATAATAAAAACAATAAAAACAAAAGAAAAATGAAAAGAAGAAAAATTAAAGTAGCTGCGCTCTTATTAATGGCAAGCTTGACAGTGGTAACAACTTCATGTAAAAAAGAGGGATGTACAGATCCAAATGCTATCAATTATAGTGATTCAGCAAAAAAAGACAATGGTTCTTGTAAATATGATTCTAAAGAGAATAGTGAATCTACGATATATGTTACTGAGAATATTTCACAAAATACGACTTGGACTTCAGATAAGGTTTATGTGTTAAGTACGCGTGTAGCCGTGTTATCTGGTGTAACATTAACCATAGAGCCAGGAACTATAATAAAAGGTGAAGTTGGTTCAGGACCTAATGCAACTGCATTAATCATTGCAAGAGGTGCGAAAATAATGGCCGAAGGAACTGCTTCTGAGCCAATTATCTTTACAACGGTAGCTGATGAAATTCAGCCTGGACAAATCGATAGCCCGAATATGAATCCTGAACTAGATGGACTTTGGGGAGGTGTAATTGTTCTAGGAAATGCGCCAATTTCAGCGTCTAATCCATCTGTTCAAATTGAAGGAATTCCACCCTCTGACCAAAATGGTTTGTATGGTGGTTCGAATGAGAACGATAATTCTGGTGTATTAAAGTATATCTCAATTCGTCACGGTGGTGCTAATATTGGTGAAGGAAATGAGATAAACGGTTTAACATTGGGAGGTGTAGGTAACGGGACAGTGATCGAAAATATCGAAGTGGTGTCGAATCAAGATGACGGTGTAGAATGGTTCGGAGGTTCTGTAAATGTAAAAAACGTGATTGTTTGGAACGCAGGAGACGATGCATTAGATACAGATCAAGCTTGGAGTGGAACTTTGGATAATTTCATCGTAATTGGTGGCGAAAGTACAGATCACGCTTTGGAAATTGATGGCCCTGAAGGTTCGTTACTTGCAGCTCATACACTGAAAAACGGCTCTATTAAAGGGGCAGCTAATACTGAATTAGGAGACTTCAGAGATGGGGCAAGAGGAACTTTTGAAAATATTTATTTCTTCGGATTTGCGAATCCTGCGACAGATGGAAGAGGTGACTTTTCTTTAAGTGGTCAAGCCTCAATTGACAACTTTAATAATGGGAATTTAATTTTTTCAAACTTACAAGTAACGCTTCCTAATGATGCTTCATTAACGGATGTTTTTCTTAACGGAACGGATGCTCATGCAACAAGTGTAGGACTAGGTGAAAACACTGTTGGAGCAGATGTGACTCCTTTCTTAGGATGGACTTTCTCTGATAAAAAAGGACAATTAGGAGGTTTCTAATAATAAAATAAACATTTTATTGACCCACTGAATTCAACCGTGGGTCAATTTAATTTGAAAAAAAATAATCAATATGAGATTGTACTTATTCTTTTTGCTAATTTTTTTAATAGGATTTATTAATCCAATGTTAGCACAAAAAGGTTCTATTTACGGGGTGATTACAGATGAAGCTAGAGGAGAAAATCTACCAGGAGTTCAGGTAATGGTGATAAATCACAATACGGGAGCGTACTCTGACTTGGATGGAACGTTTTTTATTGAAATGGACGCAGGAACTTATGATTTACAGATTTCATATATAGGTTATGATACCTTAATTGTAAGTCAGGTAGTGGTCAAACTAAATAAAAAAACGGACTTGGGATTGATCAACTTATATGAGGATGTCAATGAATTTAAAGAAGTTGTTGTTGCTGCTAATCGTAGAACTAATACCGAATCTTCTATTCTTTCTCTAAAAATTAAGTCGGCAAGTATGCTTGATGGAATGTCATCTGCTAAATTCCAGAAAACAGGTGACTCAGATGCCGGAGCAGCCATGAGAAGAATACCTGGCGTTTCTTTGAGTGAAGGAAAGTATATTTTTGTTCGTGGAATTGGTGATAGATATAGTAAAACATTATTGAATGGATTGGAAATTCCTGGATTAGACCCTGATAAGAATACTGTTCAAATGGATATTTTCCCAACTAAGGTAATTGAAAATATTATTGTGTATAAAACTGCTGCTGCGGACATTCCTGCAGATTTTGGGGGTGGATTAATCAATGTTTCTCTAAATAGTGGGGCAACAAAAAGATCTAGAAGTATAGCTTTTAGTACCGCTTATAATCCAAACTTTCATTTTAAAGATAACTATCTAACATATGAAAAAAGTAGTGCAGATTTATTTGCGGTCGGCAAGAAGGAAAGAGAAATTCCGGCTGAAAACAATATTCCTTTTTTTGCTGATGCAATTTCAGATCCAAATGGACCTAAGGCTCAACGTTATAAAGATGTTTTAGCTTCTTTTGATCCGCAACTGGCGGCAATTCAAGCGAATTCATTAATGGATATTGGAATTGATGCGCATGCTGGAGACTATTTTAAAAAAGAAAAATATTCAATCGGATACAATGTGAATGTGTCGTATAAAAATGAAACTAAGTTTTATGAAGATGCTTTGTTCTCAAGATACGGTTTGTCGAGTGATATAAATGACCGAAAATTAGTGGTACGTGAAGTTCAAAAAGGAAATTATGGTGAAAATGATGTGACTTTAAGCGGTATGTTCGGTCTGACCTTAAATGTGAAAAAGTCGAAATATAATCTAAACATTTTGCATTTACAAAACGGAACGTCAACAGCGGGTATTTTTGATTATGATAAAACAGATCAAGGAACTGTGTTTTCAGGATTTCAACATAATTTAGAATACGGGCAACGCTCTTTTTCAAATGCTATAGCTTCTGGAAATCATAGGTTTAAGGATGAAAGTCTTGAGTTGGGATGGGCTGCATCAACTTCTTTATCCTCTATAGATAATCCTGATATTCGTTTTACACGATATGAAGTGCGTGGAGATGGTAGCTTTAGTATCGGAACTGAGTCTGGGTTTCCAGAAAGAATTTGGCGTGAATTGAATGAATTTAACGTGTCAGCAAAAACTGATTTGTCAAAAAAGTTAATCGTTTTTGGAAATGAGGCTTTGCTAAAAGGCGGAGTGATGCAAACGTATAAAAAAAGAGATTTTGAGATTCGCTCCTTTTCTATAAATGTAAGGAATGTTGAACTGACTGGAAATCCAAATGAATTGTTTGCAGAAGAAAACTTATGGCCATACAATGGGGATATCTCTAAAGGAACTACCTTCGAATCACCTTTTATTCCAGTTAATCCTAATAAGTTTGAATCTTCAGCGTCTTCAACGGGTGTATATGTTTTGACGGAATTGTCGCCGGTTAATCGACTAAAAGTGGTGCTTGGTTTGAGGTCTGAATTGTTTTTGCAAAAATATAAAGGGCAAGATCAGTTAGGAACTAATGTTCTAAACAATGATTTAGTCTTGGAAGAACTTGGATTTTTTCCTTCTGTAAATATGATATATTCGGTTACTGATAAACAAAATCTACGGTTTTCTTATGGAAAAACTACAGTTAGACCTTCGTTTAAGGAATTGTCTTACTCGGAAATATTAGATCCTATTACAGGTAGAACATTTATTGGTGGATTGTTCAGAGATGCAAATGATGTTGTTGGAGTTGAATACTGGGACGGGAACCTTGTGAGTACGATTATTCATAATTTTGATATCCGTTGGGAATTGTTTCATGGAAGAGAACAGATGGTTTCTGTAAGTGGTTTCTATAAAATGTTTAACAATCCAATTGAAGTGGTTCAATTTGCCTCTCAATCTGGAGCTTTCCAGCCTAGAAATGTTGGAAAGGGTACACTCCTGGGAATTGAATTTGAAGCTAGACAATCCCTAGGTTTCATTTCTAAAGGATGGGACAGGTTTGGAATTGCGTTAAATGTAACATTGACACAGTCTCAAATTGAATTGAGTAACACAGAGTTCGAGTCCAGAGTTGTTAACGCTAGAACAGGACAGGAAATTGATAAATATAGAGATATGGCAGGACAATCACCTTGGATAATTAATGGTGGAATCGAATATACTGGAGAAAATGGTTTTTGGAAGAACTTAAATATAGGTGTCTATTATAATGTTCAAGGTGAAACTTTACTTTACTCAGGAATTGCTGATAAACCTGACATTTACTCAGTGCCTTTCCATGCTTTAAATATCAATGCGTCTAAAAGATTTGGAAAAGAGGATAAATTTAGAGTAGGATTTTCGGTTAGTAATATGCTAAATGACAAACGTGAAGCGGTATTCAAGTCTTACGAATCGGAGAGCGAACATTTCTTTTCTATTCGACAAGGAACAACTATTAGTTTAAGTTTAGGATTTACTTTTTAGTGTGTTCTTTTAGATTTTAATGTTAGAACAGAATGTAAAAGCTGAGGGTGTTTCAACTTAAAGATAAAGTTTTTGAAACTTCCTCAGCATCTTGAATTTTAGATAAAGATAGTATAGAATAGTCGGGCTTATTGAGCTTAAGTTTATTTATAGCTCCTGTATTACCATGCGAACAGAATAAAATAGATAAAAACCAAGTAAAATAACCGCTTCCCATCTGTCTATTCTTTTCTTTTTCCCTAAAACCATGGCAATGATTAGGAAGGCTGTTCCACCAATTAATATCAATAAGTCCTGATTGAAATCTGTGTTGTATTCAATAGGATGGATTAAGGCACTAACTGGGAGAATCAATAAGATGTTGAAAATGTTTGATCCTACGATGTTTCCTATAGCAATATCGCTGTTCTTTTTCACGGCAGCAACGACCGAAGTTACTAACTCAGGAAGGGAAGTTCCCGCTGCTATAATAGTTAGTCCAATGATTTTTTGACTTACGCCTAATTGCGTAGCGATGTCTACACCATTATCAACAACCAACTTTCCACCAAGCATCAATCCACCAAGTCCGATGATTATTAATCCCCAGATTTTAAAGTTCGACATTGGTTCATAATCAATGACTTCTGGTTTGCTTTTCTTTACTTGGAGAAATAGGTAATAAAGGAAAAACAGAAAAGCCAATAACATGATTGCTCCGTCAGCTCGAGAAATGTCCGTGTTTTGATTGGCGAAAAAGTTGTTCGCAAATGCAAAAAGAAGTATGGTAACAAATAAGGAAATAGGTATTTCCTTCCAAGCTGTAGAGGGCTGTACAGCAATCGGATAAACAAGAGCGGTAACTCCTAGTACTATAAATAGATTGAAGTTGTTACTACCGATTATGTTCCCGAAAACGATATCCGAAAAGCCGTCATAAGAAGCTAATGAGTTGACAACTAGTTCAGGAGCTGATGTTCCAAAGGAAACAATTGTCAAACCGATAATTAAATCTGATACATTGTGTTTTTTCGCTAGAGATGAAGCTCCATTAACAAGCCAGTTCGCCCCGTAAATTAAACTTGCAAATCCAACTATTATTAAAATAAAGGGGATAATCATACTTTTTCTTCTTTGTTATGTTCTATTTTTCTGAGGTCAATATTAGTTATAGAATTGGTAAATCCCTCAGTTTGTTTTAGAAATTTAACAAGTTTTATCAAAGTTTTTTATTCAGCTACTATTAACTACTTCTAATGGAGCGAATATTCATTTGGATTTACTCCTGGTCGTTGTGCTCAATCCACAAAAGCTGCGAAGTATCGAATCCTGATTCTTCGGCGATTTTTAAGAATAAATCTTTTATTCCTTCAGGAATGGTTGTTTCACGAGAAAGAATCCACAGGTATTTGAAATTTGCTCCAGCTACCAATGCAAATTGATAGTCATCGTCAAGGGCAATGACATTATAGCCTCCGTAAAATGGTCCAAAAAAGGATACCTTTAACATGGCAATGTTATCATCTCCAACAAATTTGGCTTTACCTACAGCTTCAGACCATTCTTTTTTTACGGTGTTATATCCTTTATTTAACACTTTAATTGTTCCGTCAGGATTTAAAGAATATTCTGCTGTTGTATTGTTCAAGTCTTTCTCGTACTTAAAGTCTATTCTAGCGATTTCATACCATTTTCCGAGATATTTTGATTTATCAAATGGTGTAACTGCTGTGATACCTTCTGGAATTGTTGAACAAGAGAATAATCCTAACATAATGGCTGTGAATGTTATCGTGAGTACAAATGTTTTTGTTTTCATAATTTTATAAATTGGTTTATGCTTTTTTGAAGTGTATTACGGAAAATCACTTGTTTGTTGTGATTTCGAATCATTCCTAATAGCTAATTAAAACTACTTCTTTTTATTTTATAACACAAATAATGTTAGAAGTATTAATAAAAAAAGCACTGTATTGTCCGAACAATAACATCTAGGCTTTTAGTATTTTATCTTTATAATTTCCCCTTGATTATCAAAAATGAATAGATCTTCTGGGGTTTCTCCCTCGATTTTTTGATTCGGATATAAGTGATATAATCCTTTCATTTTTGCATCAATCTTAACGCCGTCGTCATGTGCGTTTCTTAAAACCCAATAAGGAATAAAAGCCCAATCTATTTCTTTGATGCTTCCAATAACTTCTGTATCTCCTGTGTCGCCAGACAGGAATATCTTTTTATCATGCCATGTTATTAAATAGGAATAATGGTTTATCGAGAATTTATGACTTGTTTTAAAGGCTTTTACGCTAAAATTCGGAATAGAATCTCCTAACGCCTCCAGTTCTGTAATATTCCACTTTCCAAACTTTTGTCCTTGTTTTTCCCTTAGAACTCTTCGCATGTTTTTACCCGAATAATGGTCGGTATGTTTGTGGGTAAAAATGAAAATAGCATTTTCCTTAATCTTGTCTATTTCTGATGGATCAAACTTCATGTATTTAAAAGCACCAGATTTATATGGAAAGTCTGTATAGACATGCAAGCTGCCATCTGTCATATAGAGGCCGCAATTACCTATAAATTTTATTTCTATTTCATTTGCCTGACTAAATCCATCTTTTGATATAAAAGTCAATGCAATTGTCAAAAGTATTTTCAATTTGTTCAGTTTCATAATTAAATTTACATGATTGCAGAAAATAAGTGAAGTACTTTTTCAATAAATCTTATATGGATTGGTCTTTTTTTCCATTCTTCTAAGTTGATTTCCTCCGAATTTTCTAAGTCAACAGCAAATTGATTGCTCAACTGCTCAGCAATTCCCCTGTCATAGATGACAGCGTTTATTTCAAAGTTTAGATCAAAACTTCGGTTGTCCAAATTGGCTGTTCCTACTGAAGAAACAAAGCCATCACAAACCATGGTCTTGGCATGGATAAAACCTTTGTTGTATTTGAATATTCTGACACCAGCTTCCATGATTTCTTCGTAGAATGATTGGGATGTTAGATTTACAATGGTTGAGTCTGAAACTCCTGGAATGAGGAGTTTTACATCAACTCCGCTTAAGGAAGCTATCTTGAGAGCATTTAAAAATGAACTAGATGGAATGAAATAGGGGGTGGTAATCAATAGCTCTTTCTTTGCCAAAAGAATTGTCTGTATGAGTGAATATAAAATATTTGGATAGTCGGAGTCTGGACCACTTCCAACAACTTGAACTAAATGCTCACTTTGCTGATTGTTGAGTTTTTTTACAGGAAAATAGTCGTGAGAAAAAGTGATGTTTTTATTCGCGCAAAAATTCCAATCGGTTAAAAAGGTAAATTGTAAATCCAAGACTGTACTACCAACAATTTTTAAATGTGTATCACGCCAGAAAAGGGGAGTGGTTGATTGGTTGATGTATTTGTCTGATATATTTATTCCCCCAATATATCCAATCGTACCGTCGATGACGATAATTTTTCTATGATTACGGTAGTTTACCCTGTTGGCCAGTTGTATAAAGTTGATTTTATAAAAAGGGAAAGCTTTTACACCTGCATCTCTTAATTCTTTTACAATGTTCGAACGAATTCCTTTCGCTCCAAAATCATCATAAATAAATCGGACCTCAACTCCTTCCTTCGCTTTAGCAATCAGTATGTCGGCAATTTCTTTTCCGATTTTGTCATTTTCATAGATATAATACTCAATATGAATGTGGTGTTTGGCAGCTTTTAAATCTTTTATTATTTCTGGAAACTTTTGTTCTCCATTGATAAGAAGTTGGACTTTATTATTGTCTGAAATGATACTTTTTCTTCCAATTAGTTTGACTATTGAAGAGAATGTTCCAAGTTCTTCCTTATGCTTTTGTAAGGTGTTTTCTGAGTAGGTGATTCTACTTTCTTCAATTTGAGGAAATATTTTTTTGTCTATATCAATTTTCTTTTTATATAATTTCCGTTTTCGATAATTTAACCCTACGCTTAAATAAATGATGATTCCGCCAATTGGAAAAATAAAGATTAGTAAAAGATAGGCAATTCCCTTGCTGGGGGTAGTGGTGTTGATAATTATTCTTGCTGCGACAAATAGTAGAAAGAGTATGTAGAGTATGAATAGAAAATTAAGCATATTTTTTGTTTTTGATTAAACCACACATGTTACTCTTCGATTAAAGACTTTGAATTTTAGAAAATATGTCGATTAAAGATAGTTTTATTTCTGAGAAATTTGTTAATTATTTTAAGATATTATCTCATTTAAAGTGAAACTATATAATATAGAAAGGTTAATTGATACTTAATTTCTTTTGTATTTTGAATAATACCATAATTGTGGTATGCGACAATATCTTTTTAAGCACTACTTTTGTTCTTATTTAGTTCATTTAAAAATAAGAAAAAGGAAATGGTGAAGTATATAGCTTTTAGTTTACTGCTTTTATTCTCTACAACTACTGTGTTTTCTCAGAATCCTGAGGAGTTAGAAGACCTTAGAACAATTGTTACGCTTCTTGATTATGTATCTAAAGATTATTCTATTGCTGTTGAGAATGGAGTTGTGATAGACGAAGCTGAGTATGAGGAACAGATCGACTTTGCTAATAAAACAATTTCTCTTCATCAAGATTTAACTGAAATTCTTGCGAACAAAGAGTTTACCTCTTTTAATAAACCACTAGATTCACTATTGAATTTGGTGAAAAACTTAGCTTCTCTCGAACAGGTTTCTCAAGTTGCGCTTTCTACTAAAAATCGAATATTAGACCTCGGAATTTTAAAAATCAGTCCAGTTAAATGGCCTTCTGTTAAGAATGGTCGAGAGCTATACGCTGTAAACTGTGCTTCTTGTCACGGTGAAAACGGTTTTGGTGATGGTCCGCAAGGAAAGGGGTTAGACCCAGAACCATCTAGTTTTAGAGATGAAGGCATGGATGTGCTTTCTCCATTGCAAGCATATAACGTAATTAAATTAGGTGTTGACGGAACTGGAATGCAGTCGTACGATGCTTTATTGAATGAATATGAAATTTGGGACTTGGCGTTTTACGTGATGTCGATGCGATATGATGTTGATAAAGGAAATGCGGAATTGCCATTGAGTATTTCGTTGGACAGTGTTTCAAAATGGTCGGACAACGACTTAAGAACTTTCTTGCAAGCAAATGGCGGTGTAGATTTAGCTTTGATTCGTGGCCATGAGCCAGTAAGAGAAGCTCCATTGGATATTGCGAAAAAGGAGTTAGACAACTCTATTCAAATTTACAGAACAGGAAATAAAAAACAAGCAGAAAAGCATGCCTTAACTTCTTACTTAGAAGGGGTGGAGTTGGTTGAAAACATTCTTATCTCGACAAGTCCGCAAACGGTAAACGCGATCGAAAGAAACATGGTGCTTTACAGAAGAGCGATGCAACAAGGAAATGACCTTGAAGTTGAGCGTTTGTATTTAGTGCTAAAAGATAATTTGCAGGAAGCAGAAGAACATTTGGATGATTTAGATTATTCATTTGCATTTATTTATGGTGCAGCCTTATCTATTCTTATCCGTGAAGCTTTGGAGGCTTTATTGATTATTCTAATTATCATTAGTATTCTAAAACCGTTGGGAATTAAAAACGCAATTACAGCTGTTCATATTGGTTGGATGAGTGCTGCAGCACTTGGTTTTCTAGGTTGGATGTTTGTAGACTACCTTGTTGGAATGAGCGGTGCTTCACGTGAATTGATGGAAGGAATTGGTGCCATCATTGCCGTGATTGTATTGCTGTACGCTGGTACTTGGCTACATTCGCATTCTGAAGTTTCTAAATGGACTGGCTTTGTGAAGAATAAAGTTGAAAAAATTAAGGAATCTGGAAACTGGATTGGACTTTCATTGTTTTCATTTATTGTAGTTTTCAGAGAGGCTTTTGAGGTTGTTTTATTCCTTTCTTCGTTGAAGTTGAATAACCCAGAGAAATCCGGTCCTGCATTGATGTGGGCATTGATTAGTGCGATTGTAATTGTTGCAATCATCACGTATATCTTTATGAAAACAACGAAG
The DNA here is from genome assembly GCA_035497735.1 of Brumimicrobium sp. Taxonomy (GTDB): domain Bacteria; phylum Bacteroidota; class Bacteroidia; order Flavobacteriales_D; family Crocinitomicaceae; genus Brumimicrobium. The sequence goes on along the minus strand of DATJCX010000018.1, from coordinate 26,320 downwards.
AAGTTACCGATTAATAAGATCTTCAAAATCTCAGCTTATGTGATTGCTGTTCTTGCTGTTGTGTTAACAGGGAAAGGTGTTTCTGCGTTGCAAGAAGTGGGCTGGATCAGCGTTCATCATTTAGACTTTATTCCTAAAATTAACTTGATTGGAATTTATCCAACTATCGAGACGATTGTGGCGCAGTTGTTGGTGTTATTTATTATTGTATTTTTCACAAAGAGAAACAATAAAAAGTAAAACTATGATTTTAAGATTTTTTATCCTAACTTTAGTGCTATCAATTAATACTTTCGTGAGCGCTCAAGGAAAAATTTATAAAGGAAATTCAACTTCTTATTCCGACTGTCTTTTTACAGTAGATAAGGATAAGGCTTATAGTGGGAATTCTACCTCTTATTCAGATACTAAACTTACCATCAAAGGGGATAAAGTTTATAAGGGTAACTCTACAAGTTACTCTGATTGCCTATTTACCATTAAAGATGGCAAGATTTACAGTGGGAATTCCACAAGTTATAGCGATTGTGTTTACACGATTAAAGGCGATAAAGTTTATAAAGGAAACTCTACGAGTTATTCTGATTGTGTCTTCACTTTTAGTAAAAACAAGATGTACAATGGGAATTCAACAAGTTATTCCGATACAGCTGTAACCTTCGATGGCGTTTTTAAGTACTGGTTGTTAGTGATACTCGTAGGACCGCATTAACTATAATATTTTAAAAAAGCCTACCATTTAAAGTTTCAACCGTTTATACGTTGGCAAAACGTATTAAATTTCTACCTTTGTAGATTACACTTTTCGGTTTTGCCGAAAGTGCGCTAATCCCTTGTGGTTATTTAACAAAATGAGCTAATTAATTATATACTCGCCAAGGTGTTTTGTTACATTTTAGGTCAAAAACGAGAATTAAATGGAAGTCATGATCGATGAATTAAAAACGACCTTAATCTCTTTGATTAAGATTGAAGATTGGAAAACTTTAAAACAAGAAATTGAAAAACTTGAACCCTTTCAGGTCTCCGAGATCTTTGAAGTTATTTCCGAACGTGATAAAATCATCGTCTTCCGATTGTTAAATAAAGAGCAAACAAAAGAAGTATTTAAACTTTTGTCCCATGAGGAGCAACAAGAGATTATTGAAGGATTAGCCGAAAATGCAACTAAAATTGCAAGACTGCTAAACGATATTGACCCAGATGATAGAACGGCTTTCCTAGAGGAATTGCCTTGGGAAGTATCGAAACAATTAATCGCTCAACTTTCTCCAGAACAACGTGTGATTACCAATCAACTTTTGGGTTACCCAAAGGATAGTATCGGACGATTGATGACAACTGAGTTTGTAGCTGTAAAACCAACTTATACGGTTGCAGAAGCTTTTGCTCACATTCGTGAATATGGACAGGAGTCAGAAACATTAAACGTTGTTTATGTAGTTGATAAAAACTGGAAATTATTAGATGACCTTAGAATTAAGGATTTAATTTTCGCTCAACCTGATCAGTTGATTAGTGATTTAATTAACAATCAGTTTATCTCTTTAAATGCAAAAGAAGACCAAGAGGAAGCAATTCGTGTTTTTAAAGACCATTCAAAAGTTGCCCTGCCGGTAGTAGATGAAGAAGGGGTGTTATTGGGAATTGTAACTTTCGATGATATCATGGAGGTTGCTGAAGACGAATCTTCTGAAGACTTCCACAAATTCGGTGCTTTCCAAAGTGCTATTTCAAATCCATTGAAAGCTAGAGTTTTTGATTTATATAAAAACCGTGTTGTTTGGCTACTTGCTTTAGTATTTATGAATATATTTTCTGGAGCTGCATTAGCAAGTTTTGAAGATGTGATTCAGAAATTTGTTGGACTGGTATTCTTCCTTCCTCTATTGATTGATAGTGGAGGTAACGCTGGTTCTCAAACTGCAACCTTAATGATTCGATCATTAGCCATGGGTGATGTAAAGATGGCCGACTGGGGGAAATTAATTGGGAAAGAATTAATAGTTTCTTTATTCCTTGGACTAACAATGGCCGTAGGAGTTTCTATCGTAGCAAGCTTTAGAGCGCCTGAAGTAATGTTTATTGTTGCAACTACAATGATTCTAACAGTATTGATGGGAAGTGTGGTCGGACTGATTTTACCTTTTGTATTTACAAAGTTGAATCTAGACCCCGCTACAGCAAGTGCCCCTTTAATTACAACTATCGCCGATATTAGTGGAGTAATTATTTACTTTAGTATCGCCTCGTGGTGGTTGGGTTTTTAACGTAGCCAAAAAGATATTTTAATTTTAGATAGCTGTTTCATTATTTGAAGCAGCTATTTTTTTTGAACACCTATGATGAAGCTTGATTTATTTCATAAAATTTATCTTAAAGCCGAGTAGGAGAAGAGTAGTTTGCTTGAACTTATTTGTTCTCGCTTATCCATTGTATGTCTTTAGCATTGATGAAGTGCAAACCTTTAGAATAAAAAAAACGTCTCTTGAAATTCAAAAGACGTTTTCTATGCGTGTATTTTATTACTTATTTCTGTGTCTTCAAAGTCATTACTGGTAAAGCACTACTATTCATGATTTCAGTAGTAACAGAACCGTTAAATAGTCTTGCTAATCCTCTTCTACCATTTGTAACTGTAGCAACCATATCTGCCCCGTGTCTTAGTGCAAACTCATTGATTCCAGTCTGAACATTCTCTGCAGTATAGATATGACATTCGTAATTTCTTAATCCATTGTCTTTTGCGAAATTCTCCATGATGTCTAACATTGCACCAGAGTAATAGAAATCATCTCTAGTGATAATTCTTACTAAGTCAATTTTAGCACCTAGGCTATTTGCGAAGTTAGCAATGTATCCAAATGAGTTAGAAACACCTTCACCGAAATCACTAGCAAATACAATCTTTTCAAAGTCATATTTTTCAACTTCCTTTCGAACTGTGATTACAGGAATCTCTGAGCGTCTAACAATCTTATCTGTGTTACTTCCAATAAAAAAGTCATTTACGTATCCAGAAGTACCATGCGTACCCATTACAATTAAGTCGATATCGTGCTCCTTTGATTGCTTAACAATATTCTCGTAAACCGTGTTGTATTGTATAGCGGTAACTACATTAATTCCTTTAAGAAAGTCTTGGTTCAATAAGTTCTCGAAGTCCATTTTTACTTTCTTTAAGATAAAAAGACCTTCAGCAACATCTTGATAAGTTTCTTGATTTCCACCTCCTGTTGCATACTGAGGCATAGTCACAGCATGTAGGAAATATATTCTAGCGTCAAACTTACGCGCTAAATTGGCAGCGAGTTTAGCCGCATTTAATGCGAAATCTGAAAAATCTGTAGGTACAAGTATTTTTTTCATAGCTTATAAATTTTATATAAAGATACAATTTTAAACAAATTAAAAGCAAGTTTATAGAAAATACTTTCCTGATTTATGACAGTTTCTCGAATCAGTTAAGCTGTGTTTTGACAGAAAATAAAGGAGGTGTAGTGGTGAACTAGAATAGTTTGCCTATATAAGGTAGTAGAATAATTAGAGCAATTATTGCAGAAAAAACAGCGGCTATTAAAACAGCCGCTGCACTGATGTCTTTTATATCTTTTATTTTGGAACTGTATTCCTCCGTAATTGAGTCGCATGTTTTCTCAATAGCAGAATTGATTACTTCTAGTGAAAATACAACTGCGCTAAGCGTTAACAATATTGCCCATTCAATTGGTGAAATTTCTAATATCTGGCAAGTGATACAAAGAATGATAAAAAGTAAAAACTGGATTTTAAAGTTACGTTCCGAACGAAACATTAAAAATACTCCACGAAAAGCGTGCTTTAGTCCCAGCATAAATAGAAGATTTAGCCTTATTCGTTAATCGCTTCTACCTTTTTGATTTCAGGAGCTGCCTTTTTAATGGCTTCTTCTAACCCTACTTTCATTGTCATGGTGCTCATCGAGCATCCACTACAATTCCCAAGAAGCTTTATGCGAACAACATTGTCATCTGTAATTTCGATAAACTCCATGTCGCCACCATCGCGTTCTAGGAACGGGCGTAATTGCTGAAGCGCCTCCAAAACAATTGTCTTTAACTCCTCTCTGTTTTTTACCATTTTAGTTTAACTTTAAAAGATAAATTATTTAGTAATTTCTACTAGCTTCTTAACGATATCGTCAAAAGCATTTGAAACTAATGTGTTTGTTTGCATTACAGCTGGTCTTCCGATATCTCCAGACTCTCTAATGCTTTGTACAATCGGAATCTGTCCTAAGAATCTTTGCTTCATTCCTTCTGCTAGGTTTTTCACTCCATCTCTCCCAAAAATAAAGTATTTATGGTCAGGTAATTCTTCCGGTGTAAACCAAGCCATGTTTTCAATCAGTCCAACGATAGGAACTTTAATTCCATCCATCATAAACATATTTACTCCTCTTCTAGCATCCGCTAAAGCCACTTCTTGTGGTGTGGAAACGATAATCGCTCCATCTAAAGGAATTTTCTGAACCAATGATAAGTGAATATCTCCGGTACCTGGAGGTAAGTCGATTAATAAATAATCTAATTCTCCCCAATGTGTTTCAGTAAACATTTGAGCCAATGCTTTTGAAGCCATAGGACCTCTCCAAACAACTGCGTCATCTTGTTCTGTGAAGAATCCAATCGACATGATCGGAATACCGTATGAGACAACTGGAGTCATTTTTGTTTGACCATCAATTGTAACAGAATTAGGTCTTTCTCCAACTACGTCAAACATGGTAGGCATTGATGGACCATAAATATCAGCATCAACGATTCCTACTTTGTAACCTGCTTTTGCTAGTCCTCCAGCTAAGTTTGCCGTTACTGTAGATTTACCTACTCCACCTTTCCCAGAAGCAATCGCAATGATGTGCTTGATTTCTGGTAAAACCTTACGCTTAGCTGTTCTTGCCTCTTCAGGAAGTCCCTTAATTGTCAATTCAACCTCAATCTGTGGGTGAAAAGCTTTCTTAAGGGTAAAGTTAATGATTTGTTGCATTTTCCTTCTTGCGTGAAGTGCAGGATTTACAACATATACTGTTAAAGTGATTTTCTCACCTTCTATTTTTAATTCTTCGACAAGATTTTGAGAAATTATATCTTTATTGATGTCAGGTTCAATAACATTAGATAATGCATCTAAAACTTGATCTCTTGTGATTTCCATAATTTTTAAATTAAGTGAACCCAAAATTAGCGTTTAATTTCCTTAAATGGTAGTAAAGCGGATAGAAATTCTTTAGATATGATAAAAGTCAACCTTGTGAGCAAAAAGGAATGGTTCTTTTGATGGATTAACGTCGGAAGTGAGAATTATAGTAAACCAAAAAATAAGAGCTAACATTTTTATAAATAGTAGAAAAGTAAAATAAAACAGAAAGGATGCGTAATAATTGTATATTTGCAGTTATACTTATAACTCAAATTAATTAACTAGACAATTTATAGTTGTCTTTTAAAGTGTGGAATCAAGTTAGAATCTTGAGCTGTCGTGCAACTGTAATTTCGAAAAGAATAAGCCAGACACATACCAATTAGTTTTTGTTTTAGCATCACGATAATGCTTGGCAAACCAACGTTTCTTATCAGAAATATTGCGTTTAGTCATTTCGTTTATAGTTATTATTAATTAATAAAATTGAAATGAATTTAGAAGAAAGAATTAAACAATCTGAAACGCGCATCTTTAAAGCGGTATTCCCCAATACAACCAATCATTATGACACTCTTTTTGGAGGAACTGCCATGCAGTTAATGGATGAGGTGGCTTTTATTGCGGCTACCCGATTTACCAGAAAAATATGTGTGACTGTTTCGTCAGATAGAATAGATTTTAAACAGCCTATTCCTGCGGGAACAATTATCGAGTTGATTGGAAGGGTTTCCAAAATCGGAAATACAAGTTTAGATGTTAGAGTCGATATTTTTATAGAAGAAATGTACAGTGACTCACGTGTGAAAGCTATTTCTGGAATTTTCACCTTTGTAGCCTTAGATGAAGACAAAAATCCTACGAGTATTTTGGATTAGATTGGAGAGTTTGTATTTAAATGTTGTATATATACTTACCTTTTGAATGAAAAGAACGTTATTATAAATGACAAGCGAGTACTGAAAGTTAATGATGGATAAACAAATAGATGTATTTTGTACTGCATTGAGACTTTACACGAGAATCCCTTGTCCCAAAAGCAATGGGACTTCTCAGAGTAATATCAATAAAGCAATTCGTTTTTTTCCGTTAATTGGTTGGATTGTCGGTGGACTGTCCTTCTTGTTGTTTTATACTGCTTTCTTTTTATTGAATGTAGAAATTGCTGTATTTGTTTCACTAATTGCAGGAGTTTTATTGACTGGCGGAATCCATGAAGTTGGGTTGTCTAATGTTTTTGATAGATTGGCTAAAGATTTTAAAGAGGGAAGGGGGGCGGAAACTGAAAAGAATAAACGAATTGGTGTTTTTGGGGGAGTCGCATTGTTGCTTGTACTTGCACTGAAATATTTTTCACTCTACCAAATAATCACTTATATAGGTCTTGAGAATCGCGGATTGATAGCTTTGATTTTTATTTCCTATCATTCCATAGCTAGATTGGTGGCACTGAATTTTTTTTTCACCACTACTTATTCACAAGCGAATCGCTTGAGTAAAGTAAAAACCATAGCAAAAGATTACCCTTTTAAAGATGTTGAATTAGCTTATTTGTTTGGATTACTACCACTTGCCGCATTGAGTTTTTATGACTGGAAGTATTGGCTGATACTCATTCCTTTATTCTTTGTTTATTACTTATCTAAACGGCTTTACGAGAAGTGTCTAGATGGCTTCACAGAAGATTGTCTTGGTGCAACTCAACAAATTGCAGAATGTGCAACTTTGATTGCTTACCTGATGATTTGGAAGTTTATGTAACTTTATTAGAATTGATAATTCCTAATTTTTTAATCGTGAAACTTCCTCTGGAGTAAGTGCTAATTTCGCTGTCATTCTCTCTTTTGTTGGTCTGACCATAAACATCAAAACCAACATGATAAGTGCTACAGATGTGAAAATATGTTTATTTGTTAATAGGGTAGCAACAATTGCAAATGTAGCCGCTCCTTGATAAAATGCCAATTGAACAACTAAGGAAGATTTATAGCTAGCAAGTTTTCCAAGCAAATCTTTGTCTTTTATATCTTTTAAAGGAATTTTACTGAGGTGTTTCGCACCAAAAAATGCTAAAACGGCTATCCCAGGAACAATGAAGTTGAATATATCGTCTGTTTCATCTATAGATGGACTAGAAGGGTCTGTTAAAACAAAGTTCACCATCACCATAAAAAGAATAACACCTAATATTAAGGCAATATGTACTGTCTTAATTGCCAGTTGTTCTGTTTTTATTCTTTTACTTTCTTGCTCTTCCATTATTCTTTTTTTATAAAATTAACAAAATACTTTAGGAATAATAGGACAAAAACTTCTCTTTGTTTACAAAGTTAAACTATCTTTAACTGAATGTCTTGAAAATCGTTCGACTATAAAAATTAAAATATTTGGAGTAATTCAATTTGTTTCTTATATTTAAGGGTTGAGGCCCAATCAGTTTTAGTCGGTCTATGATATTGCAGTGTTAGTCTGTAAAAACATCAATATAGAGCGATTTTAGGGGTTGAATTTTATATGAATTATTTATATTCGTATAACACACATTTTTTAATTTAAAGTAATATGTCTGTTACAGATGTTTCTATGTTAAATCTTGCTTTGCGCAAGTATTTTGGATATGACAAGTTTCGTGGAGATCAAGAAGAAATAATAGCGAGTGTTCTAGATGGAAAGAACACCTTTGTTATTATGCCTACTGGTGGAGGGAAATCTTTGTGCTATCAGCTTCCGGCTTTACTTTCTGAAGGAACCGCAATAATTGTTTCTCCATTAATCGCATTAATGAAGAACCAAGTAGATGCTATTCGTAATGTTAGCGAAGACGATTCTGTTGCTCATGTACTTAACAGTTCATTATCCAAATCCGATATTAAAAGAGTTAAAGAGGATATTCTAGCGGGAAAAACAAAGTTGTTATATGTTGCGCCTGAATCTTTAACCAAACAAGCAAATATTGATTTCTTTACAGCAGTGAAGATTTCATTTTTCGCAATTGATGAAGCCCATTGTATTTCAGAATGGGGGCATGACTTTAGACCAGAGTATCGTCGATTGAAAGAGATTTTTGAAGAAATTTCAAATGTTCCAATTATCGCACTTACAGCTACCGCGACGCCAAAAGTGCAAGCGGATATTCAGAAAAACCTGAATATGTTAGAGGCAAATGTGTTTAAAACCTCTTTTAATCGTGACAACCTCTTCTATGAGGTGCGTCCAAAGAAGGATGTTGAAAAGGAAATCATAAAGTATATCCATAAACGTAAAGGAAAGTCTGGTATTATTTACTGTTTATCTCGTAAAAAAGTAGAGCAGTTAGCAGAAATCCTACGTGTGAATGGAATAAATGCTCTTGCTTATCACGCTGGTATGGATGCCTCAACGCGTGCTAGACACCAAGATATGTTCTTGATGGAAGACGCAGATGTAATTGTTGCAACAATCGCGTTTGGTATGGGAATCGATAAGCCAGATGTAAGATTTGTTATTCATCATGATATTCCTAAATCTTTAGAAAGTTACTATCAGGAAACTGGTAGGGCTGGTAGAGATGGTGGAGTAGGTGAATGTTTGGCTTTCTATTCTTATAAGGACATCGAAAAGTTAGAGAAATTCCTACAAGGTATTCCTATTGCTGAACAAGAAATCGGTCGTCAATTATTATTTGAAATCGTTTCTTATTCTGAAACTTCTGTTTGTAGAAGAAAGTTCTTACTGCATTATTTCGGAGAGCAATACGATGATAAGAATTGTAATGAAATGTGTGACAACTGTCGCAACCCGAAAGAAAAGCATGAAGGAAAAGATGAAATAGTTAAATTGTTAAAGTCCGTTGTGGAACTAAAGGAAATGCACAAAGCAGATTACTTGTGTTCTTTCTTATTTGGTGATAAAACAACAGAAATTATGTCTTATAGGCATAATAACTTATCTATGTTTGGGGCAGGAAAGGATAAGGATAAAATCTTTTGGAATGCGGCTATCCGTCAAGCTTTAGTGTTTGGACTATTGTCTAAGGATATCGAAACTTACGGAATCTTAAAGCTGACAGATGATGGAAAAGCGTTCTTAGAAAATCCGAAGTCTTTTATGTTGATTAAAGAACATGAATTCTCAAATACAGATGATGATTTTGACTTTAGCGGAACCAAAGATGCATTTGATGAGGTATTGTACCAAGCATTGCTGGACCTGAGAAGACAGATATCTAAGGATAAGAAATTACCACCTTTTGTGATTTTTCAAGAGGAGAGTTTAAAGGAAATGTCTTTCCAATATCCTATTACAAAGGATGAACTATCTACTATATCAGGAGTAGGAATAGGAAAGGCTCGTAGATATGGAGCTCCATTCATAGCTTTAATTCAAGATTATGTAGAGGAAAATGATATTGAAAGACCACAGGATTTAGTTATTAAATCTTTGATTAATAAGTCGGGACTTAAAGTACAGTTGATTCAAAATATCGATAGAAAGTTGCCTTTGGAGGATATCGGTACATCTCAAGGAAAAACACTTGAAGATATTATTGAGGAAATTGAATCTATTGTGAATTCAGGTACAAGAGTAAATATCGATTATTATATCGATGAAATCTTGGATGAAGATAATCAAGAAGAAATTTTCGATTATTTCTACGAAGCAGAAACTGATTCTATCGAAGCAGCATACAATGAGTTCGATGGAGATTACAGTGAAGAAGAATTGCGCTTGATGAGAATTAAGTTTATGTCAGAAGTTGCGAACTAAAGCTAAAAACTATAATTACAAAATAGCTATCTAGAAAGAGCAAACATTGTAATAAAATATTGGATGTTTCAAAAGTGGGAATATGCAAGGAGTTGAATATAAGAACGGAATAAGCATACTGTAGTATGTGACTAAGTTCGAAATTTATCAATAACCAAGCAATTCTACAGTTTTGAAACATCCACTTTTAAAGTGCTGCCATCACCATCATCCTCATTCCAACCTTCAAGGCTCCATCATCAATATTGAATTTTGAAGTATGCAATCCATATGCGGACTCTTCCTTTGGATTCTTTACACCAATTCTAAAAAAGCAAACGGGTATTTCTTGAGCATAGTAAGCGAAATCTTCAGCACCCATTCTCCTTTCCATATTGGGAAGAACCTTTTCTGCTGCTTGCCAATAAATTACTTTGTCAATAAATTCTTGCGTGATTGTTTCGTCATTCTTTAAAAAAGGGTAACCTCTGCTGATTTCCACTTTTGCTATTGCACCATGTGCCTCTGCAATTAAAATTGCTTGCTTTTCTATTAAATTCAAGGCTTTTGTACGCCATACTTCATTCATCGTTCGGAAAGTTCCTTTTAAATGCACTTTTTCCGGAATTATATTAGTTGCTCCCAAGGCTTCAAAGTGACCAAATGATAGAACACATGGGATATTTGGATCAGCTTTTCTGCTAACAATTTGCTGTAAAGAAGTCACGATTTCAGCACCTACTAAAATGCTGTCAATGGCCTCGTGTGGTCGGGCGCCATGGCCGCCTTTTCCAATGATGTCAATGTAAATCTCATCGGCAGAAGCCATAAATAATCCTTTTCTTGTCCCCACTATACCAACATTCAAATCTGGATCACTGTGTAGTCCGTACATCCTCATTACTTCAGGATTTTTCAAGCAACCAGCTTTAATCATTAAGCTAGCGCCACCAGGATTCTTTTCTTCACCCGGTTGGAAAATTAATTTAACTGGATGTATCATTTCATCCTTAATATTCCAAAGAATTTCTGCTGCTCCTAATAGTATAGCTGTATGTGCATCATGGCCGCATGCATGCATAACGCCTTCGTTTTTTGAACGAAAAGGTAGATCATTTGTTTCTGTAATAGGAAGTGCATCAATGTCGGCTCTTAAGGCAACGCATGATTGATTTCTTGTATGGTGACTACCGCGTATCATTGCAATAATTCCCGTGTCAGCCACGCCTTTTTCATGCGGAATGCCTATCTTAGTTAATTGTTCAGAAATGTATTCCATTGTTTCATATTCCTGATAAGAAAGCTCAGGATTTTGATGGATATGTTGACGATAAGCAACAACTTTATCAAATAGTTGTTCTGCTAAAGAAGTCACTTGATTTTTCAAGACTTGGTTCATAATTTCTGAATTTAGACTGTTTTTGGCACCTTTTACGAATTTAATTCTATTTATGCTATAAAGGTGCTAAATTTGGATAGAATTTGTTAAAACATTATTTCAAAAATATAAAAATGAAAGTAGTAAAATTTGCATTCAACCCTTTTCAAGAGAACACTTACATTGTTAAAGATGACAATGGAAATGCTGTAATTATTGATCCTGGCTGTTATTTTGCAGAAGAACGTCAATTGTTGAAAGAGTATATCAGCAAGGAAAATCTTACGGTAAAAGCACTTTTAAATACGCACGCACATATCGACCATATCATGGGAAATGCTTTTGTAAAGGAAGAGTATGGTGTTGACTTATATCTGCATGAAAATGATATTCCAACTTTGAAGATGGGAGAAAGGAGTGCCATGGTTTACGGGTTAAACCAATATGATCCTTCTCCAATGCCAGATAAGTTAATAAAGGAAGGTGAACAATTGATTTTTGGTGATATCGTTTTTGATGTAATTTACGGACCAGGCCATGCACCTGGACATGTTGCTTTTTATAGTAAAGCCCATAATTTTGTAATCAATGGTGATATTCTTTTCAGAGGAAGTTACGGAAGAGTTGACTTGCCGGGTGGAAGTTTAGATGTGTTAAAACATACAATTACTCAAAAAATGTTTGCTTTACCAGATAATACATTGGTATATACAGGACACGGTGATGAAACTACGATAGGAGAAGAAAGATTAACAAATCCAATCTTATGGTAAAAACAATACGCGATGCTTTCTGCTATTTATAGGAGAAGGCGTCGTTTTATTTTCCTGTTCTAATTTTAATCTTCTTGTTGTCATCTTCATCTCTATTTGGATCAGAGATGGTTGTCGTATCAGATGGAGTTGAAGTCAAAATCGGACCTCTACCAGCCATTCCGTTTTGGTCAGGCGTATTAAAATCATCATTCGAACTTGGTGCAACAGGTAATAAAACAGGTGTATGCTCTTGGTCTTGGATTGGACGAATGTCTTCTTTCTCGCAGCTTAAAAATGCTGTGAAAACTAAGCTAAATAATATGATTGATATCTTTTTCATTCTCAAAAGTTTCTGTTCAATTAGTATTTGTAGTTCAAATATAGAAAATACTTTTCATTATCCCAAATATTGTTTGAGGATTTTAAAGGTAACTTCCGTGCCATTGATTGAACTGTCGCTTTCATTGATTTGATGAGGTCCATCTATGCTAACTGCACGTTCTGAGAACTTCTGTAGCAACTCTATCCTCTTTTTCGTTATCAGCATTCCCTGTGAAACGTGTGGCTCACTATCGGATTTTTTTGATCTCGAAAAGTCAATACCAACACCGTTGTCAATAATTTTAATCATTACGTACTCAAGGTGGTCCGAAATTTCAATTGTAATCTTTCCCTTTTTGTTTTTCAATGGTAAAACACCGTGAATAATACTGTTTTCAACAAATGGCTGCAACAACATAGTAGGGACTTTAAGCGCTTCTGTTTCTACTTGCTTGTCAATCCTTATTGTGTAGTCGAACTTGTCTATAAAGCGCATCCCTTCGAGTTCTAAGTACAATTCTAAACGATCTACTTCATCAGCTAAACTAACCATACCATCTTCAACGTTTGAACTGTCTAGATTCTTTCTGATTAACTTCGCAAAGCGCGACAAGTATTTGTTAGCTGCCTTCGTGTCAGAAATGTTGATATAGTATTGTATGGAGTTAAGCGAGTTAAATATAAAGTGCCTATTCATGTTGGCATTTAAGGATTGTTGCTCCAGTTTTGTTAGCTTGTGCTGGTACTCTAGTTTTAACTGGTAGTTTTTTTGTCTGATTATTCTGGTTCGGTTTTTCTCAATTAGGTACAATACTAAAATTAGTCCTACTCCGCATATAAGAAAGAACCACCATGTGGCATAAAATGGTGGGAGAATCTGAATAGGTATCTCGAAAATATCTGAAACGTTATTGCTGTTAATTGCTTGAAATTTGAATAAATATTTCCCTGGTGAAAGGTTGGCAAAGTTGACTGTTGAGTTTTTTGAAGGATTTGACCATTCCTCGGAGGAACCTTCCAAGAAGTAGGTGTATCGTAAGTCTTCTGGGTTGGACATGAAAATTCCATCAAAACTAAAAATGATGTTCTTGTCGGCAAAACGAATTTTTAATGGAGACAGATGATGCTGCTTGTTGATGCTGTAAATTTGACTTTGATCTATGTTTTTATTATTGATAAGCAAGTGGGTCAATTGAAGTTTTGGCTTCATTTCATGCTGCAATCCATATCTTTCCTTGAGGTTTATTTTCATCAGGCCTGAAGCTGTTCCAAACCATAAGTATTGATTGTTTTCAATGTAGTTGGAGTTTAGATTGGTCTCCAAATCAATTAGTCCTGAGTTAATGTTGTACTTATACTTTTGTCGGAGAACAACGTTGATTTCGTAAAGTCCGTTATTTGTTCCAATAAAAATTGAAGAATCGTAAGCTTGTATAAAGTTGATATATTCTAATTCTCCTTCTTTGTCTAGTATATATCGACTAAACTTCCCTTCGGTGTATTGATATAATCCGTTTTCTGTTCCTAACCAAAGTTCCCCATTTGCGTCCACTTCTATTGAATTCACACCAGAGTCGAAGCCTTGGTGACTGACCTTGCCATCTTTGATGATGTAAACTTTGTTTTCTGCTGCTACATAGGAATATTTTTTATCATGCTTCAATGCGCGAATTCGACTGATTTCTGTTAAATTGTTTTTTAACGGAACGATTTTCATTAGTCTTTTATCGAAACCGACTCCACCAGCAGAAGTACTAATAATTAATAAAGAATCGTTGAAGTCATGAATACCAATAATTCTATTGCTTGGAAGATTATCTTCCTTGTAATAGGCTCTAATCCGATTGTAATCGTAAGTGAATAATCCATAATCTGAAGCGAATAATACAAGATCTTCCGTGGTTGTGATTTGCCAAACAGCACTCGGAATAGAATCTATCATTCTGATTTCTCCTTTTCTATTTTTGACAAATACACCTTGGTCTATCGAAGAGAACCATTTGTTTCCTTTTTTGTCGATTTCCATCGAAATGATTAAGTCACTAGGAAAACCACTTTTTTCATTGTAATAGGTGAAAATTTCGTTGGTGAATTTAACCAATCCTTTACCGTTTGTTCCTATCCAAATGTTGTTTTCTCTATCTTCAAAAACTGCATTAATGTCGTTGCTAGGAAGTCCTGATGTTTCAGAGAAATAAATGGTATCCTTGGCTTTTATTAAGATAATTCCATCGCTAGAATGCAACCACTTGTTTCCTGCGTGGTCACTTAAGACGTTTCTAAACAGAAAGTCATCATTTTCGAAGATAGTGTTAATCTTTTTGTGTGAAATGTCAATGGCGTATAGCGTTCCGTTGTAGGATGTCGCAAAAAACTGTCCGTTTTTATAAGAAAATCCTGAAAAAGATATCTCCTCCGAATTGCTTAATGCTTCAAATTTCTCTCCATCAAAGGAATGTATTCCGTCTCGTGTAGCAAGGTACAAGAGTCCGTTTATGTTGACAATATCCCGTATTCTTTCTGGACTGTCGTCGATGCTTTTTATTTCTAAGTCAGATTCGTTTAACTTGAAAAGTCCCGCTCCGTTGGTTGAGAAATAAATATCGGTATTGAAGGAGGCAAATCCCGTTACGTCACCTGTCAAATCTTCCTTAAAGAAAGGGATAGCCACAAAGTTTGCAGGTGAGGTTTTAATAGAAATTCCTTGTGGATGTCCTATGTAAAGTTGACCATTGATATTCTGAACTTTGCTTATTCTGTTTTTAAGTAATCCACTATTCTTTCCGAATTTGGAGAAATTTGTTCCATCGAATTTTGCCAATCCTCCGATGGTTCCCACCCATAAATAACCAGCATCATCCTGTGTGATAGAGGTAACTTGTGACTGTGGAAGTCCTTTACTTGTCGTATATTGAATAAACGAGTATCGTTGTGAAAATGCGACGTTAGAAACAAGAATCAATATAAGCAGAAGAAATCTCACTTAGCCTTTGATAGTTTTTAGGAATTCACTTACTCTATTTCTAGCCACCGGAAGTTGAATTTTGTTTTTCAACTCTATAATGTAACCGTCTTCACTAATATATTCTTTAATCATATCTAAGTTAATGATATACGATTTGTGAATACGATAGAATTTGTTTGGATTTAGAATCTCTTCGTAAATTTTTAATGTTCTGGTGTCTAAATAACGTGTTCCATCTTTAAAGTAGATTTCCGAACAATTACCACTTGCTTCAATGTAAGTAATGTCATCGTCTTCAATGATTTTCACTCCTTTTGTATGAGAAATAGCGATTTTATTTGAAGTTTTATTGTGAATCAATCGATCTGCTAAATTTTGTAAAGCCTTAAAGTAGTCATTGTAATTTTCTGGATTTTGAGAAAATATTTCTTTTGTCGCGGTAATCTTGTCAACTGCTACTTTTAAATCGTCTTCATCAATTGGCTTTAATAGATAATGTACGGCATTCGCCTGGAAAGCGCGGATTGCATAATCCTTGAAAGCGGTAACGAAAACAACCAAGAAATCACGTTTTTTCATTCTTTCTAACAACTCAAAACCTTCTGCACCACTCGGCATTCTAATGTCTAGGAATACAACGTCTGGTTTTAATTCGTTAATTGCAATTTCCGCCTCATCAATATCACCAGCTTCACCGATTACATTGATTTCTGGGCAATGGTTTTTTAACATGATAGCAAGGTTTTTTCTCGCTAACTCTTCATCATCTACTATTAATGCACGTAACTCCATAGTGTTTGTATTTATTGGTTTCAACAAATGAATTTAAGATAGGTTCTGAAATTCATTATTAAACTAATATCTTTTATTTAATTTTTCTTAAAAATAACTTGTTCTGTCGCTTTAATTGAGTTAAAAGTACGATTTTATATTTGATTTGTAATATTCAGAAAGTTTAAGTGCGCAAAAACCTCTTCTGGCGCTTCTTGATGTCCCATATGTCCAATACCTTTGATTAAATTGTACTTATTGCCATATTCTTTAGCAATTGTTTGCATTTCATCTGTATCGATAAGGGAATCGAATTCTCCTTGAATAATATGTACTCTTTCTCCCCACTTGTATAGAATTTCTGTTTTATCCGTTCGACTGCTCATGGCGTATAGACTTTCTATAATTGCTTGTTCATCCATTTGCTTAGCAAGTTTTATTCCGCTGACAATGGTTGCCGAAAGTCGCTCCTGATTGCTTGAATGGTATAGGTTGGGAATGGCTTCGTTGATGAATAACCCTTTGTCGTAAGCAACTACTTTTGCAGTTCTTTTCCTATTCATTTTTTTCTCTTCCGAATCGGCCCAAGGATGGGAATGTAAAAGTACGATGTCGTCTATCTGTAGGTTGTTGTCTTCAGCCATTTCCAGTGCTACATATCCGCCGAGAGAATGTCCAACGATGGAGAACTTGGTGATTTCTAATGAAGCCAAAGTATTTTTTACAAGTTGCGCGATTTTGGTTAAACTCAAATCTTTCACAATAGAAGAAGAACCGTGACCAGGCAAGTCTATGCAGATCGACTGTACGCTTGTTAGATGGGCAACAATTTCTTCCCACATACTTTTATCCTCTAAAAATCCATGAAGAAAAACGACTGAATTTCCCTTTCCTAATATTGTATAACTTAAAATGTTGGTGTTTTCCGGCATTGTGGTTTAAATTATTCTGGTGCTACTTTGGTTTTTAAAAGTGCGAAAATGTCTTTTAAATTGAATAGTCTTAGTACGAATAAGTAGATCAATCCGATTGTAAATGTTAAAAGAAAGCTAGTGAGATTTCCATAGCTTTCTTTTAAGAACCAAGCAGTTGGTGTGTAGATAACAACCAAGACCAATATTCTTGAAAGTGTTCCCCATTGCGGTGTGAATTTAAATACTTTCAGCACTAAAAACAATTGCGTTAAAGCGGTTATTGATTGCGTTGTAAGTGTTGCAATTGCAGCACCCTCGGCTTCCATCTTAGGGATTAGATAATAGTTTAGACTGATGTTGAAAACGATTCCGAAAAGTGCAATTCTATTCAGTAGTTTTAAATTGTGATTTGCTGTAAGAAGCGTGCTGAAAACATGTGAAATGGAAAGTGGAATAAAGCATAGTATTAACCATATAAATGCTTGGCTCGAACTTTCAATACTGTGTTTATAGATACTGGAAATAGTGAATTCTGAATTGATTGCCAAGCCTATTGCAGTTACGATGGCGGTTCCTGTAAGTAACTTTCCTGCAATTTGTAGAATGGGCTTTACAGGTAGTTTTTCTGCGATTAATCGTGCGAAAATGGGAAGTAAAATTCCAGCTACTAAAAAGGCAAACATGTTTACGGCATCTAAAAGTCTAAAGACTTGTGCATAAACACCGGATTGTTCTTTTCCATTTGGCAGCATTCGCTCCAACATTACTGCGTCTATTCTGGTGTAAATCATTGTTAACAATATCAGTAATGCAAATGGTGTACTTTGCTTGAGTATGGCAATGGAGAATAGTTTTCTGATTTTTAATTTAAAGCGACCAATCTTTATCCTTGTTAAAAGTATTCCGATTAATAAAGTCAGTCCGTAAGAAACGGTTTGCGCATAAATAAACCACTCAATCTTGAAAGCTTCTTGTGTGAAATTTCCATAGATGAATGAACCAACAATAAAAATAAGGAACAGTCGGTCTAAGATAGAAAGTAAAGCATCTATTTTAAAAAGATGTAGTCCCGCAAAATTGCTTCTTATATACATCGTAAAGCCTGATAGCACCTGATTGAGCACTAAAAATCCTAGTAGATGAAGTTCAAAGTCGTTGTAACCTGCAATAAGTGCAAATCCGACTGTTAGAATCGTGTAAGGAACGGCTAGCATGAGTTTTAAGCCAAAATAGGTGTCGATGTAATTCGCTAGAATCATCGGATGTTGTGATGTGTTCTTGGCGTTGTAGTTGGTTATTCCAACATCTAGGAAAATATTGAATAAGAAGGAAATATTCAACAAAGTGAAGTAAACGCCATAGGCTTCAGTTCCTACAATGTTTTGAACTTGCACATCAATTCCGAATATATAGAACGGTTTGATGATTAAATTCAGTAGGATTATAAAAAATAAATTTCCTAAAAATTTCTTTTGCATGGATGGAATCCTTATTTTGGGATAGAACAAATATAATAAATTGATGTGTTCAATGTTGTTTGTTCATAAATATTAGTGTAATCAACGCAAGAATGAAAGAAATAGTACAGAATCAATATTTGTTTTTTGATAAAAATGCCACAAAGTCAATCGCCTTTAGAAAAGAGCAGTTAAAAAAATTAGACCGTGTGCTTAGGGACAATGAAAAGGCGATTTATGAATCTATTTATATGGATTTTAAAAAGTCTAAATTTGATGTTTTCTCTACGGAATTGGCGATGATTTATGCAGATATTTCAGATGCGCTTGCAAACTTAAACTCCTGGTCAAAAAGAAAGAGAGTTAGAACAAATTTGGTTAATTTTCCTGCAAAAAGTTACATCTATCCAGAACCATTGGGAACTGTTTTAGTGATTGGAGCTTGGAATTATCCTTTTTTACTTTCTATTGCACCAGCTGTTGCAGCAATTGCGGCAGGAAATACGGTGGTAATAAAACCAAGTGAAGTACCGGCGCGAACGAGTGCTGTGATTGCAGATATCATCAATGAAAACTTTGACGCTTCTTTCTTCCATGTGGTAGAAGGTGGCGTGGATGTTACAACCGAACTCTTAGCGCAGAAATGGGATAAAATTTTCTTTACAGGAAGTACCGGAGTAGGGAAAATCGTCTATCAAGCTGCAGCGAAAAACCTAACTCCTGTTACGCTTGAATTGGGTGGGAAAAGTCCTGCTTTTGTAATGAAAGATGCCAACTTGGATGTGACGGTGAATCGACTCGTTTGGGGAAAGTTTTTAAATGCTGGTCAAACTTGTATTGCGCCAGATTATCTCTTGGTGGAAAAGTCAATTAAAGATGAGCTCTTAAAAAAGCTTAAAGCGAGAATTGTTGAGATGGATTTTTCCTTTTTTAATGAAAACTATCCGCAAATAATCAATGAGAGGAATTACCAACGCTTGAAATCATTAATTGAAGATGATAAAATCTATTACGCAGGAGAATTCAATGAAGAAAAACGATATTTTCCGCCGGTTTTAATGAACGAGGTTAACTTTTCAGATAAAGTGATGGAAGAAGAAATCTTCGGACCAATTTTCCCTGTCTTGAGTTTCGAGAACTTGGACGATGCTATCAAAGAAGTTAAAGCCTTACCGAAGCCATTAGCTTGCTATGTTTTCACAAAAGATAAAGGCAATAAACGCAAAGTGTTGAATGAACTTTCTTTTGGTGGTGGGGCAATCAATGATGCTGTTATGCATATTGCAAATCCTAACATGCCTTTTGGAGGTGTAGGAAATAGTGGAATGGGTAGTTATCATGGGAAGTCTGGCTTTGATGCCTTTTCTCACCAGAAAAGTGTCCTAGATAAAGCAACCTGGATAGACCCTTATATACGTTACAACAAGGTTTCTGATAACAAATTGAAATTGTTTAAATTCCTTTTTAGGGTTTAGCTGTAAAACTGTAAAAAAGAAGAAGGGTTAAAAATTAAGAATATTATTCCTAGTTTTTAACCCTTCTCATTATAGTTTCAACTTTTAATTAATCAAGTCCACCTTTTCTTGTTGGCTTTATTGGATTTGGCCAATCTTTTGTGTTTCCTGTCTTTTTGTCTACTGGAAGAATAATTTGTTCTCTCGATACTGTTTCTTCATCTTCAGAAGCCATATATGCTAAAACCGCTGTAAGAATTACGTTGTTTTGAATGTCTTCCCAAACGATCTTGTCGTAGGTATCTCTATTCGTATGCCATGTGTAATTCCAGTAGCTCCAGCTAGTTGCATTTAAGTTAAAAGCAGGTGCTCCAGCTCTAACAAATGAAGCGTGGTCCGTTCCGCCACTTGCAGGGTCTCCAGGAAACTGTGTTTCAATTGGAAAAACGGTGTCAGGAACTGCACTCAACCAACGTGAAATATAGTTGTAGGAATGAAGGAAACCCGAACCATTGATGGATTTGACTCTTCCCGTTCCATTGTCTTGATTGAAAACTGCTTGAATATTCTTAACGATTTCAGGATGATCTTCAACAAAAGAAGCTGAACCGTTTAATCCTTGTTCTTCACTTCCCCAGTGACCAACTATAATTGTTCTCTTAGGATTTGGGTAAACTTTCTTTAGAATTCGCATTACCTCCATCATTAAAATAGTTCCAGTACCATTATCTGTTGCTCCTGTTCCACCATCCCAAGAGTCAAAGTGCGCTGAAAGAATAACATATTCCTCTGGTTTTTCACTTCCTTCAATTCTTGCAATCGTGTTAAAAGTTGGTGCAACTCCTAAGTCTTTTGATATTGCAGTAATGTGAAGTTTTGGTGCATCTCCACTTTCTGCTAATCTGTATATCATTCCGTAGTCTTCTAATTCTATATCCACAACTGGAATTTTCTTTGTCGTAGCACTGAATATTTTCTGTGTTCCGAAAGCACTAGACCAGTAAGAATCTACAATTCCAGCTGCTCCAGCGTTTTCTAGTTCTTCTATTAGTTTACGCTTAGCATATACACCTCTTCTGGCTGTAACTAATCCTGTATTTTCAAGATTCTTTTGCCATGCATCTGCCAACTGATTTCTCTCCGTTTTCATTCTTTCAAAAGATTCCTCAGTAGCCCATTCCTTCCAATCGTGATCTGGTCGACCTGTAGGCTGTGGCATTGCAATCATTACAAATTTCCCCTTCACCTTTGGCAACCAGCTTTTAAACTCGGCTTCATTGTTAACTGTCGGTAAAGCAATTACTTCTGCTGTAATTCCTTTCTTTGAAGTAGTTGGACTCCACGCTAATTGCATTCCTCGTAGCGATTGAACTCTAGGGTGAACCATGTCGATATGAGTGATTCCGCGTTCCCATGATCTCCATTCTCCCCATTTTTGGTTTTCAGCTGGAATGTTCCAAGTTTTATATTTGTCAACTGCCCAGTCGTGTGCTTGTTGCATTTGCGGAGTTCCTACCAAACGCGGTCCGACTTGATCCATCAGTTCATGGCCCAATACTTTTAGTTGGGAATTTCCATAAGCTTCATCCATTATCTTTTGGATAACTTCCTCTTGGGTTTGAGAAAAAGTAAAAGGAGCAGTAATAAATAGTGCTACAATTAAAGTTAGTTTTTTCATGGTCTATTTAAGTTTTAACCTATTATGTTTTTGCTCAACAAATATACTGTTTAAATTGAAAAAATAGAAGAAGGACCTGCTTCTATAGATAATCAACATTATTAAGCCAAATGGATATTGATATTTGGACTCGTTTGAATAGAATTTGCTTGCACTTTGCAATTAAAAGAAATAATGGTTAAGTTAGTGCTGAAAAACCAAATTTTATATGAAATATTTTACTTTTCTAGCATTCCTTAGTATCTCTTTTTTAGGACTTTCTCAAGAAGAAACGGACAGTATTCCAGTTGTAGGAAACGAGCAAATGTCAGTTGCGATTTTAAATTATCCCTCGGATTCTGCTGTCGTTAAATATACGAAACTAGAACTAGGAATTCCCATTTCTAGGGATATCAAATTGCGAATTGATAACTTTATATATAAGATTGGCTATCCAGAACAACGTTTGAATCCTTTTGTGGAATGGGACGTGGATGTGGACGCAGTTTTTAAACATATAGCTACTGGGAAAAGCGTGAAAATCGAAGGGTTCTATACACGTGATTACGAGCGTGTCGTTGGAACGAGAAGAGTAGGAGATAAGTCATATACAGATGATTGGATTGATGTGGATAGTATTCCTGGGAAGTCGAACGATCATCCTTTTAGAATTCGATTTGCACCAACAGATGTAGGTGCTTGGGAAGCGGAAGTTTATCTTAAAGTAAAAGGTGAATTGGTAAGGCAGTTCGATGTTATTTCTTTTGAAGTAATAGATGGTAAAAAACCTGGCTTTGTTAAAGTTCACCCCAATCAAGTGAATTTAATGAGGGATGATAAAATGATTTTTCCGATTGGACACAATTTACTTTCTCCTCCTGGTGCAATTCCATGGGGTGGAAGTGAAAATTACTTAGGGAAAAATCACTTCTCCGCTAATAATACCGAAAAGGCTACCAATACAAAATCGTGGGACTTCTATTTTAATCGTTTAAATGAGTTTTTTATTGAAGGGGGGAAGTTTATTCGAGATATTCAGTCTCCTTGGATGTCTTTAATTGAGTTTGAAGAAAAAGGAAATTATTTTAAGCGTTTGCATTATGCGCAAGAAATGGACTCTTTAATCGAATTGTGTGAGAAGTATGATGGGTTAATCAACTTTAATTTAATGATGCATGAGCCATTTATGAAGTATGCTGATTATGATATGGACAAATGGGATTGGGGACATTATAATGAACATGGCGAACAAGAAACAAAAGAATGGGTGTTGAAGTATCCGAAATATTGCTACAATGATAAACCGTTTGGCCAAAAGGAACCGCATGAGTCCTTTCTAGATGAAAATGACTTGAATTACCACAAGCAAAGAACGCGTTATTATATTGCTCGATATGGTTACTCTACAAGTATTTACGAGTTTGAAATTATGAGCGAACCATTTCATATCAATCAGTTTGCATGGAATTCTTATTCCGACTTTAACATGACATCACCTTTTAATCAGCCAAGTACGGAGAAAGGGAAAGAAGTGAGGTATGCAGTCTATAATTATCATAAGGTTTTGGCTGAATACATGAGAGATTCCTTAAAAATCAATCAGTTGGTTGGTATTGATATGGGAACAGGGCAAAGTGAAGAATATAATGATTACACTTATGACTCCTTGTCGCTTACCATTCCAGCGGTTGATGTCGTTGGAATTAATTACTATTATTTACAGCCGAATTCACTGTATATTAATGATGGTAGAAGTGAACTTGTTAAGGCAAATGGAAGAACTTACGACTTAGCTGGTAATTCTATCGCTTCTCGCGTTGAAAGAATTTGGTACACACATGATTTGCATGCTAAGAAAAGAATTCCGGTGTTGGTCTCTGAAGGTGGTATTGCTGAAAACTATTTAGAATGTTCGAATAATACGCAGTTTTATGTAGATATGATGACTTTTCCGTTTTCTAGCATTGCTGGTTACAATGCTTGGTATGGTTGGGATGCAGGACAAGAACAAATGAGAGCGGCAACTATTCGTGTAGAAGAATTCATGAATAATGAAAAGGTGTTGAAAACCTTGGGTGAAGCAGAAGGGAAGTGGCAACAAAGAAGACAGTTGGCACCAACAGATGCACAGCTTAGAAATGGAGCAAAGTATCCTAAAGAATTACAATACTATATTTCGGGAGATCAAAACAATGCTGTTGGATATGTTAGAAATTTGTCCTACAACGCCAAGACAGTCGGGAATTGTCAAATTGATGAATTTGCTCAAGCTGCCTTTAATACTTTGGATTGGTTTGATTATAAGAAGGGAAGGAAGTTTAAAATAGATGGATTGGATAAGAAAAAAAGCTATTTCATTGATTACTATTCTTTCTTACAGGAAGACTTTGGAAAAGGTCAGCTCATTGAAACAGACTTTCAGAAAGCTAGAGGTGGAAAAGTTACGCTAAAGTTTCCTACTCTTGATCCATGGAACTTTGAGACTGGCCCAGTGATTTGGTTTGTGATTAGAGAGGAATAAGGCTGTTTTTAAAACTTGATAAAACCTAATATTTAATAGCGATAGTATTATTGACTATTGACTATTTCTGTTAATACTTTCTGCAAACCTTCAGAGGAAAGGAATTGTCCGTATTGAAATATTATTTCATGATTACTATTTAGAATGCAAAGGGTAGGAAAAGCTATTTTCCCGTCTATTGTTCCCAATTGCTCTGCTAGTTCATGTATTCCTGTTTTTCTACCAGTTGGTTTGTATTTAAAAGTATGACCACTGAAGGTTATGTCTTTGGTTTCTTCTGCATCGAGATCTGCAAACCAAAAGTTTTCATTTAATAATTGAGCAATGTTTTCATCCTTAAAAGTTGTGTTTTTCATGGTGTTGCAAAACTTACACCAGTCTGTGTGAATAAAAACGGCGATATTTCTTTTTTCCGTTTGTTGTAAACTGTCGATTTCTTCGAAGGTATGAGTTTTCGCTTGTGAAAATGCCGATAGCGGAAGGAAGTATCCAACCGCTATCAATAGTATAAAAAACAATTTACTCATTAGTTAAAAGTATATCTAAATCCTAAAAAACCTCTGATACCTTGATTAGGGGCATATACATAATCTGGATCAAAAGTAAGACCATGTGGATTGTTTGGTGTTTTCATTGCTTGTCCGTCTGCGTCAAATTGCACATCTTTATCAAATGGATCAAAAGAACGTGCGATACTATTTGAAGGAGGCGTAAAGTTCAATAAGTTTTTTACTCCACCATATATTTCAAAGCCTTTCTTTAATCTCATTGTCAATTGTATGTTCTGAATACTCCACCATGGGGAATATTCTGCTCTTGGGTCGGTATCGCTTATCAATGGTAAACGCATCGGACTGTAAACATTTCCTGTATAATCAACAGTCAATCCTATTTTGTTAAATGTGTATCCTATGTTCCATGTTCCTGAAAAGTTTTCTGTAAATAGTTGTATTACTTTTTCATCATTTTCTACACTGTAAACATCCATATATGTTCCACCTATGATGAATTTTAATCCGTTTTTAAGTGCAATATCTAAATTCAGTGAAATACCTTGTGATACCGCATGTCCATCCAAGTTGTCATACAAAATTTTGTTAGGGTCTGTGTCGTAATCAGCAATAATCTTATTGTTAAAATATGTGTAGAATGCTGTTGCGTCAAGTCCTATAAAAGTTCCGTTTTTTGCATACATCTTTTTAACGAAATTAATGTTCCCATTCCATGAGGTTTCTGGATTAAGGTCGTTTAAGAACTCTACCTTTCTCGAACCTGTTAGGGCTGCATGGTCTTCTGTAAATACATTTGCTACACGATATCCGTTACCTACGCTAAAACGCAATACATTCTTTTTGTTTTTTGAATTCCACTTATAGTTGATACGTGGTGTGAATATACTACCATGAATGGAGTTGTAGTCATGACGTATTCCCAACAAAAGTTTGTTGTTTTCTGTGATGGTGATTTCATCTTGAAGGAATATTCCAGGTAAATAAGTGTGGGCAGCCATGTTTTGACTAACACCTCCTTCACCAGTTGTTTCAGTTGCTGGTGTATTGTCGTCATAATAGGTGTAGCGGAATGCTGCACCAAGTAGAAAGTTGTTACGTTTTATCTCTTTGTCCCATGTCAATTGTCCAAAACCAACGTACTGTTGTGCGTTATACGACATGTCTCCATAGAAACTGTCGTGATCATGTCCGTTGGCACTAAACTGGAACATAATGTTCTCCTTTACAGGTAACTGATAGACCCCGAAAAGTTCCCAACGCTTGGTGTAAATACTTTCTGCATAAATACTGTCTCCTCCTCTGAAACTTTTATCCCAGTCCATTTCTCCGCCCCAACGTTCTTCGTAAACATAGCGTCCTGCTAAAGAGAAAACACGCTTGTCTTTTCTGTCAAAATTCCATTTGTTGAAAACAGAAACTCTATTTTGTAAGGTAATATCCGTAAAACCGTCATTGTTGTTGTCGATAGGAATGGAGTAATTAAAGTAGTTCACTCCTACAAGTGACTGTGCCTTTTTTCCAGCATTAAATTTCCCTGCAATATCTGCGTTAATTTCTCCCCAACTTGTTCCAAAAATATCTGTTGAGATAATCGGTGCATTGCTTGGCTTTTTTGTGATGAGGTTAATCAATCCACCGACAGCTTCACTGCCGTATAAAGTTGAAGCGGGCCCCTTAACTATTTCAACACGCTCAATAAGCGACTGTGG
>DATJCX010000017.1:0-85525 GCA_035497735.1 Brumimicrobium sp. | reverse complement strand
CTCCTCAGCAGAGCTAATTTCCGCTTCAGTTGATAACAACAAATGTAAAACTATTTCAGGACTAAAAAATAAATGTAAATTTGTAACAGGACTATCAATAAATAAAAGTTAAATCTGTAAACTTTTTTTAGGACGGGTCATTTTGATAAGGCAATTCTGTGACTACATGAAACGAGTTGTTTTCCTCAAAGTTTTCGAAATCAATTAACTTAATTCCAGATTGGTCAATCAATCTATTGTAAAAAGCACGTCCTAAATCCTCATTTTCTAATGATAGGGAAACTTCATCAAATAATCTTTTTATTTCGATTTCTGTTAGCCCAGGATTAATTTTGGAAATTTGTTTGTTGAATATTTCCGTGAATATATTGGTGTTTTTATCCCAAACACTGTCTTTCAAAGACAAGTAATTATAACCCAACTGCATAAGGTGGAGTATGGAAGGAATTTTCACTCTTGAATCTTCGTTAAATGTCATTGTTTAGAATTAGTGTATTAGATATTTACAAATTAGTACATTTAAGCCCTTAAAGATAGAAAAATATTTGTACTGCCTAAAGAGTAGAGGTAAAATGAATTCATCTCACAAACAAAATACATTATTTTTTTGAGCTTAGAAATTTTATTGCTCAAGCTTACTCAAGGAAAATGAAAATGTCGATCCACTTTTCAACTTACTTTTCACTGTAATTGTTTCATCATGTGCCTCTAAGATGTGTTTGCAGATAGACAAGCCCAATCCTGTTCCGCCTGCTGCGCTATTTCTACTTTGGTCAACACGATAGAAACGTTCAAAAATTCTTGGTCTATCTTGTTCTGAAATTCCGATACCATGGTCAATAACTTCTGTAATCACAGAATTTCCTAGATTGTAGAATTGAATTTCAACTTTACTCTTTTCATTGGAATAGTTAATCGCATTAGAAATCAAGTTGGTCAAGACTTGTCCTATCTTATTTTTATCAGCAAAAACGAGTATGGGTCCATCCATCTTTTGACGGTGAATATCGATTGCTCTCTCCTGTGCTTTATCTTCTAGCAAAGCGATTGTATCATCCACCAGTTTGACCAAATCGAAGCTTTCTTTCTTTAAATGGATGGAATTTGCTTCTAATTGTATGATTTGATCTAAATCTTCAATCATTTCAGCCATTTTCTCAGTGGAGAGCGCTGCTCTTTCGAGGAATTTACGATTGACTTTTTCATCTTCCAAGCCACCTTCAAGCAAAGTGAGTAAATAACCTTGAATATTGAAGACAGGCGTTTTTAGTTCATGTGCTAAATTTCCAATAAACTCTCGTCTGAACTTGGCATCTTCTTTCAGCGCTTCGATTTCAGTTTGACGTTCGCTTGCCCATTTTATAGTCGCCTTTTTTGCTTCCATCACAGCATCGTCTCTCAACCTTGAATTCGGTTTCCCACTGTAATGAATAATGCGGTAGATACTTTTTATCCTATTCTCGATAAAACTTTTAAAAAACAGGTAACTTATCACAAAAAAAACAAAGGCAGTACCAAATCCAAAAAGCAGAATATAGACAAGGCTTATAGGATTGACGAATGCTCCATACAAAGCAAGTAGGATGCTGACAAACACAGCTTGTCCAATAGAAATAAGTATTAAGGCATTAATTGGCTTCATAAAAATCCCTTTTAAATTCAGGCCCACCGGGCTCACTATTGCAAAAATAAAATTATTAGAATGACTTTTACACCTTTCCTTTAACTCCTTCAGAAACGTTGATGATATGACCACCTACACGTTCTAATGCAGCGCAGATATTATTGTAAATAATAATTCCCTTCATGTTTAATTCATCAGAATTAGAAAGGTCGTTTAGATATTCTGTTCTAATTTGCTCCGCTTTCTCAACGATTTTCTTTTCCGCTTTATTGGCATCATCCAACACTACGTCTGCAGAGTGCATATTTAGGTTGATGATCATAATATTAAACGCTTCGTCCACTAAGTTAAACATTTCTGCCAAACGATTTCTTTGATGTGGAGAAAACCATATTTTTTCGTCTGCTTTCTTCTCTAATCCTTTAGAAATTTGGTAGAAAATATCTCCGATTCTTTCCAATTCATTTACGATTCTGTTCATTCCACGAATACGAGCAGCATTTTCTGGGCTTGCTCCACCTTCCGATATTTTATTCAAATAATTAGCGATCTCTACCTCTACTCTATCAGTAATTTCCTCATATTTGGCAATTCGTTCTATTAATTTCTTCTGAACTTTCTTACTTTTCTCGAATAATAACTCACGAGAGAACTTGGACATTCTGCTAGTAATCTCCCCAAACTTAGCAATTTCTTTCTTGGCTTCTAATAAGGATAAGTTAGGCGTTGACATATAGCCCGCACCGATGTAATCCAAGTGAAATTCTTCATCGTGACCACCTTTAGATTTAACCATTTTTTCGGCTGCACGAACTAAGTTAGGAACAAACCAAATAAATATCCCAACATTAGCAACATTAAATACCGTATGTAGAATAGCCAAACCAGTGTTTCCGTAAGCCTTAGAGTTTTCGTAAGGATTACCCAAATCCAAACTATTCATAATAAGAATAACTCCTTTAATTAAGAAAGGGAAAAGGATGATAGCTACAAGTGCTCCAACGGTATTGAATAAAGTATTAATTCTAGCCGCTCTTTTTGCGTGGACGTTCCCTACCGTAGCAGCTAATTCAGCTGTGACTGTCGTTCCAACGTTTTGACCAATTACCATTGCACCAGCAATTTCAAAAGGAATAATTCCACCGGCAACCAAAGTCATTGTCAGTGCTAAAGCAGCTGAAGAAGATTGAACAATAACTGTTATTATAACTCCGAAGAAAGCAAATAGTAAAATACTCCAATATGAATTGCTATTAAAGCCTAATATGTATTGAACAAAAGTAGAATCTGTTTCCAACTGAGGAACAGCCGCATTTAAGAATCCTAATCCCATAAAAAGCAAAGAGAAACCTATCAAAGCATTTGCCCAAGCTTTTGACTTTGGATTAGAAAGGAACATCATTGGTGTAGCAATAGCGATTAAAACTAAGGCGTAAGGTCCAAGGTTAACCTCAAAACCAAAGAAGTTTACAATCCATCCTGTTAAGGTTGTACCGATGTTGGCTCCCATCAACACTCCAACTGATTGCGTAAGGGTCAATAGTCCAGCATTCACAAAGGAAACCGTCATAACAGTAGTTACAGATGAAGACTGTATCAAGGCTGTAATACCGAATCCTGCTAAGACACCTTTTAGGCGATTTGAAGTTATAGAACCAAGCAGGTATCTTAATCGTGAACCTGCTGCACGTTGCAGTCCGTCACTCATGATTTTCATACCGTAGATAAACAAACCTAAGGAACCAATAAGTACTAAAAAGTTAAAGAATCCCCAACTTTTATCAGCTTCTACCTTAATTTCTTCTAGCCAAAAAGATTCTACACCATTGTTGACTCCCAACTGGAACAGATAGGTTTCCCCACCTGACAAATGTTCTACTGCATATCGCGTTTCTTTTAGACTAATCCTATTAATTTCCACCCAATTAGCATCGCCTTTATCTTTGGCAACTTTATAGCGAATATAGAGCGTATAATCATTTTCTTTTAAAGCTGTGTAACTATCATAATTCAAGTTCCATTCCACCAAAAAACCTTCTATTAAAGGTGTTCCACTCACGTTGTGAATGATAGATTCATCTGGAACAAAACTCGTTTCAACCTCTGTCGAGGCAATTGCTAAGGTGTCGTTTTCTGGTTGCGCATTCAAATGATATACTGAAATAATCAAAAACAGTATCGCCAAAAAAAAATTTCTCATCGCTGAATGCTTAAAATTTTAATAGATTACAAATATAGTATGATATTGCCAACTTTATTTTTTCAACCTTCAAATTGTGAATTTAATTTCAATTTTCTAGTCGATTAACAAGGTATAAAAACAAAGTTCCTTCCTTAAATTTTAAGGATAATATCAAAAGCGATATGATGTGCAGGAAATGGGTTTTTTGTCCCGATTAAATTATTCATATATCCGATGTTAAGTGTAAATGGTGCATTTTTTAAGGAAGTTGAATAATAAATAGAGAAACGACTGTCTCCATACTTGTATTTTGAGAATTCCCTTGATTCATTTAACTGAGTAGTGGAAAGTAATTGTTCTGAGAGTAGAATTAGTCTGTGATTTTTATCTTTTGTTAGTGGAAAATCAAGTTTAATCCTGAATCTCGTTCTAATTTGCATGTTTTCTGTATAATTCCGAAAGTTTGGAGTAAAAAACTTTCTAAATTCTGGTCTGAAAGTCGGTGTGATATTTACAAAGTCCGTTTTAAACACATAATATAGTCTTCCATAAAATCTAAATTCTTGTTTAAACGCTGGATCTAATTTTTCGAATGGTTCCACATCTGCGTGATTAAACTGTGTTCTATAACTCACCGCTAAAATATATTCCCAATTGGAGTAAAATTGATGCTTAAACTCTTGATTCAAAATGAAAATCGACGGTTTTTCTAGTAAGTTATAACTGTCGGGATTACTTTTCCGACCAATTCCCACATAGGAAGTGGAAGTCCATCCTCCATTCTTTATCGTGTCCATTTTATGTTGTACTCCAAAAGCAACCCATCCTGCCATTGGTGTTTTACCCAAACCTGGGGGAACAATTTGCGTCAGCCCAAAAAGCGGGAATAAAAATGCACCTAAAAATAATAATTTCCTCATTACACTTTTCCTAAAACATCTTCACTCACATTGATAATGTGATCTCCAACTCTTTCTAAAGATTCATAAATATTACTGTAAATAATTGCACTTTGCATATTCAGTTCGCCACCCACATAAAGAGAAGACAGATAATCTTCTTTGATTTCATCTCGCTTTTTATTGATTGCGTCTTCCGCTTTATTCGCTTCTGTTAAAGTAACTTCGGCAATCGGCTTTTCAAGGTTATCACACATGATTGTAAAAGCATGATCTATCAACTCAAAAAGTTCATCTAAGTGCTTATACTGCTCTGGAGTAAACTCGTATTTCGATTCGATTTTCTTCTCAATACTTAGTGAAATAGAATAGAAAATATCTCCAATTCGTTCCAAGTTACTCACGATACTGTTCATTCCTCGGAAACGAATAGCTAACTCTTTAGTGATATTTCCTGTCGCTACATTGTTTAAGTAATTCGCAATTTCAACTTCCACCTTATCGGTGATTTCTTCATACTTCTTAATACGCTTCAATAAATCTCTTTGGGTCTTTTTATTATTTTCGAATAAGAGTTCTCTTGTAAACTTGGACATTCTACTTGTTACTTCTCCAAACTTAGCAATTTCTTTCTTCACTTCTGAAACATACAAAGAAGGCGTAGTCATGATTTTTGTTCCAATTAAATCTAAGTGGAACTGTTCGTCTTTTAGCCCTTTTGGTTTAACTGTTTTTTCAGCCAATTTCACCAAACTAGGAATAAACCAAACCAAGATTAAGACATTCGATACGTTGAAGACTGTGTGTAAAACTGCTAAACCAGTACTTCCATATTTTTCAGGATTCACCATTGGGTTTCCACCTGCCATCCATTCAGTTATAAAAGTAACTAGTTTCAGAAAGAAGGGAAAAATTAGCAATACCCAAGTCACACCTATAATATTAAATGCAGTGTGAATTCTGGCTGTTCTTTTCGCATGAACGTTTCCGATCGAAGCTGCTAAAGTAGCGGTAACAGTTGTTCCTATATTTTCTCCAAGTACCATCGCAGCTCCGACTTCGAATGGAATAACACCACTTGCCATCAAAGTCATTGTTAACGCCATCGTAGCAGATGAAGACTGAATAATAATTGTCAAAAGTGCACCGATAAACAGGAAGATAATAGAACTAAAATATGGAATGGTATTTAAAGAAATCATGGATTGAACAAGCGCTGATTCTGGCCCTAAAACCGGAACTGATTCTTTAAGGAATCCTAGTCCCATAAATAAGAATGAAAAACCGATGATTGCATTGGCCCAACCTTTACTTTTGGTAGATCTTAAGAATAACAATGGCAGACCGACAGCTAACATGACTAAGGTATAAGCGCCTATATCAACTTTAAAACCGAAGAAATCGATAATCCATGCAGTAATAGTTGTTCCTATATTGGCACCCATAACAACTCCAGCAGATTGTGTAAGCGTTAATATTCCAGCATTCACAAAGGAAACAACCATCACAGTAGTCACTGAAGAGGATTGTACTAAAGCTGTAATTCCTAATCCAGTTAAAATTCCTTTAAAAGAATTAGAAGTAATAGAGGTTAGTAAACTTCTCAATCTCGTTCCTGCTGCTTGTTGCAGTCCATCGCTCATGATTTTCATTCCATATAGGAACATGGCAAGCGAACCGATTAAGGTTAGGAAATTAAAAATCCCCCAAGATGGAAGCGTAGTTACGGTTTCTTCTTTAAACCAAAATTCTTGTTCGCCATCCGTTAGGCCTAACTTAACAACAAAAGTTTCTTCTCCTTTTAGGTCCGAAACGAAAATGCCACTTTTGGAAGTAGCAATATCTTTTACATAATTCCATTCATAGCTTTCACCTTCGTTCGAACTAGCATCCGATTCAAATCTATATTTAATAAGAAAGTTGAGTCCTTGATTTGCTAAAACTTGGCTTTCTTTTTCATCAAGATCCCAAGAAAGTCTGAATCCTTCAACACCAGATTCTGTTTGGATGTTAGTCACCCAATTTTTCACCTCGTAATCTGTGATTTCTCCCGACTTAAAGATTGGATTTAAGCTTTCATTAGATGCGTTTACATCAAAAGCAATTACAAAACCCATTAGTGTAAGAAGAATAGCAAATACTTTGTTTTTCATATCATTATTTTAAAAATCTGATACAAAAGTAGTTTAGAGAATTCTATTAATTTAAATTCCAATGTTAACTTAATATTAAGTTTTAATTAAGTTTTAACCTCCCCTAGCTAAACCATCTGTTAGCTAGGTAGTTGAAAATAATAAATACTTAGTATTTGATAACAAAAGCTTCTTTTTGCTGATGTTTTCTTTTCATTATGATTCCCATTTTAAACAAATCGATAGAGAGATGGAAGTCGGGATGGTTTACAAAATACAACCATGCCTCATACATGTTTTCTGACCAACGAATATCATCGAGAACAATGATCGTTTCATCATGAATATAGGGAGCAAGCAGTTCAATTTGTTCAATTAGGCTACTTTTCTGGTGGTCGCCATCAATAAAAATCAAGTCAAATGGTGCTTTATTCTTAAAGTTTTTAATCGTTTCTACGAAACTACCATTTAGAAAGTCAACTTTATGCTGCAACGATTCGGGGAAATGCTTCTTGGCAAATTTATAGGTATTTGGGCAACCTTCAATACTTGTTACTTTTACATTTTCGTTTCCAGAGGCCAACATAAAAGTTCCTAATCCAAGAGAAGTTCCTAGTTCAAGGACATTTTTCAAATCATAATGCGCTACCAAACGGTAAAGCAGTTTTCCGTATTTCTGATTGCTTCCAGAAACTTTAGCGATTTTTCGAACTGGTCGGGACGTGTTTAACTTTTTTGAGCCAGCACCCAAATCAACCACCTCTATAACTTCCCGTGAATTTAGAAAACCCTTCTTTAGGGTCGAAAACTGCTTGATAATTTCAGTTGGCAAAGGCAAATGGATGCAATTATCACCAAAATCATACACAAAAGGAGAATGGACACCATGCCTTTGTTTTGCAATTAACAGATATTTTATATATTCACGAATTAGTTTTATCATAAATCTCAAAAATTCACGTTAAAGGTAAACAAACTTACACTTTTATATAATGGAATTAAATAAAAACACACTCCTAATCGAAAAACAAAAAGAAATCGTCTTTAAAAACCATCCTGAAATCAATCTTGTAAGTCCTTGTAGATTAAACGATGGTGTTATTAGACATTCTGCCTTTGAAAAAAATAGATTTAAAATAAAGTTTGAAAACAACCAACAAAAGGTTTGCTTTTTTATTCCTGCATCGGGTTCTGGTTCAAGAATGTTTCAGTTCTTATTTGAGTTTTTAGACAATCCAAACGAAGATTCTAGAAGTCAAACAGAACGTTTCTTAAACTCAATAGAATCTTTTGCGTTTTTCGAGTTACTTCCTTTCCAGTTAAAGAAGAAGGTGAGAGAATATGATATTAATTTAGATGGTTTGATTTCCTATTTACTGAATCCTGAGGGTTTAGGTTTGGGAATGATTCCTAAAGGTTTGGTTCCTTTCCATCGTTCTAGAAGCTTTATTTTAAATCCATTTCAAGAGCAACTTCTTCAGGGAATGGCACTTAAAGAAGATGTGATTAATTTTCACTTCACGATTAATAAAAATCACGAAAAAGAAATTCAAACAGCGTTAGACTCTATCCGTCAATTAACTGGTAGAGAGTGCATTATCGAATGGTCGGAACAAGACCCTGCTACCAATTCAATTGCTTTTAGCAAAGAACAAGAAGCAATAATTGATGAAAACCAAAATGTGCTTACCCGTCCATCTGGTCACGGTGCTTTATTAGAAAATTTAAATCAAATAGAAGCAGACACGATTTTCATTAAGAACATTGACAATATTCAGCACGAGTCCCAAGCTGATTTATCGATTGATAATTTAAAATATCTAGGAGGAATTTTAGAAGTGTTTAAAGGAGAATTAAAAGAACTTTTAGAAAACGGCAACAGCAGAGAAGCATTGTTCCAGTTGAATCAACTCTATCAATTCTCAAGTCTAGATACAGACTTCAATACGATGACAGATGAGGAAATTCAACACTTGATTTATCGTCCGATTCGCGTTTGTGGAATGGTTCGAAACGAGGGTCAGCCAGGTGGTGGTCCATTCTGGGAAGAAAAAAACGGAAAACTGTCAAAACAAATCGTTGAAAAGTCACAAATTAATAGAAATAGTGACCAATACAGATTAATGGTAAAAGGTCAATATTTCAATCCTGTTCTAATGGCTGTTTCCACGAAAGATATAGATGGAAATAAATTAGATTTAGACCAATTTACGGATAAAGAAAAGTACTTTATAGTAGAGAAATCTTACCAAGGAAAAGAAATTTATTTTATGGAACGTCCAGGTTTATGGAATGGTGGAATGGCTGATTGGTTAAGTATTTTCGTAGAAGTTCCTTCAGAAATATTTACACCTGTTAAGACCGTTTTGGACTTGTTGGATAAGTCGCATTTGGAAAAAATTGGGTAGCTGCTACCTTGTTTTAAATTTTCGAGTTCAGTTACCTCGTTTGATCACAAAATTTAAAATCTTGAAATAGCTTTGGTCTTGATTTTTAAAACAGTAGTATTAATTTTGTTATCCAACCCATCTTTTGTAATTTGGCATAGATAAACTATGAGCCGAAAAATTACATATAGCTTATTATGTTGCTTTTTGGTTTTACTAATGAGTCTAACCAGGGAGTCAAAAGACGGGAATATTTCCTACGCTTATCAGGTTTCTTTTGCAGTAAAAATCGGCATACTTCCCACGGGAGATTTAACGCAATATGCAGTTATGTATTACAAGGATGGCAGACTTGTTTCGTCACTGCCGATAAATTTCACGCAATTAATGAATATCGGAACAGGGAAATGGCCCATTCCCAACAGTACGACATTTTACAATTTCTTTGAAGAGAAAGGATTAAAAGATGATACGCTAGAAGATGGCAGCATTTTATTTTACACCGCTGCTTTTGATTCACTTTGGAAAATAAGATTTGAAGCGCATCCTTTCAATCACCAATTAGGCAAGGGTTGGAGTCAAGGAGAAATTCGACCGTCATTAAAGCAACAAGAATACATTTACAATCGATATGGTGTAAGAGGTTACGACCAAGACTACTTTTCAGACACTAGTTTTTTCCTTTTATTAAAAGATGTGTTGGATAAAAATTGGATTGCAGAATACAAAGCCATGCATTAGTCTGTATCTGGAAGGTAACTTAGCAATAAAGCTTTTTTAATCAAACCCGAAACATTTGAAACTTCAAACTTCACAAACAAGTTAGATCTATGATTTTCAACTGTTTTCACCGAAATAAACAATGCATCAGCAATTTCCTTAATCTTTTTTCCTTTCAGCGTTTCATTCAACACTTCCTTTTCACGACGTGTTAAAACGATTTGTTCCGACTTTAAATGTTTATTACGCTCTTGAAAATTTTCTTTTAATAAAGGGTCGATATAGGTTTCTCCGGTTAATACAGCATTAATTGCTTCGGCAATATAGATAGTTGAACTTGATTTTCCAACAAACCCATTTACACCACCTTGGATCAATACGTTGACCACCATTTCTTCTTCGAGGGAACTTACCACCACAATTTTCATCTTTGGTTGCAGTTCTTGAAGCTGGAAAATAAATGTACGCGAATCTTCATCTCCTAAGAGTAAATCTAGTAACAATACATCTATTTTACGCTTTTCTAAAATGCTAAGAATCTCATTATGCGTACTGGCTAATAGAACATTAGACAGCGGAAATTGGTTCGCAATAAAGCTCCTAATTCCTTCTAATAACATTTTGTGGTCGTCAACAATTAAAATATCAAATTTGCTTTCGGTCATTACTCTATATTAAGTTTGATAAAAATAGTAGTCCCCCTATTGGGTAATGACTCTAATTCAAATATACCATTAATTAATTTAATTCTTTGCTTTACCGTGTTTAATCCGATAGATTTCGATAGTTTTTCTTCTTCAATACCTACACCGTCATCTTCTACACTAAGGGTTAAGACATTGTCAACTAAAATAGCTTGAACATTAATTTCAGTGGCTTTCGCGTGTTTTAGAGCATTTTGAACTAGTTCTTGTATGCTTCTATAAAGAATGGTTTCCACCTTATTGTCTAAGCTCAGGACTCCTTCAACGTTGGTATAAAAATGGATGCTTTTATTAACGTTGTAACTACTAATTAAATTAGCAAGCGCCTTAATCAGTCCTATTTCACTAATAAAGTGCGTTGATAGATTGTGGGAGATATTCCGCGACATATGATGCGCTTTATTCAGCATAAAGAAAGCTCTTTCCGAAGTAGAGGGGTTTTGTTCCAATTCCAACTTCAAAGCCGTTAATTCGGCTGCTAATCCATCGTGTAGAACACTAGCGAGCTTATTCCGTTCAGATTCTTCAGAATCATTAATTGCATAAATCAAAGCTGCCTCTTGACGTTTTTTGATATATTTGATTCGCTGGTTATTCAGAATAAAAATAGCGACCATAAATAAGATTAACAAGGAAAGTGCAAAAACACCCATCATTAGAAAGTTTCTACGTTTTTCCAGCAAGTGATTTTGATTAGCAATAATCGCTTCTTGACCCAGGATTTTATTCTCACTTGATAAAGTTTGGAATTGAACCAGTAAACTATCCATACTCCTTTTGTCTCTCAACTTTCTATCCAACACTTTCAAGGAGTCAGAATAATCTTTTAACACATAGGCTTTTTTGAAATCACCTAATCCAGCATACGATATTGCCAAACCATCGTAAAGGCCATAATTCATGGATGATTTTACGTCATTTTCCAAATGCTTTAAGGCATCAGAACCAAAGTTTAGGGCGATATTATATTCATGTAATTTGTTGTGAATATTCATCAGGAGTATCGAGTTCATGACTACCAAGTCTTCCCTTCCATGGCTTTCAGCAAGTTTTAAACTAATAATGGCGAAAGGCTGTGCTCTGTGGTAATTTCCATTCATGTATTCCCATTGAGACTTCGCATAATTCATTAAGATTTTCCCTTCTGTGTAGCTTGTTATGGGTTCAAAGCTCATTCCATATTCGATATGAACCTTTGCACTGTCCAATAGGTTAAGATGGTTTTCACAAATAATCATCGTACTTAAACTCCCTAAGTGCCCATCCAATTCAGGATACATCATGTATTCATTAAATGCCCATTTTGAATATTTATAAGCTTGCTGATAGTTGCCCAGTAACAAATATACACTCAAAACCTTTCTATAGACATCAGCCTCTTTCAGTTTTTCATTCTTTGCTTGAAAACGGGAAGCTGCATTTAGATAGGCTTTAATTGATTTCTCAAACTCATTTCTACTTTTATGAATGTCTCCTTTTAGAATTAAGAACTTTGCATCACCATCACCATCTCCAGATAAGATACTTTCGTCTATGCTTTTATTAACAACCGATAAGGCCTTCCCAACTTCATTGTTGTGTAGATAATATAAAGCAGTATAATACGCTACTAAATCATCTGTTAAAGCAGTCTTGTGTCCAACACCAAAGTACAGGATATCTTTAATGACATCAGCGTTTAATATCTTTTTAGAATAGTCTTCAATTAAATTCTCATAACTTTCTACTATTCTTATAGAATCATTGGAAAAAAGAATAGCATCTTGCGCAAAAGTTGTCGCAATGTTCATCCAAAAAAAGACCAGTAATGATATAGCAGTTTTGTATTTCAACTAAGTTCCATTTTTAGTAAATTTAAAATAACTTTCCTTACAATCAAGACGCAATAGTTTAAACGGTAGTACACAATAATCTTATATCTATACAATCACAATCAACTATTACATCTCTTAATTGCTCATAAAAAGACTGTGAATATTCTTTACATGCTAACGCTGTGACCATTCTTAAAGAATAAGAAGTTTCCTTTACTTACTTGAACTTTAATGGTGTTTCCATTCACTTCAAATCCAGCATTGATGTAGTTACTAACAATATCTACAGTTTTATTATGGAAAGCTGAGATACCTCCATTTAGATTTCTAAAGGCTACGATACCATCTCGGATATAATATTCTGATGGAATATAATTTGCAATTTCATACTGTAGTCCTTCATAATAGACGTAGAATGTACCATTTTCACCCCAAACAATCATGTCTCTAAATACTTCATAAAAAGAAGCATACGAACTAAGTGTCACGATATTTCCTTGCACATAAGCTTTTAGGTTATCGTTTCTATCTTGGTACGCGAAAATTCCATATCCAGCTTTATAGCTTTGCACCATGGTTGGCTCTACATCCACCACTCTCGTTCGGAAAACGGCTGCGAAAGACTGGTTAAATTCATCATTAAAAACGAGTAAACTAGCGCCTGCTGCGAAAGTAAGGTTTTCTGGAAAAACTCCAATTTCGATTATTCTCCCAGAAATAAATGCGTATTGCACGTCCCCATTTCCTTTAAATGCAACAGTGTTTGTTCCGATAGCTTGCGGAAAAACTGGTCGATAAATACTCGAATACAAATCGTATATCTCACCATTATAATACACACGGATTGCATTATCACGCGTATCTTCAAAAACAACTAAACTATCAGACACTTCGTAATGTCCAGCAAAATAAGTAAGGTTTTGTTTTACTCCATTTTCCCAAACATGTAAAATCGGTCCGGCATTCCATGCCAATAAATTAATCCCGATTTTATAATCATTTACCATTCCAGAAAGCTTTTCTTTACTCTCTCCGTCATAAACGAATAGATCGCGTTTATTATCTATATAAGCGACGATTTCTTCGGAGTATTGAACGTGAATGGGTTTTAAAAAATCTAATTGCCAAGACATACCTTTACCAAAACTCATCAAGTATTCTTGATTGTTGATATAGGGAAATACCTTTTGACTTGAAGCATTCCAAGACAAAAGCAATAGCAAAATGACAATTAAATTTTTCATATTATTTAAGATAAAAAGAGGCCGACTTTACAGGCAGCCTCTTCAGTAATTTGAAATGAAACTTGCTCTTTCAAACAAGTTCATTTTCAATATCTTCTAGTTTTTATTAGCAACAACTTTCTTTGCTAACTCAACTGCTTTGTAGACGTTTACAACTCTCCCTGTTTTAGATAAAGTACTGAATAACACTTTTTCGTCTGTACCTGGCTTTGTTTGTAAAGTCGCTCCAAAATCATCACCTGAAGCAAGGATGATATCTTTAATTTCTTTCATCGTTAAAGAAGGGAAG
The DNA here is from genome assembly GCA_035497735.1 of Brumimicrobium sp. Taxonomy (GTDB): domain Bacteria; phylum Bacteroidota; class Bacteroidia; order Flavobacteriales_D; family Crocinitomicaceae; genus Brumimicrobium. The sequence continues at coordinate 71,530 of DATJCX010000017.1, read as the reverse complement.
TAACCTTTCAATAAACCAGCTACTCCAGAAACCATTGGTGCTGCCATTGAAGTTCCTTGAATTGCTTTGTACTCATTTTCTGGCCATGTATTGTAAATTTCTAAACCTGGTGCAAAAATGTCAACTTGGTCTTGACCGTAGTTTGAGAAACTAGCTGCTAATTCTCCATCATGGTATCTTGTTGAAGCACCAATTGTCAATACATGCGTAAAAGGATCTTCTTGAAAATCATATTTAACAGCTGGGAAATTACTTTCTACTGCTAAGTCTTTCGCGTCGTTTCCTGCAGCGTGAACAAACAATACGTCATTTTCTTGTGCATACATAATTGCTTCGTATACAGCCTCTGGTAATGTAGAGAATGCTTTACCGAAAGAACCATTGATAACTTTTGCTCCATTGTCAACTGCGTAACGAATAGCTAATGCGATATCCTTATCGAACTCATCTCCATCTGGAACTGCTCTTAAAGACATTAGTAACACGTTGTTTGCAACACCGTCTCCTCCTAATTTGTTACCACGAGTTGCACCTACAATTCCTCCTACGTGTGTACCGTGAGATGAATCTGGACCTTTAACGTCATTGTTTCCGTAAACAACATCTAGCATATCTAACCAATCATCTCCGATTAAGCTTCTGTCATCATACTCTGGATTGTTGTGGTGCTCTAGCATCCCTTCCAACTGAGTGATTTGTTCAGTGATTGCTTCTACTGTTACTTCTCCGCTTAATAAAGCAACTCCAACTTGCTTCATTTGCTTGTCTTGTGGAGTTTTAGCTTTCCAAGCTTTTACTTTTTTCAAAGTTAATTGGTCTTCTTCAATACCCATTGCACTAGCAACCATTGAAGGAAGCATTGGCAACATTTGGTCTCTGAATTGTTTTGTTTGATCAATGTAACCTTGGTATTTCTCACGATTTTGAGCTACGTAAGCTGCTGCTTCCGTGTATAATTCAAAATCTACTTTGTCTGCTTCTTTTACATTGTCAGCTTCAACACCTTCAAATTTCTCACTGTACATTGAAACAATTCTAGCTGCTTCCAAACGAGCATGCTCTTGGTTTGTTCCGTCTGCTGCACCTAAGTAGTTCCATCCGTGAATATCATCGATGTACCCGTTTCCGTCGTCATCAATACCATTTCCTGCTATTTCTTTTGTATTTGTCCAGATCTTACCTTGTAAGTCTTCGTGGTTAATATCGATACCTGAATCGATAATTGCAACGATAACTGTTTCAGGTGTCATTTTCTTAAGACTCTTCTTATAAGCCTTCTCTGTTGACATACCTGTCTTCTCTGTATTATACCAGTTTAATACTTTTTTATCAACTTGCGCTGTCGCTGTTGAAAAGTAAGCTCCCAATAGAGCTGGCATAATAATACTTAGAACTATTTTCTTCATCTTGATTTTTATTTCTTATTTTATTATGTTACAAAAATGTGTTTTATTTAAGACTTTTACGATATTTATAGTTTAAAATTTGCTTTTTCACTAATAACTGGTTAATAATCTAAACAAATGGCATTCCAAAAATACATATTTTACGCAATAATACTATTTTCCCCCTTGACATTAATTTCCCAGAAGCTTGGGTTTAACAAGATTTTAACAGAAACACCGAGCTTACAGGTACCTTTTAGTATAGAAAATAATGAAAAGAATCTAAATTATTTGTTGCAAGAAAAAATTACCATCAAGCGAAAAACAGAGAATTATTTGTTTTTTACCCAAACACCAGAGTGGATTTCTAAGCAATATGAAGCAGGAAATATTACAAATTTTTATTTCGAATATGCACCTCCAGTACTTTTAGATGATAGTGCAAGAGCAAAACATTATACAGATTCCGTTCACGTGGGCGCATGGCCATTGAATGACAGTTACACAGGAAAAGGAGTGATTATCGGCCTAGTAGATAGTGGTTTGGACTGGACGCATCCCGATTTTATTGATTCATACGGAAACAACAGAGTTATTCGCTATTGGGACCAGAAAATTACCGACGCAACGACTGCTCCCGCACCTTATGGTTATGGTAGAATTTGGTCAAAGGAATACATTCAAAACAATGCCAATACAACAACATCTAATAATGACTTGGCGCACGGAACAACCGTTACTGGGATCGCTGCAGGAAACGGATTGGCCAATGGAAGAAACAAAGGAATGGCGCCAGAGGCGGATATCGTTTTTGTGGAAACAGACTTTAGCAAGCCCAATTGGACCTTGACCGTAGCCGACGCTTGCGACTATATCTTTAAGGTAGCTGACAGTTTAGGAAAACCAGCGGTTATCAACTTAAGCGTAGGTACCGCATTAGGAAGTCACGATGGAACAGATCCAGCTGGAGAATTAATGGCGTTTTTGGCACAAGAAAAAAGAGGTAGAATAATCATAGGAGCTGCCGGAAATTCAGGAAATAGAGTTCCCTTTCATGCACAAGCTACAATGACAGCCGTTGACACTAATTTCATCTGGTTTAAGAACAATGCAAATGGTGCTTTAGGTCCCAATACGGTTTTTTTCGACCTATGGTCTGATGTCAACGACGCACAATTCTCTTACTCTTTTGGAGCGAATAAAAACAGTGGAGGTTATGATGACGTAGCTTCAACAACTTACCGTTTCTCACAGTTAAACGTTGGAACACCCATCTATGATACCTTATTTAACGTTAATGGCGATAGAATCGCAACAATAGAAATATATACAGAATACGAAGCCAATAACTTTCACCTTCAAGGCTTTTTCTCAAAAGTAGATTCAACAGATTACTTGATGCGATTTAGCACCACAGGAAGTGGGAAGTACGACTTATGGAGCGATAAAGAAGTTGGCATGAACACCATTGTAAGTGATGTACCTTCACCAACAGTATATCCGCTGATAGTCAACTATGTATATCCAGATAGTGCACAAAGCTTGGTTTCATCTTGGAATTGTTCGCCACATATTATTTCAGTTGCTAACATCAGAAACAGGTACAGATACATGAGTTATAATGGAATATATTATTATCATGCAGAACCGACACAACCTGGTGATGTTGCGCTATCTTCTTCACGTGGACCTTCCCGCACAGGAGTAATTAAGCCAGATATTGCCGCAGCTGGAGAAATGTCTTTGGCAAGTGCACCGATGTACACTGTGAATAATCACACTTACGGGTTAAATCTAGATGAAGGAGGATATCATTATCGAAACAATGGAACTTCCATGGCGGCTCCAGTCGTTGCAGGAATTGCTGCTTTATATCTAGAAAGATGTCCAAATAGTTCAATGGAAGAATTCAAAACGGATTTATTCAACACGGCATATCAAGATATGTACACAGGAATTGCGCCCAACAATAGAATAGGTTACGGTAAGGTGAATGCTTTTGATTTATTGGTTGAAAGAAATGGAAACTTGAAAATTTTAGGCGATACCGCTATTTGTCAAATGCCTGTGAAATTAAGTAGTAACATACCACTTCAAGAGTATAATTGGTCGAATGGTGCTTTCGAGTCACAGACTATAATTTCTCAACCGGAGGAAATTTCACTTTACGGAATCGATATGCGTGGATGTAAAATATATTCAGATACAATAAACATTGTACAAGGCAGTCCTTTACCAAGTCCAACTATTTCTTTATCGGGAAACACATTAATCTCAAGTGAAGCGCCCAACTATCAATGGTACCGTAACGATTCGCCAATTTCTGGCGCAACACAACAAGAATATACTCCAACAGTTGATGCATATTATAGTGTGGCCATTCAAGGACCAGACAACTGTAAAAGTTTTTCAAATGCGTTTAATTGGACTTTAAACATCGCAGAAGAAGAGATCTCGACGATAAATATTTATCCAAATCCAACCAAGAATTATTTAAACATAGAGGCGAAAGGACAAGAAATACTAGAAGTCGAGTTGACAACGCCTACAGGTCAAAAGATTAAAAACCAGACCAATACCGCCGATAAAAACCAATTAAACGTCAGGGATTTGGCGAGTGGAATTTACTTAATCAAGATAAAAACTAATCAGCAAACAAAAATCTTATCATTTTTTAAAGAATAAGCAATGCGATATTTGTTTTATTCTTTCTATTTTTGACATTCTTACAAAATTATATTAATCTATATGGATTTAACAGGAATCATTTCAGTATCAGGAAAAACTGGATTATTTAAAGTAGTTGCTCAATCAAAAAGCAACATTATTATTGAATCATTAATCGACAATAAGCGCGTTCCAGCATATTCTACGGATCGTATTTCTGCCTTAGAGGATATCAGTATCTATACTTACGATGAAGATTTCCCTTTAAGAGAAGTTTATAAAAGCATCGCAAAGAAAACGAATTGTGGAGAAGCACCATCTCACAAAGAAAGCTTAAAAACGCTAGAGATATATTTGGAGGAAATTTTACCAAATTACGACCAGGAAAGAGTTTACCCTTCAGATATTAAGAAAATTTTCCAATGGTATAATTTACTTCACAAAGCAGGTTTAATCACTTTAGAAGAGAAAGTAGAAGAGAAAGTAGAAGTTGAGGCACCAGAAGCAGTTGAAAAAGTAGAAAAGCCAAAAGCAGCTAAGAAAAAAGTAGAAGCTAAGGAAGCACCTAAAGCAGCAGCGAAAAAGGTTACAGAGAAAAAAGCTACTGAAGCAAAGAAGCCAGCAGCTAAAAAGCCTGAGGCCAAGAAGACGACTAAAAAAGAAGATAAATAAGCATTTCGCTAATTCAGAATTAGTTCTCTCAGAGGACCTAGTTTTATAATAAATAGTGGAGTTTTCAAAAGTGAGAAGAATGTGAGGTATCAAGGAATAAGAATTCAGTTGAGTTTGAAATTTACTAATAACAAAACCGTTCCACATCTTTGAAACCTCCACTTTTTCTATTTTTAACACTTTAATTTTTGTTGCTCATATTTTTATCCGTAATTTGGCTTAGTTATTGGTTAGAAACACTTTGAAAAAACTTAAATTTTATTGATATGAAAAAAATTATTTTATTGGCTGCTCTTGTAATTGGAGGTACAGCATTTGGTCAAACAACTCAAAAAGCGAATACAACAGAAAAGAAAAAATCTGTTGAAATGACAGCAAAGAAAGCAGAATTAAAGCCTGCGATTGAAAAAGAAGTTGAAGCATTATCAACCGATTTAAAGCTTACGAAAGAGCAAGAAGCTAGAACAACAGAGCTTTTTAAATTAAGAGAAGAAACATACAGTAATATGCCAAATTTAGACGACGCGACTAAAATGGAGTATGACAAAAAATTTGAAACAGAATTCAGAAGTTTCTTAACTCCTGAGCAAACAAAAAAGTTGGATGAATTAAAAGTTCAAGAAAACCGTAAATTGGAAGTTTCGCCTATTAAAAGACAGCCAACTGAAAAGAAAATGACAAATTAAGTCGTTATTATCTACTTTAAATCCCAGTTTAATAAACAAGCTGGGATTTTTTGTTTTTATAAGTGAATGATAAATTCTAGCATTCCTTACCTTCATCTCGTGAATCAATGAGCTGTTATTAAATATTTTTATCTATTTTTGACACTATGGAAAAGAGCAATAAACACATTCTTGTTACTGGTGGTGCTGGATATATCGGTTCGCATACTATTGTTTGCCTTTTAGAAAGAGGATTTACGCCTATTATCATCGATGATTTTAGAAATTCTAATGAAGATGTTATCGAACGATTAGAAGCATTAACACAAGCTAAGATTATCTATTATAAAATCGCTTGTCAAGACAAAGAGGAACTTAGAAAAGTATTCCAACGCTATCCTATTCAAGGTGTTATTCACTTTGCTGCTGACAAAGCAGTGGGTGAATCAGTTGCCAATCCTTTAAAATATTTCGACAATAATCTAGGCAGTCTGGTTAGCATTTTAGAAATGATTCAGGAATTTGAGATAAAGCAATTTGTTTTTTCCTCAAGTTGCACGGTTTACGGCGACCCGAAGGTGATTCCTGTTACAGAAAATAGTCCAGTTTCCTATAATTCCCCTTATGGATATACCAAGAAGGTGAGTGAGGAAATTATTGAACAGTTTGTTAACAGTTTTCCACAAGTCAAAGCAACACTTTTACGTTATTTCAATCCAGTTGGCGCACATGAAAGTGGCCTGATTGGTGAAGAGCCAGGAGGCATTCCAAATAATCTATTGCCATTTATTACACAGACAGCTTTTGGAATTAGAAAAGAGTTGACTGTTTTTGGTGACAACTATGATACTACAGACGGAACATGTGTAAGAGATTACATCCATGTCGTAGATTTAGCCGAAGCACACGTAGTTGCGATAGAAAAAATGGATGAAAGCGATAGCAATCCAATGATTTACAACCTAGGAACGGGGAAAGGAACCAGTGTTTTTGAAATGATTCATTCATTTGAAGAATCTACTGGCATAAAACTACCTTATTCAGTTGGAGAAAGAAGAAGTGGAGACGTTCCTGAAATTTATGCCAACACAGAGTTAGCCAACAAGAAATTAAATTGGCAGGCCAATAGAACGATAAAAGAAGCAGTTGCGTCAGCATGGAAGTTTGAACAATATATCAGAGCAAAAAGAGAGAAATAAATGAGAATAATCTTATTAATATTCGTTTCAATACTCCTTACATCTTCAGGTTTACACGCACAGTATGACGAAAAAGAAGATGGAATCCGCACGCGTTATCGCCCCGGAATACTTTGGTATTTCACAGGGTACAAACCTTTTAAAGCTGGAAAACTACACAAATACGACAGATTTATTATCGATTTAACTTATAACGATTGGCATGGCGACAGAAAAGCTTTCTCTTCTCCTTTGAGTTCTATTGGTGTCAATGTTGCCTTTATGTTTGACCTTCCTTTAACACAAGGCAACACATTCGGTCTTGGAATAGGTTTAGGCTATAGTCATTATAAAAATAGATCAAAAATTGCTTTTACCAGAGACTTAGATTTAGAAACAACCACCATTGCAGATCTTGCTCAAGACCCGAAAAAAGCAAAGTTTGCTGCCAATTATTTTGAAATACCTTTAGAATTGCGATTCCGTACCAAAGGTTTTAATCACTTCAAATTCATGGTAGGTGGTAAGATCGGAATTAAAGCCAATTCATTTTCAAAAACAGTAGAGGAAACAAATGGCCAAAGGATTACGACAAAAACCAAGCGTTTTCCAGATGCGAATTTATTACGCTATGGAATTACAGCTCGAATCGGTATAAGAAACTGGGCGATTTATGGCGCATATTACTTCTCCCCTCTGTTTAAAAATGAGGAAAGCGTTCAGCTATATCCTTTCTCTTTAGGTGTTAGCGTTTCCTTATTCTAAAGCACAACTATTCTTTTAATAGAAACTGTCTCCACAAAGAGGCATGGAATTTGTATATTTGCAAACATATATTAAAACTAAAGCTTGCATGCTGCAAGTTAAATCTAAAAATAAAAAACATGATTCGAATTTTCACTTTAACACTTTTATTCCTAAGCACTTACACTACAAGCTTTGCTCAAGAAAACCCAAACTTTCAAGTTGACTGGAGTCCAGAGATCTACCAAGTAGGAAAAATATATCCAGGTTATATCATCGAAACAGAAGGAGACACACTTCATGGTTTTATCAAAGCTTTAAACCGTTGTTCGCCAGGTGGAATAGGAAAAAGCAATCAAAATACGGTTGAGTTTTACAGCAATAAAACAGATAAAAAACCTTCTAAAAAATTCTCAGCTAAAAATTTACTAGGATACAAAATCGCTGATAAGTTATACGAATCTATCAAGTACAGTGGTGGTTTATTCAAGGCTCCTAATTTCAATTTAGTTGTTCAGGACGGTGCTATCAGAACTTACGAATGGTATGCAACGGTGGAAAACTACACTTCAGTTGTTAAGCAACAAAACGAAAGTTGGAACGACTACTATGCAAGAAGATATGAAACGAAAATCATTTTCGCAAGAAACGCTGATGAGCCAGAAGAATTAAGTTCAATCGCTCTAGGATTCAGAAAGAAAATGTCAAAACTTGTCGATAACAACCAAGAATTAGTTGACAAAATCAACGATAAAGAAAAAGGATATGGAATTTTCAAAATCTATGAAATTGTTAAAGAATACAATGACTGGGCTGAGAAGCAATAAACGAGGTAATTATGAAAAAAATTAACATTTTACTTTTAGCAATGCTTTGTTTAAACACGGCATGGGCACAAGATTTTACATTGGTAAGTACACCTGAAGCTGTAAACGAGCTAAACTATTCTCATTGGGACGAGGCGCTTGGACAGGATGAAACAGGTTTTTATACTATAGGAAAACTGAATACAAGTATTTCCAATCAGCAGATTTATTTGAAAAAGTTTTCGCCAAGTTTAAACTTGCTATTCACGAAGAACATCCCGGCTTCGTTTGGAACTTTCAACGACTCAAAGACCTATTTGGGTACAGAAATGGCAAACGGGCAAATCTTTGTTTTTTATAGAGGTTGGGACAAGAACGAAAGACAAGTTTCCATCCATGTAAAATTGCTAAACCCAGAAACTGGGAATCTAAGCAATGACTTCGTTCTATTAGAATCAGAGTTTAGCAAGAGTCAAATGAATAGTGCTAACTTCGTTTATAGCTTTTCTCCAGACGGAAGCAAGATGCTTGTTTTAACAGAGAAGCCATTTGAAAAAAAGCAATCAGAAGAAGTACGTTTACAAGTTTTCAATACCGCTGACTTCTCTTCACTTTGGAAGAAAGATTTAGTTTTGAAAGATGAATACAAGCGTGGTAGAAGTAATTCTATTGCCGTTAATAACAACGGAATAAGCTATATTTTCAAAGAATTCATTGAATCGTCAACAGAACGTAAATATTCGCTTGTAACAACCAATGCTGTGAGTTCATCGACAACGCCGATAACCTTTAATGAATACATCATCGGAGAAACAAATATCTTTATTGATGAGGAAGGAAACTTGAATGTTGGTGCGATTTTATCTGACCAACCAAAATTCTTTTCTGTATCAGTAGGATCTGAGTCTAATTGGCAAGGATTGTGGCTATTTAAAGCAGGAGAAGATGGAAATGTGATGTCGAATACAACTTATGCTTTAACTTCTCCAGAATTGCAAGCCCTTACCGCTAATGCAAAAAGAGAATCAATTCCAGGGAAGAACATCTTTAAATTAAAAGATGTCATAAAAGACGCTTCAAACGGAACAGTTTTCCTGATTGAGCATACAGCGGAGAAAAGAAACGCAATTCCAAACTCTAGTCCAATCGCTTATGAATACAACTTGACACATAAGGGGATTTATGCGATTGCATTTGATGAAAACAACGCTTATAGATGGAATCAAGTGTTGAATAAGAATCAAGTAGAGATGACCTTAGATCCAAAATTATATTACGGTTCATTTACACATACATTTGTAAACGATAAACTGTATTTATTTTGGAACTATATGGAAGTGCGCTACGAATCGGGTAGTGGTTATAGATATTGGATAAATGAAAACAACCAAATGATAAATATTGATCATTTATACGGGAAGGAAGCTTTACATCCAACTTTAATGACAGTAATTGATAACCAAGGAAACTTTGAATACGGAAATAGAGCATTTCAGTCTTTACCGCTTCATTCTATTCAAATGGGGAATTTTGTTGCAATGGCGATGAACCCAGCTCTTTCATTTGGAATTCAAAATGGAATTATCCTGATTTCTCAAATGCCTGGAGGACCAGCATTAAGATATAAATTGAGTCAGGTAAACTTTTAATTAGAACTTAGATAAACAAATCTTTAATAACTAAGTTTAAAGCTTTCAGTTAACAATAATAAACTAAAAAGGGCACTCAATTGAGTGCCCTTTTTAGTTGTATATTTTAAGTTAATTCCGCAATTACGAATCCACTAATCAATAATCTTAATCTCAGTTCTTCTGTTCAACTGGTGAGCAGCTTCCTTATCTTCAAGTCGCTTCATCGCATTGATTTCCGCATCTGTCACAGAAGGCTGGTCGAAGCCATAACCTTTGAATTCTAAACGCTTTGTGTCAATTCCTTTGTTAACCAGATAGTCTCTCACTGTTTTCGCTCTATTGTTTGATAAAGTCTTATTGTATGCAGCAGATCCTCTTGAGTCTGTATGTCCAGAAAGCTCAATTCTAATTTTCGGATACTTGTTCAATAATTCCACCAAACGATTTAACTCCGTAATCGAAGCGTCTCTTAAACTAAATCTATCTAAGTCAAAGAACACGTTTCTTAACGCGATATTAGCACCAACTTTCACTTTCTTAAGGTCAACATCTAAACGTTCCTCTCTGTATCCTAAATCTTCTTGTAAGTTAAAGTTTTCCGAGTGAAATAAATAACCATCCGCTTCAACAGCGATACCGTAATCTTTACCACCAGGTAGAGAAACTAAGTAACGACCCGTTTCAGAGTCAGAAGTAAATTCAGAAATCACCTTGTTTGTTGAGTTGTCAACTACTTGAATTGTCGCTTTTAATGGCACCTTCGTTTCGTCATCTCTAATAACACCTTTTAGAATGGTTAACTTACTTCCATAAGCATCCACTACTGGTTGAATCTCTATCGTTTTAATCGTTGTTTTCGTATTTGCTAACAATACCTCTTCGTTTCTAACGATCGGCTCTTTTTTAGCTCCTAACAGCGTAATTGTGTACAAGTCTTTCTCTCCTAAACCATCTTCACGGTAAGAAGTCATATAAGCATCACGACCATTGGCAGCAACCGTAAAGAAAACGTCATCATCTGGCGTATTGATTGGGTAGCCAAGATTCTCAGGCTCAGACCATGTACCGTCTTCTTGTCTAACAGATTTAAAAACATCATATCCACCCATGGAGTTATGTCCTCTCGACGAGAAATAAATTGTTTTCCCATCAGGATGCGCATAAATTCCGTCTTCATCGTATTTTGAGTTGATGTTGTCTGGTAAACGCTCAATGTTTCCCCAATCTTTCTTTTTATCATCCCAAGTTGCAATGTAAATGTCTTTATCTTTTGGTCCACCATTTTTTGTCAATGGTCTTTCACTAATAAAGTACAATTGTCTTCCATCAGGCGAATGCCAAGCTGATGCTTCGTGGAATGGACTGTTAATTTCTTTGTTAAACGCCTTTGGTTTACTCCACTTATCTCCGGTTCTTAAACTCTCATATAAATTACCATTTCCATTGTCATCGATGTAGATAATCATCTTACTACCGTCAGCGTTTAAGGCAACCGCAGCATCGTGACCTTTTGTATTGATTGGTGCTCCAACATTTGTAGCCTTCGACCAACCTCTATTCTCATTGTAAACAGAATGATAAACATCTTCAAAGAATTTTCCATCATAAGGATCTGTTTTTCCTCCTGTAGAATTAGAACGACGAGAAGTAAAGAAGATTTCAGAAGCATCGGCTGTTAACACCATTCCATAATCTGGATATTCCGAATTGATATTAGCGCCCATGTTGTCGATCCAAACACGTACCGGATTTTTTACCAATTCTTTTCCGCTTTCACACTCGTATATTTTCTTTACAACATCGTTAAATTCATCAGGTTCCTTGGCAGGGTTTAAACTTCCTCTATACTTTTTGTAGTTTTTAAGCGCTTCATCCCATTCCATCAATAAATGGTGACCTCTACCAATATTGTAGTAAATATCAGGAAATAAACCTGCGTTTAGTTTTTCAGCAGCTTGAAAGTAAGGAAGTGCTTTGAACTTTTGGTTAGTATTCAAGTAACACAATCCAATGTTATAGTTTACATGGGCACTTTTGGGATTAAACTTGTGTAAGTCTAAATAGTAGCCAACCGCTTCATTATACATTGGAGCAGGCTGTGCACTCATAAATTTATCAGCTGTTTTTAAGTTCTTTAAAGCCTCCTTTAGTTCCGACTTTTTACTCGGAAAATTTTTCTTTGTAAACTCCACATCTTGTCCGAAGATGCTAAAGCTAAATACAATCAAAAATGATAATAATAATGTCTGTTTCATACCTTATTTTATTTACAAATGATTACTTACAACCATTCATTGTATAATACTCTTTAGCGACTCTAATTCCAAGATCAGCAGCTGTATTCCAATTCTCACAAGCTTTGTCTTCTTTTCTCAACATTTCATAAGCAATTGCTCTGTTGTAATAAGCAGAAGCTAGATTTTCATCCTTTTCGATTGCTTTTGTAGCAAACTCAATTGCCTTATCATAGTCGTCTAATGAAAGATAAGCACCAGCAATATTGTTATAAGCCGTTGCATAATCAGGAGACATCTTATTTACAATTTTGAAGTCAGCGATTGCACCTTCAAAGTCTCCTTTGTTGAATTTGGCGTAACCTCTATTGTTGTAGCTTAGGTAATTATTTCCATCAGCAGCAATAGCTTGACTTAGAATAGCGATTGAATTGTCATAATCCTTTTGTGTTCTATACAGATTCCCCAAGTTATTCATCGCAATCACAAAGTCTCTTTTCAACTCGATGGCTTTCTTGTAATCTGCAATAGCAGCAGTTGGATTTTTTGCCATTTTGTGTGCACTTCCTCTGTCATTGAAAGCATCAGCATCTTTTGGCTTTAGTGCAATTGTTTTGTCAAAGTCACCAATAGCGGCATTGTAATTCTCCATTTTAAAGTGCTGAATACCGCGACGATAGAAGAACTCTCCATCTGTTGCATCTTTTTCAATCGCTTTTGTGAAGTAATCAATTGCCAATTGTGAACTGTCTTTCATTCCTGCAATAACACCCAACTCGAAGTAAGGGTCTGCAGAAGAAGCGTCCAATTTAGCAATTTCCAAAAACTGACCTTCAGCCTCATCCAACTGATTGTCAGAAACATAAGCATAAGCCAATCCTGTTCTCGCCTGAATAAAATCAGGGGAAATCTCAACGGATTTAGCGTATTCCTTAATTGCTGTTTTATAATCTTTCTTCTCAAATGCTACAGAGCCATTGTTGAAGGCTTGGTGAGCAAGTGGAGAAATGCCTCCTTGTCCGAAAACAAGAAAATTAATAAAACCAACAAAAATGAATAGTAACGTAGTTTTATTTCGTTTCATAATGAACCATTTAAATAGTAATTTAAGAGGTAAATATAAACAAAAATACAAAACAATACAATTATTATTTGCTTTTCGTAACTTTACAAAGTGAAAAGCAAAACCATGGAAAAAATTTTAAATTATATCGACGGAGCGTTTACTGCTCCTAGCTCAGATAATTTCTTCGAAAACGTTGAACCTGCGGTAGGTAAACCCTACTCGTTAATTCCAGATTCGCAAAGTGAGGATGTTGAAAAAGCGTATTTAGCAGCAGAAAAAGCATTCCCAACTTGGTCGATGTTGAGTGTTGAAGAAAGAGGCGATTGGTTGATGAAGCTTTCCGATGGAATTGCTGCAAGAATGGATGAATTTGTCGCTGCAGAGAGTAGAGACAACGGAAAACCTTTGAAATTGGCTGCACATGTAGATATTCCACGTGCAATTTCTAATTTTAAATTTTTCGCAACAGGGATTCAACATTATGCTTCACAATCACACGAAATGGTTGGTGTAGGTGTCAACTATACTTTACGAAAACCAATCGGTGTTGTGGGTTGCATTTCTCCTTGGAATTTACCGCTTTATCTTTTTACATGGAAGATTGCTCCAGCCTTGGCAACGGGAAACTGTGTAGTAGCAAAACCATCTGAAATAACACCTTATACAGCTTACTTACTTTGTAAGGTGATGGATGATGTGAATTTTCCGAAAGGTGTGCTGAATATCGTTCACGGATTTGGACATTCTGCAGGAGATGCCATCGTGCGTCATCCGAAAATCAAAGCAATTTCTTTTACAGGTGGAACAAAAACTGGACAAATGATTTCCTCGATTGCTGCACCTATGTTTAAGAAGTTATCTCTTGAATTGGGTGGAAAAAATCCGAATATCATCTTTGATGATTGTGATTTTGAAGAGATGCTGAGTACAACTGTGCGTTCAAGTTTTGCCAATCAAGGTCAAATCTGCTTATGTGGCTCTCGAATCTTTGTACAAAAGGGAATTTACGAGAAATTTAAGCAGGCTTTTGTAGAAAAAGTGAAAGGTTCTAAGGTTTCCTTTCCTAGTGATCCAGCTGCTCACCTAGGTGCTGTAGTTTCTGAACCGCACATGGAAAAGATATTGAGTTATATCGAACTTGCCAAGGAAGAAGGTGGAACCGTTATTGCGGGAGGAAATCGCGTGATTTTAGATGCACCATACGATAAAGGATATTACATAGAGCCAACAGTTATTGAAGGCTTGCACTATAACTGTAGAACAAATCAAGAAGAAATATTCGGGCCTGTGGTAACGATAACACCTTTTGAAACAGAAGAAGAAGTGTTAATGATGGCCAACTCGGTAAAATATGGTTTGTCGGCTACGATTTGGACCAACGATTTAAAACGTGCTCATCGTATGGCTAATGAAGTAGAAGCGGGAATTGTTTGGATAAACTCTTGGCTGGTAAGAGACCTAAGAACTCCATTTGGTGGTGTTAAAGCCTCTGGGGTTGGTCGTGAAGGTGGCTGGGAAGCTATGGATTTCTTCACAGAAGCCAAAAACGTTTTTATAAAATACTAATTCAATATTCTTGCATAAAAGAAAGGATGGCTGTCTCAATTCCGTTGACATCATATCCACATTCTGCTTGTAATTCTACCTGTGTTCCATGGTGAATAAAGGCATCTGGTATTCCCAAGCGCTTGACTTTTGAATGATAGTTGTTGTCCGACATAAATTCCAATACGGCACTACCCATTCCGCCCATTAAAGCACCATCTTCAACGGTAATAATCTTATCAAACTGCGTGAAAACTTCGCGTAGTAAAACCTCATCTATTGGTTTAACAAAACGAAGGTCATAATGCGCTATAGAGCACTTATTCTCAAGAGATTGAACAACATTTTGAACAACATTACCAACATGGCCAATGCTTAAAATGGCGATATCAGTACCATGGCTCAACTTTCGTCCTTTTCCTATTTCCACCGTTTTCATAGTTGTTTTCCATTCTGGCATCACACCTTTTCCTCTAGGGTAGCGAATTGCAAAAGGTCCGTGATTTTCAGCTTGAGCGGTAAACATTAAATTTCTTAACTCCGCTTCATTCATAGGAGAAGAGACAATCAAATTGGGAACCGTTCTCAAATAAGAAATGTCGTATGCGCCGTGATGTGTGGCACCATCTGCACCAACCAATCCGGCTCTATCGATACAAAACACAACTTGAAGATTCTGTATAGCCACATCGTGAATCAATTGGTCGTAGGCACGTTGTAAGAAAGTAGAATAAATCACGCAATAAGGAATCATTCCCTGTGTAGCGAGACCAGCTGAGAAAGTAACTGCATGTTGTTCTGCAATACCAACATCAAAAGCTCTTTCTGGCATTGCTTTCATCATAATATTCAAGGAAGAACCAGAAGGCATTGCTGGAGTAATTCCCATGATTTTATCGTTTTTTTCGGCTAATTCCAGTAAGGTATTCCCAAAAACATCTTGATATTTTGGTGCTTGTGGCGTGTTGTGAATTTGCTTTACAATTTCTCCTGTTTCTTTATTAAAAGCTCCGGGAGCATGCCATTGTGCTGGATTTCCAATTTCTGCTGGCTGATATCCTTTCCCTTTTTTGGTAATACAGTGTAGAATTTTTGGTCCAGATATAGACTTTAGCTTATTAAGGGTTCTAACTAACAAGTCAATGTTGTGTCCGTCTATTGGTCCGAAATATTGAAAATCTAGGGCTTCAAAAATGTTATTCTCAACATAAGAAGCGGTAATATCATTCAAATAATTACGAAGAGCGCCAACATCTGGGTCGATAGACATATTGTTATCATTCAGCACGACTAAAAGATTCATATCCTTTTCAAATCCTGCATGATTCATGCCTTCAAAAGCCAATCCAGCAGTCATCGCTCCATCACCGATTACGGCAATATGGTGCTTGTCCTTCTCTCCTTTATATCGACTAGCGATAGCCATTCCCAAAGCAGCAGAAATGGAAGTTGAAGAATGCCCCACACCGAAAGTATCGTATTCACTTTCATTACGTGAAGGAAAACCACTAATTCCGCCTTTTGTTCTATTCGAAGGAAAAACATCTCTTCTTCCCGTTAGAATTTTGTGTCCGTATGCTTGATGACCAACATCCCAAATCAATTGATCATACGGCGTATTGAAAATATAATGAAGTGCGACAGTAATTTCTACTACCCCCAAACTAGCTGCGAAGTGTGAGTTTCCAATTTCAGATAAAACATCAATCATATACTGACGAACCTCCTTTGCTAGTTGCGGTAATTGTTCTTCCGACAAAAGGCGTAAATCTTTTGGAGAGTCAATATTTTTAAGAAGTTCACCCACTGGAAATTTGCCCATATATGAAATGTTTTTACAAAAATAAAGATAAGAATTTAAAAGGATAAGGAAATCCGTTATTTAAATCTACAAATAAGGATAGATCACTGGTCTGCTTGGTGCGGCATCGTTTTCAAAAGGAGCAACTTGCAAATTCAGTAAATATTCACCGTCTTGCGTCTGCGTTGGAACAAAAATTAGTTCCGTAATTGTTTTATCGAATTGTGGATTTGTTGGAACTTCCCAGAAGGCATGGTGAAAAGCCAGTTCGCCATCATCTTGCTCTTTGTCCACACTTGGCAAATCTATCAGCAAATGTTGGACACCCAATCGATTTAAAAGCGGTAAACAATCAGTATCGATATAAGCTGGATTTGTTGCCGAATAATTCATGGATAATTTCTCTGTGTCATTGGGCAGCGTTCGAATAATCAATGCTTCAATCTTTTCAAAAGCCTCCAGTTTCTTTAGACAGTCGGCAGTAATTACACGGTCTTCCCCAATTAATTTTGGTTCGACAGAAAACAATACCGCATGAAAGAAAAACTGTTTTAAATATCGATTGATAGAATACACTTCCGGGGTGATGTGACCCAAACATTCCGTGTGCGTTCCGTGCCCATGCGGATTAAAGAAAATATTCCTAAAATTAACCGCACCACCTTCTTTTACTGCACCTATCCACTTGTCACTTCTAACAGGTTCAAAGCGCGGTGCATCCACATACCAAGCCCGTGGATTATTTTCGTCATCAGATAAAGGAATAGACAAGTCAATACCTTGACTTAAGTCTATTCTCTTATTATTTTCTGTTGTGACTATCATTATAAAGCGAAGATAAGCCTAATATTATCTAGGCAAAGCGTTAATCAACTGTTGGTAACGTTGTTTGTATTCTTGATTACCAGAACAGCCTCTTTCTAAGGCTTCATTGTGGAAATGTTCAATACGATTGTCTGGACTTGGGTGCGTACTCAACCATTGTGGCGGTTGTGCTCCACCTTCTGCAGCGATTTTCTCAAAGAATTTTGCACCACCACTAGCGTAGTAATCCGTTCCACATAAATACCTAACCGATGCAGCATCTGCTTCTGTTTCATGAGAACGAGAGAATTTCAATCCGATTAAACCAGTTGTAATTTCCTTGATCATTTGACGGTCACCAGCAAGTAAATCTAGTAGCACTTGAACGCCATAAATTTTTGTCATTTGTTGTGTAGAATGTCTAAGGTCAGCATGAGCAATTTCGTGGCCCATTACACCCGCTAGAGCATCTTCAGATTCCAAATATTTAATCAATCCAGTATAGATATAGATGTAACCGCCCGGCGTACAGAAAGCATTCAATGTTTTATCATCTCCAACGATTCTAATTCTCCATGCGAAATCATTTTTATGTTTCACTTCTCCTGAGTTCAACACTTTATTTCTGATATCGTAAACATATTTATATGCAGCTGCATATTTAGCACTGTCTAGAATAGGATATTCAGCTGGATTGCTTTCAATTTCTTGCATCACCTGTGCGCCCAATTCTTTATCTTGATCGATGGTAAACAAATTGAATCCACCACCTCCTTTAGAATTGCCACATCCTGAGAAAAGTAGCACACTAAAAAGTACGGTAAATAAATAAATCTTGTTTTTCATATTAGTCGATTAATTAAATTAAAAATATACAAATCACCTGCGTAAAGAAACCAAGAAGATATCCCCAAGTAATTTCTTTCAAAGTATGGGCATTCAAATAAATTCGAGCTGCCATCACAATACCTCCCAAAGTTAAAACAGAAATTAATAAAATCAAAGGAATATTTTCTAGTGGAAGCGAATACATGTATAAAAAGCCAAACATTGCACCCATTCCAATGGCGTGCAGACTAATTTTCATTCTTTCTGTTACCAAAAATGCGATGATAGCAGCCAAGGCCCCACCAAAGACCATTGCCTTTAAAATACTAGGCACATAGGTTCCTTCCGCTTGATAATTTAAAAAGAAAAACAGCATCAAACAATAGAAAAACATCAATAATATCGGTGCTCTTCTTTCTTCTCTGTTCTCCATTTGTATGGAAGATATCGTTTTATTTTTTTTCATTACGTAGAAAGAAATTCCAGGTGCTATGGTTATGAAAATTAAAAACAATAATAAATAGAGCATTTTAATTGTTGGGTACAGCAAATACAAGGAAGCATTCGCCACAAAAGATGTTGAATACATAGGAATGTACATCACGGCCAACAATGCATATATCGGCGTAAAAAGCGGTAAAAACAACCAAGAAATAAACGATGCGAATGCTCTCATTAAAGTTCTTTTCTAAGTCTTGCTACTGGAATATTTAATTGCTCTCTGTATTTGGCGATTGTTCGTCGAGCGATGTTGTAACCTTTTTCAGTCAATATTTCTGTTAACTTCTCATCCGTCAAAGGTTTTCTCTTATCCTCTGCATCGATAACGTCTTGTAAAATACGTTTCACTTCTCTTGTAGAAACCTCCTCACCTGAATCAGTAGATAATGATTCTGAGAAGAAGTATTTTAAGGGCAAAGTTCCGTATTCCGTTTGCACAAACTTAGAGTTGGCAACACGCGAAATAGTTGATATATCCAGGTTAACAATTTCTGCAATGTCCTTTAAAATCATTGGACGTAGCATCGTTTCATCACCTGTTAAGAAATATTCTCTTTGGTAATTCATGATCGCCGACATCGTTGACATCAATGTATTTTGACGTTGTTGAATTGCGTCGATAAACCATTTTGCAGAGTCTAATTTACTTTTTACAAAAGCCAAGGCATCTTTATCTGCTTTACTCATTTCTGCACCTTCAGAATAAGTTTTTAGCATGGTCTTATAACCCGGACTAATTTTTAATTCTGGTGCATTTCTACCATTTAAGGTCAAGAATAATTCACCATCTTCTTCCGTTACATGGAAGTCAGGCACTACTTGCTGAAAAACTTTTGAGTTTTCTTTAATCGACCCACCCGGTTTAGGATTTAGGCGAATAATCTCTTGGATAGCATCCTTTAAATCGTCCTCAGAAATTTCCAAACGTTGAATGATTTTTTGATAATGTTTTTTGGTAAACTCTTCAAAATGATCTTGTAAGATTTTTAGTGCGGTATATCGTGTGATATTTCCGTCCTGTTTTCTTTGCATTTGAAGCACCAGGCACTCCTTTAAATCTCTCGCACCAACACCTGGAGGATCCAATTTCTGAACTTCCTTAAGGATTTCTATCAATTCCTCTTCGCTTGTTTCAATATTCTGATAAAAAGCTAAATCGTCAACAATTG
This sequence comes from Brumimicrobium sp., assembly GCA_035497735.1. Classification (GTDB taxonomy): domain Bacteria; phylum Bacteroidota; class Bacteroidia; order Flavobacteriales_D; family Crocinitomicaceae; genus Brumimicrobium. Next base: position 51,834 of record DATJCX010000017.1, on the reverse strand, counting down.
CATCAATATCTCTGTCTAAATAACCTGAGTCGTCAAGATTACCGACCAAATAAATGGCTATTTTTTTCTTTGCGTCAGACAATCCTTCTAAATTGAGTTGTCCGATTAATAATTCTTGGAAAGACTTACCAGAAGAAAGCGGCATACTCTTATCTTCATCATCTTTTCCTCTATTTGATATTTGCGTTTTATAGGCAGGTTCATCATCGGTAAAATACTCATCTATATCAAAATCCCTTTCTTCCCCATCCACCTCATCTTGAAAGTCATCTTCTCTTTCAAACTCATCCTCATAATCATCTTCTCTTCCTTCTTCCAATGCAGGATTTATTTCAAGCTCTTGCTTTACACGCTGATCCAGCTCAACAGCAGGGATCTGCAACAATTTCATCAATTGAATTTGTTGAGGTGAGAGCTTTTGCTCTAATTTCTGAGAAAGTGATTGTCTAAGTGCCATACCGCTAAATTTCTACGCTTAAATTAACAATAAAAATTAAATTTTTTAACTATTTTCTTAAAATTCAGCGTTACCTGGAGTTCTTGGGAAAGGAATTACATCACGAATGTTAGTCATTCCCGTTGCAAACATCACCATTCTTTCGAACCCTAATCCAAAACCAGCATGTGGCACCGTACCGAATTTACGCGAGTCGATATACCACCATAAGTCAGTAGCATCGATTTCGAACTCCTCACATTTACTTGTTAAAACGTCTAAACGCTCTTCACGTTGTGAACCACCGATAATTTCACCAATTCCTGGGAATAAAATATCCATTGCTGCAACAGTTTTCCCGTCTTCGTTCAAACGCATGTAGAAAGCCTTAAACGACGCTGGATAATCTGTAATGATTACCGGACGATTAAACTCTTTTTCTACTAAATAACGCTCGTGTTCTGATTGTAAATCTGTTCCCCATTCTACTGGGTATTTGAATCGTTTCTTTTTGTAAGGCGTAGAATTTTCTAGCACCTTTATTGCTTCTGTATAGGTGATACGTTTAAAATCGTTTTCCGTCACAAACTTCAAACGTTCGATTAAACTCAACGGGTTACGTTCTGCTTCCGGCTTTGACTTTTGCTCGTTTCTATCTCTTTCATCTAAGAATGCTAAGTCATCTTGAAAATTCTCCAAAACATAAGCACATAAATATTTCAAGAAAGATTCTGCTAAATCCATATTATCATTCAAGTCATTGAAAGCAACTTCTGGTTCTATCATCCAGAATTCAGCCAAGTGACGAGATGTATTTGAGTTTTCTGCTCTAAATGTTGGTCCAAACGTATAAACCTGACCCAAGCCTAAAGCTGCAAGTTCGGCTTCCAACTGACCAGAAACAGTTAAGTTAACCGCTTTTTCAAAAAAGTCTTTTGAATAATCAACCTTTCCGTCTTCCGTTTTTGGAATATTATTTAAATCAAAATTCGTTACGTGAAACATTTCACCAGCTCCTTCAGCGTCAGAAGTTGTAAGAATAGGCGTATGAACGTTGTAAAAACCTTTATCATTAAAGAATTTATGAATAGCAAAGGTTAAACCATGGCGAATTCTGAAAACTGCACCAAAAACATTCGTTCTAAAACGCAGATGTGCTTGCTCACGTAAAAACTCCAAAGAGTGTCTCTTCGGTTGCAGCACTGTTTTTTGAACATCGTCCGGATTCGCTTCTCCGATAACCTTGATGGTTGCCGCAGCGATTTCAATTGCTTGACCTTTTCCTTCTGATTCTACCACTTTACCTTGAATTTCAAGTGCAGTAGCCGTATGGATCTTATCCAATACAGCCTCGTCAAAGTTTTCATACTCAACAACAATTTGAATATTATTGATTGTCGAACCATCATTTATTTGAATAAAGCGATTGCTACGAAAAGCTCTTACCCAACCTTTAACAACAACTGTTTCACCAATTTGAGGTGATTCTAATAACGTTCTAATTTTAGTATGTTTCATCCTATCTATTTTGAATAACACAAAAATAGAAAGATTTTTGTAGTGTAGGAGATTATTTGATGGAAAGGTGACAATAGTTGAAACAGAAAAGTAGAAAGCGCTAGAAATGTGAAGGCTTCCGACCAAAAGACCAGTAATTCCTCCAAATTATCCCTCGAAATTTAAAAAGACAAGGTTTTATTCACGCCGAACGGTTTTTGTTAAAAAACTTCAAATCCCCCCAATCCGGTTTTCTCTTTCAAATAAAATGTTATATTTATATGTTTTAAAACCTATACACAACTACGAATTTTATCGATAAAAGAAATATATGTCAGAAAGTAAAAGAACAAAAGCACAAGAAGCTACACACGCTATACAACGCATTTATATTGCGATGAATCACCTTTTTAATAGAGGATTTTACAAGCCGATGGGAGTTTCCGGAACAGCCTTACGTGAAAACTTACTCTCGCTACAGCCCGAAATTTATGGAACTTTAGGTGGAGATAAGATGGAACTCAACGGATTAATTTATGTATTAGACCGTTTACCAGAGGGGATTGAAGAGTGTCAAATCATCAACTTAACAGCCGATGAAGGTTACCGATATTCTCATTTAAAGCCAATCGTTCCCCCGAAAAGAAGACGAAATTGTTACCGCATCGACAAGGAGCAAATGAACGTAGAAATCACCTTGGGTCGTTCTGATATTTACGATATTCTAACACATTTAACCTTCTTATTTATCGAATCCCATAAGATTGCCAACCAAGTTCTCATCAACAAAGAGGGAGTTTTGACGCAAGAATGGAGGAAGTTTGAAAGCTTTATTCTCAAGGAAGAATTGAGCAAGGAGGAACTTGAAATTGCTATGTTTCACGCAGGAAACATTATAGGAAGAACATTCCAAGAGGTAAATTCTACCAATTTAGCTTTAGCTACAGCTGAAAATCCAAACAGATTTCTACATGTTATCTACTGGATAGGAAAGTTGGCAATTGATGAAATTGTAAACGGTAAAAAAAGAATCATCACCTTTAGTTCTACGTTAAGAGAACGAATGGGACATCACATTTACGGTGAAAAATGGGCTTCTGAGATAAAAGAAATTCTTGAAAAACAACATCTTTTGCACCGCCCTATTCATGTAATTTCGGCAAATATGCACAGCGTGATGAACTTCCTGTTTGCCAAGCAAGTTTTTAGTCATCGTTCGGAAAAGTTAAACAAAATCGAAATTTTTGAGCGCCTGAGTCAACCCGAGAATGAAGCCGATAGAAAAGCCATTCACGACTTAGCGGTGACACAAGGGATGACCTGTATCAGAGATCATTCAGGAACCAATATCAACGTTCAACTTTTCGACCTATCGAAGATAGATTTCAGTGAAAGTTTTCTCTCGGAAACTGGCGTTCAAAAAGACGAAGTGATTTTGGTTATAGATTATGCTTTCGGAGAGCAAGCCTTTGAGGCGATGGATGAATTATTAAAACCCTATGTCAATAAAAAAGGAAAAGAAGTGATGTTAGATGTTGCTTCTATTTCCATTATGGGTAAAGCAGGAATTCTCATCGGCGATAAAGGAGACATTATGATTCCCCATGCGCATATTTTCGAAGGAACATCCGATAATTATCCATTTAAGAACGAAATCAGTGTAGCCGATTTTGAAGGATACGGTGTCAATGTTTACGAAGGACATATGATAAGTGTACTGGGAACTTCCTTGCAAAATAGAGATGTATTATTGTACTTCAAACAGTCAACTTGGAATATAATAGGATTGGAAATGGAAGGAGCACATTATCAAAAAGCCATACAAGCCGCATCGAAAATCAGAAAGAGCATTTCCCCTGATGTTAAATTAAGATATGCTTATTACGCATCAGACAATCCGTTAGAAACGGGAAGCACTTTAGCATCTGGTGGTTTAGGATTGACGGGAGTAAAACCAACCTATTTAATTACAGAAAAGTTTTTAAAGAAAATTATAGAATAGTTTATTGAAACAATTTCAGATAAACTTCTTTTTGAGACTGAACGGAATACGCTTCAACGATTCTTTGGCGCCCTTTTAAGCCGATTTCCTTTCGTTTTTCGGGGTGTGTCAACAAGTCGATTAGTCTTGCTTTCCATTCCTCAGCATCCTTGGCTAAAAAGCCATTTTCACCCTGTTGAACAATGGCTTTATTCACCCCGACAGGCGAGAGAATTGCGGCAATTCCAAGCGACATATATTGTAAACCCTTAAAGCCACATTTTCCTTCCGACCATTGATCTTCTTCCAACGGCATAATTCCAATGTGCAGTTTCGACAAGTCTTCGATTTCCGTTGCTTTGTTCCATTTAACGTACTCCAAAGACCTCAGCGATGTTTCAGGCGCCTTGTCAGAAATAAGATGAAATTTAAAATCATACTCCTCCTCTAGTTCGGCAATTATCGGGAAAATAAAATCCAGATACTGCATCGTTGAATGAGAACCTGTCCAACCAATCACCACTTTTTCTTCATCGTGATTGCTTAATTGGTTGTGATAGTGCTCTGTATCTATGGTTGTGGGAATAATTTGGACATTGTCGTTAAATTGACTTGCGAAATTTGCCAAATAAGCATTTCCTGCAGTTACTTTATCTGCCCATTTCATCAAATATTTCACCTTTCCATACATTTTCAATTTCTGCCATTTTGAATTGACTTCACTATAATTAGCCAGCCAAATAGCATCATCAAAATCATAGATAAACTTACGACGAAGCACTTTGGCGATAATCCATTCAAACACAGGCGGACCAACCGGAGTAGTTTCCCTGTGAATAAAGATATAATCGTATTTCCACAAAGTAAACAACAGAAAGATACGTTTTATAAAAGCCCAGAAAAACAAGGCAATTTTCTTAAAGAATTTACCTTTTTCATAAAGCACATTCCAAAATTTTAAGGAATAAAAGGAAGAAAAATGCAATTCATGTCCAGCGGACTTTAACAGATCAATGTATTGCTCAAAACGAAAACGCTGAGATGGAGCTTCTTGATGCGGATAAGGTGTAATAAAAAGTATCTTAGCCATTAGAAATAGAATTATAAACCGATAAGTAACTATTCGCACCATTTTCTAATCCGAAGAACTCATGAGCGCCTTTCGCCAAATTGGTAGCATCAAATTCATGCAAGTTCAAACTTTTAATATGCTCCAAATATGCCGCATCAGTAAAATCCTTAATCAAATAGCCCGACTGGTATTTATTCACCACAAAATCCGTATCACCAACACCAGAATTACACACCAAGGGCACGCCCATGGCCATTATTTCACCTTGTTTAGTTGGCGAAGAAGCTTTTTTTGAAAAAACAGGTTGGATAAAGAAAATGGACAAGTCGAACAAAGAAATATACTGCGGCATTTCATTATGTAATCCCTTTGTAATGATTATTTTATCATTTGAAATGGCCTTTTCCTTTGCCATATTGAGAATCGTTTCAGGATTTTCACCCGTCAAAAATAAAAACTTAGCATTCGGCTTATCTGCCAGCATCACCTTGAAATAATCGAGCATTTCAGGCAACATATACCAAGTACCAATAGAACCGATGTAGCCAAGAACAAAATCCTCTTTTGACAAGCCTAATTTTGTTTTCAATTCAATTTGCTTTTCTGTCGTCAATTGTTTTAAGTCGAACAACTCCAAGTTAACACAGCAAGGAATTACAGTGATTTTTTCAGCATTCACATTATCCAGATTCCAAGAAAGAATTTCCTTTTTCCCATTCACTGTAAGAGAAATAATCGCATCGGAATGCATAAAAAACGCTTTTTCCTTTTTCTTAAAATAGTTGTAAATACGCTTATAGATCAGCTTTTCAGTATTCCACAAGCCACCTTCTACACGTTCATCAGCCCAAAATCCACGCATATCGAAAACAAACTTTGCCTTCCCTTTATTCTTAAAAGACAAACCTACGAGAGCACTGATGTAACTTCTACAATGCACTATTTTAAATTGCTGTTTTTTGTGAAGTTTATTTGCCACTCTAAACATCTTAAAAATATCCCACAAGGTAGAAAAAACAGGTGGTTTAGCTGTATAAATTTGTGGATGCCAAATGATATTGTTTTGATCGCAAATCTTTTGAATGGTCGTTTTATATTCGTTAAACCTCTCTTTCTTTTCGAAAGAAATTAAATGGAAATTATATTCTTTTGACAAAGCGGTTAGATAGGGTAAAACCTGTGATTGTCCCAATGGGTCAGTCATTCCATCATAAGAAATATACAATACATTTTGGTTTAAAGAATCCATATAGTGTTGATGGTAGTAAATAATAGGCGAATATACGAAGAATACTAACATTAATTAACGGTGTATAACTCAAAACTGCAGAACACTTTCGTGGCTGATAAATTTCGAACTACAGCACATACTACAGCAGGCTCAATTCTTTCTCCTTTTCAAGATTTAACATTTTTCCTACTTTTGAGATAGCTACTCCCAAATTCTCTATAAATGATTAAATTTAAGTCTATTATGGCGAAACAAACATTGTTTTAAACAATGTTTTATAATTGGAACAAAATTTGTAACTTTACTCATCAAACAAAATTTAGAAATTATGAAAAAATCAATTTTATTAGCTGGAGCTTTCTTTTTAATGACTTCAGCGGCAGTATTTGCACAAGAAGGTAAGGCTACAGAAATGAAGTTTACAAAAAAAGAAAGTACAATTATTAATAAAGAGACGAAAGTTGAAAACGAAAAGCTAAAAGCAACGCAAGTTGAACCAAAGAATACAGAAATTCGTGAGAAGGAAGGAGTAAAAGAAGAGCGATTAGCTCCAGCAAGAGAGGTAAAAAGTCCGACTGAGCCGAAAAAGGAAACAAAGGCAGCTGTTAAGTTGGAAAAGGCTGAGTTGAAAACTTTAAAGCCTGCGTTGAAGGAAACAGAAAGAAGAGAAGAATAATTCTCTTCTTTCAACTTACTTAATTCGAAAGAACTATCTTTACTGCCAGAAATGGCACAACGATTTTATTATATTATAGAGCTCCAATATCTTGGATTTAGGTATCACGGTTGGCAGAAGCAGCCCAATGTGATAACTGTCCAAGAAATGGTGTTAAAGACATTAAATTGGGTTTTACCCGATTCGGCCAATAAAGTTTTGGCTGCTGGCCGGACCGATGCAATGGTTTCTGTAAACCATACATATATCGAAATTTTCACAACCCAAAACATTGAAGATTCATCGATGTTTTTAAGCACCTTTAATCTCAACTTGCCTGCCGATATCCGTGCTTTATCAATTGATGAAACAGATAGGCATTTCAATATTATTCAATCAGAAAAAATCAAGGAATACCATTATTACTTTGCACATGGTGAAAAGTTTCATCCGTATTGTGCAGCCTTTATGTGCAATATCATCGCTGAATTAAATATTCCATTAATGCAAAAAGCCGCCAAGCTATTTGAAGGGAAAAAGGATTTTTATTCTTATACATTTAGACCCAATCCAGCAACCAATACAGTGGCAGAAGTACTTTCGTGCGAACTTGTCGAGAATACAGAGCTTCACGCTTCTTTTTTTCCTGAGAAAAGTTACCTCGTTAAATTTCGAGGAGAAGGTTTTAAACGCAATCAAATTCGTTTGATGATGGGTGCCTTACTTGAACTCGGACAAGATAAAATGACATGGGATGATTTTATACGCACTTTAGACGGAGAAAATAAGATTAAGCTAAGCTATGTTGCACCCGCTTCAGGCCTACACTTATTCAGTTCTCAGTTAAAACCCGTTGAATAACTTACTAAATTCTAATCCACATCGACCAAATTCTAATTCAAATCGACCAAATACAAAATGCCTATTGTATATACGAAAGTGTTTTCGTAACTATGTAATATAATCAAGAGCGTTCTCTTATCATATTAATCATGAAGTGCTAAACAACAGCCTTCCTACTAACTAAAAACATGATTAAACCAATATTGAGGAGATGAGTTTTTGAAATGTAAGATGCATTTGATTTAGAAAAAAATGAAATCTCGCTGATCTAACGACCTGATCAAAAGCGAAACTGTGGATGTTTCAAAATGTAGAACTGCCGAACTTCAACACGTACATTAGTATGTTCTTGTTGTTCTTACTATCAATAACGCACGTTTCTCCGTCTTTTGAAACATCCACTACTTTTTAAAAAAGTTTACTCTTTTAAGATTAGACATTGTGGAAATCACTTTTGACCTATCTCAGCAAACTAATCAAAACGAATATTCTTATTTAAAATCTCTTCCAACAGTCCTTTTTTTTGACGAGAAACAGGTACTACAGCATTGTCTTTCATTAGAATGGAGCCACCGTCGTTTTTATTTATTTGTTTGACAAACTTTGCATTGATAAGATGCGATTGATGCACTCGAAAGAATGAATAAGGGAATAACAATTCTTCGACTTCTTTAAGAGATTTAGAAATCATGGTTTTCGCACCCGTTGAACAATAAAAATAAGTATAATTATTTTCAGATTCACAGCGAATGATACTTTCAATATTAATAATTTCGTAGCCATTTCTAGTTGGAAGTGCAATTGTATTTACAACTTCGTCTGCTCTATTCATCATTTTTTTCATCAAACTCCAGCGATCGGTAGAAGCTTTCTCTCTTCTTTGTTCCCAATTTAGCAATACAAGTTCCAAGTCCTTACCATTAATAGGTTTCAGCAAATAATTAATAGCACTGTATTGAAATGCTTTAATAGCATAATGATCAAAAGCGGTGGTAAATATCACGTCAAAAGAAAAAGGGAAGGCATTATCAAGCAGGGAAAATCCATTCATTTTAGGCATTTGGATATCCGTAAATAGCAATCCGATTTCTGACTTGTTCTTTTTGATGAAATCCAAGGCCAAAGTCGAATCGTTAAAAACACCAAATATCTCATAATTGGGTCTCAACTGTCTTATCAATGACATCAAAACATCCGTTCCGTGCTTTTCATCGTCTATAACTACAATCTTTGTCATGTCATTCATTTTTATAGCTAAAAGTTACCGCCGTACCAGAAGAAAATCCATTTCCATTCAGGTCAATGAATTTCATTTCCAACTTTAACTCTTGCGTTTGATTAAATAATTGTAAGCGTTCTTCTGTTATTTTAAGTCCCATAGACTTTTGAAAGGAATTTTGATTCTTCATTTCCTTTGCGGCTGCCCTCCCAATTCCGTTATCCTCAATAGTAATCACCAACTCATCGGTCATATCCAACTTTATATTCAGCAACTTCTCCTTCTTATCACTTGGAATCAAGCCGTGCCAGATAGCATTTTCTGCAAAGGGTTGTAAGAGTAAAGGCGGAATATTATACTGAGACAGCAATTCTCGATTTTCAATCTCTAAGGAATATTGAAAGCTTTCATCTAGTCGCAATTTTTCTAGATTTAAATACCTTTCCAGTACATCTAGTTCGTCTTCTACACTAATCGTTTCGTGTTTACTATTCTGCAGAACTTTTCTTAATAAAACAGAAAAATCATCTAAATAATCCATTGCTAAATCAGCCCTTTCAGTTAAAATCAAATGTTTTAGAGCATTCATACTATTGAAAAGAAAATGAGGGTTCATTTGAGAACGGAGGGCCATCATTTCCATTTCCTTTAACTTCTTAGAGAAGGACATTTCAATTTCTTTTTTTCGATGTGCTTCCATGTCAGCATAAGCAACTTCCAACTCGTTGGTTTTTCGCTGAATTTCATTATCCAACTCTTCATTCATTTTTTCTTGAAGCATTTTATTTTTATGCAATTGTTCGATGTAAGCTTCAGCACTCAGCCTTTTTTCTTTTTGAATATATTTTACACGCAAAGAGAGCGCCACTGAAAAGCTAATCACTTCACCAAATAATCCCATTTGGAAAACGACGCTACCACTTTTTGCAAAGTAAAAAACACTTTCAGGATTATTCATAGCCCCTGAAAAGAAAATGTAAACCGATAGAATAGCCCCTACAAAAAAGAAAAGATGAGAAATAATAAAATAGAAAAGCAGAGGATGTCTAATTTCTACAACTATCCAGATGATTAAGATGAAATTAATTGGCATAATAATCATTCTTGCCAATTGATAATTGAGCATTTTCCCTTCAATACCAGCAAAAAATAACAAGAAAATAAGATTGAATAAGGCATAAGCAAAACAGAGCCATGCAAGACCTTTAGCCACTCGTTTTAGCAATGGTCCTTTTTCCAATTCAAATAAAATAATGATAAAGAAGATGTATAGACCAATAAAAATAAATAGCACAACTTCTGGCATCACATATTCAATAATCGGGTAGAAATAAATAATGTTGAGTGAATTGATCGGATTCAGGTCCATGACAGTTAGACTTAACACAACTTGCGCCACCAGGCAAAACATATAGTAGAGATATACTTTTTCTCTCACACCTGCATAAATCATGAAAATAAACAAGAGAGAAACAAACAGTCCGGATAGATAAACCAGGGAGAATGCTCTACTAAATCGCTCAAAATCATCCTGTTCTTTTTGCCAAGAATTAAACCCAAGGACACCGCTTATCGCTGGATTAGTAAAATTATTGGTCAGTCTATGTGCTTTAAACTGTAAGATCATTTCAGTTTCCACATTTTCCGGGATGGATAGATTTAAATACTTTCTAGAGGAAGAATTAGAAAGTTCTTTATAGGGTGTCATATATCCAGATGTAATCTGTTCCCATTGCGCGTTTTTCTTTAAATACAAACTGGCATAAGGCGCCGTTACAATTAGATAGTATTGCTGATGTTTTACGCTTTCATTTATCACTTTAAATCTCACCCAAAGGGTCGAATCCTGCGTTTGCACATCCAGGGTACTAAAAGAAGTGGTGAAATTTTGGCCTACAACATCTACTAATTTTGCGTCATTTGAAGTATATAGAATACGCACATTGGCGTTGTTCATTAAATGAATCAAATCCACGTCGATATCTAATTTTATTTGGCCATATCCAAAAGAAAAAAAATACCAGAAAATGCATGTAAATGTAGTAATAGACTTAAGCATCTGCTAGGAGTATTTTAGCGTTTGATTCAAATTTAGTGAAAATAAAATTAGATAGAGAACTAATTCTAGATTAATTCCGCTGACTAGGAGAAGATTCCGCCAATTACAGTAACAGTTTAGCCTTTGATTTCATTAAATACTACTCAAGGATACTACTTAATCGCTTTCCAACACCTTATTGATACCTTAATTGTTATTTTTGCATTTAACTCTTGGAATCAATCATTTAAAAAAAGAAAAAATTGAAAGTTGCATTCACAGGCCCAGAAAGTTCGGGAAAAAGTAGTGTTTCACAAGCTGTAGCAGAACATTTTGACGCACAGTTATTCCCTGAATACGCACGTGAATACCTCACTGAGCGTTCGGGAAAATATGATTTCTCTGATATTGCTAAAATTGGAATAGAACAGGAAAAGCAACGAAATGAATTAGCAGAAAAAGGTCTAAAAATCTATGATACAGAAGCTATAGTTCTCTATATTTGGTCCACTTTCAAATATCAACAATGCGACCAAGAAATACTAGATTTACTTGCGAATCAAGATTACCAAATATACTTTTTATGCAGTCCTAAAGATATCCCGTGGGAAGAAGACCCTTTGCGAGAACACCCCAATGAGCGTGCGGAATTATTTGAAATATATCTCCAGAAGTTACAAGAAATGAAAGTGAACTATGTTATTTTAGAAGGTACACTTCAAGAAAGGGTGAAAAAATCTGTAGAATTAATTGAGGATTTGCTTTTATCCAAAGGAGGTTTCTGCTTTTAGGGTGATTTTTTAAAATACGCCTTTATAAACTTCAAAAAATTTATCTTGGATTTTTTCCATATCACTTTTAGAAACCGTTAACATCGTCTCTACCACCTTATTATCTTCATTAAATGCAGCTTCTTTGGATAATTCCTCTAAAACTTCTTCAGCATCCTTCTTTTTTTCAGGAATTTTGTCGCCTTCAAAAACGTTAATTCTTATCCCAAAAGTCGCATTCTCAGGATCCACAAACAACTGTTTTTTATTTCCTTGAAACAAGCCGTAATCTGCAAAATATTCAATCTTATCTTCGTTTAAAATCAAGACCTCTTTTCCAAAGACATGCCATAATAAGAAGCGAAAAGCAAAATAAGCAATGCTAAAACCAACCACCAAAAGGGCAATCATTCTAAAAGAAATCTCTCCTTCATCGCTGTACGCTATTAATCCATAATAAAGTGGATATGAAATGGAAAGCACAAGTAATACAAGCAGCAATATTTGATGCCTTAATTGTTTTTTATTCCGTAAAATAACAATTACGTTTTCTTTAATAAGAATGTTACTTTTTTCCATTTTTTACGTGATGTGCTTTACAAAATTAAAATTTCCATGCAATATTCAACCAATCTCAACACAATTCACAAAAACTAACGCTCAAAACCCTAAACTAGTCATTAACTTTTTCTATTTTTGCCTAGCACAAAATTAAAATGATTAAAATGTATAGAACGCACACCTGTGGAGAATTACGTATTTCTGATGTAGGAAGTCAAGTGACTTTAAGTGGATGGGTTCAAAGAACTCGTGAAATGGGGGGAATGACCTTTGTTGACTTAAGAGATCGCTATGGAATTACGCAATTGGCTTTTAATGATACGATTGACGAAAAACTAAATCAAGAAGCACGAAAATTAGGTCGTGAATACGTCGTTCAAATCAAAGGTGAGGTAATCGAACGTACAAGTAAAAACAAGAATATTCCAACAGGAGAAGTTGAAATCAAGGTAAGTGACATCACTGTTTTAAACACCTCAAAAACACCACCTTTCACGATTGAAAACGAAACAGATGGAGGAGAGGAATTGCGTATGAAATATCGTTACCTAGATATTCGTCGTAATCCCATCATTGAAAAATTGCGTTTACGAAATAAAGTAGCCTTAGAAACAAGAAAATATTTAGATAGTGTTGATTTCATGGATGTGGAAACACCTTACTTGATCAAATCAACACCCGAAGGAGCAAGAGACTTTGTGGTTCCGAGTAGAATGAATCCAGGTGAATTTTACGCTTTACCGCAGTCGCCCCAAACATTCAAGCAGTTGCTGATGGTTTCTGGAATTGACAGATATTATCAAATTGTAAAATGTTTTAGAGACGAAGATTTACGTGCAGACCGTCAGCCTGAATTCACACAAATAGACTGTGAAATGTCTTTTGTGGAACAAGAAGATGTGTTAAACATATTCGAAGGATTGATTAAACACGTTTTTAAAGCTTGTATCAACCACGATTTTGAAGGAGATTTCCCACGAATGACCTATGCGGAAGCGATGGAAACATACGGTTCGGACAAACCAGACATTCGTTTTGGAATGGAGTTTAAAAACTTAAACGCTGTTACTCAAAACAAAGGGTTTAAAGTCTTTGACGATGCTGAGTTGGTATTGGGAATCGTAGCAGAAGACTGTGCTATATACACAAGAAAACAATTAGATACATTAACCGATTGGGTAAAACGTCCACAAGTTGGCGCTAAAGGTTTAGTTTACTGTAGATACAACGAAGACGGAACCTTAAAAAGTTCGGTTGACAAATTCTATACAGAAGCTGACTTAAAAGCCTGGGCAGAATTAATGGGTGCAAAACCGGGCGATTTAATGCTGGTTTTAAGCGGTGAAACAGATACAGTTCGCAGTCAAATGAACGACCTACGTTTACACATGGGGAATGAATTAGGATTGCGTAATCCGAATGTGTTTAAACCTTTATGGGTACTAGATTTCCCATTGTTAGAATGGGACGAAGAAACACAGCGTCACCATGCGATGCACCACCCTTTTACTTCTCCAAAACTAGAAGATTTAGAATTAATGGCAACAGACCCAGGAAAAGTGCGTGCAAACGCTTACGACTTGGCTATGAACGGTGTTGAATTAGGAGGTGGTTCTATTCGTATTCACAACAAAGAGTTGCAACAGAAAATGTTTGAATTGCTAGGATTTACAGAGGAGAAGGCACAAGAGCAGTTTGGATTTTTAATGAATGCCTTTGAATTTGGAGCGCCGCCGCATGGAGGTTTAGCTTTCGGTTTGGACCGTTTGGTAGCGACAATGGGTGGGTCGGATTCTATTCGTGATTATATCGCATTCCCTAAGAATAATTCAGGACGAGATGTGATGATTGACGCGCCTTCAGCAATTGATGAGGAACAGCTAAAAGAGTTGCATTTAGGTATAAAAGAAAACAAATAAATGATAATTGACTTTGTAGAGAAAGCCTCTCTGTTTTCTCTACAAAATCACTATTCTTAGGACAAGAATTTCACAATTCCAGTTTCAATATCATAAATACCACCTACTATTTTAATCTCCCCCTTTTCTTCCATTTCTTTAAGAATAGCACTTCTTTCTCGAATCTCAAATATGGAATAACTAATATTTTCTTCTACCACTAAATTAATCGACTCCGTAGTGGTAATGTCTGTTACAAGAGGTCTAACTTTATTTACAGCTGGTTGAATTTTATTCAACAAAGAAGTTACATGTCCGATGCGCACATCATTACAAGCAGCCGTAACAGCCCCGCAATGTGTGTGACCCAAAACTAAAAGTAATTTTGCTCCAGCTATTTTACATGAAAATTCAAGAGAACCCAATACATCTTCATCGATTACGTTTCCAGCAATCCTCGTGTTAAAGATATCCCCAATTCCTTGGTCAAAAATCTGCTCCGAAGTTGCCCTAGAATCAATACATCCTAAAACAACAGTATGTGGGAATTGTCCTTTTGAGGTAATTTTAACTTGTTCTAAGAGATTCCTATCAGCCATGTTTCCTTCAACAAAGCGTTTGTTTCCATTGACTAATAATTCTTTAATCTCTTTTGGCGATAAATCGTCACGCGTTTTTTCTGTTAATGTATGCATCTTGAAAATTTATTATAAAGCAAGTTATAAAAAATGTAAATGCACTCTTTGAAATTTGACGTTTTTTTATGAATTATTTCTCAATTTCCAACGAAAAAACAGGAACATTCCTAGCGAAGATAAACACGCGAAACCCTTTTATTGATGCTGGTCATCACTTCATAAGGTATAGTCCCTAATCGATTTGAAAAGGTTTCTATACTGATGTTGTCTCCAATAATTTCAACTTCATCACCGGCCTCACATGGAACATTGGTAACATCCACCATCGTCATATCCATACAAACATTTCCAACTACCGGACAACTTTCGCCATTGATAAAAACAGAGCCAATGCCGTTGCTTAAACCGCGTCTAAAACCGTCGGCGTAACCAATACGCAAAGAAGCAATTCTCATCGCTGATTCAGCCTTAAAAGTTCGACTATAGCCAACTGTTTCACCTTCTGACAAATCAATCACTTGTGAAATTGTCGTCTTCCATTTTAAAGTAGGAAGCAAGCCGTCTTCTTTTGCTTGACTCGTGTAGCCAAAAACACCAATCCCCAATCGAACCATGTCAAAAGAAGCAGTTTTAGCAAATTTACTAGAACCTTCACTATTGAGAATATGAAAAATAACGTTCTGATTTAATTCTACTTCAAATCGACTTTTCATGCGTTTAAAAAGAGCAATTTGTTGAAGACTAAAAGCGTCATCCATATTATCAGCGTCCGCTAAGTGAGAATAAACCGAGACAACTTTCACTTCTGGACTATTGTTTAACCTTTCTATCAAACCATCTAAATGATATTCGTAAAAGCCCAATCTATTCATTCCAGTTTCAACCGTAATATGAATCGGAAAATCCGTTATTTCTTCTTCTCTCAAATAAGAGCAGAAAGCATCCAACTGTTCGAATGAAAAGATAGTTGGCTCCAATTGATTACGGATAATATCTTCGTAAGCCTCTACCTCTGCATTCATCACTAAAATAGGAAGAGAAATACCATTTTCACGCAAAGTGCTACCTTCATCCGTATAGGCAACTCCAAGGTAATCTATCCCGATTTGCTGTAAAAAATGGGGTAAGTTAACGTCTCCTGTTCCATACGAAGAGGCCTTTACCATCACTAATGTTTTGACACCTTTTGGAAGTTTATTTTGAAAAATCTTAATGTTTTCTTCTATTGCCTTTAGGTCGAATTCCACCCAAGTTTCATGTTTTCTATTTTTGAATAAAAGAACGGTATCTTTTAACTTAGAACGGTATGAACCTTTAAAGAGAATACTTGCGTTTTTTACATTCATCAATGCTGCCGGCACTTGGTTATCTTCAATAATAAAAAGTTCCTTTGGCTGATAAGAATTTACCACATTCAAGATTGCAGCTTTTCTTTTTTCATCGACAAAAGACAAGTCCAACACAACAATTTTATCTTGTCGCTCATCCGAGGCAAATTGGTATGAAAGTGCTTGCTCCAAAGCATCGATATCGATATTATAAGAATCGTTGATTATAAGATTGTTGTATAACCCTTCGAAAACTTCCATACGATTGGAAAGTGTTGGTAATTGATGCGCTTTATTTAGTAAAACCGCTCGTTCCATTCCCAAAAACTCGGCAACATGGAGGACTATTTTACGATTGTCTGGATAAGAATATTGGCTTAAGTTGGCACTTGCCCAAGCCTCATCATCGATCAATTCAAAATTGATTTTATTCCTACGCAAGTCACTCTTATGTTTTTCTAAACCAAAAGTGATGTTTGTGCTTTTGAATAATTTTAAATGCTCAGAAGCATGTTCTTTTTGTGAGGCAAAATTATCTTCGTAGAAATGCCCCACACCTGTATAAATCCCAAGTGTTGGAGAAACCATCTTCTCGATAAATTCCATCTCATTTGGATGTGATATATCCGCTTCTATGATGGCCAAATCATGTTCTTCTGTCATTTCCAACAAAGAAATCGCTACTCCGATTTGGGAATTAAAACTTTTAGGACTTCTAATGATATTAAATTGCTCGGACAGCAGAAAATAAAGCCATTCTTTAATGGTTGTTTTTCCCAAACTACCTGTGATAGCAAGTACAGGATAAGAAAATCGTTCTCTATGATACTGAGCAACAGCCTGCAAAGCTCGTAAGGTGTCTTCTACAAGAATAACGGTCGCGTCTTCAGGTAAATTTACCGCTTGACTAACTACAAAGGTTTTGATACCCTTTTCGTATGCTTTTTGTACAAAATCATGTCCATCTCTCCTAGCCTTCAATGCGAAAAAAGCTCCGCTTTGTTGTGCGTTGATCAGCCTTGTGTCAAAGTAAATAACCTCGATATTTTGTTCAGAGAGAAAGTTATATTTTCCTTCAACAAGATCGACTAATTTTTTATGTGTTAAATTTAAATTCAATGTTTTATTTTATTATAACAAGATCTACAAAGTGGCTCATATTCATCCACTGCACCCAGTAAAAGCTGGTCAGTTTCCTTTGATTTTCTATGAGAATACTGTGCTAAATTACCACAAGAAACACAAATTGCATGAACTTTACTCACATATTCGGCGCTGGCCATTAAAAAAGGTGTTGGTCCGTATGGTTTTCCTTGAAAATCCATGTCTAACCCGGCACAGATTACGCGTACTCCTTGCGCAGCTAATTGATTGGCGATTTCCACTATTTGTTGGTCGAAAAACTGTACCTCATCTATTGCCACGACTTTTTGATTGTTCCAATGTTTTAGGATTTCCTCGGCACTTTCCACTTGGATGGCTTTAAAAGTTGACTTGCTGTGACTAACAACATGTTCTTCACTATAACGAGTGTCCACTTTTGGTTTGAACAGAAGTAGTTCTATTCCAGCAAATTCTACGCGTTTTAGCCTACGGATAAGTTCTTCTGTCTTACCAGAAAACATGGAGCCAACAATTACTTCTATCCAGCCGTGCTGTTTGTCTTCTTTAGGGAAATGTTCTAAAAACATGGTGTAATTTACTTCTAGGTTCTTTTAATTAAATCGACTCTTACAAAACTAAAAAGACTTCTGCTTAAGGGGGAGGATTTCGGGAAAAGAAATTAAAAGTTATCAACGCTGGAGGTTTTTACTTTTTAACATCGCCGAAAAAAGTTCGAAAACCAAACATAAGGAACTCACCAAAAGAAATAAAAACAGACAGAAATGCGTAAAAGGTATAGTATATTTAACTTGTCTTTTTCTCCTAAACACGAAACCATCAGTGTCTCCACTCTCACGCTGTTTCTCATTCTACCATTAGCTTTCCAGACATGGATAAACACTCACAAATAATTATCACTCAGTTTAGTTTACATCAAAAAACAAAAGTCCCCTAAATTTCAGTGTTTATACTAACTATTAGGGGATTGCTTTATTTTAGCCCACAAGGTCAATGGTTAGCTTGTCGTCTGCTTTGGTCACTTTGGTTAAACCATGCTGTGCCAAACCTTTAGCTGCTTTATCCCACTGCTTATTGCTCAATCCTGCTTTATCTTTTAAGTCATTTAAGTCCATTGATTTCTCTTTTGAAAGAATGTCAAAAATCAACTTTTCGTTTTCTGTTAATTCTGGTCCTTTCTTCTCATTCATCCTTTCAGGACGCATTTGCGGGAAAAATAAGACTTCTTGAATGGCTGGATTATCAGTTAAATACATAATTAAGCGATCCATTCCGATTCCTAAACCAGATGTTGGTGGCATCCCATATTCTAAGGCGCGTAAGAAATCTTGGTCAATTAATCCTGTAGCTTCATCATCTCCTTTTTCAGCCAATCGAACTTGCTCTTCAAAGCGCTCTCTTTGATCAATGGGGTCGTTTAATTCCGAATAGGCATTCGCAATTTCTTTTCCTCCTATCATTAATTCGAAACGTTCCGTCAATTCTGGATCGTCTCGGTGTGATTTACATAGCGGAGACATTTCTTTAGGATAATCAATGATAAAGGTTGGTTGAATGTAATTTCCTTCACATTTTTCTCCGAATATTTCATCAATTAATTTCCCTTTCCCCATGGTTTCATCCACTTCAATTCCTAAATCTTTAGCCGCTGCTCTGAGCTCTTCTTCTGATTTCCCCTTGATGTCGAATCCTGTAAATTCAATGATTGAATCACGCATAGTAACCCGCTTATAAGGAGCTTTGAAGCTGATTTCTTTACCTTGGAATGTAGCAGATGACGTTCCGTTTACGGCAATTGCGCAATGTTCCAATAGGTTTTCTGTAAACTCCATCATCCAATGATAGTCTTTGTAAGCTACATAAATTTCCATTACAGTGAACTCTGGATTATGGGTTCTATCCATTCCTTCATTTCGGAAATTTTTAGAAAATTCATAAACTCCATCGAATCCACCAACGATTAAACGTTTTAAGTATAGTTCGTTTGCGATACGCATATACAAAGGAATATCCAAGGCATTGTGATGTGTAACAAACGGACGTGCTGCTGCTCCGCCAGGAATCGATTGTAAAATAGGAGTTTCTACCTCCATATATCCAGCGTCGTTAAAAAACTGACGCATTGCAGTATATAATTTTGTTCTTTTAATAAAAACTTCTTTTACCTGTGGGTTCACCACTAAGTCGGCATAACGTTGACGATATCTTTGTTCAGGATCTGTAAACGCATCATGAACCACACCGTCAGCATCTGTTTTCGGCAATGGCAATGGTTTCAACGACTTTGATAGCAGCGTAAAGTTTTTAACTTTAACAGAGATCTCTCCTACTTGCGTAACAAATAAAGTACCTTCAATACCGATAAAGTCACCAAGGTCTAAAAACTTCTTGAACACTTCATTGTACAACTCTTTGTCTTCTCCCGGGCACATTTCGTCACGGTTAAAATACACTTGAATTCTTCCCGAGCTATCTTGAATTTCTCCAAACGAAGCTTTACCTTGTATTTTCCTTCTCATCAATCGACCAGCGATAACAACTTCCTTTCCTTCTTCGTAATTCTCCTTAATGTCCTTTGCCAAGTGTTTGACAGGATATAATGCTGCTGGATAAGGATCTATCCCATATTCACGAATTTTCGTCAACGTTTCTCTTCGTTGTATCTCTTGCTCAGAAAGTTCTAAAATACTCATAGTTGTTATTAATTAACCGATTAAATTTTTGATTATCTGCAAAGATAAGGAATAGAATCTACAGTAAATAGGTTTTAGAAATTATTCTTGCCAGGCGGTGAAAAAGACAGAGTAATATTAGTTAAAAATCATTTCAAAATTCAAAGGGAGGGCAGGCATTATTTCGGAAGTTACCTTCTAGAAAGAAAAATAGCTGCCTCGATTTGAGACAGCTATTTTTAAATATGATTGTTAATTACCTTACTTGATAATCAATCTTTGTACTTGTTGTGTTCCACCAGCTGTGATTTTCACTAGATAAACTCCAGCGCCGATGTTTTGTGTATCAAGCATTACTAGGTTTTCACCTTCTGCTGCTTGAACTGTATTTCCTTGAACGATTTGTCCCATCATGTTTACAATGTCAACATTCACTTTTTGTCCATTAATAGAAGCAAAAGAAACATTTGCAATATTATCAGCTGGATTTGGATAAATACTAAAATTTTGAATCATTTGATTTTCTTCAATTGCTAATGGGTCATCTTCTTGTGAACCACTGTATAAATTGATATCATCGATAAAGATATTGTTTCCTCCATCTGATTCAAATTCAAATTTAACTCTAAAATTATCTACCCAGTAAGATGATGTAACGTTTGTCATGTGCACAGTTACCCAATCTTCTTGAGAACTAGGTGTCCATGAACTTCCTGCAGTTTGAGAGCTCAATTGTGTTCCTTTAATTGTTTTACGATTTACCCAGCTTGTACCGCAAGTACTTGAAATGTAAACCTTTAAAACATCTGCATTATTTGCACTTCTCTTTCTAAAGGCATATCTAAAACTTAGCATCATACCAGTTTCCAAACTAACATCTGAAAGATTAATTGGTTGAGAAGAGAAAGCATCTATTCCACCTTTAGGCTGACCAAAGTTGGCTAATTTAAATGCTTTATTTCCTGTGTATCCAACACCTTCTACAACTTCCCATTTTGCGTTATTACCAGGGTTCTCGATTAACCAAAAGTCTTGAGCACCTGCACTTGGGTAATCCTCAAAACCTTCTATCAAAGGCAATTCCATTGGGTTGTCTAGGACTCTAATATAAGCGTTTTTAACTTCTGATTTTGAACTTGAACCATCGGTTACAGTTAACTTTACTTTATAAACACCTGGAGTATTATAAGTAATTGCAGGACTAGCGTCAGTTGAAACTGCAGGTGAACCACCTTCAAACTCCCACGACCATCCATTTACAACACTGTAAGATAAATCTTCAAAGTCAACCGTTTCTCCAACACATATTTCTCTGTATTGAGCCGAGAAGTCTGCAGCACAAAGCACATCTGGTAAATTCACACCAGTTGCAGTCAGGTTACTAGCTTTCCAAATTTTATTTCTTCCACCTACGCTACTATTTAGAGCTGCATGCATTCGAGCTTTTTGTCCTTCTGTAAACATTTTTGAACAGTAAGAATACTCCATAAAATTTTCTACGTTGTCTAATGTTCCATCACATGAAACACCTCTTAAGTTACAACTAGTCCACCCTTTTGTAAGCGGTGTATCAGCAACTCCGTCATCTATATTACAATTTGATTCAACACCAGGCTCGTTAGAGTCACCCCATAAGTGAGGTAAGTTTAACCAGTGTCCAACTTCGTGAGAAAGTGTATGTATTGCGTTGCTTGAAGCAGTTCCAATACCTCCACAGTAATTGTCTAGCACCCAAATCCCATTGTTCATGGCATTTCCCATCCACGTACTTGGATACATTGTATACCCTGCTGCTCCACCTATATACTTAGCAACAAAAATGTTGATATATTTATCTCCTGGCCAGTTTCCATGTACCGCTTTAACAGCGTTTACTTGTTGCGTCCCGTTACCACCATTTGTTGCTGCTGGATTAAAAGTTCTCGTAATTCCGTTTGTACAGTTACCATTTGGATCTAATTTCGCTAATTTGAATTCAACTTGAATGTCAGCAACTAAGTCTAAAAATTCAGGTTGTACTTGATTCCAGTTAGCAGTTAATTTCTGATAGTCTAAGTTCATGTGCATTACTGCATTCTCAACTTGTTCTACAGAAATATTTTCTGGTCCACCTTCGTGAATTATGTGGAAAACTACTGGTATCGTATATAAAATACTTCCGTTTTTTAATTGAACATCATCTTTATGAGCTTCAATGTAGCTCAAAATTTGTTGTTCATAGTTCTCAGCATCTGTTAGAAACTGTGCTCTTTCATTAGGGCTTAATGATTGTAATAACTCTTGGCGTTTTTCATCTGTATGACATGGATATACTTCTTGTGAAAACGAAGTAAAGACAGTCGCAAAGGCAAGCGCGCAAGTCAATAAAATTTTCTTCATGATTCTTTGTGTTTTAACGATGTGCAATTTACAACATTTCTTCCAAACTTTTCACAATTTTGTTTAAAGGGTGTAAACAATTGATTAAAGGGTATTACAATAAAAGAAATTAGCGTTTTTATCTCGTTTATTCCCTGTGAATTTTTAAACTTGTGTTTTCAATTAACAAGCAAAACATGATAGAAGATATTTTAAAATCAGCCATTCGAGATATTCCTGACTTTCCAAAACCAGGCATTATTTTTAAAGACATCACAACAGTTTTAACTGACCCAAAAGTCACCAACCAAGTCTTAGATTACCTTGTGGAATTATACAAAGACCAAGAAATTGATGTTATAACAGGAATAGAAAGTCGTGGTTTTCTATTTGGTTTTGCACTCGCAACGCGCTTAAACCTTCCTTTTGTATTGATTCGAAAGAAAGGGAAATTGCCTTATGAGATCATTTCTTACGACTATGATTTGGAGTACGGAACTTCCACTGTAGAAATGCATGTGGATGCTATTCAAAAAGGACATCGTGTCTTGATTCATGACGACTTATTGGCTACGGGCGGTTCGGCAGCAGCAGCAGCACGACTGATTGAAAAAGTAGGCGGAAAAGTAGTTGGTTTTAACTTTTTGGTGGAACTTGCTTTCCTAGAAGGAAAAAAGAAAATAGAGGGAATTTGTGAAAATATAGAGAGTTTAGCGACTTACTAAAGGAGCTAGAAGAATGGACATATTCAAGTCACAAACAAAAGAAACGGAATGTGCGACCCCGCTGGGGTCGTGGCTCCAATACAATACGATTTTCTAGTAAACATATAATCCCTCTGGGATTACTATTACAAGAAAAACTTTAAAAAGTACCTATTGACATTGTAAAGACATTTTCAAGCCTAAAAAGTATTGCGACTAAGACCTCGAAGAAGTAAAACATCAACCAACTCACCCTCCTGCAACAATCAACAACCTCCGAGAGGTCATAACCTTCCAAGTCGAAAAGGTAAAGCCAACCTGAAAAAAAATAGATGTTTCAAAATTGGATGAAATGCTAGGCATTGAAAATTTAAAGTGAAATGAGCATACTTTAGTATGTGATTAAGCTTAAATTTTCAATAACGACGCAGTTCGCCAATTTTGAAACATCTATATGTTACTTCAACGAGCCAACCATATCCTCTGGTCTTACCCACTCCTCAAACTCATCCGCAGTAACATACCCTAAACGAACCGCCTCTTCTCGTAGCGTTGTTCCGTTTTGGTGTGCTGTATTTGCAATCTCCGCAGCTTTATAGTAACCAATTTTCGTATTTAAAGCTGTCACCAACATTAAAGAATTGTCTAATAACTCCTTTATTCTTTTGTGATTTGGTTCAATTCCAACTACACAGTTGTCAGTAAATGAAACACAAGCATCTCCGATTAAACGAGCAGACTCAATAGCGTTTGCGGCCATAACGGGTTTGAAAACGTTTAATTCATAGTGCCCTTGAGCCCCACCGAAAGTAATTGCTACATCATTCCCTATAACTTGTGCGGCAACCATCGTTAGTGCTTCTGACTGTGTCGGGTTTACTTTTCCAGGCATGATTGAAGAACCAGGTTCGTTTGTAGGAATCGTAATTTCACCAATACCTGAACGAGGACCTGAAGCCAACATTCTAATGTCATTCCCAATCTTATTTAAAGAAACCGCCAATTGTTTTAATGCGCCATGCGTTTCAACAACTGCATCATGTGCTGCAAGTGCTTCGAATTTATTTGGAGCAGTTTTAAATGGCAACCCTGTAAATTCAGCGATTTTTTCCGCTACTAAAACATCATATCCTTTTGGTGTATTCAATCCAGTTCCAACTGCTGTTCCACCTAAAGCTAATTCCGACAAATGCGCCAACGTGTTTTTTAATGCTTTTAAGCCGTAGTCTAACTGAGCTACATAACCAGAAAACTCTTGACCCAATGTTAAAGGTGTAGCATCCATTAAGTGCGTACGCCCAATTTTAACAACGTTCATAAATTCTTTAGCTTTCTTATCCAACTCATCACGCATGTACTGAACACCTGGAATAGTTGTTTCAACCACCTTCTTATAAATAGCGATGTGCATTCCAGTTGGGAAAGTATCGTTTGAAGATTGTGACTTGTTTACATCATCGTTTGCACCCAATGTAGTTCCACCATCTCCTAATTTATTTCCAGCGATAACGTGTGCTCTATTTGCAATCACTTCGTTTACGTTCATATTCGACTGCGTTCCAGAGCCTGTTTGCCAGATTACAAGTGGAAATTGATCGTCTAATTTGTTGGCCAAAATTTCATCACAGACCTGTGCGATTAAATCTCTTTTTGAAGCATCTAAAACACCTAATTCACAGTTTGCATAAGCAGCTGCTTTCTTTAAATAAGCGAAACCATGAATGATTTCTTTAGGCATTGAAGAACTTTGTCCAATTTTAAAATTGTTCCTAGAACGCTCAGTTTGAGCGCCCCAATACTTGTCAGCTGGTACCTTCACCTCTCCGATAGTATCTTTTTCTATTCTATATTCCATATTATTAAATTATTTTATTTACTTTTACCACATATTAGATTACAAAAATAACAATTTATCATGAGTATATTCGGTATTGTGATGTTCATTTTAATTGCTGGAATGGCATTTTGGTGTTTATTATTCCTTATGGGATTCATCTTACCTTATTGGATTACATTAGGAGTAATGGAAACATTACGCCCTAAAAAAGTGTTTGAAGAAGACGGAGAAGAATAGTATATATTCTTCAACTTTATAAAAACAATGTAAACAGGAAGTACCTCAAAAGGTTCTTCCTATTTGTGTTGGAAAATTTCTAGAGAAATAGTTGATGGTTATTCCTATAGAACAAGATATTTTAGAATATCTACCCTCCTAACGATAGCAGCTTCTGAAGAAGAAATTAAAAGCAGAATTCTTCACCTTTAAAAAAATAGATTTCAACAAAGACCATCTTTCTTGTTCATTTCTCACCTAAAGTAAAAATTATATATTTTTGTGATAACATCATTCTTAATTAATTAAGATATTCATCATATTTGCATGTATGTAAACTAAAGCTAAATATAATGGATGCTCTTATAGAATCTTTCCAATACTTGTTAGACCCAAACTGGATAATGAAGAATGGAGGATTATATTTAGTCTTATTAATTTTATTTATTGAAACAGGAATAATAATTGGATTTTTTCTACCTGGAGATCCTCTTCTATTTATTTCGGGAGTGATAATCGCAAGCACGGGAGAAGTATCATACCCTTTTGACAGTTCGATATTTAATTTAATATTTTGGATAGTATTATTTACAGTCTCAACAATTTTAGGTAACTTCTTCGGATATTGGTTCGGATATAGATTTAAACACATTATAAATAGAAAAGAAGATAGCTGGTTTTTAAAACGAAAACATCTTCAAACAGCCCGTGATTTTTATGAAAAAAGAGGGGGATTTGCTATAGCTATTGCTCGTTTTTTGCCTATAGTAAGAACTTTCGCTCCAATTATTGCAGGAACAGTAGAAATGAATTTAAAAAAATTTACATTTTACAATATTATCGGAGCAATTGTCTGGGTTGGTAGTATAACCTCCTTGGGTTATATCCTAGGAGAAAATTCTTGGGTAAAAAGTAATTTAGAGTATATACTTATAGGCTTGGTGCTAATCGTAACCACCCCAGTAATTATTAAGCTATTCATTAAGAAGAAAACAAATGAAATACCATAACTAGACTTTTTAACACGTTTTAATATTAAATAAAGTAATCTAAAACCCTTATAAAAACAATAATTAAATATAATATTATGAAAAAGTATAATCTGTTTAAAAATCTGTTAATTGCAATAATATTAACAACATCTGTTTCAGTGTTTGGACAAGATAAAATAATACCCTACTCTGAAGTTCCTGCTCAAATACAAACATATATAGCAAAACATTTTCCCAATACTCAAGTGCTGCATGCAGAAGTTGATTATGAAGGATTAACGAAAGAATATGAAATTATTCTGAACGATAGTACTAAATTAGAATTCGATTATAAAAACAATATCGTAAGCATCAAAGCTAACTCTAAACTTCCGGATAGTACAATTCCAACGAAAATCAGAGAGTATGTGAAGGCTAATTATCCTAAAAACTATATAATTGAATGGGAATTAGATAAAACGAATCAATCTGTCGATCTGGACAATAAAATTGAACTTGAGTTTTCACGAAAAGGAGACTTCTTAAGAATTGATAACTAAAAATTAAATAAAATGAAAGCAATTAAAATGAAAGCAATTAAAATGAAAGCAATTAAAATAATTTCAAAAACAGCGCTTAGCCTTGTGCTCTTTTCACTTTTAAGTTGTGATAAAGAAACTATATTAGATTTAGCGCAAACTCCTGCAGAAATTTCTGAATATGTTTCAACTCATTTCCCAAATAATGAAATACTACAAGTAGTTGAAGATATTGATGGAACAACTAAGACCTATGATGTGGTATTGGCAGGAAATATTTCTCTAGAATTCAATCGTAAGAAGGAAATCATTGGTATTGAAGCGAAAACTGAGCTTCCTGAAAGTGTAATTCCACCGAAAATTAACCAATATGTTAATTCAAACTATCAGGACAACTTCATAATAGAGTGGCAACTAGAGAAAAAGGAGCAACAAATTAGTTTAGATAATGATTTAGATTTAGTATTTACATTGGATGGAGACTTTAAAAAGATAGATGATTAAATTAAACCTTCGAAAATCATAACATAGTCTTAAAGGAATGACAATTGTATTGCGGCTCTTTCTTAGATGATAAAAGCTGCAAGATAGTCGCCTACTCCTCAAATGAATTTATACAAACAGGTATTTGTTTCGGAACAAATACCTGTTAAAAATCATTCAACTTTAAACACACTTTCATAAAGAACCTTATGATAGTTTGGATAGTATTTATAACAGCGGTAACATTTGCTTTAATTTTAGACTTGGGCGTATTCAATCGAGAGCCCCACGAAAATAAAAACCAAAGAAGCTGCTATTTGGACAAGTGTTTGGGTGGTTTGTGCTATATTCTTCTCGGGAATAATCTATTTTTCTTTTAAAAACGAATGGATTGCAAACCCAACAAATATAGATACTCCATTTTAACTGCGGATTTAACTAAATCCGATTTAATCAAAGAAATCAGCTGTCCGAAAACCGATTGTCCAAAAAAGAGAGTACTTTTATTCATGTAATTAATGTTGTGCAAAACTAAATTACAATAAAGCGGGAAATCTATCAAGGAAATCCTGCTTTTAAAAAACTTTTATCAGACAGTAGTGTAGAATATTACTTTTTAATCTTCTTTTGGTACTACATAAACTTTAAATCGTAGTTTTTCTTGTTTCTTAGTGTTTGATTTCAACTTAATGATTCTATCTTGCTGATAGTACTTTTGTTTGGTGTCGAAAGTGACCAAAATAGAGTCCTTCTGCTGTGGCAAAATAGGATAGCGAGGAAATTCAACTTTTGTGCAGCTACAGGTAACCTTTGCTTCATCAATAATTAACGGCGTATCTCCGCTGTTAACAAAGACATAGTAATGTTTCAGTGAAACACCTTCATTAACTTTTCCAAATTGGTGGGTGGCTGATCCCAAAAAAGAAAATTCCGCAGATTGGCCAAAACCAATTGCGGAATTTAATATCATTATAAGAAGTACAAAAATGTGCTTCATATTGTTAACTAGTTTGCAGGAGCACCTGAAGTATTAACTGGTGCTGCACCTGTTGGCTTAGCTAAAACATCTCCTTTAATACGTAAAACTTTCGTTGGCTCAGAAACAGCATTTGATTGAATCGTAATGCTCTTTGTGAATTTACCTACACGGTCAGTTGCGTACTTAACTTTAATTGTTGCTTTTTGCCCTGGTGCAATTGGTTCTTTTGGCCATGTTGGAACAGTACAACCACATGATCCTTTAGCATTTGAAATTACTAACGGTTCAGTACCTGTATTTGTGAAAACGAATTCACGGTGTCCATCAGCATACTGATCAATTGTTCCATAGTCAATTGTTTCTTTTTCGAATTTTATTTCTGCTCCAGAAACAACTGCTTGTGACATTCCGTAGAATGCTACAAAAACTAAGCTTAAAGTAAATAGTATTTTTTTCATAACTTTTAAATTTTTATTTAACTTGTTTGATTCAAATATAGTACCATAAATTCTGTTCTCCAAGTTTTTAACAAAGCGTTAACACAATTTATAATGAAAAATCAGCAGAATTTTCATCCATTCCTCCTTCTTCATTCATGATTTGGTATTCAATCAATTGCATAAATGTTTTGTCACTATGCGCAATACGAAACTTGATTTCCTCCTTTTTTTCTTCCGAAAGTCCGTCTATTTTTAATAGTTCATTTCCGTAGTACTCAATCATTTCCTGACTAAAGCTTTCGTCATTCCCATAATAACTCATCTGCAATTCCATTAAAGTGGCCTTGTTTTTTGTAGTTGGAAACTTATTAAGAAGAGTATCTCTCCATTTGGATGCTTCTCCTTCCATGTTTAGCTGAAAATACATTGCGGCAATTTTATTCAATGCCGTTTCTGCAAATTCATCATTCGGGAAATGCTCGTAAAAAGACTTATTTCTAGCGATAGCCTCAAAGTAAACTTCGTGAGCAATGTTAAAGTTTTCCGTTTCTCTCGCTTTATCATAAAGCATTTTTAAAGAATCATCTATTTGCTGGATATCGGTTTTTAGACCTTCTACAGTAAGCTCTTTGTTTGTTTGACGATCAGAACAACTCATCACACCAAAAGCCAAGACAATAAAAACCAAAACTTTCTTCATTATCTACCTTTTTTAGCTGCTGGAAATTTCATTCTATAATTCACATTCACCAATCCTTTTGAAATATTAGAAAGCTTCTTAAAAAGTAACTTTTTCTTTAAAGGAGAAATCAAATCTGTGAAAAGTACTCCTTCAACGTGGTCATATTCGTGCTGAATAATACGTGCTGGGTAACCTTCAAATGTTTCTTCGTGAAACTCAAAATTCTCATCGTAATAAGTAACTAGAATCTTCTCTTTACGGTAGACATCCTCTCTAATCGTAGGAATTGAAAGACAACCTTCTTCAAACGCCCACTCTTCACCCGATTCTTCTTCGATTATCGGATTAATAAATACTTTTTTAAAGTCTTTACAGCCAACTGCTTTTGGATCTGGCTCTTCATCACTTTCTTCATCATCAGCAAATGGTGCCGCGTCAACGATAAATAAACGTATTGTTTTTCCTATTTGAGGCGCTGCCAATCCAACACCGTGAGAACTATACATTGTTTCCCACATATTGTCGATTAACTCTTTTAAGCCAGGATAATCTTTATCTATCTCTTCACATTCTTTTTTTAGAATTGGATCTCCGTATGCTAGAATTGGTAATATCATTCTTTTAAATTTTCTACAAAGTTACTGAATCTATTTTTTACTTACTCATTATTCAGGTCAATTTTCATTTTGCTAAGGAATAATTCACCTTTAAGGTTTCACACTTACCTAACTGACCTCTCGTTAAAAATTACATATCCAAAACTCAACTGCACCATAAATGGTTGTGCTTGTTTTGGAAACCAGTTGGTAGTGAATCTCAATGGTCCGAGTGGTGAATGAAAAATAACGGAAGCACCTGCCATTGGCAAGCCTCCATCAAACAACTCTGAATAGCCAAAACTGTCATCTTCATGACGATTCAGCTTTCGCAATGGTTGAAAAAAGTAAGGGTCTATGCGGAATTCTAAGAAGTTTTTGTAGTTGAAAATGAAGTTTATTCCTGCACCTATATACTGCGAAGCTCTGTACTCTTCCATAAAAACAGTTCTACTATCAGGAAGTGGCGAAAACTCAGACATTGCCAGCATACTAGCGGTATAATTTGCAAAAAGTGACTGAGAATTAATAACTGCCTTTCCGTAAAGTCCTAACTTAAAGAAAGAATTCATCTTGAAATACTGCTGACCTTCTAGTGAAACACTAATCCATCGGTGATATCTTCTCAAGTCATAATCCGTGGTCGGTGTATTCCCAGAAATACTGATTTCCTTTCCTTGCACATAACGTACCTTGGCTTCTACCTTGGCTCCTTCCGAAGCCCACTGTTTTCTATTTAAAGTATTATGAAAAAAAGACAAGCTGAAAGATTCACCATTAAAACTGGTCACATCGGCCGTATCAGCTTCAGAATAATTCAAGGTTTGATAATATCTGTCTTTATTTTGGAATTTTCTTAAATCAAAAGCTACTTTTCCATTGTTGGAAGAAGGAATGGCAAAACTCATCCCGTAATACAATTCGTTTTGTAAAAGGAAAGAAGGCTCTACGTCTTGAAAAAATGTGGAATTACTCTTAAAAAAATCCCAGCGATTTAGAACAAAATAAGGACTCATTCGCATCGGGAAAAGCGTAGGTAAATCATAGTCGATCTTGGTCTTTACGGAAGTGTAAAACTTACCAAAGTAAGATTCCGCATGAATACCTGCAGCACCAACTCCCATATCGTAGTATGAAACGCCAATATATGCCGTACTGACTGACCTAGTAGAAAAATGTCCACCCAATGCCAAAGCAATCGGTCTTTGCTTTCCTACATCTAAGCCCAAGCGATAGGTCGTGTCAGAATTTCTCGTTAAGGTTGGGTAAAGATAACGTACCTGTGGTGTTGCATACGCCCTAAAGTAAGCTCTACTCAAGCGCCTTTCGCTCAATGGCTTACCAAGAGAATCTTTCATAAAGTCAGTTTTAACGAAAGAAACATTTTCATTGGTATAAGAATTAACCGTCAGTTCATTTACAACTACAGACTGAATGTTTTTACGAAACATTTGTCTTTTTACTTCTAATTCTTCTACCGTAACCCTTCTTTTTACATGTTCTTTTATACTATCGATGTGCTGAAGTCCAATTTGATAACCTCTTCTTATAGCACGATCAGCTTTGCTAAAATCAAATGTTCCAACATCACTATTCGGTTCGATAATAATACCATTTTCACAAGGAAGAGAATAGTTTGTTTTCGAAATAAACATAGTAGATAACTGACTAAATAAATCATCTTCTTTTGGTGGCCCATCGTTAGAAGAGACATTACTACCAATGATATAATCCACATCAAAATCTTGGTACATCACATCCGCCGGGAAGTTGTTGTATAAACCACCATCAAAAAGCAATGCTCCGTTGATACGAATAGGGTTTAGATAAAAAGGATAAGTCATGGAAGCCCTAACAGCTGCATTTAGGTCACCATCTTTAAAAATAATTGATTCTTTCTTATAAACATCAGTTGCTACACAACGAAAGGGAACAAATAGAGAGTCAAAATCTTTTCCATAGGAAGCGTTTGGCAGACCAATGTATTTTAATATTTGGTAATCTAAAATTGAAGGCGTTACAAAATTGGTTGGCAATGATTTTTTAAACACACTATCCTTTGCCAGTTTAAAATTAATAATGGAAGCGTCGTTGTCTTTTTCTCTCAGGAAAAATCTTTCTTTTTTGGTCATTTCACTAGAGTTCATCTTATCGAAATTATTAGAAATAATAAAGTCTTTAATTTCATCTGGGGAATAACCAACAGAGTACATTGCACCAATCAATGCTCCAATACTTGAACCCGTTATATAGTCGATAGGAATTTCTGCTTCTTCCAAAGCTTTCAATACTCCAATATGCGCCAAACCAGTTGCACCGCCACCGCTAAGAACTAGTCCAACGCGCTGACCGTAGCTATTTTGAGCGAACAAATAGGTAAAAGCAATTAAAAAAAGTACGAACTTTTGTTTCAAGCTGTCTATAAATGAGTTAATTTGTACAAATGTAAGAGAAATTAAAGAAAAATAAATATTTAAGTGTTTGAAGTTTTAGACCATATTGGGTTAATTGCATTTGCAGTCAGTGGAATACTAACAGCGGCAAAGAGAAAAATTGATATTGTAGGAGGCTATGTCATTGCATTTATCACTGCATTAGGTGGCGGAACGATTCGCGATCTCTTGCTATATGAGGAAGTTGCTTGGACGACATCTTTCTCACAAGTCACCGTAGTTATCGTAGCTGCAACATTAGGTATCATCTTTCATAAAATTTTAATGAAATGGAAGCGAACTTTACTTATCTTTGACGCCGTAGGGATATCGGTTTTTACCATTATTGGAGTTCAAAAGGGAATAGCTCACGAACAAATGTATGTCATTGCCGTTTCTTTGGGAATGATTACAGCGACTTTCGGAGGCTTACTTAGAGACGTTCTTTGTAATGATATACCTATCATATTTCAACAGGAAATGTATGCCATACCTTGCTTAGCTGGGGGCGCATTATATTTATTAGGAGATTATTTCGGGTTTGGAAATACAAGTTGGTTAATTTGGGGTAGTGTTCTTTTTATCATTGCCTTTAGAATTTTAGCCATTAATTTTTCTTGGAGATCTCCCATTATAAAAAATTTATAGAAAATGAACAATTTAGTCATCACCATTAAAACACTCTTTGGATTGGAAAAAGTCCTTCAAGAAGAGTTACAAGAATTAGGATACAAAGAAAGTGAAATATTGAACAGGGCGGTTCAACTGAAAGGCTCTTGGGAAGATGTTTATCGTTTAAACTTTCGTTTAAGAGTAGCTATTTCTGTTTTAGTAGAAGTAGGTACTTTCAGGATCAACAGGGAAGATGATTTATACGATGCAGCAAAAAAGATAGATTGGACCTCTTATTTCGACAAAAACAAGACTTTTGCCGTAAAAGGAGCTGTTTTTTCAAGTTTATTTAGTCATTCACAGTATCCAATGCTTGTTGTAAAAGACGCCATTGCTGATACATTTAGAGATAAATTTGGAGAACGTCCAGATGTTAACGTGAAATCACCGCAAGTAATGTTTGATGTTTACATCAACGACAAAACGGTTACTGTTTCACTAAATACAAGTGGATTACCATTATTCCAAAGAGGATACCGTCAGGAAGTTGGAGATGCACCAATCAACGAAGTGCTAGCAGCAGGACTGTTGCGTTTATCGGGTTGGGACAGAAAGTCAACTTTAATTGACCCGATGTGTGGTGCTGGAACGATTGCTATTGAAGCGGCTTTATTGGCTGCAGATATTCCGTCGATGATTGAACGTACACATTACGCTTTCAAGAACTTTAAGTCATATGATGAAGAAGCTTGGGAACGCGTTAGAAAAGAAGGGAATCAAAAACCAATCGATTTAGGCTTTGAAATTTTAGCTTATGATATCGATGGAGAAATGATTCAAAAAGCAAAAAGAAATAGTAAGGTCGCTCCTATCGGAAACATGATCAAGTTTGAACGCCAAGATGCGTTAACACTTGAAGCACCGACAACGAGTGGAACATTGATATGTAACCCACCTTATGAGGAAAGAATGGGTGAGAATGTAGAAGAACTTTACGAAGGTTTAGGAAACACATTCAAACATCAATTCACAGGTTTTAACTGTTGGGTTATTTCATCTAATATGGATGCATTCAAACACATAGGTTTAAGACCGGATAAGAGAATTAAGGTATTCAACGGAAATTTAGAATGTAGTTTTAGACAATTTCAAATTTTTGAAGGAACCAAAAGAGAACAATACCAAGACTCAGATGATTCTGACGATAATTCAGAAAAAACTGAAGGTTCTGAAGGGAAAGAAGTAAGAATTGAAAGACCAGCAAGAGCTGAAAGAACTGAAAGAGCACCTAGAAGAAGAGATAGTGGAGAAAGGTCAGATAGAGGTGACAGAGGAAGTAGATATGATAAACCTTCAGGTGACCGTCCAGATAGAACAGATAGAGGTGACAGAGGAGGCAGGTACAATAGACCATCAGGTGATCGTCCAGATAGGTCAGATAGAACAGAAAGACCAAGTAGATCGGATAAACCTTCTTACGACCGTCCAGAAAGAACAGAGAGAGATTCGGAAGAAAAACCAACACATTCAAAGTATGGTGGAGCATCCAAATATGGTTCAGCTGCATCTAAATATGTGCAAGCTGTACAAGGAGAAACACCAAAAAAAACGGCTAAACCAAGTGAAGATAAATCGACTGGTTCAAGCTCAGACGCACCGTCATCAGAGACACCAAAGGAGGGAAAACCTTCAACAGATGCGCCAGTAACAGAATCACTAAAAGAGAAGATAGAAAGATTAAAAAATAGAGAGGAATAGTCCAGTTTAAATATTTTTATTGATACATTTTTAGGATAACTTCCCGGTGGGTAATGAGATAGCTATGCTAAGTTGTTTCCACTTTTTGGATTACTTTCCGGTGGTCAGTGAGATCGCTTCGCTAAGTTGCCCCAAAAAGTTCGCAACCGACCGTAGGGAGCTCACGAATACAAATAAAAACAGACAGAAATGAGTAAAAAGGTCTAGCGCTTGGAGAAATCATCGACCTACTAGCTCTTACAACCGAAAATTAAAAAACTCCTCCTGCGTCGTCAAACACTTTTAATTTTTACGGATGTTTCAAGCTGTAGGTGCCCGACGATGTTTCCTAGGCGCGTCCTCCGATCTGGCGGTTAACTTGCCTAGCGGCTTTGAAGTTCATGAAAATTACAATTGGCGGTATTCGTTTCATTGTCACACTTCGATACGATTTCACTCGTTCCTCTTGAAATCACTCAGCATGACAATAGAATTTGTCGAAATACTAATATTTACTTTGTCAGACCGAGTGTTTTTAGATTTTCGATAGAAAATATAAGAATGTATCGAAGGCTGACAATCATAGATCTTAGCTAGCTATTTTTCGTTAGAAAACTTTAAAGGCTCAGGTTCTACTTTTGGCTGATAACCAAAAAGACGCATGAATTTAATCGCTTTTGCTACTCTATCTGGCACATCACTATCCCAGGTATCGTCATCTTGATGTGTTTGAATTTTTTCAAGAACCTCATCTGCGTTAATCTTCAGAAGTTCATACTCAAACTTGGTTAGACCTTCAATTTTATCATTGTCGATCATAAACTTGAGTAAACCCTCCAAATTTTCTGGAACTTTATAGTCTTTGAATTCGAATAGTTCACCTGTTTTATAATTTATCGCTGGATAAATATAGAGTTTTGAATTTCTTCCAAAGCCTTTTCCAAATGCTTCTAAAATTCCGCCATTTAATTCGCTATAAAATTCCTCGTTAAAGATATTGTTGAGATTGTAAATTCCTAGCAGAACACCGATTTTGTAATTTCTCGACACCTCACTCAGGTAATCGACTACTTCGTAATATTTCAAGTAGTTTGAAATCATAACCGTATAACCGAGTGCACCTAGTAACTCTGTTCGATCAATAAAGTCTTTTTCTGCAATTTTTCCGTCGGAGGTTAAGTCCCTCAAGGTAAGTTCAAAAATTTCTCTAACATTTTTCTTTTCAACACCTTCCTCTTTGTAGAAACATTCTCTGGTTCTTTCGAGCATGTCGATATTCACCTTTGTTACCGGTCTAAATCGCCCACGAATTAAGATAATACTCTTCTTATAGAGTTCATCAGCAGGTTGCAGAACACGTCCTGTTTGGTCAAACATTGTCGCTTCTGTAATTCCCTTTTTAACCAAAGTAAGGGCCACCATTCTATTATCAAAATGTTCGAAATCTGGTCCTTCAACATTTAGCATGTCAATTTCTATCCTATCTTTTGGAAGCGTATGTACCAGACTATCAACAAATTTATCTAAATTATCTTCTATATTAAAGTAAGTGGCATAGATTAAATTTACACCTAAAATACCCAAAGCTTCTTGCTGTGCAGTATTGCTTTGGTCGTGCATTTTTACGTGTAGAATAATGTTGTTAGGTCGGGTATTCGGTTTTGACTGAAATCTAATTCCTATCCAACCATGTCCTTGATTTGTTTTATGGTAATTCAGGGATTCAACAGTATTACAGAATGCGAAAAATCGGGTGTATTCTTTTCTGTAATCTAAACTTTTTGTGACTTCATCAAATTCATGGTTAAGCATTGTTCTCAAACGCTCTTCGCTCACATAACGAGCTGCCTTTCCATAAATACTGTCCGATACCTTCATATCGTAAGCACTACGTGAAAAAGCGATGGTGCCGGAGCTTCCTCCCGCTCTAAAGAAATTAGCTACCACTTCCTGTCCTGCTCCAATCTCGGAAAATGAACCGTATACATCCGACTGAAGATTAATTTTCAGCGTCTTTTCTTCTAATGTAAGATTTCTATTTTCTCCCATGAACCTTTATTTTACTACAAAGAAAACAATTTCTTGGGTATTTTTTGAAAATAGAGAGAAGTATTCGTGTGGTAGAGAATAATCAGTAAGAGATTCAGGGAAAGGTTAAGAGTAATAATTGACAGTAGCAAATTCACCAAGCCAATATTTAGACATAAAAAAAGAGCTTGTAATACAAGCTCTCCGTCAATTTAGAATGTTCTAAATAACAATTTTTTGGCAGCTTATTCAGCAGCTTCTTCCATTGCTTCTTCAGCTTCATCCATCATACCTTCTGCTTCGTCAACCATCTCTTCAGCTGATTCTTGAGCATCATCCATCATTTCTTCAGCATCCTCCATTACTTCTTCTGTAGTTTCTTGAACCTCTTCAGCAGCGTCAGCAGCTTGGTCACAAGCAACAAATCCAAAAGTTAATGCGAAAGCAGTAGCGAACATAAATACTTTTTTCATAAAACTTATAATTTTTAGTTAACAATAATTAATAAGGAGCAAATATATAATAATTTAAGTATAGCACGCGTTAAAACGACTATTTTTTTTCAAAAATCCGACGTATCTATACTGAAACCACGCTTTTATAACCATTTATCAATTATTTCAGAATTGTTAAGGTGGTAATTTTCTGTGTTTTAAAAATTAAAAAACTTCAAAATCGAACATTTCGTCGTTTTGCTTGTATCTTTGTATAAACAGTCATAGATCATGGATATTCAATATATACGCTCACAATTTCCAATTCTTAAGCGAGAAATTAACAAAAAACCACTTATTTACTTCGATAACGGCGCATCGTCGCAAAAACCTTTATCCGTTATTCAGCGAATCAGTGATTTTTACACCAACGAAAACGCAAATATTCACCGAGGTGTACATACTTTGAGTCAAGAAGCAACTTCAGACTACGAGAATGCTAGAGAAATCATTCAAAAAAGAATGGGAGCAAAGCACTTACA
Organism: Brumimicrobium sp.; assembly: GCA_035497735.1. Taxonomy (GTDB): domain Bacteria; phylum Bacteroidota; class Bacteroidia; order Flavobacteriales_D; family Crocinitomicaceae; genus Brumimicrobium. The sequence continues at coordinate 14,283 of DATJCX010000017.1, read as the reverse complement.
CGAGATTATTTTCACAAAAGGTACAACAGATGCAATCAATCTAGTAGCCTACTCTTTTGGGGAATTGTTACAAGCAGGAGATGAAGTTATCATTTCAGAAATGGAGCACCATTCCAACATCGTCCCTTGGCAAATGCTATGTGAACGAAAGTCATGTAAACTAAAGTTTATCCCTATCAATGAAAAGGGAGAACTAAAAATGGACGTTTACGAAAGTTTGCTTTCTGATAAAACAAAGATAGTTGCGGTTACGCACGTTTCAAATGCTTTGGGAACTGTGAATGATGTGAAAACAATCATCGACAAGGCACATGCGGTTGGTGCGAAAGTATTAATTGATGGTGCACAAAGTATTCAACACATGCAAGTCAATGTACAGGAATTAAACTGTGACTTCTATACGCTTTCAGGACACAAACTTTTCGGTCCAACCGGAGTTGGTGTTTTATATGGAAAGGAAGATGTTTTAAATCAAATGCCACCCTACCAAGGAGGAGGAGATATGATTAAGGAAGTGACGCTAGAGAAAACGACTTACAACGAATTGCCACATAAATTTGAAGCAGGTACGCCAAATATATCTGGTGGAATTGCTTTAGGAACTGCTTTTGAATTCTTAAATTCGCTAGACATGGATGAAGTAGAAAAGTATGAGCATGAATTGCTGACTTACGCTACTGAGAAACTGCAGAAGATTGAAGGATTAAAAATATACGGAGAAGCAGCACATAAGACAAGTGTGATTTCTTTCTTAATCGACGGAACGCATCCGTATGACGTTGGGGTTTTACTAGATAAAATGGGGATTGCTGTGCGAACGGGTCACCACTGTGCGCAGCCTATCATGGATAAGTTTAAAATTCCAGGAACGATCAGAGCTTCTTTCGCATTATATAACACAAAGGAAGAGATTGACACATTTGTAGCGGCGCTAGAGAAAATAGTTCCAATGTTGAAATAAACGACAATTAAAAACTTAGGAAGGGAAGCTGAAATTTCCCTTTCTCAAAATCAAAAATAAGAGATGACAATACAAGAAAAAGAACAAGACATCATTGATGAATTTGCTATTTACGACGATTGGATGGACAAATATGCCTACATCATTGAATTAGGAAAAGATTTACCAATTATTGCTGAAGAGCATAAAGTAGAGGAAAACCTTATCAAAGGATGTCAGTCACAGGTTTGGTTACATGCAGAAAGCAAAAATGGTAAAATGTCTTACACAGCGGATTCTGATGCTATTATCACAAAAGGAGTTATCGCTCTGTTAATTCGCGTAGTGAATGACGAGTCACCTGCTGCTGTAGCGACTTGTAACTTCGATTTCATCAAGGAAATTGGTTTACAGGAGCATTTATCACCAACCCGTTCGAACGGCCTTATAAGCATGATTAAAGACATGAAGTTGGCAGCACTTAAAAACTCTCGAATTTAATGAAAAAAAGAGCACAACGCTTGTTTTTACTTGCGCTTCTTCCAATGAGTTTATTTGTTGGTTGTCAGGATGCAGAATTAACTGCTTTGATGGACGATTATTGCGCGTGTATTTCAGAATCACGTAATGATGAGGAAAAGATAGGAGAATGCATTGAAAAGATGGATGCCATCAAACTCAAATATCAAAAGAAACCGCAAAAATTATTGAAAGTCTTGGAAAGAACTGACGAATGTAATTAAGCTTCTATACGATCTAAGAATAGTGAAAGATTAGCATTTTTAATCATGTCTTCTGCTCCAATAAACATCAAGTTCTTTGGTTTATTCAAAGAAAGCCACATGTTGAAATTAGATAGCGTAGCAGAAATCGTCCCGTTTAGGTCAACTTTATGTGCCAATCTATTCCCTTTTGTTAAGGAGTCAAGCGTTTCTATGTCTTCCTTTAAGAAGTTATGGTTCTCATGAAATAGTACTACACCATCAAGAACATCATAAAGGTCACTGTTCTTCTGAGCAGCAAACTTTATTTCAAAGCCTTTATTTTCGGCCCATTCAGAAATAGTCTTTCCAAATTTCGTATTTTCAACCAGGTAGATGGTTTTTAATTCCATTTCAAAAACAATTATGATTTTAATTTTAAAATCGGGTGCAAAAATAGTGACTTCTTTGCAATTTCACACCTTAATTTCATGATTTAAATTTTTCTTTCGTTAAACATCACTTAACTTTAGATGAAAGTAGCTTAACAAAGCCTTTACTCAACAAACTTATACCCCACACCTTTAATCGTTTGTATAAATTCGGCACCTATTTTTTCGCGTAGCTTACGAATATGAACATCTATGGTTCTGTCACCAACGATTATTTCATCTCCCCAAACTGCAGAAAGAATCTGACTTCTTTCAAACACAATGCCAGGTTTTGAATGTAAGAGCGATAATAAGATAAACTCCTTTTTAGGCAACTGAATTTCAGTTCCATCAACAACAACCAAGTGTTTATCTTTATCAACAACAAGGCCGCGATTTAGTTCGATAGTTTGTTTTACAATATTCCTTCTTAAAAGTGCTTTCACTTTGCTGATTAGTAATCCTGGTTTGATAGGCTTTGCGATATAATCATCTGCACCAGCTTCAAAAGCGGCAACTTGATTATAGTCCTCATTTCTAGCCGTCAAAAAGCAAATGATAAGTTCATCATACTTCTCTTCTGCTCGAACAGCCTTACACATTTCAAAACCATCCATAATAGGCATCATCATATCCAAAAGGATCAAGTTGATTTCCTGACTATTTTGTTCCAAAACTTCCAAGCCTTGCATACCATTTTCAGCTGTAAAGACAGAAAACCCGTGTTTATTTAAGTTGTACTCCAATAAATCACGGATGCCTTCTTCGTCGTCAATAATTAAAACTCCATTCATGCTTCTATCATTAGCCTTGTTATACGTAGATTATTCTACGTAACTCAATCTAATCATATTTGATTTCCCTTTCGATTCTATCGGCATAGAAGCGATATTGATAATCAAATCTCCTTCAGAGATAAATCCTTTTTCCTTAAGAATGTATTTAATGTCAGCCACTGTATGGTCCGTACTTACCATTTTATCATAGAAAAATGCACGTACACCCCACACTAAATTCAACTGTGTTAAAATCTCTCTGTTACTAGTAAAAACAAATATCTGTGACTTCGGTCTTTGTGAAGCTGTCTTATAGGCCGTGTAACCAGAAAAAGACATGGTAGCAATTGCTTTTGCATTCACTTTATTTGCTAAACTATTCGCATTAAAGCAAATAGAGTCGGAAATAAAACGAGCGTTATTCGTGGTAGGCGTTTCTTCTTTGTAGTAGATATCGCCTGACTCTTCCACTTTAGAAACGATTTTACACATTGCTTTAATCACTTCTACTGGGTGTTTACCAACTGAAGTTTCTCCAGAAAGCATTACCGCATCAGCACCATCAAGCACAGCATTCGCAACATCGTTTACTTCTGCACGCGTAGGTGAGAAATCCGTAATCATGCTCTCCATCATTTGCGTTGCTACAATCACAGGCTTTGCCATGGTGTAACATTTCTTAATCAACATTTTCTGTACCATTGGCACTTCTTCCATAGGAATTTCCACTCCTAAATCCCCTCTCGCTACCATGATAGCATCCGCGTGTTGAATGATTCCGTCGATATCTTGTAAAGCTTCTGGCTTTTCAATTTTAGCAATAATTTTTGCTTTACATTGTGCCATGCTGATAACATGTTTCAATTCGATAATATCTCTGGCGTTTCTTACAAAAGAAAGTCCAACCCAGTCTACGTTTTGCGTAATTGCAAACTGTAAATCTTCGGCATCTTTCTCCGTAATTGAAGGCAAGGAAATTTTCGTATTTGGTAAATTCACTCCTTTATGAGAAGATAAAATTCCACCGTGTACCACCGTTGCTTTAATTGTTGAACCGTCGGTAGAAATTACTTTTAATTGTAACTTTCCGTCGTCTAACAAAATATGCTCACCCGCTTTAACGTCTTGCGGTAATTGTTTGTAGTTGATAGCAAAACGCTTATTTGTACCAACAAATCCATCTTCTGTAATAATTTCTACTGTACTACCAGGAATCAACTCAACACCGTTGTTTTCCATGTCTAAAGTTCTAATTTTAGGTCCTTGTAAGTCCGCTAAAATCGCTACATTTAGTCCAGTTTCTTCATTTAATTCTCTAATATTCTTAACCACTTCCACGTGATTCTCGTAAGAACCGTGTGAAAAATTAATTCTCGCAACGTTCATTCCCTCTATCATCATTTCTCTCAACACTTCCTTTGAAGCAGAAGCTGGTCCGATGGTTGCAACTATTTTTGTTCTTTTCATTTCCATATATATTTAACCTAATGTTTTTAAAAAATAAATCTATTTACTGATTTTAGTTCTTTAATTTCAATAATATAAGCCGCTTGTATTTCTGAAATTTCTTTTAACTCTTGCACTAAGGTTTGTAAATCCATTATACCAGACTCTCTCATAACAAGAAAATAGTCGATTTGTGCTCTTTCAGGAACTAAATATCCTCTTTCACCTTTGTTTTGAATAAAATAATAGCTGAGCTCTTCATCGTGATAAACGTAGAGCGAGTGAGTACTTAATATTTCCCCCTTCTTGTTAGAAACCATAAAAGGCTCATCGGATTTCTCCAAATTCAATCCCAACTGTTTATTCACAGCCCAACAAACTCGATAATCTCTTTGATGACTACAAAGTCCTAATAAGTCAAAATTGTAATCGTCTTCTAATATTAAAGTAAATTTTGACATAATTTTGAATTTATTCAAACCATCAAAAATAGTGAAATTAATCGACAAACAAGTTGTTTGAATAGCATTTATTAAACTAAAAGAAAACTATATGACAGTTAAACACTAATATCAAAGAGTTTTATTCGGTGAAGTCTGATAAATTGTTAGTCTCTTGGTTTTGTTATTTTAAGGAAAGCCAACCCTTTTTGCGTATCGTTAACCATGTCTTTAACGGATGTTGTCTTCAACATTTCCACCAAGTCATTTTTAATGTACTTATACTTTTTGTGGGCAGGACAAGGATTTACATCTGAACACTCCTTTAATCCAAGTACACAAGACATGTAAGCTTCGTCACCATCGATAGAATCAACTATATCTTGCAAACTTAATTTTTCTAATACCTCCTCTTTGATTTCAAAGCCGCCATACGCTCCTTGAATGGAAGTTACATACCCGTTTTTCACTAATTTTTGCAAAATTTTCGATGTAAATGCCTCAGGAGAATTGATCGCAGCAGCAATTTCTTTTAAGCTTATTCTATTCTTTTCCATGGAATGCTGTGCCACAATAACAACAGCTCTAATCCCGTATTCACATGCTTTTGAAAACATCAACTTTCTTTTTTTAGTGAGTATTTAAACAAAGTAGCGACAATATAGTAAAGTCCAATCAATAAAAACGTACCAGCTATAACAAAAGTGACAAAATAGCCGTGTAGATTGCTCATCATAAGGGAAAAAGGCTCTTGATGCTCACTATTTAACCAAAATCCTTTGATGAGTCCCGCAATGTTTAAGGCCATAAATAAAACCATTAGTGAAATTTGAACCAACCAGAACGAGATGCGTAGATTTCGATTTGGTGGTAGATGATCTCCGTCAACTTTAGGCATAAAAATCATAAAGGCAGCGGCTAATAAAATCATCGTGTTAATCCCAATGGTCGTTCCCATAGAATGTGCAACAATAAAGTGCGTTCCGTGTACATATATATTTAATACAGGAATGGACATAAAGCAAGCAATGGTTAAGTTTATCAAAACCCAAAAGTTGGATGCTGCTATAAATCGATACGGGAAGAAGTGTTTATAGGCTTGAACTTCCTTGATGTCTTTTTTCCAGTTGTAGAAGATACGAATAAGCAATATCCACTCTGTCATACTAACCGCATAACCTATAACGCGAACGTAACTTTCAGTTGGTAATGGATAAACATGATGTCCCCAGTTGAACATTAAATTGAATAAACCTAGGAAATACACGGCAAAAGCCAGTTTACTACTTCCTACTTTTGTGCTGTCATTTCCGGTTATTCTATCCATAAGAAAGAAAGCTACTCCGTAGGTCATTTGGTTAATTGCACCGACGATGGAACCAGCAACTTTCCATTGTATGGTCATATCGGTCACAAAATTCTCTCTGAAATAAGGAAATATCCAAAGGTAATTTTCCATGAAAATCAAGAAAAAAAACACGATACCTGTCATCCACATCCATACATAAACAGGCCATTTCTTAATCGTTCTAGCCATATTTACAAAGTTGACTAAAAACAAGAGCCAAGCCAACGCAATAGGCAAGGCCCAAATTGGATTAAACTCCCAATATTCTCTTCCACCAAAATCACCTGCTAAGTAGGAATAAAAGATTCCAACCAAGGCCAAAATAACGAGTCCCATTTGAACTTTCGCTATATTTTTCTGTGGTGGTTTTCCTGAAAGCTTCGCCACTCCGTAGTAAATTCCACCAACCGCACCTATGATAATCCAAAACATCACATAAGAAACGTGAATGGGACGCAAGCGAGATAAACCTTGGTACTCTTTTAAGAAATCTGGAAAAATGTAGGTTAATGAAGCAAGAAATCCGCCTAGTAAACCTACCAACATTGAAATCAAAGCAATTTTAAAAAATCGCTTTCCTTGTAAAGTATTATCTGTCATTTTGCTCAGTCATTCCGTTAGACAATTTTTTGAATGTTCTCGGATCCGCACTACCGCTAGCATCCGTGGATTTCAAAAACTCAATTAACAAATCCTCTTCTTCGGTGGATAGTTCAAACTTGGGCATTTGCTTCATTCCTCCTTTAAAATAAATACGCATCGCTGCTTCGTTTCCGTCCAAACGAGAATACTCATTGGTTAAGTCGGGACCTAAATGTCCGCCTAAACCGTAGAGTTGATGGCAACTTTGACAATTGTATTTTTGAAAAACCAAGCGACCATGCGCTGCTTTCTTTAAGTCAATACCATCCTCATATTTTACGCTAATAGGTCTTAAATAAATCGTAAATGAATACGATATAAATAAAACGACAAGTGTTAAAAACACATAAATAGGTTTAAACTTCATCTTTCTTTATTTTTCAATTCTTATTCGCACATCGACCACTTCCATCTTGACTTCATTCGCCATGATAGGGTTTAAATCTAGTTCCATGATTTCTGGAGCAATGTGAACCAATGCACCTATTCTCATCACCAAATCGATGTACTTTTCCTTGTCCACTCCTTTTCTATTTCTATACCCTTCAATCAATGGATAACCTTTTAGAGATTCTATCATATTGACAACTTCTTGGCGTGACATCGGTGCCAAAGCTGAAGAAGTATCATTCAATAATTCAAGAAAAATTCCACCAATACCACAAAGCACTACGTGTCCGAAATCTCCTTGTTTTATTGCGCCAACATACAGTTCCTCTCCTCGCATCATTTCTTGAATCAATACACCATTTGCTTCCGGAATCTTCATCAATTGCTCAAAGGCTTTTAGGGCTTGTTTTTCGTTGGCAATATTGAGTATCACTCCACCAACTTCCGTTTTATGAAGCGGCCCTACCACTTTCATCACAATGGGAAATTGCAACGTATCCGTTAAAGTTGCAATCTGCGTCGCTTGAGAAATTTCGAGTTGTTTAACAACGTCAATTCCGGCTGCTTCGAGTAACTCTAAAGTTGCCTTTTGTTTTAAAAATCCATTCGGAGAAGCATTCACAATCGAACGAATCGCTACAATGTCCATTTCAGGCAGTACAGCTTTCTCAAAACTCTTTTGTTTTGCTTTATAAACTTGTCCCAAAGCATTTCCAAGTGTTACCTCATCTGGGAAATTCACCCAACCTTTCGCTAAAAATTGATTGATTTCATTTGCGGCGTTAATCAATGAAGGAAGTACTGGGAAAATGGGTTTTTTACAAGAACTCATCTTTTGGTCGAGTACTTCATACACGTCTTTTACGTTGAAAAGTCCTGGACTTCCAAAAACGACTACCATTCCATCAACGCTATCATAATCTTCGCAGAAGTCGATGATTTCGCCTAACTGTTTTGCTGTTCCCGTGGCTAAAAAGTCGATGGGATTGCTAACAGATGAACCTGGATGCAGTTTTGTCAATAAGTCTTTGGTGTCGTTTTCATCAAAAGAAGGCACTTCCATTCCACTTGTTGCCAAAGCGTCCGTCAACATTACCGCTGAACCTCCAGCATGGGTGATAATGGCAATATTTTGTCCTTCTAGTTCCTTACTTTGGAAAACGCTTGCTACAGCGATTAATTCATCTCTACTGCTACAGTAAACAATTCCACATTTTTTGAACAAGGCGCGAATAACAGTATCTGTTGTTGCCAAGGCACCCGTATGCGAAGCTGCTGCACGTCCGCCTGCCTCGGAATAACCCGATTTAATCGCAGCAATTTTACAGCCTTTTTGACGCAAAGATGTTGCGTGTTTGATAAATTTAAAAGGGTTTTTAATGTGTTCTAAATACAATAGTTTCACTCTTGGACTTGTCTTTGGGTCAAAGGTTTGATCCATGTATTCCAAAATTTCTTCTGCTCCCGTTTGCGAAGCATTTCCAATGGAATAAATATTAGAAAATCGCAAGCCCGTAAGCATAGCTGCTTCCATAAAGAAAACTGCTGTTGCACCCGAACTAGAAATTAATTCACAACCCTTTGGGTCATATTTAGGAACAGGTGTTGTAAAAACTCCTTTGTAAGTTTCATTGATAATTCCCACACAATTAGGTCCAATCAAAACACCATTGGCATTATCTATCATTGTTATCAACTCCTTTTCGATAGCGATTCCTTCTTCTCCTGCTTCGGAAAATCCTGCAGAATAAATAATAAAAGCACGTGTTCCCTTTGCGATAAGTTTGCGAACGATTTCCACACAAAACTGTGCCGGAACAGCAATGATAACAAGATCCACAACATCGATTTCATCTACGGAGGTCACGTGAATTGTTCCTTCTACATTCATCGGTTTTTTATTCACCGCATAGATGACACCGTCAAATTTTCCTTCCAGTAAATTCTCTACTACTTTCCCCCCTGGCTTGGTTGTGTTTTCGGATGCACCGACGACAGCAATGCTTTTGGGAGTTATCAATTGTGGAATAATCATTTTTTAAATCATTTATTTTAGAACCAAAGTTGAAAACGATTCATTTTCAACCACTTTGGTTGCTGAATTCTTATTTATATGTAACAGTTTTTCGTTGACAATAGCCTGTGCATTCAAGAGTAGATTCGTAACTATTAAACTCATTTCTGAAACGACATTATCAGCTTGTAAGGTCGCTAGATAGTTACTGATAACTGCCAATTGAACTGCTGCCATTTCAAGAGTAGCTGCTGTAGCTGCAATCGTGGCATTGCTCGACATTATAGTTTTTATTTCTAGTATGGTTTTTTGAAAAATAGCATCATTTTCAGTCGAAAAACGCAGATTTCCTTCGTTTTTAACAGAAACAGGGTTGATTTCATCAATAATCCCTGCAATCCATTCGGCAGTATCATGACCAAAAACCAATCCTTCCAAGAGAGAATTTGAAGCCAGTCTATTTTCGCCGTGTAAACCTGTATTAGCGACCTCGCCGATGGCGTATAAACACTTAATATTTGTCTGACTTTTCTCATTTACCGTCAATCCACCACATTGATAATGTGCTGCAGGAACGATAGGGATTAAGTCCGTTTCAAAATTCAGGTTTTTACTTATTAAATTGGCTGTTATTTGTGGGAAGGTCTTCTTGAACTCATCTTTATCCAAGTGACGACAATCCAAATACACACATTTACGACCGCTTTTTTCTAGTTCCTTAAAAATAGCTGAAGAAACAATGTCTCTTGTTGCCAATTCACCTCTTGTTTCTGTTTCTAACAAGAAACGTTTACCCAAATGATTGACAACATAAGCGCCAAAACCACGAATGGCTTCGGTGAGTAAATCCAATCTAGAAGTGTTCTTCTGGTACAAGGCAGTTGGGTGAAATTGAACAAAATTCAAGTGAGAGGTCATAGCGCCAACCTTAATTCCCATGGCAATTCCATCACCTGTTGCCACAGAAGGATTCGTTGTGTTTTTATAAATTTGTCCGGAACCACCCGTTGCTAAAACGAGTAGTTTACTTTCAAAAATTTCAATTTCATTGGTTTGTAAGTTGAGCACTGTTACACCCTTAACTTCATTAGCTTCCGTTTGTAATAATTCGATAGAAAAACGGAATTCATAAAAAGAAATATTGGGTAAACTTTTCGCTGTTTCCAATAATGCCTTTTGAACATTGGCTCCTGTATGGTCGAAGGAATGTACTACACGTGGCTTTGAATGTCCGCCTTCTAACGCGAGGTCAAAATCACCGTTTTCCTGGTAGTTAAACTCCACACCATATTCCACTAAATCATGAATACGTTGTGGTCCAGACTTTACCACCGTTTCTACAATTGCAGGAGAAGATAAACCAGCTCCACTCTTTAGTGTATCAGCAATATGATCCTCAAAAGAATCCGTTTTTAAATTCGTAACAGTCGCAATACCACCTTGTGCAAAGTAAGTATTTGAAAAATCAAGTTGTGCCTTAGCCAAAACAGCAATACTACATTCCGGTCTTATCTTCGCTAGTTGAATAGCAAAAGATAAACCCGCAACGCCAGCGCCTATAACTATGACATCTTGTTTATACATTTACACTTTCTGTAATTTCAATCATTCTTTCAATCGCTACTCTTGCTTTGTCCATCACCTCTTCTTCTAGGAAAATTTCAGGTGTTTCATTCACCAAGGTATCGTACACCTTTTGCAAGGTATTCACTCTTTGGTAGGCACATAAACTACATGCACAAGTATTTTCTTCTTCAACCGGTGCAGGAATAAGTATCTTTTCGGGGGAACTTTCTTTCATTTTATATAGAATCCCCGCTTCTGTTGCGATGATAAAAGTGTTTTTAGGAGAAGATTTCACATAATTCAGCATTTTCGCGGTTGAACCTACGAAATCCGCTAGCTTTAGTACATCTTCCGTCGATTCAGGATGCGCAATTAGTTCCGCTTCTGGATACTGATTCATTAATTTCATCATTTTCTCCATTGCGAAAGCTTCATGAACAACGCATGAACCATCCCACATTACCATTTCTCTACCTGTCACCTTTTGAACCCATCGCCCAAGATTTCTATCCGGTGCGAAGATGATTTTTTTGTCTTTTGGAATACTGTTTACAATTTTCTCAGCGTTGGAGGAAGTAACAATATAGTCGCTAATCGTTTTCACCGCTGCCGAACAGTTGATGTACATCACAACAACATGATCGGGATAACGTTCCTTAAAGGCTTTAAAGTCATCATAAGTACAGTTATCCGAAAGCGAACATCCAGCTTCTAAGTCGGGCAATAACACCTTTTTTGTCGGGTTCAGAATCTTTGCCGTTTCCGCCATAAAGTGTACACCACAAAACAAGATGGTGTCTTTATCTGTTTTTGCTGCCTCCATGGACAAGCCATAACTATCTCCTACAAAGTCTGCTACATCCTGAATATCATCTTCTTGATAATAATGGGCAAGTAACAAAACATTTTTTTCTTTCTTTAAACGTATTACTTCACGTTTAAGCTCTTCTCTCGTCATTTTCAAAGAATTTAATCTATTAATATTGGTCAATCTCTCCGATTACAGGCAAATATATAACAAAGTTTTTTAATTCGGACTAAACAGTCTAATTTGTTTTTGATTGCTTACAAATGTCATATTATTCTATAAAACGTTGATTTTAAAACCAAAAAACAGAATACGATTCAATGAGATGAAGAACCGAACGAATCTATTATCATATAAAGCAGTAATTGTTGAACGGCCTAGGAGGAAATTAAAATTTCCACCTGGAATGACAAACATACTTTAAGATTTCTCCCAATAGATAAAAACGAATTTTATCGATAAATTATTGGTTTTTATAGATTAAAACAGAAACTACTAGGATAAACCCTGATGTTTACCATAAGAAAATATTATAAATTTGCAGTTCAAATGATTTTACTCAAAAAATAAAATATGAAATCTAGTTTATTCTTAATTGCAACAATTGTTTTTTTTACATTTAATTCAATCGGACAAGCAACTGTGGAATTGGTAAAAGATATCAATCCAACCGGTTATGGTTCACCCGAGAACTTTATAGAATATAATGGGCTTCTTTATTTTAGTGCTACCAACGGTGTTGATGGAGATGAACTTTGGGTGTCAGACGGAACAGAAGCTGGGAAGCAAAAAATAACGCCTAGTTTTGCAACTGGTTGTTGTCCACTTTACGATCATGAAGAGTTTTATATTTATAACAACGAACTTTACTTTATGGCTAATTTCACAAATATAGGTTATGAGCTTTACAAACTCTCAACACCTGATATTAGTTCAGTAAAAGAGCATACCAAACAGGCTAACTTCAAAGTATATCCGAATCCAACTGTCGATCTTCTAACAGTCACAACAAATGGAAGCAATTCGTTTACACTTCTAGACTTAACAGGTAAGGTGATTCAATCATTCGAAGTAAACCAACAAGCTACGATATCTACGCTTGGTTTATCAAGTGGAATATACATATTAAAAGAAAATTCGACAGGTTCACAAACAAAAATTATTAAACAATAGAACCTAAAATCGAAGACCATAATCTATATGGTCTTATTTAATAACAAAAATAAAATTATGAAAAAAAATCTATTATTACTTGGAGCAATCAGCCTTTTTGCGATTAACTCCAGTGCACAAATCACAATTGATTTGGTAAAAGACATTAATCCAACAGCAAGTAGTTATCCTGAAAGTTTTACAGAATACAACGGGAAATTCTACTTTACAGCGAGCGATGGAACAAATGGCTATGAACTTTGGGTCTCAGACGGAACAGAAGCAGGAACACAAATGCTAAAAGATATTCACACAACAGGCAATAGCAGTCCTCAAGATTTCACGGTGTGTAATGGAAAACTCTTCTTTAGCGCTACTGATGGAACAAATGGTTATGAACTTTGGGTAACAAACGGTACAGCTGAAGGTACACAGATGATTAAAGACATTAACTCAACAGGGAGCAGTATTCCGAACAATTTAACGGAATACAATGGAAAGCTCTACTTTAGGGCTAATGACGGAACAAATGGTACTGAAGTTTGGGTAAGTAATGGTACTCCAGAAGGTACACAAATGATCAAAGATATTAATACAGCAGGTAGTAGTTTTCCAAGAAACTTTACAGAATACGACGGAAAACTTTACTTTATTGCTACTGATGGAACAAATGGTTATGAACTTTGGGTAACAAATGGGACAACCGGAGGAACGAATATGGTCAAAGATATTAATATAACAGGAAGCAGCAGTCCAGAGTATTTAACAGAATACAATGGAAAGCTCTACTTTAGGGCTGATGACGGAACAAATGGTGCTGAACTTTGGGTAAGTAATGGTACTCCAGAAGGTACACAAATGATCAAAGATATTAATGTAACAGGAAACAGTTACCCGTCACAATTCACAGAATACGATGGGAAACTATACTTTAGTGCTAATAACGGAACAGATGGCAACGAACTTTGGGTGACAAATGGAACAACAGCTGGTACTCATTTAGTTAAAGATATCAATCCAGGAGCTAGTGATAGCGATGCAGGATCCTATTCTGGATTTGTTTCTTTAAATGGAAAATTATATTTTGAAGCTTTCCATGATGATTATGGTTGGGAGCTTTGGGAGACTGATGGAACAAGTGAAGGTACAAAAATAGTAATAGATTTAAACCCAGGAACTAATGGTCAGGGAATTATATACCCTACTTTATATAATGGAGAGATTTACTTTATAGCCGAGGATAATACTAACGGTTTTGAACTTTGGTCAACAAACGGAACAGCAGCAGGAACTCACAAAAGAATGCCAGATATTGCCCCAAACAGTGATCCATTAGGTGAGTTTTCACGGTTCTTAGTGTTTAACGATGCTTTATATTTCGGTGCAAACTACACAGGAGTTGGACAAGAACTATACGTGTTAAAAGACGCATCTGTATCTATTATCGAGCAAGCAAACTTAGTTAAGTTTGATATATTTCCGAATCCTTCTTATGACAAAGTAACGATTACAACAGAAAAGAACACAAGCTTTACCTTATTAGATTTAACAGGAAAAGTACTGAAGACATTTGATGTAAATCAGCAGGGAGAAATATCTATTTCAGAACTAGCAAGTGGAATTTACTTA